>NZ_LN869529.1:847976-1564500 GCF_001244995.1 Intestinimonas massiliensis (ex Afouda et al. 2020)
GTATGGAGTGAAACCAGGAATAATGTTCCAGCCTCCGGGTATACTTTCTTAGCGTGACTGCCGCAAAAAGGAGAGCATATTATGAGCCTAGTACCTTATGTAGTAGAGCAGACCAACCGCGGAGAGCGGTCCTATGACATCTTCTCCCGTCTGCTCAACGACCGTATCATCTTTCTGGGTGAGGAAGTGAACGATACCACCGCCAGCCTGGTGGTGGCGCAGCTCCTCTATCTGGAGGCGCAGGACCCGGACAAGGACATTCAGTTCTACATCAATAGCCCAGGCGGGTCTGTCACGGCCGGCATGGCCATTTATGATACCATGCAGTACGTGAAGTGCGACGTATCCACCATCTGCATCGGTATGGCTGCCAGCATGGGCGCTTTTCTGCTGTCCTCCGGGACCAAGGGCAAGCGCTTTGCCCTACCCAATGCCGAGATCATGATCCATCAGCCCTCCGGCGGCACCAAGGGCCAGGCCAGCGACATCAAGATCCAGGCCGAGTGGATGCTGCGTACCCGCGAGAAGCTGAACAAGATCCTGGCGGAGAACACCGGGAAGTCTGTGGAGCAGATCGCCGTGGATACCGAGCGCGACCACTTCATGCCCGCGGATGAGGCCTGCGCCTACGGCCTCATCGACAAAGTCATCACATATAAGCGGTAATACGCGGTCAGCAGGAGTGGGGGCGTTTTGCGCTCCCGCTCCTGCTGGCAGAAACGCACGGCGGCTGCCGTGGATTCAAGAGGTTGAGTTATGCCTAAAAATGACGAAAAGCGTCCGGTCCGCTGTTCCTTCTGCGGAAAGCACCAGGAGCAGGTCTCCCGCATCATTGCCGGACCCGGCGCTTATATCTGCAACGAATGCGTCCAGCTCTGTATGAGCATTTTGGACGACGCGGGGACCGCACCCGAAGAGGCGCACGTGGATATCCCCGACGTGATCCCCACGCCCCGGGAGATCCGAGACGTGCTGGACCAGTATATCATCGGCCAGGAGGATGCCAAAGTGGCCCTCTCGGTGGCGGTATACAACCACTATAAGCGCATCTACTTCGGCGGCGGAGACGACGTGGAGCTTCAGAAGAGCAATATCCTGCTCATGGGACCCACCGGCTGCGGCAAGACCCTCTTCGCCCAGACGCTGGCCCGTATCCTGAAGGTGCCCTTTGCCATCGCCGACGCCACCACCCTGACGGAAGCCGGCTATGTGGGCGATGACGTGGAGAACATCCTGCTGCGCCTGGTCCAGGCCGCCGATTACGATATCGAGCTGGCCCAGCGTGGCATCATCTATGTGGATGAGATCGACAAGATCGCCCGGAAGTCGGAGAACACCTCCATTACCCGGGATGTCTCCGGCGAGGGCGTCCAGCAGGCTCTTTTGAAGATCCTGGAGGGCACCGTGGCCAACGTACCGCCTCAGGGTGGCCGGAAACACCCCCACCAGGAGTTTATCCAGATCGACACCAAAAACATCCTGTTCATCTGCGGCGGCGCCTTCGACGGCATCGAGAAGATCATCGAGCAGCGCCTGGACAAGAAGGCCATCGGCTTCGGCGCCCAGGTGGAGAGCCGCAAGGACCGGGATGTATCCGCCATTCTCAAGCAGGTCCAGCCTCACGACCTGCTGAAGTTTGGCATCATCCCCGAGCTGGTGGGCCGCCTGCCCGTCATCACGGCGCTCCAGTCCTTGGGAAAGGAGCAACTGGTCCGCATCCTCACCGAGCCCAAAAATGCTCTGGTAAAGCAATATCAGAAGCTGCTGGCTTACGACAACGTGGAATTGGATTTCCAGCCGGAGGCGCTGGAGGCGGCAGCCGAGAAGGCTATCCAGCGCGGCATCGGGGCCCGCGGACTCCGGGCGGTGCTGGAGGAGGTCATGACCCAGGTCATGTATGATGTGCCCGACCAGCCCGACATCGAAAAAGTGGTCATCACACCCGCCTGCGTCACCGAGCAGGTACGGCCGGAGCTGGTCCGGAATCCAGAACGCCCGCCCAGGCCCCGTCTGGGCGGCGCCGCGCTCCGGGCAGAGCGGGGCGGCCTGCAGCCCCGAAACAGCAACGTGTCATAACAGCGCAAGGAGGGCGGGGCGGAGCTCCGTCCTCCTTGTTCTATTCGTTTTGCAACCTGAAAGGAAGTGATTTTCCATGAAGGCTGATCCCGATATCAGCACGATGCCGGTACTGGCTCTCCGGGGGCTTACCATTTTTCCCAATATGCTGCTCCACTTTGACGTGGGCCGGGAGGCGTCGATCAAGGCCCTGGACGAGGCTATGGCCTCCGGGTCCCCGGTGTTTCTGGTGACCCAGAAGGATCTGGCGGTGGAGGAGCCCCGGCAGGAGGATCTGTTCTCCGTGGGCACCATCTCCAATGTCAAACAGATCCTGCGTCTGCCGGGAGACAACGTGCGGGTCATGGTGGAGGGAGAGGACCGGGGCAAGCTGTTGAGCCTGATGCAGACTGCACCCTTCCTGGAGGGTCAGGTAGAGACGTTGCCCATTCCGGAGTCCGTACGCAATACCCCCAGGACCGAGGCCCTGATTCGCAGCACCTATGAGCTTTTCGAGACCTATACCGAGCTCTCGCCCCGAATGACCAGCGACGTGCTCATCCACGTACTGGCCAGCGAGGACCCGGGCTATATTGCCGACTATATCGCCCAGAATATCGCCATGCGGGCGGGGGATAAGCAGGCTATTCTGGAGGAGCTTCGTCCCTTGCGCCGCCTGGAGCGGCTATGCCACGCCCTGAAACGGGAGGTGGAGATCCTCCAGTTGGAGCAGGATATGCAGTCCAAGGTCCGGGACCAGCTTACCCGCAACCAGCGGGACTACGTTCTCCGGGAGCAGCTCAAGGCCATCCAGAGCGAACTGGGCGAGGGGGACAGCGGCGACAGTGAGCTGGGAGAGTACCGCCAGAAAATCAAAAAGGCGCGGCTCCCCCAGGAGGTGTCGGAAAAGCTCAACAAAGAGGTGGACCGCCTGGCCAAGCAGCCCTTTGGATCGGCCGAGGCCACAGTGATCCGCAACTATCTGGATATCTGTCTGGAGCTGCCCTGGAGCAAGAAGACACGGGAGCGTGTCAATGTGGAGTCCGCTCGCAGAGTACTGGACGCCGACCACTACGGCCTGACGAAGGTCAAGGAGCGCATTTTGGAATTTCTGGCCGTCAAGCAGTTGGCGCCTGACCTGAAGGGGCAGATCATCTGCCTGGTGGGCCCTCCTGGCGTGGGCAAGACCTCCATCGCCATGAGCGTGGCCCGGGCACTGAATCGGAAGCTGGCTCGGATCTCGCTGGGCGGCGTTCACGATGAAGCCGAAATTCGCGGCCACCGGAAGACTTATGTGGGCGCCATGCCTGGTCGGATCATTTCCGCCATTCGACAGGCGGAAAGCAGTAACCCTTTACTGCTATTGGACGAGATTGACAAGCTGGCTTCCGATATCCACGGCGACCCGGCGTCGGCCCTGCTGGAGGTACTGGATGCGGAACAGAACAGCACCTTCCGGGACCACTTTTTAGAGTTGCCCTATGACCTATCCGACGTGCTCTTCATTACCACGGCCAACACCACCGAGACCATTCCGCGGCCGCTGCTGGACCGGATGGAGGTCATTGAACTGACCAGCTATACCGATGAGGAGAAGCTGCAGATCGCCAAGCGCCACCTGCTTCCCAAGGAGATGAAGCGGCATGGCCTGAAAAAGACGCAGCTCAAGCTAACGGACGACGCTATCCGGGAAGTCATCACCGGCTATACCCGCGAGTCCGGCGTCCGTGTGTTGGAGCGTGAGCTGGCTGCCCTGAGCCGGAAGGCGGCGATGCATATTGTATCCGATTCTGTAAAGCAAATCTCCATTACAGGAGATGATTTAGAGCGGTACCTTGGGGTGAGAAAATACCATCCGGAAAAGCTGGACAGCGGAGAGCAGGTGGGCGTCGTCAACGGACTGGCCTGGACCTCGGTGGGCGGCGAACTACTTCAAGTGGAGGTCAATGTGGTTCCGGGTTCCGGCAAGGTGGAGCTCACCGGAAACCTGGGCGACGTGATGAAGGAATCGGCTCACGCGGCGCTCTCCTATATCCGCAGTCGGTCCCAGCAGTTGGGGATTGCATCCGATTTTTACAAGACCAGGGATCTGCATGTCCATTTCCCGGAGGGCGCGGTCCCCAAGGACGGACCTTCCGCCGGCATCACCATCGCGGTGGCGATGGTGTCGGCCTTGACCGGGGCCACCGTAAAGCGGGGAATCGCCATGACCGGGGAGATCACCCTGCGGGGTCGGGTGCTGCCCATCGGCGGCTTGCGGGAAAAGACCATGGCCGCACTGCGCAATGGGATGCGGACAGTGATCCTGCCCGCAGAGAATGCGCCCGACCTGGCGGAGATTGACCAGACTGTGCGCAGCGCCCTTCACTTTATTCCCGTGGAGCATGTGGACGAGGTGCTGGCAGCCGCGCTGAACTTCGACGAGTCCCAGGTCCAGCCGGACCTGTCCGGCTTTACCGGTCAGGAGGCGAGACGGGCGCAGGCCAGTCTCAATCTGAAACAGTGACGGGAGAACGGATATGATCAATCTCCAAAAGGCGGAGTTCGTGCGTTCAGCGGCCAAGCGGGAGGACTTTCCCCGGGACGGTATGCCACAGGTAGTCTTTTCCGGGCGGTCCAATGTGGGAAAGTCCTCGGTCATCAACCGCCTGCTTAACCGCAAAAATTTTGCCCGAGTGGGCAATTCTCCGGGAAAGACCACCCACATCAACTATTTCAAGATCGACGGTAGGCTCTACCTGGTGGATTTGCCTGGCTATGGCTATGCCAAGGTATCCAAGGCGGAAAAAGAGCGGTGGGGCCGCCTGATTCAATCCTGGTTTGACGACCCTTCTCTGATGACCTTGGGGGTCATGATCGTGGACGCGCGGCACAAACCGACGGCGGATGACTGCACAATGGGGGCCTGGTTCAAGCAGGCGGGCAGGCCCTATGCAGTGGTGGCCAACAAGCTGGATAAGCTGAAGAAAAGTGAGATCGAACCCAATCTCCGGCGAATCCGGGAGACCCTGGAGCTGGAGGATACCGTAAAGGTGATTCCCTTTTCGGCTGAGAAGGGAGCAGGGCGGCAGGCGCTGCTGGCCCTAATATCGGAACAAGTGGGGGAGAGTGTGCAATGAAATATGTGCGTGCAAACCGGCTGGGCCGGGTGCGCTGGGGCGTGCTGGACGGCGATGTGATACGGACACTGAAGTGGCCGCCTTATGACGGCGCGGAGTACTACGATGGGAAGGCGTGGAAGGTGGCGGACTGCCAGCTTCTGGCCCCCTGCGACCCCGGCAAGATCGTCTGCGTAGGCAAGAACTACTACGATCATGCCGTGGAGATGGGGGAGGGCATCCCAGATCGCCCCATCCTCTTCATGAAGACCCATAACTGCATCAACGATCCGGAAGGCGAAATCCACGCCCCGGATTTTGTACAGCGGCTGGATTACGAGGGGGAATTGGCCTTCGTGGTTAAAAAGACCGCATCCAGGGTGAAGGCCGCCGAGGCGTGGGAATACATACTCGGCTTCACGATTCTCAACGACGTTACCGCCCGGGATGTCCAGAAAGGGGACGGCCAGTGGACCCGCGGCAAGTGCATGGACGGCTTTGCGCCCGCCGGGCCGGTGCTGACCGACGAGGTAGATCCCACCGATCTGAAACTGGAGACCCGGCTCAACGGCAAGACGGTCCAGTCCTCCCGTACCTCCCTGTTCATGACCAAGATCCCCGAGCTCATGGAGTTCATCACTGCCGGGATCACGCTGGAGCCCGGCGATGTGGTGTCCACCGGCACGCCGGCGGGAATCGGCTCCATGCAGCCCGGCGACACGGTAGAGGTAGAGATCGAGGGGATCGGTGTCCTGCGCAACCATATCGTGTAAAACCGCGAGGTGAAGGCGCTGCGAGCGTCTTCACCTTGTGCTTTTCGGAATCATTTGGTATACTAAGCTGTCTGAATGAATCGGCAATGGGAGGCAGAGGCTATGCTGCGGCGCATTCCCCTGGGGAAGATGAACAACCTGAGAGATCTGGGGGGCTACCCCGCCGGCGACGGCGTTACCGTCTGGGAGCGTTTTTTGCGGGGCGATAACCCCGCTGGCCTGTCCGAACAGGACATCCAATGGCTCCGGGAGCGGGACATCACCACCATCGTGGACCTGCGCAGCGGGGAGGAACTGGCGCGTCAGCCGGACCAGCTCCGCAGCCAGCCCGGTTTTCTATACCACCACTGTCCGCTGGTTGGAATTGAGAAGCTGCCCAATCTGGAGGCCGACATCGGAAGGGCCTATTTTGAGGCCATGGACCGACTGACCTGCGTGGGACGGGCCATGCGTATCCTGGCGGCCGCGCCCGGCGGTGTACTCTTCCACTGCACGGCGGGCAAGGACCGCACCGGCATTCTGGCCATGCTGCTGCTCTCGCTGGCGGGCGTGGCTCGGGAGGATATCCTGGCCGACTATCAGATCTCCGAGACCTATCTGGCGGAGATCATCCAGCTCATCCAGCTCCGGGTTCCCGATCTGGCGGCCTTCGCCGGCCAGTCCAGGCGGGAGTATCTGGAGGAGTGCATGGACCTGCTGCTGGACAAGTACGGCTCTGTGCCGGACTACCTCCGGGCGGCCGGGCTGACCGATGGAGAACTGGAGACCCTGCGGCACAAGCTGCTGGCCTGAGCAATGAAAGGGGAAGCTCCCTTGTATTCCTTTTCCAATTTTACACAGAATATGGATTGGAGCGGACTGATCGACCTGCTGATGCAGGTAGCGGCAGTCCTGCTGTGCCTCACCATCCACGAGACCTGTCACGGTCTGGCCGCTTATGCGCTGGGTGACCCCACGGCCAAGCGGATGCACCGGCTGTCCCTCAATCCGCTGCGGCACATCGATCCCTTTGGCGCCCTCATGATGCTGGCGGTGGGCTTTGGATGGGCCAAACCGGTGCCGGTGGATATGCGCTATTTCAAGCACCCCAAAAGCGGCATGGCCCTGACCGCCCTGGCGGGACCGGCGTCCAATTTCCTGTTGGCCTACGCCGCCATGCTGCTGTATGCCCTGTTTTACGGACTGCTTTACGCAGGAGCGGTGTCCGGCACTGTGGCTGAGGGCCTTTTGGACTTCTGCTGGCTGCTGGCCTCTCTGAGCGTGGGCCTGGGGGTATTCAATCTCATCCCGTTTCCGCCCTTGGACGGCTCCAAGGTGCTGGAGGGAGTCCTGCCCGACCGAATCTATTACCAGATCCTGCGTTTCGAGCGCATTGGGATCGTCGTACTGATGGCGGTACTTTGGACGGGGGTGCTGGACGGTCCCCTGTACGCGGTGCGCCGCTGGATTCTGGAGCTGCTCCTCCACGGCTCGGAGTGGGTGTTCCGGCTGTTCGTCTGAATTGGAAAGGGGGTGGCGGCGTGGAGGCTCCCATCTATCATCTGGAGGGCGTGGTTAAGGCCCGTGCGGAAGAGGAACTGGGGGATTTTACCGGCCCCCTGGACCTGATCCTCCACCTGCTCTCCAAAAACAGGATGGAGATCAAGGACATCCAGATCGCGGTCATTCTGGACCAGTACATGGCCTGGATGAACCAGCGCAAGCGCCTGGATCTGGAGGTGGCCAGCGACTTTGTGTCCATGGCTGCCCAACTGGTCTTTATCAAGTCCCGGATGCTGCTGTCCATCCACGACGAGGAGGCCCTCAGCGAGATGGAGCAGCTCATCGCTTCTCTGGAGGCGCACCAGCGCCATGAGAACTATCTGAAGGTCAAGGTGGTAACGCGGGAGCTGTCCGATCGCTACGCCGTCGGTCGGGATTACATCACCAAGGTACCGGAGCACCTGCCGGTCAGCCGGACCTACCGCTATGTCCACAGCCGGGAGGACCTGCGGCGGGCCATGGCGGCGGTGCTGGAGCGCGCGGACAACAAGCTGCCGCCGCCTATGAGCGCCTTTGAGGGCATTGTTGGCCGGGAGCCCTATCCCGTCTCCGACAAGGCGGCGGAGCTGATCCAGCGGCTGGTGCACTTTGGCGTCACCCGGTTCCGGGCCCTGTTTCGGGGCAACCGCAGCCGGTCCGAGGTGGTGGCCACCTTCATTGCCGTGCTGGAGCTCTGCAAGGCCAAGCGCATCCGGCTGGCGGGTACCGACGCCGACTGCACCGTCACCTGCACCGGGGAGGGAGACGACGCCCTGGAGCTCTCCACCGATGCCTACTGATAGGGGTGGTACTGCAATGGAATTGAAGGAAATCGAATCCGCCATGGAGGGCATCCTCTTCGCCGCCGGCGAGCCGGTGGGCGTGGAGCGCCTATGCCTGACGCTGGGGATCGACCGGGCCGCGGCGGACGCGGTGGCCCAGCGGCTGATGGACTATTACAGCTATGAGCGGCGGGGCATCCGTCTGGTTCGTCTGGACGCCAGCTATCAGCTCTGTTCGGCGCCGGAGTATGCCGACTATATCCGCAGGGCCCTGGAAAGCCGGAAGCCCGCCAAGCTCTCCCAGTCCGCTCTGGAGGTGCTGGCCATCATCGCCTATTACCAGCCCGCCACCCGGGCCTATGTGGACCAGGTGCGGGGCGTGGACAGCTCCTACACCGTTGGTTTACTGCTGGACCGGGAGCTCATCGAGGAGTGCGGCCGTCTGGCCGTCCCCGGACGGCCCATCCTGTACCGCACCACGCCCACCTTTCTGCGTTCCTTCGGGCTGTCCAGTCTGGAGGAGCTGCCCGAGCTGCCCAACGCCAGCCTCGAGGACGGGCAGCTCACCCTGGAGATGCAGACCGCCCTGGAGCAGCTCAAAAGTCAGCAGGAGAAGCCGGAGTCCTCTCCCACCGGCGGGGAAGAGGCGGGAGGGTGAGACCATGAGGGCATGGATCATCTTAGGGACTGTTCTGGTTCTCCTGTTTCTACTCTCCCTGGTCCGGGTGGGCGGAGTGCTGGAGTATTCCGCTCAGGGGCTGCTGGTCCGTATTCGGCTGGGACGGCTGCACCTCACGGTTTTCCCCATGCGGAAAAGGGCGCGGAAGCCCAGGCCGCCTCAGGAAAAAAATCCGCAGCCGGAGGGTCAGAGGGAAAAGCCGCCGAAAAAGGGTGGGACCCTGTCTCGGGTGAAGGAGTTCCTGCCTCTGGCCGCCGAGACGGCCGGACGGTTCAAGCGCAAGGTGCGCATCGACCAACTGGAGTTGGAGCTGACGGCGGCGGCCTCCAACCCGGCGGCGGCAGCCATGGCCTTTGGCGGCGCCAACGCCGCGTTGGGTATGATGTTGCCCCTGTTGGAGAATCATTTTAATGTCCGGCAGCGGAGCATCCGCACCGCGGTGGATTTCGAGGGCAGCCGCCCTGTAATCTACCTGAAGGCGGCATTCTCCCTTACCATCGGGCAGGGCGTGGTCCTCGCCGTCCGCTTGGGGTTCCAGGCTCTGCGCATCCTATCCCAATACAAAAGCGGGCAAAAACAGAAAGAGGCGGTTTAACTATGGAAAAAAATCATCCCATCGGCGATCTGATGAGCACCACCATGCAGAAGATCCGGGAAATGGTGGACGTCAACACCATTATCGGCACCCCCATCCGGACGGACGACGGCATCACGCTCATCCCCGTATCGAAGCTCTCCTTCGGGTTTGCCTCCGGAGGCAGCGACTTTGCCACCAAGAACCAGAAGCCCGAGGCCGACAACGCCTTCGGCGGGGGCGGCGGGGCCGGCGTCAACATCTCTCCGGTGGCCTTTCTCATCGTGAAGGGGGACACTGTAAAGCTGCTGCCTGTAGCGCCTCCCGCCAATACCACGGTGGACCGGGTGGTGGAGCTGGTGCCCGAAATGTTTGACAAGGTCACCGGCTTCATTGACCAGAAAAAGGCCGAGGATAAATCCGGGTTCTAAGCTCCATACTAGTGTCATCTGTGCGTCGAGGTGACACGTATGAAGCGTATGCTCGCGGCCCTGCTGGCCGCTGTATTGCTGTACCCTTTTGCCCTCCGGAGCGCCCAGGCGGCGGGGCCGGAGACCGCGGCGGCCTCCGCCATCCTGGTCGATGCCGCCAGCGGCCGGGTGCTCTACGAGAAGAACGCCCGTGAAAAACGGCTTATCGCCAGCATCACCAAGCTGATGACCGCCCTGGTGGCGGTGGAATCCACTCCCGACCTGGAGGATGAGGTCACGATCCAGCCGGCAGACACGCTGGCCGAGGGCTCCTCCATGTACCTGAAGCCAGGGGAGAAACTGCCTCTGAAAACGCTGCTGTATGGTCTGCTGCTCCAGTCGGGCAATGACGCCGCCCTGGCGGTGGCCCGCCACTGCGCCGGAGATGTGGAGACCTTTGTGGACTGGATGAACCAGCGTGCGGCGAGCCTGGGTATGGAGGACACCCACTTTGCAAACCCCAACGGACTCAACGACGAAGCGCACTATTCCACTGCCGCCGATATGGCTCTTCTGGCCGCCGAGGTCCTGAGGCATGAGGCGCTGGCGGAGATCGTGGGCACCAAGTCCATTACGCTGGGCGCCCGCACCTTCACCAATCACAACAAGCTGTTGTGGCAGTACGAGGGCTGTGAGGGAATGAAGACCGGCTATACGCAGCTTGCGGGGCGGACCCTGGTATCCTGTGCCCGGCGGGAAGGGCAGCTTTTGATCTGCGTGACCCTCAGCGACCCCGACGACTGGAAGGACCACGCCGCTTTGTTCGACTACGGGTTTGAGACCTATCCCCGGCAGGTGCTGGCTACGGCGGGGAAGGTGTTCCGGCGGGTGCCGGTGGAGGGCAGTCTGACCCGGTTTGTGGCCGTCCGCACCGGCGAGGATGTATATTACCCCACTGCGGCGGAAGAAGAGCTCCAGGCAGAGCTCCTCCTGCCGGAGCGGGCGCAGGCACCGGTAACGGAGGGGACCATCGCGGGGAAGCTGTCCTTCTATCTGGGAGAAACCTGCGTGGGAGAGACCTACCTGCTCTATGACGCCGATGTGCGCCGGGACGCGGTGGTGGGCAGCTCCCTGCTGCGGCGGGTGCTGGATTTTTTGAACCGGGCGGACAGCGCCGCCTTTCTGACGGCCTTCGCCCCCCATACGAGCTGACACAGGCCCGCCTGCGGCGGGCCTTACATATGGAAGCGAGGAGTTCTCTTTATGGAGGAGCGTCTGCAAAAGATCCTATCTGCCGCCGGGGTATGCTCCCGCCGGACTGCGGAGGAGTATATCTCCGCCGGCCGGGTGACGGTCAACGGTGTCACCGCTGCTCTGGGGACCAGGGCCGACCCGGTCCGGGACCAGATCGTGCTGGACGGGCATCGGGTCGGCGGTCCGGCCCACCCGGTCTATTTGATGCTGAACAAGCCACGGGGCTATGTAACCACCCTTTCGGACGAGAGGGGGCGCAAGACGGTGGCAGAGCTGGTCTCCGGCTGCGGGGCGCGGGTGTGGCCGGTGGGACGGCTGGACCTGGACTCAGAGGGCCTGCTTCTGATGACCAATGACGGAGCGGTCACCAACCGCCTGATTCATCCTCGGCATGCGGTGGAGAAGGAATACTGGGTATGGGTCTCCGGCGATCTGGCACGGGCGCTGCCCCACCTGCGGGGGCCCATGGAGCTGGACGGCGTCCCGCTGGCCCCCGCCAAGGTGACGGAGCGGGGCGCAAACTGCCTGTCCATCGTTATCCACGAAGGGAAAAACAGGCAGGTGCGCCGGATGTGCGCCCAGGCGGGGCTGACGGTAAAAACCCTTCGCCGGGTGCGGGAGGGGCCTATTTTTCTGGGAGATCTGCCCGTGGGGCGGTGGCGGCCGCTGGCCAATACAGAAGTGGCGTGGTTCCGTAAGCTTCTTTTGTGATTTTGCAAGAAACCTAATTTTCCTTGCAGATTTTACTTGCTTTTCTCCGGGCTTCCCGCTATGATATAGTACGTTAGTACGTAAAATCCATGCTCCCCAAGGGCGGGGAACAGAGCCTGGGGGTATTTCCTTATGACCCGTGATATTCTTTCCATAATTCAGACCCGGATGAACACCTTCTCCAAAGGGCAAAAGCTGATTGCGCGCTTCATTCTGGAGTCCTATGACAAGGCTGCCTTTATGACCGCCAGCCGGCTGGGCAAGACGGTCAACGTCAGCGAGTCCACCGTGGTGCGGTTCGCCGCCGAGTTGGGCTACGATGGCTACCCCAGTATGCAGAAGGCACTGCAGGAGATGATCCGCAACAAGCTGACCTCCATCCAGCGCATCGAGGTGGCGAACGACCGCATCGGCAATCAGGACGTGCTGTCCATGGTGATGCAGTCGGATATCGAGAAGATCCGCATGACCATGGAGGAGACCGACCGGGAGAGCTTTAAGGCCGCGGTGGACGCCATTCTGGCCGCCAAGCGCATCTATATCCTGGGCGTCCGGTCCGCCGCCGCGCTGGCCGACTTCATCGGGTTCTATTTTAATCTGATCTTTGATAATATCGCGCTGGTCCACACCACCTCGGCCAGTGAGATCTTCGAGCAGCTTCTGCGTGTGGGCCCCGAGGACGCCGTCATCGGCATCAGCTTTCCCCGGTACTCCAGCCGCACGGTAAAGGCCATGCACTTTGCCCGGGACCGGGGGGCCAACGTCATTGCGCTGACCGATTCCGAGGCCTCTCCGCTGGCCGAAATCGCCACCGAGACCCTGCTGGCCAAGAGCGATATGGCCTCCTTTGTGGACTCCCTGGTGGCGCCTTTGAGTCTGGTCAACGCCCTCATTGTGGCGGTGGGCCGCAGGAAAAACGAGGATGTGGAGCAGACCTTTGTGAATCTGGAGCAGATTTGGTCGGAGTATGGCGTCTACGAAAAGGTCGAGGAATAAAGACCCGCTGAAAGGGGCTTCACTTTGGAATCTCAGATCGTTGTGGTAGGTGGCGGCGCGGCGGGCATGATGGCCGCGCTGTCCGCCGCCCAGTCAGGCGCTTGCGTCATCCTTCTGGAGCGCAACCAGAAGGTGGGCCGGAAGCTTTATATCACAGGGAAAGGCCGCTGTAACCTTACCAACGACTGTCCTGCGGACGAGGCGCTCTCCAACGTCCCGCATAACAGTCGTTTTCTTACCAGCGCTATGACCCGCTTTCCGCCCTCCGCCGTGCAGGAATTCTTTACCGGCCTGGGCGTCCCGCTCAAGACGGAACGCGGCGGCCGGGTTTTTCCGCAGTCCGACCGGGCGGCGGATGTCATCGACGCGCTTTTCATGGCTCTGCGGCGTCAGAAGGTGTCCATCGTGGAGGACCGGGCGGTGCGCCTGCTGGCCACGGAGGACCGCATCTCCGGCGTAAAAGGGGAGCGCGGCACTTATCCCTGCGCTGCGGCCGTGTTGGCCACGGGAGGGTGCTCCTATCCTCTGACCGGATCCACCGGCGACGGCTACCGCATGGCGGCGGAGCTGGGGCATACCGTCCTGCCGCCCAGGCCCTCCCTGATCCCCCTGGTGATCGAAGGGGAGGAGTGCCCCCAAATGCAGGGGCTCTCCCTGCGCAATGTGTCGGTGCGGGTCAAGAACCAAAGGGGCAAGGTCGTCTTTCAGGAGCAGGGGGAGCTGTTGTTCACTCACTTCGGCCTGTCCGGACCGCTGATTCTCAGCGCCAGCGCCCATATGCGGGAGTATGAAAAGGACCGCTATACCGTCTGCATCGACCTGAAGCCCGCCCTGGACGAGCAGACGCTGGACGCCCGTCTGGTGCGGGAGTTCAGCGAGCATGCCAACCAGGCCTTCCACAACGTGCTGGAGCATCTGGCCCCCAGACTGCTGGTGCCTGTGCTGACGGCGCGCTCCGGCATTCCGGCGGACCTGCCGGCCAATTCGGTCACCAAGGTCCAGCGGCGCAGGCTGCTGGAGTTGCTCAAGGCATTGTGCTTTGAGGTCCAGGGGCCGCGGCCGGTGGAGGACGCCATTGTCACCTCCGGCGGGGTGAAGGTGGGAGAGATCGACCCCAGGACAATGGAATCCAAATTGGTGCAGGGGTTATACCTCGCCGGAGAACTCATCGACGTGGACGCCTACACCGGCGGGTTCAACCTGCAGATCGCCTGGTGTACCGGCCGTGCGGCGGGACAGGCCGCGGCGCTGCGCGTATTGGGGGGATAAGAATATGTCATTTCGGAGCATCGCGGTGGACGGACCGTCCGGCGCGGGGAAGAGTACGATGGCCAAGCGGTTGGCGGAGGCTCTGGGTTTTGTCTATGTCGATACCGGCGCGATCTACCGTACGCTGGGTCTGCTGGCCTGCCGTCAGGGGGTGGCCCCCGACGACGCGGCGGCCGTCACCGCCCTTCTGCCGGACGCGGATATCCGCCTGCGTTACGGCAGCGACGGGCTACAGCACATGTACCTGGGCGGCGAGGATGTAACCGAGTCCATCCGCCGGCCGGAGATCTCCAAATACGCCTCCTCCGTCTCCGCCATCCCGGCGGTACGGGCGTTTCTGCTGAACATGCAGCGGGACCTGGCCAGGACCCATGACGTCATCATGGACGGACGGGACATCGGCACAGTGGTTCTGCCCGCCGCAGACGTGAAGATTTTCCTGACCGCCTCCGCCGAGGACCGGGCCCGCCGCCGCCATGCCGAGCTGGCGGCCAAAGGGCTGCCGGACTGCTATGAGACCGTGCTGGCCGATATCATTGAGCGCGACCGCAAGGACACCACCCGCGCCGCCGCACCTCTGCGTCAGGCGGAAGACGCCATCGCGGTGGACACCACGGGTCTGTCCCTGCAGGAGAGCTTTGATGCCTTACTTGAGACTATCAGGAGGAAACTGGGCCAATGAGGACCGTTTACGCCATACTTTACTGTATTATTTTTCCTTTTTTTAATTTGGTGCACCCCTGCCGGGCCGTCGGCAGGGAGCACATCCCGGAGGGCGGCGTGCTGGTCTGCGCCAACCACACGGCGGCTTCTGATCCCTTTTTTTTGGTATTCGCCTTCCGGCTCAAGCATCAGGTCCGCGCCATGGCGAAAGCCGAGTTGATCCGGGTACCCGTGATTGGCTGGCTCCTGAGCAAGGCCGGCGTATTCGGCGTGGACCGGGGCAAAGCCGATGTGGGCGCCATCAAGCAGGCGATGAAGTTCCTGAAAGGCGGGGAAAAAGTGCTTCTCTTCCCGGAGGGCACTCGCATCAAGGACGGCGGAGCGGGCGAGGCCAAGACCGGGGCCGCCATGCTGGCCGTGCGGTGCGGCGTCCCCATCCTGCCGGTCTATATCTCCGAAAAGAAAAAGTGGTTTGGCCGCACTCCGGTGATCATCGGAGAGCCCTATTATCCCGTGACGGCGGGCAGACGGGCCACCACGGAGGAATACCACGCCATTGCCGACGACATGATGGCGCGGATTCGGGCTCTGAAGGCCCAGGCAGCGGCATGAGAGTGGAGCTGGCGAAGTCCGCCGGTTTCTGCTACGGCGTCCGCCGTGCGGTGGAGCTGGCGGCACAGGCGGCGGAATCGGGCGAGCCCTGTGTCATGCTGGGGCCCGTCATCCACAACGACCATGTGGTGAGCTGGCTGGCGAAAAAGGGCGTGTCCTGTGTGGGAAGCGTGGATGAGGTCCCGGAAGGCAGTTCGGTCATCCTGCGCTCCCACGGAGAGCCCCGCCGGGTGCATGAGGCGCTGAAGGCTAAGGGCGCCAAAGTCATTGACGCGGCCTGCCCCAACGTCACCAAGATCCACCGGCTGGTGGAAAAAGCCGAGCAGGAGGGGCGTCAGCCCGTGATCATCGGCACGCCCGATCATCCGGAGGTGGTGGCCATCGCCGGCTGGTGCAGGCGCCCGGTGGTGCTGGCTGGCGCGGAGGAATGGGAGATTTGGCTGTCGGAACATCCAGAATATCGGGAAAAACCCTTGACACTGGTCTCGCAGACCACCTCCACCCGCGTAATTTGGGAATCAAGTATAGAAAAAACAAAAAAACTATGTACAAACGCAGAAATTTTTGATACAATATGTAGCGCTACGTGTACGCGGCAAACGGAGGCCCAGGCGTTGGCCGCCCGTTCCGATGCCATGATTGTCATCGGAGACCGGCGAAGCTCCAACACCAAACGGCTGGCGGAACTGTGCCGCGCCCTCTGTCCCCGGGTGGTCGCCGTCGAGGGGGCGGAGGAGCTGGAACCGTCCTCGTTCCGGGGACTGGCTTCTGTAGGAGTCACTGCGGGCGCTTCCACGCCCGGGTGGATTATAAAGGAGGTCTATGACAAAATGAGCGACGAAATCATGGAGATCGAAGAATCCTTCGCTGATCTGCTGGAGAAATCGATCAAGACTTTAAATACAGGGGAGAAGGTAACGGGCATCGTCACGGAAATCACGCCCACGGAGATCTACGTGGATCTGGGCACCAAGCACGCCGGATACATACCCGTATCCGAGCTGTCCGACGACCCCACCGTCAAGGTGGAGGACATCGTGAAGGTGGGCGACGAGATTGAAACCTACGTCATGCGCGTCAACGACGCGGAGGGCGTTGTCACCCTGTCCAAGAAGCGCCTGGATACCGTCAAGAGCTGGGATGACATCGAGGCCGCCTGCGAGAATCACACCCCTGTCGAGGGCGTGGTGACCAAGGACAACAAGGGCGGCGTAGAGGCCTCCGTGCGGGGCGTGCGCGTGTTCATTCCCGCTTCCCAGACCGGCCTGCCCCGTGACGCCGACATGAGCGAGCTGGTGAAGCAGAAGGTCCGTATGCGTATCACCGAGGTCAACCGTGCCCGCCGTCGGGTGGTGGGTTCCATCCGCGCCGTGGCCCAGGAGGAGCGCGCCGCCAAGGCCGCCAAGGTCTGGGAGGAGATCGAGGAGGGCAAGCGCTATACCGGCGTGGTGAAGTCTCTGACCTCTTACGGCGCCTTTGTGGACATCGGCGGCGTGGACGGCATGGTCCACATTTCCGAGCTGTCCTGGTCTCGCATCAAGCACCCCTCCGAGGTGGTGAAGGTGGGCGATACCGTGGAGGTGTATGTCATTTCCTTCGATCCCGAGAAGAAGAAAATCTCTCTGGGCATGAAGGACCGCACGGAGGACCCCTGGTCCAAGTTCATCAACACCTACAGCATCGGCAGCACCGCCAATGTCAAGGTGGTCAAGCTCATGACCTTCGGCGCCTTTGCTGAGATCGTCCCCGGTGTGGACGGCCTGATCCACATCTCCCAGATCGCGGACCACCGCATCGACAAGCCCGGCGACGTGCTGAGCGAGGGTCAGATGGTGGACGTGCGCATTACCGACATCGACATGGACAACAAGAAGGTGTCTCTGTCCATCCGCGCTCTGCTGGAGGATGCCCGCAACCAGCCCGGTGAGGCGGACGAAGTGGTCGCTTCTTCTGAGGCGGAGGAGTAAATCCATCCTGTTCCAATGAAAAAACACCCCGTTTCCAGTTGGAAACGGGGTGTTTTACTGCTTTTTTACAGAGTTTATTCCAGAAAGGCCCTTGCAAACCATGATCGAAAGGTTTATAATAAACTCATTCATAAGATTTGTCAAGAGTTATTTTTCGGTTTTTGTGGAGGTGGATTCATGTTTCAGGTAGGGGATAAAATTGTTCATCCGATGCATGGTGCCGGTGTCGTAGACAGCATCGTAAGCAAAAAGGTGAACGGCGTGGTACGGGAATACTATCTGCTCAAAATTCCCGTCGGTGGGATGCTGGTCATGATCCCCACCACGAACAGCGAAGAGATTGGCGTGCGACCGGTGGTGAACAGCGCCGAGGCTGACCGTATCATTGCCTCTATCCCCGACATTGAAGTGGATATGACCGCCAACTGGAATCGGCGCTACCGGGAAAATATGCTGCGTCTGAAAAGCGGCGACCTGACCGAGGTGGCCCGCGTGGTAAAGGGGCTGGCTCTGCGGGATACGGACCGCGGCCTCTCCACCGGGGAGCGGAAGATGCTCCACTCCGCCAAGCAGATCCTCATCTCCGAGTTGGTTCTTTCCCAAAACACCAGCTATGAAGATGTGGAAGCCCGCATAAATACGGCACTTGCGCAATAAGCTGTTTTCGAGTACACTGAAAAGGAGCCGTCAGGCTCCTTTTTTGCCAAGCAGGAAGGAAGTGTATGGCAGATGCCGCCGCTGTTTGAACGACTGCGCCGAAAAAAGCACGCCGGGCCCCGGTGCTCCATGGTGGTCCCCGCCGCCGGTTCCTCTGCACGGATGGAGGGGATGGATAAGATCCTGCTGCCTCTGGGGGACGTGCCCATTCTCATCCGCACGCTGCAAGCCTTGGAGAACTGTCCGCTGGTCCAGGAGATCATCGTGGTGACCCGGCAGGATCTGATTGTCCCCGCCGGCCAGCTCTGCAAGGATTTTGATTTACAGAAGGTGCGGAAGCTGGTGGTGGGCGGAGCCACCCGCACCCAGTCGGTGCTGGCGGGCGTCCGGGAGACCGACCCGGCAGCCGATGTCATCGGCGTCCACGACGGAGCCAGGCCCTTTGTCACTCCGGAGGTGCTGGAGCAGGTCATCCTGCGGGCCGCCGAGTGCGGGGCCGCCGCGCCGGCCGTTCCGGTCCACGACACCATCAAGCGGGCCGCAGGCGGTCTGGTGGAGGAGACGCTGAACCGGGAAGAGCTGTTCGCGGTACAGACGCCGCAGGTATTTGAGCCCTCCCTGATCAAGGCGGCGCTGCAAAAGGCGGCGGAGGAAGGCGCCACACTGACAGACGACTGCGCGGCCGTAGAGCGGCTGGGCATGACGGTCTGCCTGACCCGGGGCTCCGATGAGAACATCAAGATCACCACCCCGGCCGACCTGAATCTGGGGCTGGGCATCCTGAACGGAAGGGGAGAGCTGGTATGAGCGGATTCCGCATCGGCCACGGCTACGACGTGCACCGCCTCACGGCAGGGCGAAAGCTGATCCTGGGCGGGGTGGACGTGCCCTTTGAGCGGGGACTGCTGGGACACTCCGACGCCGACGTGCTTACCCACGCGGTAATGGACGCCCTGCTGGGCGCCGCCGGGCTGGGAGACATCGGCAAGCTATTTCCCGACCGCGACCCGGCCTATCGGGGTATTTCCAGCCTGCTGCTGCTGGACCGGGTGGTCCTGCGGCTGGCGGAGAGCGGCTGGCAGGTGGGAAATGTAGACGCCACCGTGGTTGCCCAAGCCCCCAAGCTGGCCTCCCACATCCCGCTGATGCGGCAGAACCTGGCGCGGCATATGGGGGTCCCGGCGGAACGGGTCAATGTGAAGGCCACCACAGAGGAGGGGTTGGGCTTCACGGGGCGTGGGGACGGCATTGCCGCTCACGCGGTGGCCCTGCTGGAGACGCTGGAGCGGTAGCGCAGGAAAAAGCCCTCTCGGCCAAGGAGCCGGAAGGGCTTTTTTGTCCCCTGTGCCAGTCCTGCGGCATACACTGGGCAAGAGAGGAGTGTCATGCCAATGGTCTATTATCTCATCGTCTGCCGTTCCCTGACCTATGCCCAGCGGACGGCCTCCGTTCTGGAGCGGGCGGGCATCACCGCGCGCATTCTCCGCTCTCCCAAAAGTATCGCGGGCGAAGGCTGCAGCCACGCGGTGAAGGTGTCCGAGCGCCGTCTATCCGACGCGTTGGTGCTCCTCAACCGCGCCTACCTGCCCCCCAAGCGAATCTATATGACGGAAGCAGACGGAAGCTACCGGGAGGTGGATCTATGATCTACCTGGACGCCGCCGCTACCACGCTGCAAAAACCGACCGCCGTGGCCAGTGCTAGCGCCTATGCGGTCAACCACATGGCCACGCCCGGACGGGGCGGACACCAACCTGCCATGCTGGCCGCGGAGACTGCCTTCGCCTGCCGCCAGGCGGCGGCGGAGCTGTTTCACGTGGGGGAGCCCGACAATGTGGTACTGACCTTCAACGCCACCCATGGGCTCAACATCGCCATTCAGTCCCTGGTCAAGCCGGGGGACACCGTGCTGATTTCCGGCTACGAGCACAACGCCGTCACGCGGCCTCTGGCCGCAATCCCAAACGTCAAGGTGAAGGTGGCCGCCTCGCCCCTGTTTCAGCCGGAGACCATCCTGTACCAGTTCCAGCGGCTGCTGACCCCGGAGGTCTCCGCAGTCGTATGCAACCATGTCTCCAACGTCTTTGGCTATGTGCTGCCGGTGGCTGAGATCTCCGCCCTGTGCGCCAGAAGGGGCGTACCTCTGATTCTGGATGCCTCCCAGTCCGCCGGCTGCCTACCGGTGCACCTGGATGAGCTGGGGGCGGCTTTCATCGCCATGCCCGGCCATAAGGGCCTTTACGGACCGCAGGGGACCGGGCTGCTGCTGTGCAATCACGAGACCGCCCCCATTCTGCGGGGCGGAACAGGTTCGGTGTCCATCCGGCAGGATATGCCGGATTTTCTGCCCGACCGGCTGGAGGCGGGGACCCAGAACATCGCCGGTGTGGCCGGACTGCTGGAGGGCCTGCGGTTCGTACGCAGCCAGGGGGAGGAGAAGATCCTGGATCACGAGCGCAGGCTGGCCGCCCGAGCGGCGGAGCAGCTCTCTGCTCTGCCGGGGGTTCGGGTCTATGCCGCCCGGGGCCTGTTCTGCCAGTCGGGCGTCCTCTCCTTCCAGATGGAAGGGATGGACTGCGAGGAGGTGGGGGAGACCCTGGGCGGCATGGGGATTGCCGTCCGGGCAGGACTCCACTGCGCCCCGCTGGCGCACCGCTCTGCCGGGACCCTCAAGGCGGGGACCGTGCGGGCCAGCTTCTCCGCCTTCAACCACGGCAAAGAGGCCGACCAGCTCGCGGCGGCTGTGGCGCGGCTTGGAAAATAGCAGTCCCATCGTCAGGCGCACGGCGCTCCGCCGTGCGCCTTCGCGCGTCCATTTTCTCCTGTTCTCTTCGGAATTTAAGGGAAAATTAATGGGGCGCCGTATTGCCATTTCCCACTGAATCAAGTATAATAATTCAAATGGAGGACAGCTTTTTGTGGCTGGCTCCAGGAACAGCTAAAGCGCCGTCCCGGCGCATTCGGTTTTTGTGGGAGACTTTGGAAATGGACACGTTCTTTGCAGCGGCGGGTCAACTGTTCGTGAACATCCGGAACCAGATCCAGATGATCACCATCAGCGATATCATCGACATCGCCATCATCGCCTATATCGCCTACCGGATGCTGCTGCTGGTGCGGCACAGCCGGGGCGCTCAGGTGGCCAAGGCAATCGTATTGCTGCTGGCCGCCCTTGTCCTGTCCAATGCTTTCCGGCTGAACGTCGTCAATTTCATTTTGAGCAAGACGGTGGAGCTGGGTCTGTTGGCCCTGGTGGTGGTATTCCAGCCGGAGATCCGCCGTTTTCTCGAGCAGGTGGGCAGTAGCCGGCTGGGGGACATGTTCAGCAAGGAGGAGATCCCCTCCGAGATTGAGGATGCCATTGGCCAGACCGTGGCGGCCTATACCGCTCTTTCCCGGGACAAGGTGGGCGCGCTCATGGTCTTTGAGCGTAAAACCCCTCTGGATGACATCATCAAGACCGGCACGGTGCTGGACTGCAGCGTCTCCTCAGAGCTGCTGAAAAACCTTTTCTGGAACAAAGCGCCGCTCCACGACGGAGCGGTAATCGTGCGCAACGGTCGTATCGTCGGCGCCGGCTGTGTGCTCCCCCTGTCCGGGAACACCAATTTGTCCAAGGACCTGGGAATGCGCCACCGGGCGGGGATCGGCATGAGCGAGAACTCCGACGCGGTGGTGGCCATCGTCTCAGAGGAGACCGGCTCCATCTCCGTGGCGGTCAACGGGATGCTCAAGCGGCATTTGGCGCCCGAGACGCTGGAGCGCCTGATGGAAAACGAGCTGATGCCCGAGCAGGAACCGGCCAAGCCCTCGGTACTGGCCAATCTATTCAAGTCGAAAAAAGGTGAAAGTGACGATGGGGAAACGAATCACTGACAGCAAGGCCTTTAATATCGTCCTCGCCATCCTCATCGCCATCGGGCTGTGGTTTTATGTGACGGTCGAGGTAAACTCCACTACCAGCGCGACCATCTACAATGTCCCGGTGACCATCGTCAACGAGGACGTCCTGACCAGCCGCGGCCTGATGATCGCACCCTCTTCCGAGCTGGCCGTCGATCTGAAAGTATACGGCAACCGGAACGCCATCAGCCGTATCAAAAGCGACAAGGACAGCATCACCGTTTCAGTAGATGTGGCGGACGTCCAATCGGCGGGGGAGAAGGAATTCCAGTGTAAGGTGACCGTGCCCTACACGGCCACCGGCGGCTCCGTCGCAGTCCAGGACCAGGAGAGCTACACCGTCCAGCTCCTGATCGAACGGATGATGAACAAACAGGTGGAGGTCAGGGGCAACTTTACCGGCACGGTGGCGGAGGGCTTCCGCGTCGGGGACTTCATCATCACCCCATCCACCGTGGAGATCAAGGGTCCGGAAGAGCTGATCAAGAATGTGGATCACGCCCAAGTCACCGTTTCCCGCCAGGACCTGTCTGAAACCTATACCGGCGAGCTGAGCATTACCTTCATTGATGCCGAGGGCAGCGAGGTGGACGGCTCCGATATCGTCACAGACGCGGAGTCGGCCAGCGTGGTTCTGCCCGTCTATATGACCCTGGACCTGCCTCTGGACGTTCGATTTGTCTATGGAGGCGGCGTCACGGCGGACAACTTCAACGACGTGGTGAGCTACGAGCTCTCCCCGGACAGCATTTCCATCTCCGGCGCGGCCGAGGACATCCAGCCCCTGGAGGGCAGCACCAAGATTGTGGGCGAGATTGATCTGTCTGAGTTGAAGGACACCTATGAGTTCAACCTGGTCCTGGACCCGGCGCTGACCAACGACAGCGGTATGACCAAGGTCACCGTCAAGGTGAAGGTCAGCGGACTGGAGACCCGGACGCTGGAGACCAACGACATCGAGATCATCAATAAGCCTGCGGGCGTGGATGTGGAAAAGGTCACCCAGTCCCTACAGGTACAGGTGCGCGGCCCGGCGGAGCTGCTGGATTCGGTGGAGGCCTATCAGCTCCGGGTGGTGGCAGACCTTCAGGACGCCGCACAGATGCCCGGGCAGTTCAATCAAAAAGTCAAGATCTATCTGGACGGCGACGGCAAGTGCGGCGTCGTTGGCGAGTATTCCATCGTCATCAAGGTGACGGCGGCATCGTAGGAGGCACCATGACACAAGTAGCGCAAGTAAAAGAAATTTATTCCAACGGACAGGCCAGGGTGGCGGTGGTTCGGAAAGGGGCTTGCAGCCACGACTGCTCCAAGTGCGGCGGCTGCACCCCCACGGCGGCTCTTCCCACCGTGATGGCCGATGCGGATAACCGGGTGGGCGCCCATGTGGGGGACACCGTACTGGTAGAAAGCGACAGCGCCCCGGTCATTGGCCTGGCGGCGATCATGTACCTGCTGCCCATGGTCCTGCTGGTGCTCGGTTATGTAATGGGGCAGCTCCTGCACCTGTCCGAACTGGGCTCCATCGGCACGGCCGCCCTGGCCTTTGCTCTGAGCGTCGGCATCCTCATTCTGGTGGACCGGCGCCTCAAGCGCAGCCGGTCTATGACCTTCCGCATCATTCAGATCAAAGGGGCCTGATGTTCGGATATGTACGCCCGCGGAAGGATGAGTTGAAGGTCCGCGACTGGGAGGCCTATCAGGCGGTCTACTGCGGCCTGTGCCACACCCTGGGGCGGCGGTACGGGCTCCTTCCCCGGATGTTCCTCAATTATGATTTTGTATTCCTGGTGATGGTGCTGGACGGCGGGAAAGCACCACCGGTCATCCACAGACGACGGTGTATGGCCTGTCCGCTCCGGGGCAAGCCGTCCTGCCAGGGCGGACAGGCGCTGGAACGCGCGGCGGACGAGAGCGTTATCCTGACCTATTGGAAGCTGCGGGACAGCGTGGCGGACCGCTCTTTTTGGAAGGGAATTTTCGCACGGCTCCTGTCGCTGCTGCTCCGCCCGTCCTATCGGAAGGCCGCCGCCCGGGTCCCGGACTTTGACCGACAGGTGGTGGCCTGCTTGGAGGAGCTTCAGGCGCTGGAGCGGGCGGGCTCACCGTCCCTGGACCGGACGGCGGACACCTTTGCACGCATCCTGCAGGGCGCGGCCCCGGCGGCTGGGCCGCCGGACCGGGACCGGGCGGTGGCGCAGATGCTCTACCATGTGGGCCGCTGGATCTACCTGACGGACGCCTGGGACGATCTGCAGGAGGATCGGGAGAGCGGAGCCTACAATCCAGCGGCGGCCCGCTGGCCCGATGGGCCGGAGAACCACGGAGACGAGCTGCGGACCACGCTGCGGCACTCGCTGAATTTGGCTGCCTCGGCATACAGCCTGGCGGACTTTGGATGTTGGAGCGATATATTGGCAAATATCCTGTATCTGGGCCTCCCCATGGTGGAGGAGGCGGTCTTTACCGGACGTTGGAGACGTCTGAAGAATCGATTAGGTGGGAGACACGAGACATGAACGATCCATACAGCGTGTTGGGCGTCAGCTCGAATGCCAGTGACGAAGAGATTAAGCGCGCTTACCGGGAGCTGGCCCGGAAGTACCATCCCGATAACTACCAGAACAATCCCCTGGCTGATCTGGCGGAAGAGAAGATGAAGGAGATCAATGAGGCGTACGACGCCATCACCAAGATGCGCAGCGGCGGCTCGGCCGGAGCATATCAAACTCAGGGCTCCTATCAGGGCGGATACCAGCAGCAGAGCGCCTCCTATTCCGGCGGCAGCGTGTACGCCAGAGTCCGCCAGGCCATCAATCTGGGCAATCTGGGGCAGGCGGAACAGCTCTTGAACACAGTGACCCGCCAAGACGGCGAGTGGCATTTCCTGATGGGGAGCATCGCCTATCGGAAGGGCTGGCTGGACGAGGCCATGCAGCAATTTCAAATCGCCTGCAACATGGAACCGGGCAACCCGGAGTACCGCCAGGCATACAACATGATGCAGCAGGGGGGACAGGCCTACCGGCCCGCCGGCTACGGCATGGGAATGGATAGCTGCGACTGCTGCACCACCATGCTGTGTATGAACTGCCTGTGCGGCGGCTGTGGGCACTGACATGAGGGGGAGCCGTGGCGTATACCGGGTGGCGCTGACCGCCGTTCTGGCCGCTGTGTCCCTGATTCTGCTCTATCTGTCCGCGCTCCTGCCCACGGGACGGATGGGTATTGTGGCTCTGGCAGGACTGACCCCGGCGGCGGCTGTGGTGTCCAGCGGGGTGGGCGCCGGAGTGCTGTGTTATGCGGGCACGGGTATTTTGGCCCTGATCCTGCTGCCGGACAAGGGCGGCGCTTTGCTGTACCTGCTCTTTTTCGGACTCTATCCCATCGTCAAGTATGCCGTTGAGCGCCTGCGTAGACTGCCGCTGGAGCTGCTTTTGAAGCTGGTCTTTTTCAACGGAGTGCTCACCGTTTTTTGGTTTGGCCTGCGGGCCGTCCTGCTCTCAGCGCTGCCGGCGGCGGGTCAGGCCCTGTGGCTGGTTTACGCGGGCGGAAATGTGGTGTTTCTGCTCTATGATTTTGGGTTTTCACAGGTCATCTCCTTCTACGGCCGGCGGATCGACCGGGTCCTGCGGAAGGGACGCTTATAACATACGATGGAAGAAAGAGAAAGGGGGGACCGCATATGGTCAAAAGTATGACCGGTTATGGCAGAGGAGAGGCGGTCCTGCATGAGCGCACCATCACGGTGGAGGTTCGCTCGGTCAATAACCGCTATCTGGACTGCTCCATTAAAATGCCCCGGCTGTATGTCTTTGCCGAGGACGCCATCAAGACCCGGGTCCAGACCAGCATCTCCCGTGGCAAGGTAGACGTATTCGTCAGCATCGACAGCTCCAAGGCGGACAGCGTTTCCGTCTCGGTGAATCGTCCGGTGGCAGACGGCTACTATGCGGCGCTGACGGAGCTGCGCGACGCCTACGGCCTGCGGGACGATCTCTCGGTATCCCTGCTGTCCCGGTTCCAGGACGTGCTCCTGGTGGAAAAGGCGCAGGAGGACGTGGAGACCGTGGCGGCGGATATCTGTCAGGTGCTGGATCTGGCCCTGGCCGACTTCAGCGCCATGCGGGAGCGTGAGGGGCAGAAGCTGCGGGAGGATATCCTCTCCCGGGCAGAGACCATTGGCCGCCTCACCTCCTTCGTGGAGGAGCAGTCGCCCAAAACGGTTTCGGAATACCGGGCCCGCTTGGAGGCTAAAATGAGGGATGTGCTCCAAAATACTCAGATTGACGAAAGCCGCATCCTCACGGAGGCCGCCATTTTTGCCGATAAGGTGGCCGTGGATGAAGAGACGGTGCGTCTGCGCAGCCATCTGTCCCAGCTTCGGGAGATGCTGGAGCTGGACGTACCGGTGGGCCGAAAGCTGGACTTCCTCATTCAGGAATTCAACCGCGAGGCCAACACCATCGGCTCAAAATGCAATGATATTGAGACCTCCAAAAAGGTGATCGACATCAAAGCGGAGATTGAAAAGATCCGTGAGCAGATTCAGAACCTGGAGTAAAGAGGGGCGGAGCACATGAAGCTGATCAATATTGGATTTGGCAACATGGTATCGGCCGGGCGGCTGATTGCCATTGTCAGTCCGGAGTCTGCGCCCATTAAGCGCATGATCCAGGAGGCCCGGGACCGCGGCGTCCTGATCGACGCCACCTATGGGCGGCGGACCCGCGCCGTTCTGGTCATGGACAGTGACCACATCGTCCTCTCGGCCATCCAGCCGGAGACCGTGGCCGGGCGCTTGGGCGCCCGTGAGGCCGCAGAGGCCGCGGAAGAGGAGGGGGAGGACTGATGCCATTTCGGAAAAAGGCGCGGGG
This sequence comes from Intestinimonas massiliensis (ex Afouda et al. 2020), assembly GCF_001244995.1. NCBI lineage: Bacteria > Bacillati > Bacillota > Clostridia > Eubacteriales > Intestinimonas > Intestinimonas massiliensis (ex Afouda et al. 2020). The sequence continues at coordinate 874,778 of NZ_LN869529.1, forward strand.
ACAGTTGATTGTTCTCTCCGGCCCCTCCGGCGTGGGAAAGAGCACCGTCATCTCAGAGCTGTTGGGCCAGCGGCAGGACATCCACTTCTCCGTCTCCTTCACCACCCGACAGCCCCGGGTGGGAGAGGCCAACGGCGTTAACTACAATTTTGTGGATCGGCCGGAGTTTGAGCGGATGATCGCCGACGGCGAGCTGCTGGAGCACGCGGAGTATGTAGGCAATTACTACGGCACTTCTCTGAAGGTCATCGAGGAGAAGCTGGCCGCCGGGATCGACGTATTGCTGGACATTGAGGTGCAGGGCGCCGCCAAGGTCCGCGCCAAGTGTCCGGAGGCAGTTCTCATTTTCATCATTCCGCCCTCCTTTGAGGAGCTCTCCCGCCGTCTCCACGGCCGCCACACCGATGGTGAGGACGTGATCGCCGGGCGGCTCCAGAAGGCGAGGGAGGAATATAAGGAAATTCCCCACTACGATTATCTGGTGGTCAATGACAAGGTATCCGAAGCGGCTGCGGAGATCATCTCCATCCTGGTCGCAGAGGGCTGCCGAACCAGAAACCGCATTCATCTTGTAGAAGGAGTGTAATGACTTATGATGCTCTATCCCGCAATGAACGATCTGCTCAAACAGGTGCCCAGCCGGTATCAGCTGGTGAACGTGGTGGCCCACCGAGCCCGCGAAATTGCCGCCGAGGCCGAGGATGAGGGCTATCCGCTGGAGGACAAGCCGGTATCCATCGCTATCCGTGAAGTGGCCGACGGCAAGGTGACCGGCGAGACGGTGCCGCAGGCGCAATGAAAGGAAAGGCAAGTGCCGGACAGACACGGCGCTTGCCTTTTGTGGAGACAGGGGGGAAGCGCGTGACAGAACCGGCACGCATTGCACGGGTGGCGCTCTCCGCCGTGACCTACGCCATCGACAAGCCCTATGATTATCGGATTCCTCCCGAACTGGAAGAAGGCGCCTGTCCGGGCGTCCGGGTCATCGTACCCTTTGGAGCCGGAAACCGGCGGACGGAGGGGATCATACTGACCACGGGTCAGGCCTCCGCCACGGAGAAGAGGCTCAAGTCCCTGGTGTCGCTGCTGGACGAGGCCCCGGTACTGGACCGGGAGGGAATCCGGCTAGCCCTGTGGATGCGGGAGCGCTTTTTCTGCACGGTCTATGAGGCGGTCCGGGCCATGCTCCCGGCGGGGCTGTGGTTCTCTCTGCACGACAGCTATCGCATTGCGGAAGGGATCGACAGGGAGAAATCCTACCAGGCCGTGGGCCGCTCCGAGCCCGCTCGGCGGCTGTTGGATATGCTCTGGGCCTGCGGGGGTTCCGCCGAGCGCACGGATATCCGTGCGGCCTTTGAGGGCAAGGACCTCAATCCGACTCTACGCCAGCTTGTGGAGCGAGGCATTCTGACGCTGGAGACCAGCGCCGCCCGAGGCGTGGGTGATAAGACCGAGCAGGTGGCCGCGCTGGCCATGCCCGCCGAGGAGGCACTATCGCTGGTAACGCCAAAGCGGAAATCCGCACCTCTCCGCTATGCGGTGGTGGAGCTCCTGTGCGGCATCGGCTGCGCGTCCTCCAAGGAGATCTGTTACTTTACCGGCGCATCCAGCGCGACTCTGCGCTCTCTGGCCAAAAGCGGCATTCTGACGTTGCAAAAGAGAGAGGTCTTCCGCCGCGCGGTGCCGGAAGAGTCCGAGCCCGCCGCTCCCCCGGTCCTCAATGACCAGCAGCAAGCGGCCTTTGCGGCGCTGGACACCCTGGCCCGTAGCAAGCAGGCCGCCGTGGCTCTGCTTTATGGTGTGACGGGCAGCGGCAAGACTCAGGTTTATATCCAGCTCATCCGCGCCGCGCTGAAGCGGGGACAGACCGCCCTGGTGCTGGTGCCGGAGATCGCGCTGACACCACAGCTCCTGCATATTTTTTCCTCCCACTTTGGCCCGGACGTGGCGGTGCTCCACAGCTCCCTGCGGGCGGGGGAGCGGTACGACGAGTGGAAGCGGGTTCGGTCCGGAGCGGCCCGGGTGGTGCTGGGCACCCGTTCTGCGGTGTTTGCGCCGCTGCGGAATCTGGGCCTCATTATTTTGGACGAGGAACAGGAGGCCAGCTACAAATCGGAGAATACCCCCCGATACCACGCCCGGGACGTGGCAAAATACCGCTGTGCCAAGGGCGGGGGCCTACTGGTGCTGGGCTCGGCCACCCCGTCGGTGGAAACGATGTACCTGGCCAAAACCGGGGTCTACCATATGGTGTCTCTGACCCGGCGCTACAACGAACGGGCACTGCCCCGGGTCTATATCACCGATCTGAAGGATGAGCTGCGCCGCGGCAACGGGGGCCCCATCAGCGCCTTGCTCCACCGGGAGCTGATGGCCAACCTGGAGCGGGGGGAACAGAGCATCCTGTTCCTCAACCGGCGGGGGGCCAGCCGGATGGTGTCCTGCGGGGAGTGCGGTGCGGCGCCCACCTGCCCCCGGTGCTCGGCCTACCTCACCTACCACTCCGCCAATGGCCGCCTGATGTGCCACCACTGCGGCCATTCAGAAAAGCTGCCTCCGGCCTGCCCGGCGTGCGGCGGCGGCCTCAACTTCATCGGCATCGGCACCCAGCGGGTCCAGGAGGAGCTCCAGGAGCGGTTCCCCGGCGTGGAAGTCCTCCGCATGGACACCGATACCGTCACCGCCACCCAATCCCACGAGGCCATGCTCTCCCGGTTTGAGCGGGAAAAGATTCCCATCCTGGTGGGGACCCAGATGGTCGCCAAGGGGCTGGATTTTGAGAACGTCACCCTGGTGGGCGTGATCGCAGCAGATCTGGCCCTCTATGTGGACTCCTTCCGGGCGGGGGAGCGGACCTTCTCCCTGCTGACCCAGGTGGTAGGCCGGGCGGGTCGGGGTGAAAAGGCGGGCCGGGCGGTCATCCAGACTTATACCCCCGACAACGAGGTCATCCGGTTTGCCGCCGCCCAGGATTACGACAGCTTCTATGAGCAGGAGATCGGCTTTCGGAAGCTCATGGGGCGCCCACCCTTTCAGGACCTGTTCGTCCTCACCGCTTCCGGGGTGGACGAGGCGGCGGTGCTCCGGACCTGCATGCGTCTGCGCCTGGGGCTGGAGGACTGGCTGCGCCGGCCGGAGCTGGCGGCGCTGGGCCCCAGACTGCTGGGACCGGCCCCGGCATCGGTGGCCAAGGTGAACAACCGCTACCGCTACCGGCTTACCCTGTGCTGCAAAAATACCAGACAGGTGCGCGCGCTGCTGTCCCATCTGCTGTACGCAGCCCACAGCGACAGGGAAAACAAAGGCGTCTCCGTGTTTGCGGACGTCAATCCATACGATTAACGGAGGATAGAAACATGGCTTTGAGAAAGATTTTGACGGATAAGGACCCGGTTCTCCGCAAAAAGTCCCGGCCCGTCACCGGCTTTGACGGACGCCTTCATGACCTGCTGGACGATCTGAAGGAAACTTTGGAGCAGGCGGGCGGCGCGGGATTGGCGGCGCCCCAGGTGGGCATTCTCCGCCGCTGCGTCATCGTAGTGGATGGCAAGGGGGAGATGCTGGAGCTGGTAAACCCGGAGATCATCTCCCGCTCCGAAACGGTCCAGGACGGCCTGGAGGGCTGCCTCAGCGTCCCCGGGATGTGGGGCATGGTGGAGCGGCCCATGCAGGTCCGGGTCCGGGCGCAGGACCGCAGCGGTCAGACCTTTGAGGCGGAGGGAGAGGGCATCGTGGCCCGCTGCTTCTGCCACGAGATCGACCATCTGGACGGGCATCTGTTCACCGAGCTGGCAGACCGGCTCTATACCCAGGAGGAGCTGGATGAGATGCTGGAGGAGGAGGGCCAGTGAAGATCCTCTTTATGGGCACGCCGGAATTTGCGGTGCCCTCTCTGAATGCCCTTCTGGGAGCGGGGCATACTGTCTGTGGCGTCTTTACCCAGCCGGACAAACCCAAGAACAGGGGAATGAAGCTGCTGCCAAGTCCTGTAAAGGTATGTGCCCTTTCCCATGAAATCCCCGTGTTCCAGCCCGCAAAGATGCGGGATGGGGAGGCACTGGGGTATCTCCGGGAGCTGGACCCGGAGCTCATCGTGGTGGCGGCCTACGGTAAGATCCTGCCCTCTGAGATTTTGGACTATCCCGTCAAGGGCTGCATCAACGTCCACTCGTCCCTGCTGCCCAAATACCGGGGGGCCGCCCCCATCAACTGGGCCATTCTCAACGGCGAGGCCGTCACCGGCGTCACCATCATGCATATGGCCCCCGCGCTGGACGCAGGCGACATCATTGCCCAGGCGTCCACTCCCATCGGCGCGGACGAGACGGCCCCGACGCTCACAGCCCGACTGGCGGAGTTGGGTGCAGAGCTGCTGGTCTCCGCCGTGGAGGCAATCGGGGCGGGGACCGCCGCCCGGACGCCCCAGGACGAGGCGGACTCCACCTATGCTCCCATGCTGTCCCGCGAGCTGTCTCCCATGGACTGGAGCAAACCGGCCCGGACGCTCCACGACCAGGTCCGGGGCCTGTTGCCCTGGCCCGCTGCGGTGGCGGAGTTCGGCGGCATCCGCTGTAAAGTCTTTTCCACTGACCTTCCCCTCCAAACCACCGATGCGGCCCCCGGCACCATCCTGGAGGCGGGGAAGCGGGGGATCGACATTGCCTGCGGCGGTGGCACGGTGCTCCACATCGACGAGCTCCAGGCTGATGGCGGAAAACGGATGAAGGCGGCGGATTATCTGCGGGGCCACCCGCTGAACTGACAAGGAGGCGTTTGCCTTGCCCTACTTTTTCTATGGCTACGATCCCTACTACTGGATGATCCTGGTCCCCGCCATGCTGATCGCCCTGTTCGCCCAGCTCAAGGTTTCCTCTACCTTTAACCGCTATGACCGGGTGCGCAGCGCAAGGGGCTATACCGGCGCCCAGGCGGCCGAGGCGGTGCTGCGGCAACACGGCGTCACCGATGTGCGCATTGAGCGGGTCAGAGGAAGGCTGACCGATCACTACGACCCGCGGAGCAATGTGATCCGCTTGTCCGACGCGGTCTACGCCTCCAACAGCGTGGCCGCCATGGGCGTAGCCGCCCATGAGGCGGGCCACGCGGTGCAGTACGCCGTGGGCTACGGACCCATCCGGCTTCGAAACGCCATCATACCCGTATGCAATTTCGGCTCTCAGCTCTCCATCCTCCTCATCCTCATCGGCCTGTTTTTATACTCCCAGCCCCTGTTTGGCCTGGGGGTCATCCTCTTTGGCGTGGCGGTGCTGGGCCAGGTGGTGACCCTCCCTGTGGAGTTCAACGCCTCTAGGCGGGCAGTGGAGAGTCTGGAGGGCGGCTACCTGCTGGACGATGAGGAGCTGCGAGGCGCCAGAAAGGTACTCAGCGCGGCCGCCATGACCTATGTGGCGGCGCTGTTGGTGTCCCTGGCTCAGCTCCTGCGGTTTGTACTGGCATTCAACGGAAGGCGGCGAGACTGATATGGCAGGTGTGCCGAGCGCCCGTGAAGTGGCCCTGGTGACCCTGTCCGCCTGCGAAAAGCAGGGGGCCTGGTCCGACCTGGCCCTGAAAAAGAACATCCGAGAGGCGGGACTGGACAGCCGGGATGCGGCGCTGGCCACCCGGCTCTGTTTCGGCGTGCTTCAGAACAAGCTGCTCTGTGACTTCTATATCGGGAAATTCTCCACGGTAAAGGTGGAACGGCTGGAAAACCGGGTGCTCAACGCGCTGCGCCTGGGCATCTATCAGATGGCCTTTCTGACCAAGATTCCTGCCAGCGCCGCAGTGAACGAGTCGGTGGAGCTGGCCCGGAAATACAGCAAGAATCCCCGCAGCCCAGGTCTGGTCAACGGTATCCTGCGGACGGCGGCCCGTAATCTGGAACGGCTGCCCCTCATCGACCGGGAGGACCAGGCCCAATATCTGTCCATCCGGTACAGCCATCCTCTCTGGCTGGTACGCACATTTCAGTCCATGCTGGGGTCGGAGGAAACCGAGCGTCTTCTGGCGGCGGACAATGGGGAGCCGGCCACGGTGGCTCAGATCAATACGGTTCGGACGACGTCCGAGCAGGTGCTGGAGACCCTGGAAGCCGCAGGGCTGCGGGCCGAGCCCCATCCATGGCTGCCCAACTGCATCACCCTCACCGGAGGCGGGGATCTGGAGCGGTTGGCCGCCTTTCAGGAGGGGCGGTTTTATATCCAGGACGCCGGCGCGCGGCTGGCGGTGCTGGCGGCCGGCCCGGAGCCCGGTACGCGGGTCCTGGACGCCTGTGCGGCGCCGGGCGGCAAGTCCTTTGCTGCCGCCATCGCGATGGAAGACAGGGGCGAGGTCTTCTCCTGCGACATCCACCCGCATAAGAAAAAATTGATTGAGGCGGGGGCGAAACGCCTGGGCCTCACCTGTGTGCAGGCCGGCGTGCTGGATGCCAGGAGCCGGAAGCCGGGCTATGAGAACGCCTTTGATCTGGTGATGGCCGACGTGCCCTGCTCCGGGTTGGGCATCATCCGTAAGAAGCCGGACATCCGCTATAAGGACCCCGCTCCGCTGGAGGGACTGCCGGCTGTACAGCGGGCGATTCTGGACAATGTATCCGCCTATGTCCGGCCGGGCGGCGTCCTCCTGTATTGCACCTGTACGCTGCTGCCCCGGGAAAACGGGGAGGTGGTGGACGCCTTCCTGGACGCCCACCCCGATTTTCAGCCGGAAGCCTTTTCTCTTCCCGCCCCCATTGGGCCGGTAGAGGGAGGGCGGTTGACCCTGTGGCCGCATATCCATGGCACAGACGGCTTTTACATCGCCAAATTACGGAGGCGCCTATGATTGATTTGAAATCCATGACCCTGGAGGAGATGGGCGCCTATCTCAAGACAGGGGGAGAGCCCGCCTTCCGGGCCAAGCAGATCTTCACCTGGCTCCACAGGGGCGCGGGCAGCTTCGATGAGATGACCAACCTCTCCAAGGCCCTGCGGGAGAAGCTGGCGGCCGAATGCCTTATCACCCGGCCTCAAGTCGCCCGGAAGCAGGTCTCCGCCCTGGACGGTACCATCAAATATTTATGGCGTCTGGAGGACGGAAACTGCATTGAAACGGTTTTGATGCGTTATCATCATGGGAATACTGTATGCATATCCTCTCAGGTAGGCTGCCGGATGGGCTGTGCCTTCTGCGCCTCTACGCTTGGCGGCAAGGTAAGAGACTTGACACCGGCTGAAATGCTGGACCAGGTGCTCTTTACCGGACTGGATTCCGGCGTACCCATTTCCAACATCGTGCTGATGGGCATTGGGGAGCCGCTGGACAATCTTGACACGGTACTGCGGTTTCTGGAACTGGTCAACCACCCGGAGGGGCTCAACATCGGCATGCGTCACATCTCGCTGTCTACCTGCGGTCTGGCCGATCAAATTGACAAACTGGCCGATTATAAGCTACAATTGACTTTATCGGTGTCCCTCCACGCACCGGACGATGAGACCCGGTCTCGCATCATGCCGGTAAACCGGGCGGTGGGGGTGGAGCGGCTCTTTGCCGCCTGCCGCCGCTATTTTGAGACGACGGGCCGGCGCATCTCTTATGAGTACGCCATGATCGACGGTGTGAACGACAGCGATTGGCAGGCCGACCTGCTGGCCAGGCATCTGAAGGGCACGCCGGGGCATGTGAATCTGATCCCTCTCAACGAGGTGAAGGAGAGCCCGCTGAAGCCCAGCCGCCGGGTAGCGGCATTTCAGAAACGGCTGGAATGGCACGGCATCACCGTCACCGTCCGGCGGAAGCTGGGCGGCGACATCGACGCCTCCTGCGGACAACTGCGTCGCAAGGCCATGCAGGAGGGCTGACTTCCGACATACGTCCATTCATTGAAAGGCCGGCCGGACCGGCGAAAGGAATGGTTAACCATGAACATATGGGGCGTCACCGATAAGGGTGTGGTCCGACAGCAAAATCAGGATGATTTCCACATAGAGCTTACCCAGCCCGACGTGGCTCTGGGCATCGTGTGCGACGGTATGGGGGGCGCCAGAGCAGGCAATGTAGCCAGCCGCCTGGCGGTGGACACCTTTCTGGACACGGCGCGGGAGCGCAGCGTGGATCAGTGGCGGGCCGACCCCGAGGCTCTGCTCAACTTTGGGGCGGAACAGGCCAACCAGGCAGTCCACTTCCGCGCGGGTATCGACGCGGAGTGCCGGGGAATGGGGACCACCATGGTGGCCGTGCTGGTCATCGGGGAAATGGCCTATCTCCTTAACATCGGAGACAGCCGGGCCTATCTGGTCAACGCGGGGGGGATCCAACGGCTGACCCGGGACCATTCGGTGGTAGAGGACCTGGTGGCCAAGGGCCGGATCACGCCTGAAGAGGCCAGACAGCATCCGCAGAAGAATCTCATTACCCGGGCGCTGGGCTCCGAGTCCCAGCTCCGGGCCGACCTTTACCGGCAGCCCCTCAAAGAGGGGGATTGGCTGCTGCTGTGCTCCGACGGACTGAGTAATGTAGTGACGGAACAGGAAATCCTCTATGAGGTGCTCCACGGCGGCGCGGCCGGGGACTGCTGCCAGCGTCTGCTGGAGATTGCACTCTCCCGGGGGGCGCCGGACAACGTGACTGCGGTCCTGCTTCAAATGTGACCAAGGGGGATACCTGTATCATGGATCAGTACATAGGGAAAATGCTGGACAACCGGTACGAAATATTGGAGGTCATCGGCACCGGCGGCATGGCAGTGGTCTATAAGGCCCGCTGCCACCGCCTCAACCGCCTGGTGGCCATCAAAATTCTCCGGGACGATCTGGCCCAGGACGCCGAATTCCGGCGCCGGTTCCACGACGAATCACAGGCCGTGGCGATGCTCTCCCACCCCAATATCATGGCGGTATATGACGTGAGCAAATCCTCCGATCTGGAATATATCGTCATGGAGCTGCTGGACGGCATCACACTCAAGCAGTATATGCAGAAAAAGGGGGAGCCTCTGAGCTGGAAGGAGGCCCTGCACTTCATCACCCAGATCATGAAGGCGCTGTCCCATGCCCACGGCAGAGGCATCATCCATCGGGACATCAAGCCCCAGAACATTATGGTGCTCCGGGACGGCAGCATCAAGGTGGCGGACTTCGGCATTGCCCGGCTGGCCTCCGCCGCGCAGTCTACCCTGACTCAGGAGGCGCTGGGCTCGGTCCACTATATCTCGCCGGAACAGGCCAGAGGCAGCCGCATCGACGCCCGCAGCGATATCTACTCCGCCGGCGTGGTGCTCTATGAGATGCTGACCGGCCGCCTGCCCTACGAGGGGGACTCGCCGGTCTCCGTGGCCATCCAGCACATCAACTCCATCCCTCTGGCCCCCCGGGAGCTGAATCCCGACATTCCCGAGGCCCTGGAGGCCATCACCATGAAGGCCATGGCCTCCAATGTGGAGCAGCGCTATCTCTCCGCCGACGCCATGCTGGCCGATTTGGAGGAGTTCCGCAAAAACCCCAACATCAATTTTGAATATACCCCCGCCGACCTGTTCACAGGGGACGCCGGAGATGAACCCACCCAGGTCATCGAGACCACAGGCCGCCAGCGTATCTACCACACCCCGCCGCCGGCCCATAGCCGTCCGGTCGGTCCTCGGGAGGACGAGCCAGAGGAGGACGATGACGACTTCCGGGGCCGCAGGCGGGGGCGCAGCCGTGATCACGGCTCTTCACTGGCCGCCCCCATGGCGGTGGCCGCGATTCTGATCTTCATCGTCGGCATCGGCGTCTTCCTCTGGATGACCTTTTTCAGCGACATCTTTAATCCGGCCGTTCAGGAGCACAAAGTGCCCGACCTGCGGGGCAAGACGCTGGAGGAGATTGCAAAGCTGCCCGAGGTGGAGTCCGGAGTCTTTTCCATTGTGGAAGGGGATACCATCCTCAGCGACGAGTATCCGGCGGGCCAGGTGGTCAAGCAGTCTCCGGAGGCGGAAAAAACGGTAAAAGGCAACAGCTTTACCATTACCGTAAATATCAGTGCCGGCGAGGATTCCATCCTTATGCCGGGCGTGGTGAACAAGGAGCTCCGGGAAGCGCTGGCCATACTCAAAAATGAGGGCATAGGCTGGGCGGACCCGGAATATGCGTCCAGCACTGTGACCCGCAACTACGTGATCTCCACGGACCCGGTGGAGGGTATCGAGCTGGCACCCGGCCAGAAGGTCCGCCTGGTGGTGAGCCTGGGCCCCAAGCCTGAGACGGTTACCATGATCCCTCTGATCGGCCAGTATGTGGAGGATGCCGAGACCATGCTGAATGAATTGGGTCTTAAATTGGGGCAGGCCCTGCCGGTCACAAGCGAAGAAGAGGCGGGCAGAATCGTCTGGCAGAGCATTGAATCCTATCAGGATGTGGAGGTGGGCACCACCGTCAACGTCCAGTACAGCAAGGGCACGGTCACCGAACCCACCCAGCCCCCCGCATCCTCCACGCCGCCGGAGGAGTCGCCGACTGCACCGGGAGGGGAGAGTTCGCCCCCCAGCGGCGAGCCGGACGTACCGGCCAATGGGTCTGGCGGCACGGAGCCCACCGTCAGCAGTCAGAGCATACCCATCACACTGCCGGAGGGCGATCCGGACGACACGCTTACCGTGCGGATTGATGTGGGCGGAACCAAGATGTACGAAAACAGTGTCCCCCGCCACATGAGCCCGATCAGCCCCTCAGTGCCGGGCAGCGGCACACAGCGGGTGGACATCTATATCAACGGCTCTCTCTATGAGAGCAGGACGGTGACCTTCTCCTGATGGGTACGGACAGCGGAATGATTCTGAGGGCTCTCAGCGGCTTTTACTACGTCTACACCGGGACGGAGACGGTCACCTGCCGGGCCAGGGGCAAATTTCGCCACCAGCGGGTCACGCCCCTGGTGGGGGACCGGGTGCGGTTCACCGATTTGGGTGACGGTACCGGCGCGCTGGACAAGATCCTGCCCAGGGTCAATCAGTTCCAGCGGCCGGCGGTGGCCAACATCGACCAGCTCGTCATCATTGCCTCCGGGGCCATCCCGGTTACCGATCCCTTCCTCATCGACCGGATGACCGCCATCGCTGACGGGAAAGAGGGCTGCGGCTGCGTCATCTGCATCAACAAGTGCGATCTGGACGCAGGGGATGGTCTTTATGACACCTATACCGCCGCCGGATTCCCCACCCTGCGGGTAAGTGCGGAGACGGGCGAGGGGATGGACCGGCTGGCGGAACTCATCGCCGGAAAGGTATCTGCCTTCACCGGGAACTCGGGAGTGGGCAAGTCCAGTATTCTGAACTGCCTGGAGCCCGGCTTCCGGCTTCAGGTGGGAGCGGTCAGCGATAAGCTGGGCCGTGGGCGGCATACCACCCGCCATGTGGAGCTCTACCAGCTCTCCAGCGGAGCCATCGTGGCCGATACCCCCGGCTTCTCCTCCTTTGACACCGAGCGCATGGAGCTTGTGCGGAAAGAGGACCTGGAGCACGCGTTCCGGGAGTTTCAGCCTTACCTGGGCCAGTGCCGGTTCACCGGCTGCGCCCATGTAAAGGAGAAGGGCTGCGCCGTACGTGCCGCCCTGGCGGAAGGACGAATCCCGGCCAGCCGCCATGAGAGCTATGTCCGGCTGTACGAGCAGGCCAAAGAGCACAAAGCGTGGGAATTGCCCCAGACATAGGTTTTTCGCCGGCGGACCGGCACACACAGCGCCTTCTTTCTGCGTATACTGGTAGCAGCAGACCTGCCAGTTTCCGTGGAAAGGAGGCGTTTTTGTTGAAGATCGTCGTCGTCCGCTCTCCCAAATGCCTGTGCGGCATCCTCAGGGCCCTCTTTGGACTGAAATAACACATCGGAAAAGAATCATAAGCCTGGCCCCTTCTACATATGCTTCTCCTAGAATCAAGTGCAGGCGTGGGACGGGATGCGCCCGGCCCGTCCCGCGACCCGCAGGAGTACAAGGAGAGGAATGCTATGGAGCTGGAATTGAACACAACCCATCTCAACTGTTATGATACCGTGCTGGACACCACCCTCTTCCACGAGGAAACCTTGGAGACTATCGTCCCCGACGCCTGTCCGGACATCCTCCGCATCGTGGATTGTGAGGCCATGGTGTGCCTCAAGGGAAAAGAGGCCCAGGAGGGACGGGCAGAGATTTCCGGCTCTGTCCGTGCCGCTGTGCTCTATCTGCCCGACGGGGCGGAGGGCGTCCGCCGCATGACCGTCACAATCCCCTTTACCTGCTCTGTGGAGGCCCTGGGCATCCATGCCGGCTGTCTGGTGACGGCAATGCCGCGGGTCCACTCGGCAGACGCCCGGAGTCTTAACCCCCGCAAGGTCCTGACCCGGGTGGATCTGGCGGTGGAAGTGTCGGTCTTTGCCCGGCAGACGGAGAGCCTCTGCGACGGCGTGACCTGCCCGGCCGAGGGCGGCATCCAGCAGCTCACAGAGACCCAGAACGCCTATCTGGTCACTGCGGTGGAGGAGAAGCCCTTCTCCTTCTCCGACGATGTATCCATCTCAGGCACCAAACCCCGGGTGGAAGAGCTGCTCAAGAGCCGGGCTGATATCGAATGCAGCGAATCCAAGCTCATCGGCAATAAACTGATCTTTAAAGGGGAGGTCCACCTTCAGTTGCTCTACCGGGACCCTTCCAATACCCTGTGCCCGGCCAGCTTTGATCTGCCGTTCTCCCAGATCATGGAGGTCTCCGGCGTGGAGGAGGAGGCGGACTGTGCCCTCCAGGTCCAATTGACCGGCTGTGAATGTATCCTGAACGACGGGAATGACGGCGACAGCATGATTTCGGTAGCGCTGGCCCTGCTGGCGCAGGCCGTGGTCCGCGAAGTGCGGCCGGTCCAGCTCTTATCCGACGTATACAGCACCGTCTGCGGGCTCCATGCCGAGCGCCGGACTTATACCTTCCACCAGTTGGTGGAAAACGGCGAGCGGCGGGTCATGGTGCGCGAGATTCTGGAAACCATGACTGCGGCCAGAAGCGTGGCCGACATCTACGTCAATGTGGGCGGGGCCGGCCAGACACGGGAGGGCGAGCGAGTCACCCTCACCGCAGATACCACCGTGACGGTGGTATACATAGGAGAAGACGGCGGGCTGAGTACCATCACCCGCCCTCTGCAGGCGGCCTGTCCGGTCGATCTGCCCGGGGATTGCGCGGTGACCTGCCGCTGCCGTCTGGGCGGAGAGCGCTTTGCCACCCCGGCCGGCGGCGGCGTGGAGGTACGCTATTCCATTGACTTCCAATACCTGGCGCTGACTGCCCGCAACACCACTGGGGTCTCAGATATCCAGATGGATGAGGATTCCCCCAGAGATACCGCCAATCAGCCCTCCATTGTACTGCGTATGGTAGGGGAGGGGGAGCGGCTCTGGGATATCGCCAAGGCCTATGGCACTACCACCGGCGATATTGTCCAGGCCAATGCTCTGGAAGAGGAGAGCCTTCCCATGGGTCAGCTGCTGCTCATCCCCAAGAAGCGGTAAAAAGGAGGAATTGACGTGGAAGAGCGGAAGATTTACGAGGATATCGCCAAACGCACGGACGGCGACATCTATGTCGGCGTGGTAGGCCCGGTCCGCACGGGCAAGTCCACCTTTATCAAGCGGTTCATGGAGACCCTGGTCATCCCCAACATTGAAAACGTCTACCGCCGGGAGCGGGCCCGGGATGAGCTGCCCCAGAGCGGCTCCGGCCGGACGGTGATGACCGCTGAGCCCAAGTTCGTCCCAGAGGACGCGGTGGACATCGCCATGGAGGGCGGCGCACACCTGTCCGTCCGGCTCATCGACTGCGTGGGCTATATGGTCCCCGGGGCGGCGGGCCAGTTCGAGGACGATCTGCCCCGGATGGTTACCACCCCCTGGTACGACCACGAAATCCCCATGACGGAGGCGGCGGAGATCGGTACCCGCAAGGTGATCGCCGAGCACTCCACCATCGGCATCGTCATCACCACCGACGGCACCATCACCGACATCCCCCGTGAGGATTATCTGGAGGCGGAAGAGCGGGTCATCACCGAGCTCCAGGAGCTTGGAAAGCCCTTTTTGGTGCTGCTCAACTCGGCCTATCCCAATTCCGACCGGGCCAAGGCCATCCGGGCCGACATCTCCGCCCGGTATGACGTGACCTGCATGGCGGTCAACTGTCTGGAACTGGGGGTGGGAGACGTCACCGACATCATTAAGGCCGTTCTCTATGAGTTTCCGCTCAAGGAGCTGGATCTGAATCTGCCCCCCTGGGTAGACGCGCTGCCCTATGACCACCCCATCAAAAGCGGGCTCTACACCGCCATCCGCGAGGGCTGCACCGACCTGCGGCGCATCCGGGACGTGGACCGGGCCGTCTCCGCCATCGGAGCTTACGAGGGCGTCAGCAGCGCCCGCATCAGCAGCATCCAGCTTGGAATCGGGCTGGCGTCCGCCGACCTGGATCTGCCCCGCAGCCTGTTCTACGAGACCCTGTCCGATCAGTCCGGCTTCACCATCCGGGACGACGGGGATCTGATGGACCTGCTCACCGAACTGGCGGGAGTCAAATGCGAATACGACAAAGTGGCAACGGCTCTTCAGGAGGTGAAGGAGACGGGCTACGGCATCGTGGTCCCCACCACAGAAGAGCTCCATCTGGAGGAGCCGGAGATCGTCAAGCAGGGAGGACGCTATGGGGTGCGCCTCAAAGCGAGCGCCCCGAGCATCCATATGATACGCGCCGATATCGAGACGGAGGTCTCTCCCATCGTCGGCAACGAAAAGCAGTCGGAGGAGATGATCAACTACCTGCTCCAGGAGTTTGAAGGGGATACCACAAAAATATGGCAGTCCAACATATTTGGAAAATCCTTCCACGAGCTGGTCAGCGAGGACCTGAACGGCAAGCTCAAACGGATGCCGGACGATGCCCGCGCCAAGCTCCAGGAGACCCTGCAGCGCATCATCAACGAGGGCTCCGGCGGCCTGATCTGTATTATTTTATAACAAAAAGGACCTATTCCGTTGAAACGGAATAGGTCCTTTTGCCCTATATGCAAGCAAAATTAGTGCCAATTAAAATTGTTCTTATATAAAAATACTTGTTGACTAAAATTTTTTCCTATGTTATATTGTAGCCAAGATAAACGTCCATCGAATTGTTCATAATCAGAATAATAGAAAGGAAGAACTGAAATGATTGATTTCACTCTCTCCCCCGAGCATCAGGAACTCCAGGAGATGTACCGCAAGTTTGCCGAGGAGCGGGTCCGGCCTCTGGCACACGAAATGGATGAGAACGAAAAGTTCGACATGGGTCTGCTGAAGGAGATGCAGGAGTGCGGCTTCTTCGGGATTCCTTTTGAGGAGAAGTACGGCGGCGCCGGTTCCGACGTGCTGTCCTACGTGCTGTGCATGGAGGAGATGTCCAAGGTGGACGCCAGCACCGGCATCACTCTGTCGGTCCACACCTCTCTTTGCGCCTCCAGCATCAACGAGTTCGCCACTGAGGAGCAGAAGGAGAAGTGGCTGCGTCCGCTGGTGGACGGCAGCAAGATCGGCTGCTTCGGCCTGACCGAGCCCGGCGCCGGCTCTGATGTGGCCGCCGGCCGCACCACCGCTGTGAAGGACGGCGACGAGTACGTCATCAACGGCGAGAAGATCTTCACCACCAACTCTGGCTTCGCTGACACCTTCCTGGTGTTCGCGGTCACCGATAAGTCTGTCCCCGCCGCCAAGGGCATGTCCGCCTTCCTGGTGGACCGCAACACTCCGGGCATCACCGTCACCCCTGACATCCCCCGGATGGGCATCCGCGCCGCCTCCAACGCTGCCGTAGTATATGAGGACGTCCGTGTGCCCGCCTGCGACCTGCTGGGCGGTGAGGGCAAGGGCTTCAAGATCGCCATGAAGGCCCTGGACGGCGGCCGGATCGGGATTGCCGCGCAGTGCGTGGGCATTGCCCAGGGCGCCATCAACGAGGCCATCAAGTACGACAAGGAGCGCGTCCAGTTCGGCAAGACCATCGCCTCTTTCCAGAACACCCAGTTCAAGCTGGCCGAGATGCAGACCAAGGTGGACGCCGCCCGCCTGATGACCTACCGTGCCGCCGTCACCAAGGACCAGGGCAAGCCCTACAACGTCTACGCCGCTATGGCCAAGCTGCTGGCTTCCGACGTGGCCAACGAGGTCACCCGCGGCTGCGTACAGCTTCTGGGCGGCTACGGCTACGCCCGGGAGTACACCGTGGAGCGCTTCATGCGCGACGCCAAGATCACCGAGATCTATGAGGGCACCTCCGAGGTCATGAAGATGGTCATCTCCGGCTCCCTGAACCTGAAGTAAGCCATCGAACGTCAAAAAGGTCCGTGTATCAACTGATACACGGACCTTTTTTCAATATTCCAGCACCATGATATGCTCTTTCCCAAAGACCCTCCCGTCAAAGCGGAAGCCCAGGCTTTGATAGAGGCGGACGGATGCCTTTCCCGTCAAATCGACGCCCAGATACATCCGGTGTCGGCTCCGGTCTGCCTGTACCAGCTCCAGGAGCTTCTGAAGAGCCGCTCGTCCATAGCCGCGCCCCTGGTACGTCTCCTCCACCATGAGCCGATACAGCCACCACTCATTGTCGTCGCGGTCCACACAGTACATGGCAAAGCCCACCGGAGTATCCGCCGCATAAATGGCCAGTGGGATGCATTCCGGCTGCACATAGGCCTGGGCGATGGACTCCGCATTGGAGCACACCAGCTCACGCTGGTCTACCCCGACCTGAAGCCCCAGGATGGCGTCAAAGTTTTCCACTGTAATCGCACGTAAAGTTACCATATTTTATGCTCCTTTTCAAAAATGGGCATAAAAATGCCCGGGTGAGGTGACCTCTCCCGGGCAGTCACAGTAACTAGCCTCCCGCCTTGGGCGGGCCATGCCGGGAGCCATGTTTGCGGCGCACGTCTTGATTGCCCTCGTCATAAAACATCGCTCCCTTCGAATCAGATGTTGTTATCATAGCAGAATCCATCGCCGCTGTCAATCTTGAAAAATGTGCGGGATTCCGGTATCATAGGATTTTAAAAGAATGCTTAGGAGGTCATTCCCATGCAGCTTTTCACCCCCGCCGAGACAGCGGAAAATTACGCGGCCGCCGGAGCGGCCAAAACGCGCCAGCCGGCTTGGCGGCTTTTGCTGCTGGGCATATTGGCCGGCTTTTTCATCGCCATGGGAGCCGCCGTCACCAATACCGCCAGCCATTCCCTGGACAATGTGGGGCTGGCGCGGGTACTTTCCGGCCTGCTTTTCCCCTTCGGCCTGGCCATGGTAGTCCTGACCGGCGGGGAACTCTTCACCGGCAATACCCTGATCTCCCTGTCCGTTCTGGACCGTCAGACCACGGTGGGGAAGATGCTCCGCAACTGGCTGCTGGTCTACTTGGGCAACTTCATCGGCGCCCTGCTGACAGCCGCGGGCTGCGCCTTTTCCGGACAATTGAACGACTCCGCCGGAGGCCTGGCCCTGTTTACCATGAAGCTGGCTGCCGGAAAGTGCGGCCTCGCCTTCGGCAGCGCCTTGGTCCTGGGCGTCTTCTGCAACGTTCTGGTCACTGTAGGAGTCCTGCTCTCCCTCTCTGCCAAGGACTTGCCCGGGCGGGTCCTCGGGGCCTACCTGCCGGTGTCCTTCTTTGTCATCTGCGGCTTTGAGCACAGCGTGGCCAATTTGTTTTACATACCGGCCGGACTGTTCGCCAAGTCCATCCCCGCCTACGCCGCCCTGGCCGCCGATGCCGGGCTGGACCTCAGCGGTCTCACATGGAGCGGCTTTGCGATCGGGAACCTGCTGCCCGTCACGCTGGGCAATATCATCGGCGGGGTGCTGGTGGGCGGCCTGTTCTGGGCCTGCTGGCTACGAAAGGGGAGGGGCGCATGAGCGGTTCTCTGCCGGAAAACCTGTTGTGCTTTCTGCAAGAAGCGGAGGGACTCAAATCCGTGGAGCGCACGGCCTGGACCTCCTCCGGGCGCCGGGAGAGCACCGCTGAGCACTCCTGGCGGCTGGCTCTGCTGGCCTGTGCCCTGCTGGACCGCTATCCCAGGCTGGATCATGCCAAGGTCCTTGCGCTCTGCCTCGTCCACGACTTGGGGGAACGGGACTGCGGCGACCGCAGCGCCTCTGACCTGCCGGACCCGGCGGCCAAGCGCCGGGAGGAGCAGGCCTGCCTGCGCCGCCTGGCGGCACTGCTGCCCGCCCCCAAGGGGGAGGAACTGCTCGCCCTGTGGGAGGAGTATGACGCCGCCGCCACCCAGGAGGCCCGGCTGGTGAAGGCGCTGGATAAGGCCGAAACCATCCTGCAGCACAACCAGGGGCAAAACCCGCCGGACTTTGACTACGACTTCAATCTGGACTATGGCAAGGCCTACTTCCAGGGCGACCTCATCCTGGAGGCCCTGCGGGATGCGCTGGACCGGGGCACGCGCCTCCGGATGGAGGAACAGCAGGGAATGAGGTAAGACCTCATCCCGGCGCGTCAGCCAGCTTCTGGAGCGCGCTCCGGTCCTTCAGCCGCACCCCGCGGTAGGCCGTCTCCACCCAGCCC
The DNA here is from genome assembly GCF_001244995.1 of Intestinimonas massiliensis (ex Afouda et al. 2020). Classification (NCBI taxonomy): domain Bacteria; kingdom Bacillati; phylum Bacillota; class Clostridia; order Eubacteriales; genus Intestinimonas; species Intestinimonas massiliensis (ex Afouda et al. 2020). The sequence continues at coordinate 893,348 of NZ_LN869529.1, forward strand.
CGCCGGACGAAGTCCCCCAGCACCCGGCTCACGGTCACTCGGCTGACCCCCACGGAAAAGCCGATCTCCTCATGGGTGCAGGCCAGCCGCCCCCTTTCCGCTTCCTCCGGCAGGGACAGCAGATAACGGGCCACCCGCTGGTCCGCCCGCAGAAAGGACATGTCGTCCACGTGGCCGGTAACCATGCGGACGGTCCTGGCCAGATACTGCAGCATGGGAAGCGCCAGGTCCGGGTGGGCCCGGAATACGGCGTTCAGCCGTTCCCGGTCCACGGAGATCGCCTCGCTGCGTACCAGCGCCACAGCGGAAGAGACCCTGGGGCGCTCATCGAAAAAGGACGCCTCTCCCATCAGGTCCCCCGCCCGATGGACGGTCAGGACCCGTTCGCCGCCGGACTCCGAACTGATAAAGCTGCGGGCCGCCCCGCTGACCAGATAGAAAAAGGCATCCGCCTGCGTGCCCTGCAGGTAGATAAACTGCCCCGGCACATATATGCCGGGGCGCTGCCCCTCGGCCAGGGGGGCCCAAATCTGGGACATCCTTACTGCCGCCTTTCCGCTTTTTTTATTATTGTATCACGCGTTACATTCTTTTGACAAGGGCTCTGGCATACTGAGTACAACGATTTGCACAAGGAGGGACCCAACCATGGGAATGACCATGACCCAGAAGATTCTGGCCAAGCACGCGGGCCTGGACGCCGTAGAGGCAGGCCAGCTCATTGAGGCCAGGCTGGACCTGGTGCTGGGCAATGACATCACCACGCCTGTGGCCATCACCGAGTTTGAAAAGGCAGGGCTGACCCAGGTCTTTGACAAGGACAAGATCGCCATCATTCTGGACCACTATACCCCCTGCAAGGACATCAAGGCGGCCCAACTCTGCGCTCAGGCCCGGGCTTTTGCCCAGCGCTTCGACATCACCCACTTCTACGACGTGGGACAGATGGGCGTGGAACACGCCCTGGTGCCGGAAAAGGGCCTGGCAGCCCCGGGAGAGGCTATCATCGGCGCCGACTCCCACACCTGTACGTACGGTGCCCTGGGCGCCTTTTCCACCGGCGTGGGCTCTACCGACATGGCCGCCGGCATGGCCACCGGCCTGTGCTGGTTCAAGGTGCCCCCCGCCATCAAGGTGACGCTGAAGGGCAAACGGAAGCCATACGTCAGCGGCAAGGACGTGGTTCTCCATCTGATCGGTGAGATCGGTGTGGACGGCGGACTGTACCAGTCCCTGGAGTTTGCCGGGGAAGGGGTGGCTGCGCTCACAATGGACGACCGCTTCACCATCTCCAACATGGCCATTGAGGCGGGGGCCAAGAACGGCATTTTCCCCGTGGATGACAAGACCCGCGCCTATCTGGACGGACGGGTGGACCGCCCCTGGGAGGCAGTGGAGCCCGATGCCGACGCGGTCTATGACCGCGAAGTGGTCATAGACCTCAGCTCCCTGCGCCCCACGGTGGCCCTGCCCCATCTGCCCTCCAACACCAGGACCGTGGACGAGGCGGCCGGCATTCCCATCCAGCAGGTGGTCATTGGCTCCTGCACCAACGGGCGGCTCAAGGACCTTCAGGAGTCCGCCGATATCCTGAAGGGCAAAAAGGTGGCCAGAGGCGTCCGCTGCATTGTCATCCCTGCCACCCAGCAGATCTATATGGACGCCCTGGCGCAGGGGCTCATCCAGACCTTTATCGAGGCGGGCTGCGCCGTCTCCACGCCCACCTGCGGCCCCTGTCTGGGCGGTCATATGGGGGTGCTGGCCGACGGGGAGCGGGCGGTCTCCACTACCAACCGCAATTTTGTCGGCCGCATGGGCCCCGTCAGCTCGGAGATCATCCTGGCCAGCCCGGCCGTGGCCGCCGCGTCCGCCATCACCGGGTGCATTACCGACCCGGCCAAGGTGTAATGGAGGTGTCATGCTATGAACGTTTACAAATATGGAGACAACGTAGATACCGATGTCATCATCCCGGCCCGCTATCTGAACGCCCCAGACGAAAAGTCCCTGGCCTCCCACTGCATGGAGGACATCGACGCCCAGTTCTCCTCCACGGTGGAGCTGGGGGACATCATGGTGGCCGGAGCCAACTTCGGCTGCGGCTCCTCCCGTGAGCACGCCCCTCTGGCCATCAAGGCCTGCGGCGTGAAGTGCGTCATCGCCGCTTCCTTTGCCCGCATCTTCTACCGCAACGCCATCAATATCGGATTTCCCATTCTGGAGTGCCAGGAGGCCGCGGCGGCCATCCTGCCCGGTGATGCCGTGCGTGTGGATTTCAAAACCGGCGTCATCACCGACGAGACCCAGGGCAGGACCTTCCAGGCCGCTCCTTTCCCGGCCTTTATCGACGGCATCATTGAGAGCGGCGGTCTGCTCAAGTCTCTGAAAGCGAGAGGTGTGGCAAAATGAAGTATCAGATCGCTCTGATCCGGGGCGACGGCATCGGCCCGGAAGTGGTCAACGAAGCGGTAGGCGTCCTGGAGGCCGTGGGGAAAAAGTTCGGCCACACCTATGAATTTGTGGACGTGCTGCTGGGCGGCTGCGCCACGGATGCGGTGGGGAAGAGCTACCCGGACGGCACCGCAGATCAGTGCAGGGCCTGCGACGCGGTGCTTCTGGGCGCAGTGGGGGGGCCCAGGTGGGGCTCCGATAAGCCCGCTGAGCAGCGCCCCGAGACGGCACTGCTGGCCATCCGAAAAGACCTGGGCCTGTATGCCAACCTGCGTCCGGCCACCCTTCGGCCCGCTATGGCCGACGCCTGCCCGTTGAAAAAGGAGACGGCGGAAAAGGGGATCGACCTGATGATGGTCCGTGAGCTCACCGGCGGCATCTACTTTGGCCAGCGCGAGAAGTACCAGACCGCGAACCGGGGCATGGAGGCCGCCGACCGGATGGCCTACTCGGAGTATGAGATCGAGCGGATCGGCCGCCGGGCCTTCGAGCTGGCCCGCCTCCGCCGCAAAAAGGTGTCCAGCGTGGACAAGGCCAATGTGCTGGAGACCTCCCGTCTGTGGCGGTCGGTCATGCACCGGCTGGCGGAGGAGTACCCGGATGTGGCCTATGAAGATGTTCTGGTGGACAACTGCGCCATGCAGTTGGTCCGGGACCCCGGTCAGTTCGACGTGGTGGTCACCGAGAATATGTTCGGCGACATACTCTCGGACGAGGCGTCTATGGTCACCGGCTCCATCGGCCTGCTGCCCTCCGCCTCCATCGGAGATACCGCCCCCGGCCTCTATGAGCCCATCCATGGCTCCGCGCCGGATATCGCCGGCCAGGACAAGGCCAATCCCATCGCCACCATCCTGTCCGTGGCCATGATGTTCCGTTACTCCTTCCAGAAGCCCGACGAGGCCGCCGTCATCGAGCGCGCGGTGGACGCGGTCCTGGCCGAGGGCTGGCGGACCCCCGACATTGCCGGGCCCGGCGTCGTCCCCATCGGGACCAAAAAGATGGGGCAGTTGATCCGGGAGCATATCTAGACCCATTCCAGGGAACAGCGCCGGAAAAACCGGCGCTGTTCCCGCATATGGATGATGGAAAGAGGAAGGCCCGCACTTGCAAGAAGGTCGGCTTTCTGTTAAAATCAGCTTACGAGCAAGAAGGGGCGTGGCGCAATTGGTTCTGACCATTGACATTGGAAATTCCACCACAAGTATCGGTCTGTATGGTCCGGACGGCAAGCTGCGGTTTCGCTCCGACCTGGCCACCAGCCGCAATACCAGCCAGGATCAGTGCGCCATCAGCCTAATGGGGGTATTCACACTCTATCAGGCGGACATCCAGGCCGTCACAGGCGCGATTATGTCCAGCGTGGTCCCCTCGGTCACAGGCGCCATGTTTAAGGCAATCCGGATGCTCACCGGCAAGGCCCCAATGGTCATGGGCCCCGGGGTCAAGACGGGGCTTAATATCAAATCCGACATCCATACTCAGATGGGCAGCGATATCGTGGCCTGCTCCGTGGCCGCCATCGCCAAGTATCCCTCTCCGGTCATCGTCATCGACATGGGGACCGCCGTCACCATGTCCTACCTGCGGGGCAATACCTACGAGGGCTGCGTCATCATGCCGGGGATTCGGGTCTCCCTGGAAGCTCTGTCAGAGCGGGCGGCCGAGCTGCCCCATATCTCCATCGCCCAGCCGCCCTCGATCTTCGGCCACAATACGGTGGACGCCATGCGCTCCGGCGTGGTCTACGGCAATGCCAGCATGATCGACGGTATGATCCAGCGCCTGGAGGATGCCAGCGCTCCGGCTGCGGCCGTTGTCGCCACCGGCGGCAACACGCTGGCCGTCCTCAGAGAGTGCAAGCGTGACATCCTCTACGATGCCGATCTGCTTCTGGACGGGCTTCACCTCGTATACCGCAAAAACATCGAAGCCAAGCAAAAAAAATCCTGACTCTTGCATTTGGACCCCAAAGGGGCCGCTGCGGACATCTGCGGCGGCCCCTTTTTTGCATTTTGCATGAACTATACGTCAAACTGTCATTCAAAATTTTGGGCTTCAACGGGATTTGTACTTGCAATTCTGCAAGTTGCGTCATATAATGTGTCATAGTGATTTTAATCGCAAGCTGGAGGAGTTTGTTATGAAAGAGTTGTCCCAAACCGCACAGGCTGTCCGCGCATCCACAACATTGGCCATTGACGCCCTGTTCAAGCAGATGAAGGCCGACGGCATTGATGTGATCGGTTTCGGCGCCGGTGAGCCCGATTTTAATACGCCTGATAACATCAAGGAGGCCGGTATCGCCGCCATCCGTGACAACTTTACCCGCTATACCCCCGCCTCTGGCATCATGGAGCTGCGCCAAGCCATCTGCGCCCGGCTCAAGGCCGACTGTGATCTGGACTATAAGCCCGCACAAATTGTGGCCGCCAGCGGAGCCAAGCACGCCTTGTATATCGCGCTCCAGACGCTGGTGAACCCTGGGGACGAGATCATCCTGCCCGCGCCGTTCTGGGTGAGCTACTACGAGCTGATCAGAATGGTGGGCGCGGTTCCGGTGGTGCTGGATGCGACCGAAGCCAGTCACTTCAAGCTGACGGCCGAGCAGCTCTCCGCCGCCATCACGCCCAGGACCAAAGCCCTGATCCTGAACAACCCCTCCAACCCCACGGGCATGGTCTACAGCAGGGAAGAGCTTCAGGCCATCGGCCGGGTCTGCGTGGAAAAGGACATCTATGTCATTGCCGACGAGATTTATTATCATCTGATTTACGACGGAAAGACCTTTACCAGCTTCCCATCTGTGAGCGAGGAGGTCAAGGAGCGCACCGTCCTGATCAACGGCGTGTCCAAGTCCTATGCTATGACGGGCTGGCGGATCGGCTATGCTGCCGCCAACGAGCAGATCGCCAAGGTCATGTCCAACTACCTCAGTCACTCCACCGCCGCCCCCTGTTCCATCGCCCAGAAAGCCGCCGTGGAAGCTCTCATTGGTCCCCAGGACACGGTGGACACCATGACCTCCGCCTTTGAGGCCCGCCGCGACCATCTGGTGGAGCGGATGAACCGGATCCCCGGCGTGAGCTGTCTGAAGCCCGAGGGCGCCTTCTATATTATGATGAATCTGGAGCAGTTGGTGGGGAAGACCCTCCACGGGGTATTCATCCGGGATGCCGACGATTTTGCCGATGCCTTCCTGAAGCATGGGCTGGTCGCCACGGTGCCCTGTACCGGCTTTGGCGCTCCCAACTTTGTCCGCTGGTCCTATGCCACCTCCCTGCAAAACATCGACGAAGGCCTGAACCGCCTGGAAAAGTTCCTGGCGGAATAAACCCCGCTGAAAAACGGAGCGGACCTTGTGTCCGCTCCGTTTTTGTGGTATCCTGTGTTTGAATTTTTGAAGACGAGGTGGACCCATGAGTAACACCAGTACCTATGAAAGCCCGCTGTCCTCCCGGTATGCCAGCGATGAAATGCTCCGGCTGTTTTCCGCTGACAAAAAGTTTTCAACCTGGCGGCGCCTGTGGGTGGCCTTGGCCAGGGGAGAGATGGAACTGGGCCTCCCAGTCACCGCCGAACAGGTGGCCGAGCTGGAAGCCCATCTGGACGACATCAATTACGACTCCGCCGCCCAGTGGGAAAAGAAGCTCCGCCACGACGTGATGGCCCACATTCATGCCTATGGAGAGCAGTGCCCCAAGGCTATGCCCATTATCCACCTGGGCGCCACCAGTTGTTATGTCGGCGACAATACCGACCTCATCCTTATGCGGGAGGGCCTTGGACTCATCCGGGATAAGCTGGTACGTGTGCTGGCGGTTTTGGCCGATTTTTCCGACAAGTATAAATCCCTTCCGACCCTTGGTTTTACTCACTTTCAGCCTGCACAGCTTGTCACCGTGGGAAAACGGGCCACCCTCTGGATGAATGAGCTGCTGATGGATTTGGATGAGGTGGAGTACCGGATCGACCGGCTTCCGCTCCGTGGCGTAAAGGGGACCACCGGTACCCAGGCCAGCTTTCTGGAACTCTTTGAGGGCGACCATGAGAAAGTGCTGGAGCTGGACCGCAAAATTGCGAAGGAGATGGGCTTTACATCCACTGTACCCGTATGTGGTCAGACCTACTCCCGCAAGGTGGATGCCGCCGTTCTGGCCACCCTGTCCGGGATTGCCCAGTCGGCCAGTAAATTTGCCACCGATCTGCGGCTTCTGTGTCACCTGAAGGAGGTGGAGGAGCCCTTTGAGAAAAATCAGATCGGCTCCTCCGCCATGCCTTACAAGCGCAACCCCATGCGCTCGGAGCGCATCTGCTCCCTGGCCCGGTACGTGATGGTGGATGCCCTCAATCCTGCGGTCACAGCCTCCACCCAATGGTTTGAGCGCACATTGGATGACTCTGCCAACAAGCGCATCTCGGTCCCCGAGGCCTTCCTGGCGGTAGATGCCATCCTCAATATCTATGAAAACGTGGTGTCGGGTCTGGTGGTCCATGAAAAGGTCATCGAAAAGCACATCCTGGAAGAGCTGCCGTTCATGGCTTCGGAAAACATCATGATGGACGCGGTGAAGCGGGGCGGCGACCGGCAGGCCCTCCATGAGCGCATCCGGGTCCTCTCCCAGGAGGCGGGGCGGAATGTAAAGGAGCTTGGCCTGTCCAATAATCTGATCGAGCTCATCGCCGCGGACCCCATGTTTGGCATGAACAGGGAAGCGCTTACCGCCCATCTCGAGCCCTCCCGCTATATCGGCCGCTGCCCGGAGCAGGTGACGGAGTTCCTGGAGGGCAGCGTGAAGCCGGTCCTGGCGCGCCATGCGGAGGCCTTGAGCACCGGCAGTGTGGAATTAAAGGTCTAAATGAAATAAGGAGGTCAGCAGTATGGCAAGTGCAGTACGCCGTATCGGCGTGTTTACCAGCGGCGGTGACGCGCCCGGTATGAACGCCGCAATCCGTTCCGTGGTCCGCACCTCTCTGCACATGGGTATTGAGTGTATTGGTATCCGCAGGGGGTATCACGGCCTGATTACAGGAGACTTCACCCCTTTGAATTTTGAAAGCGTCAGCGGCCTGAGCCGCCGGGGCGGCACCATGCTCTACTCCGCCCGGAGTGAAGAATTCCGCGGGGAGGCCGGTCAGGAGAAAGCAGCGGCCACCTGTAAGCTGCTGGGCTTGGAGGGCCTTGTCGGCATCGGCGGCGACGGCACCTTCCGCGGTCTTCTGGAGCTCTCCCGGCTGGGAATCTCCGTGGTAGGCGTACCCGGTACCATCGACAATGACATTGCCTGCTCCACCTATACCATCGGGTTTGACACCGCTTGCAATACTGCCCTGGACTCCATCGATAAACTGCGCGACACCATGCAGTCCCATGAGCGCTGCTCGGTGGTGGAAGTAATGGGGCGCCGCGCGGGGCACCTGGCTCTCTATGTGGGCGTGGCCTGCGGGGCCACCTGCGTGCTGGTGCCGGAGCGGAAGGTGGATTTTGAGCGGGATGTCATTGAACCCATCCGTCGGGCCCGCTTGGGCGGCCGGACACACTTCATGGTCATCGTGGCCGAAGGCGTGGCCAGTGCCTACGATGTAGCCAAGCACATCACAGAGGCCACTTCTCTCGATACCCGGGTCACGGTACTGGGACACGTCCAGCGAGGCGGAGCCCCCTCGGTCCGCGACCGGGTGGTGGCCACCTATATGGGCTATGAAGCTGTTCGCCTGTTGGCGGAGGGAAAGACCAACCGCGTCGTCTGCGTTCAGGGTGAGACCTATGTGGATTACGACATCACGGAGGCCCTCAAAATGAAAAAAGATCTCAATGAGCAGACCTATACCGTTATGCGCGCCCTGACCGGCGTGGGGGCGGAATGATCAAAAGCCAAAGCCGGGTGTCCATAAAAGAGAAAAGTGCAGGGTATGGAAAAGTCATACCCTGCACTTTTGTTCGCCCATCGAACGACCGTGCCGTTTGGGATCACATCTCTGTGGTGAGAACCTTTTTCAACCTTGCAAAGCGGGGGAGGGAGTGCTCTCTGGGGCGCTCCGGTTCTCCCTGGATCAGCGGCAGTACATAGTCAATGAAGGGCTGCTCAATGCCATTGCCCGCCTCATTGATCCACTCGCGTGGCACCTTTTTTTCAAAATTGGCCACGATATCCAACGGCTGGAGCACGGTTCTGCACTCATACCGCTCTCCGGCCCGCAGGCATTCGAACGCCACCATCTTGTCGGTCACGCCGGCCACGGCGGACTCCACCGCCACCCGGCCGGCCAGCTTAGCCTCCTCCACGTCGGCCTGAGAGGCCAGGTGAGAACCGCAGCGCTGAAGCAGAGAGAGCTCAATGCCCCGGACCTTGGCGCCGGTCCGTTGCTTCACCACTTCGGCCAGCATCGTGGCCAGCCCGCCCAGTTGAGCGTGGCCAAAGCCGTCGGTCGCAGAGGTCTTGGCCTCGGACACAAACGTGCCGTCGGCGTAGTGGATGCCCTCAGATACCGCAATCATACATTTTCCGGTCCGGCGATAGATATCCTCTACATCCGCGATGAACCGCTCCATGTCGAAGTCGGTCTCGGGCAGGTAGATGAGGTCCGGCCCGAACCCGGCCCAGGTAGCCAAAGCGGCGGAGCCAGCCAGCCAGCCGGCATGGCGGCCCATGATCTCCACCACGGTAATCATGCCGGTATCATAGACATGTGCGTCCTGCCAGACCTCCATGCAGGAGGTGGAGATATACTTGGCGGCGCTAGCGAACCCCGGGCAGTGATCCGTGCCGTTCAGATCGTTGTCAATGGTCTTGGGAATCCCCATAATGCGGCATTCATAGCCCACCTTCTGCATATACTTGGAGATCTTGTTGCAGGTGTCCATGGAATCGTTGCCGCCGTTATAGAAGAAATAGCGCACATTATATTTCTGGAAAATCTCCAGAATGCGCTTGTAGTCCGTGTCGTCCACGTCGGGGTCGGCCAGCTTATACCGGCAGGAGCCCAGGGCAGAGGAGGGGGTGTTCTGCAGCAGCTCCAGTTCCGTCGGTTCCTCCTGCCCCATGTCGTACAGCCGGTCCTCCAGCACGCCCTTGATGCCATGGGCTGCGCCCAGCACGCGGGTGATGCAGTCAGCCTCCAGAGCCGCCTGGATAGCACCCTGCACACTGGCATTGATGACGGCGGTGGGGCCGCCGGACTGTCCGATGATGCACGCGCCCTTCAATTCGCTCATATGAAATCCTCCTATCGCAATTATAGTATTTTTCGTTTCCTCTCAAAATGCTTTCGCTAGAAAGTCGTTTCTGCCTAAATATAATAGCACACCCTCTTGCATTTATCAACTATTGCTGTTAAAATTGAATTACAAAATAAAAAAGGAGTTGATCTGCTATGCCACTGGTCACATCCACCGAAATGTTCAAGAAGGCCTATGAGGGCGGCTATGCCATCGGTGCTTTCAATGTCAACAATATGGAAATCGTGCAGGGCATCACCGAGGCCGCCCGGGACCTGAGCGCCCCCCTGATTCTTCAGGTCTCCAAGGGCGCCCGCGCCTATGCCAACCACACCTATCTGGTGAAGCTGGTGGAGGCCGCCGTGATCGAGTGCCCCAACATCCCCATCGTCCTGCATCTGGACCACGGTCCCGACTTCGAGACCTGCAAGAGCTGCATCGACGGAGGCTTTACCTCTGTCATGATTGACGCCTCTTCCAAGCCCTTTGCCGAAAACATTGAAATCACCAAAAAGGTGGTGGAATACGCCCACGACCACGGCGTGGTGGTGGAGGCGGAGCTGGGTACCCTGGCCGGCATCGAGGATGACGTGAAGGTCTCTGCTGAAGATTCCTCCTATACGCACCCCGAAGAGGTGGAGGAGTTCGTCACCAAGACCGGCTGTGACTCCCTGGCCATTGCCATCGGCACCAGCCACGGCGCCTATAAGTTTAAGCCCGGCACCAAGCCCCAGCTCCGTTTCGATGTGCTGGAGGAGGTATCCAAGCGCCTGCCCGGCTTCCCCATCGTGCTCCACGGCTCTTCCTCCGTGCCCCAGGAGTATGTGAAGATGATCAACGAGAATGGCGGCAATATGCCTGGCGCCATTGGCGTGCCGGAGGACCAGCTCCGCCAGGCCGCCCGCATGTCCGTATGCAAGATCAATATCGACTCTGATTTGCGCCTGGCCATGACGGGCACCATCCGACAGTTCTTCAACGAGCATCCTGACAAATTTGATCCCCGCGAATACCTCAAGCCCGCCCGCGCAAACATCAAGGAGCTGGTGGCTCATAAGATCGTGGACGTCCTGGGCTGCGATCACAAAGCGTAAAACCTGCCAAACAGCCGCCCCGGTGCAGAATGACACTGGGGCGGCTGTTTGATACCTCCTGAGCAGCCGGCTTCGCTCCGTCGCAGGCATCGTCCGACGCAAGAGGGCGTTCAGCCGGGCCAGGGGGCCCTGGAGCCAGGAGAGGGGGAGGCGGCGTCAGCCTTTCCCCTGCATCCGCCGTGCCGGTCAATTACGGCCAGTATCCCTGCAGCGCCTCCGCACTCAAAGCAAGAGCCGGAGCAGCTCCTCCGGCGTGTCCACGATGCTTTCAGCGCCCTGTTCCTGGAGAAATGCCCTGTCTCGAAATCCCCAGGATACGGATAGGCAGGGGAGATGGGCATTGTGAGCCGTCTGGAGATCGACCTCGGAATCGCCCACATAGACGGCCCGTGTGGGTTCCGCCTTCAGTTCCCGGAGCGCCTGAAGTACCAGGTCCGGAGCCGGCTTTTTCCGCAGTCCCGGACGTTCTCCGAGGGCCAGCGGCACCAGCGGCCCAAACGAATGGTCGCACAGCGTCTTGACCGCGTCATCGAGTTTGTTGGATACCACCGCCATGCGGAATCCATCTGCCTGAAGCCGTTCCAGCAGGGCTGGGACGCCGGGGTAGGGCCCGGTCTTATCCCGCATGTGAAGTCGGTAATGGCCCTTAAACGTCTCCAGGCATTTTGCCTCCAGCTCCGGCGAAACCCGCGCCGGTAAAGCCAGATGGATCAGCCGCGCCACGCCGTTTCCCACGAACTGCCGCACCTCCGCCAGACTGCGGGTGGGAAACCCGTTCTCACGCAGGGCATAGTTGGTGCTGTCCGCCAGGTCCTCCAGCGTGTCCAGGAGTGTGCCGTCTAAATCAAAGATCACGGTATCGAATCGTCTCATTTTTCTCTCCATTCCCTCCAAACAAAATTATGGCCCCAAAGTGCTTTCCCCGCATAGGATAAAGCAGAACCTTGGAAAGGAGGGAGCTGCCCTTGGCATTGCCCATCATTCCATACGACAGAAAAGCGGCCGTGCGCTATGCGCATCAGTGGGCCTTCAGCCGCAACCCCGCCTTTTACGATTATGAGGAGCTGGGCGGCGACTGCACCAATTTCGCCTCCCAGTGCCTTTATGCCGGTACCGGCGTCATGAATTTTACGCCCACTTACGGCTGGTACTACATTGATGCCAACAACAAAGCCCCTGCCTGGACCGGTGTGGCCTATTTTTATAATTTTATCACCCGGAACGAGATCAGTCCAGGCCCCTTTGGTGTTGAGACCACCTTAGACCACCTGGAGCCTGGCGATTTCATCCAGTTCCGATTCAACAAAGAGGCCTTTGGCCACACGCCGATCATTGTGGCCATGGGAGAACCTCCCACACTGGACAATACGCTGGTCGCCGCCCACTCCTATGATGCCGACTGGCGGCCGGTTAGCAGTTACTTCTTTCAGGAAATCCGCTTCCTCCACATTTTAGGGGCCTATGCACCCCAGCCCTGGCCGCAGATGCCGGGACCACGGCCGCCCGTCTGAGGGGGTGGCCGTGGTCCCTTTTTTACGGCTTCTCGGGTTTTACAGATCTTTTTTTAACCGTTCCCAGTGGATTGGCCCGGGCCGCCAGACGCAAATCATCACGGTCCACATGGGTGTAAATCTGGGTGGTATTCAAATGCTCATGGCCCAGTAATTCCTGAAGGGTCCGTACATCCACGCCGTTTTGGAGCATCAGCGTGGCGGCCGTATGGCGCAGCTTGTGGCTGGAATACTGGCTGCTGTCCAGCCCCGCCTTTTTCAGCCGCTGTTTAACCATGTAGTGGACTGCGTCCGTAGTCATGCGGGTATGCTTACGGGTCAGAAATAGGGCGTTCTTATCCGCTGCAGCCAAATGGCTGCGGACCGCCAGCCAGTCCTCAATCGCCCCCTGACAGGCGTCGTTCAAATAGAGCATCCGCTCTTTATTGCCTTTGCCCAGCACTCTGAGCTGTTCTCCTCGAACATCCGTTAGATTCAGGCCGACTAACTCGGAGATCCGAAGTCCACAGTTCAAAAAGAGGGTCAAAATGCAGTAGTCCCGCTCCTTGTTTGGCGCATCCACACTTTCCAGAAGCTGGATACTCTCGTGGAGATCCAGATAGCGCGGAAGGGTTTTTTTCAGTCTGGGAGAGTCCAGATCCTGCATGGGATTTTCCGCGATTAATTTTGCCTTGTTGGTGAGATACTTATAAAACGAGCGGATGGCGGCAATCTTTCGGGCGCGGGCGGCCGGAGCAAGCCCATAACCGGCGCCCGGGCTGTTGGCGTGCCTGACGCGGTCGCGGCTGAGGTAGTTCATGTAGGAGTAGACATCGGTCAAGGTTACCGAGCGGACCAAATCCAGATCCACATCATCAATCGCGATCTCATCCAGTTCCGCGGACCGGGATGCTTTTCCTTTTTCAATTTTCATAAATCGGAAGAAGTTCCGCAGATCCAGGTAATACTCATCGACTGTTTTTCTGGAGTGGCCCTGGATCGTCTCGTGATAGACCAAAAAGTCACGAATGATGGCAGGCGCTTCGGTACGATAGTCCATGGCAGACTTCAGCCCCCTCTCTACTCAACAAAATTTTTATTTTGTTGAGTTCGTTCCAGAAGCTGTTTTGCCTCCCTTCTGATCTGATTGGAGTGGATCTTGTATGAGTCTCATTGCCTGCACCAGTGCGTGCGTACACCAACGAGACGGATATTGCTCACTGGCGCGCGCCGACTCCGCCGGACTGCCCTGCGCCCATGACCCCTGCGTGAATTTTCTGCCCAGGCCCGCCGCAGGTTCCCGGCCGCTACAGCACTGCACGGAGCGCCTCCCGAATATTTCGGACTCGGATGAGCTGTAGGCCATCCGGCTCGGCCAGCTTAGCGTTGTTTCTGGCCGGAATCAGGCACTGGGTGAAGCCCAGACGCCGCACCTCAGACAGCCGCTGGCTCAAGGCGCTGACCGAGCGCAGCTCTCCGGTCAGCCCCACCTCGCCGATTGCGGCCAGGCTGCCGGGCACAGGCTTGTCTCTGAAACTGGAAGCCATTGCGATCACAGCTGCCAGATCGGCAGCCGGCTCGTCCAAATAGAGCCCGCCAATGACATTCAAATAGGCGTCGCAGCCGCTGACCATCAGGCCTCCCCGCTTCTCCAGGACCGCCAGCAGAAGCATGGCGCGGTTATAATCAAATCCATTGCTGGTCCTCCGTGCGTTTCCATATCCGCTGGGCGCCAAAAGGGCCTGCACCTCAGCCAAAACAGGCCGGACACCCTCCATAACGCAGGTCACGCAGGTTCCCGGCGCATCTTTCGGCCTGCCGGACAGCAGCATTTCAGAGGGATTGGGGACCGCCGCCAAGCCGCTGTCCCCCATTTCAAACACGCCGATCTCATTGGTAGCACCAAACCGATTTTTCGCTGCCCGGAGAATGCGGTAGGACATGTGGGGTTCCCCCTCAAAGTACAGTACACAGTCCACCATATGCTCCAGTACCTTGGGGCCCGCGATGGAGCCCTCTTTGTTCACATGGCCGATCACGAACACGGTAACGCCCTGTCCCTTCGCCAACTGCATCAGCGCCATGGTACAGTCCTTGACCTGTCCGACGCTACCCGGCGAGGCCTGCAGCTCCCCATTGTACATGGTTTGGATCGAGTCCACGATGAGAACGTCCGGTTTCTGCTCCTGCACCGCCTCCAGGATGTCCTCCAGGCTGGTCTCCGCCAGCAGATAGAGGCCCTCGCCGCGGATATGGAGGCGCTCCGCCCGCAGCTTGATCTGGCGCTCCGACTCCTCACCCGATACATACAGGACCCTGGAAAAGCGGCAGAGGTTGTCGCAGATCTGCAGCATCAGGGTGGACTTTCCAATACCGGGCGCACCGCCCACCAGCACCAGTGAGCCCTGCACCGCCCCACCGCCCAGGACGCGGTCCAGTTCGGAAAGTCCGGTCTCAAACCGCAGCTCGTCGGTGGTCTCCACCTCCGCCATCGGCTTGGGGCGGTTCAGCAGCCCCCCGCGGATACCGCCCCCCTGCTGTCCGACCGACGCCTTTTTCCTGGGTTCAGCGGGCTGCTCCACAATGGTATTCCAGCTTCCGCAGGCCGGACATTTCCCCGCCCATTTCGGCGTCTCATTTCCACATTGCGTACAGTAAAAAATCGTCTTGGCTTTTGGCATAGGGGTCTTCCCTTCCCTAGGGCCTTCAGGCCCCTTCGCTTATATCGGCCGTCTCTTCTGGGTCAAATCCCAAATAGGCCCCCGCCAATGCGGCAGCGATCTTTGTCTGGTAACCGCTGGTCTGCAGCAGGGCGTCCTCCGAGGGATTGGATAAAAAGCCGCACTCCACAAGAATCGCCCGGCAGGAGATATGGCTCATCAGATAAACGGAATCCGGGATTTTTGTGGCCTGACGGCTGTTTTCCGGGTCCAGCGCCCGGCGCAGGACCTCCTGCGTATACTGGGCCAGCGGCAGGCTCAAAGCTCCATTGGCGTAAAATACCTGCGCACCATGGTATCTGGAGCTGCCATCATAGGTATTCTGGTGGATGCTGATCAGCGTTGCATGCGGCGTAGCCTCGATTCGCGCCACCCGATTGTGCAGATCAGACACCTTTTTTTCCCGCAGCGTGGAGGCGCTGTCATCGTGGAGAGAGACATCCTCCGTGCGTAGCATCACGACATTGGCCCCAAACAGGCCCAAAATATGGTCCAAGCGGGTGGCGATTGCCAGATTCACATGGCTCTCCACGTTCCCCGCCTTGGAGACCGCTCCTCCGTCCTCGCCGCCATGGCCTGCGTCAATGACCACCGTCTCCGTCCCAAAGCGCCCCGGATGGGCCATCGTCTCTACGGTCCGTCCAGGCCATAGGAACAGGTAATAGCTGGTGCTGACGGCCAGCGCGAATACGAGCAAGATTGCCAAGCCTCTCTGCATGCTGTCTTTTTTCAACGCAGACACCCCCTCTCAGCACTTTATGAGGCTGTCCCCGTCAATATGTTATTGGAATGATTATAACATACATTTGTACGATTGAAAAGGGCGTTCCACTTCGTTGCCTGTCGCATATGATAGAACGGAGGGGATTCCCGCCGCGGTACGGCGGGCTCTCGCTCAATACCTTCGAAGGAGGAACATCACTTGAATCCGGAAAACGGAACTATGCCCGCCTGCGGCGACAACTACGGTACCTTGCCGGAGTGCGCGCCTCTGGCTGTTCCCTATGTGCCCTTTCAGCAGTCCAACCCCAAGCGTTACTCACAGAGCGACGCGCTCAACAACGGTACACTTTACCCGGGTCTGAATCTGCCTTTCCACATCAAAGCTACCGCCACCAGCGTGCCCGTGACGCCGCTGACGGAGCTTCAGGCCCTGGAGTTCGTGAACCAGGAGCTGGCGCTCTATCTGGATACTCATCCCAACGATGCGGAAGCCTTTGAACTCTTCCGTCAGTACACTGCTATGGAACAGGAAGCCAGAGCCGCCTACGTGGCCAACCACGGCCCTGTACTCCGCAGTGAAACCGCTGAGAGCAAAACCTACACCTGGCTCAATGACCCTTGGCCCTGGAACTTCCAGGAAGGAGGTACGAAATAAATGTTTGCCTATGAAAAAAAACTCCAGTATCCGGTAAAGATCAAAACTCCCAACCCAAAGCTGGCGTCTGTAATTATTTCCCAGTACGGCGGCCCAGACGGAGAATTGGGCGCATCCCTGCGCTATCTGAGTCAGCGGTACGCCATGCCCTATCCGGAGCTGAAGGGGCTACTGACCGACATCGGCACAGAAGAAGCACTATGCGCCCCTATTTTTGCTCGGTATTTTTCCAGTCCGTCCAGCACATATGTCCATTTGGCGGGCAGTAAATTCAGAGCCACCTCTACCCTGCCGTCCTGATACACAGTCATCTGTTGGAGCAAATGCCCATAAAAGGCATCATTTTCCGTGCGTCCGCTGACAATGCCGGTGATGGCGGAACGGATGTCCGGTTTTAAGGTCTGTGTATCAGTGTTCAACGCCTGTCTCTGCTTGATAGCGGTGATTTTCTCCTGCACCCGATTTATTTCGCCTTCACAGCGAGCTTTGGCCCGCTGAAAGTCGGCCTTGGAGATACTCTCGTCGAAAAAGCGGTCATGGATCGTGTCATTACGGGCTTGCAGCTTTTCAAGCTCAATCTCCAGCCGCCGCAGCTCCTGTTCGCCGCTGTCCTCACCGGACGCCAGAACGCTCTCCACGATGCGGGTAAGGTTCGATATGATGGCTTTCTTATCCAGCGTCACAGCGTTCACGGAGCGCCGCAGAATGTCCATGGCTATGTCATCCCGTATCTGCCGTCCCACGCTGCACCCCATCGGGTTTCCTGCCCCGTCGGTGCGCCGTAGGCCCTCGTTGGTGGCGGTGAAACAGCACCAGCGTTTATAGCTGCTGCCATCCTTGCGCTTTTTCGTGCGGCTGACGAAGCTCTTGCCGCACTCACCACATCGTATTTTGCCGGACAGCGGGTAACGATTGCCGTGTCCCCCGCTGCCCTTTGCCGTGTTGCGGCGGTACAGTTCCCGCTGTACCGCCTGCCACGTTTCACGGTCAATAATGGGTTCATGGTGGTCTTTCAGTTCTACCAGCGGCTCATCTCCATGATTATATTTCTTTTCATGGGTCAGCACATCCGGAGTATATGTCTTTTTCTGAATCAGATCGCCACAGTATTTCTCGTTTTTCAGAATTTTTGTCACCGTGGCCGACGACCATAAACAGTTGCCCTTGCTGCTGAGAATGCCGGCCTCCCGCAGTTCCTTTGCGATGGTGCTGCACCCCTTGCGCTCTTGCAGATACTTATGGAAGATGAGCCGAACAATTTCCGCTCCCTCTGGATTGATGCTCATTTTACCGCCTACCACATCGTATCCCAGCAGAGAACCGCCAAAGACGACGCCTTGCTCCATACTTCGCATTTGTCCCCACTTGGAGCGTTTTGAAGTCTTTCGGCTTTCTTCCTCCGCGAATGTACTCATCATCGCCAGCCGAAGGTTTATGTCGTCGTCTCTCGTGTCGATGTTGTCACTAAGAAACAGAACGCCGACCTTCCTTTTCAGCAAATCACGGGTGATCTGAAGCGCGTCTACCGTATTGCGGGCAAATCGGCTGACCTCCTTGGTTACGATCAAATCGATTTGCCCCATTTCCGCCGCGTGCAGCATTTTATTGAACTCCACACGCTTTCGAGTAGATGTGCCGGAGATGCCCTCGTCGGCATAGATGCCTTGCAGTTCCCAATCCGGCTGGCGCTCGATATAGTCATGGAAATAGCGCTGCTGGGCTTCAAATGAGTTCGCCTGATCCTCTTTATCAGTGGATACGCGGCAGTACGCCGCTACCTGTAACATAGAACCGCCTCCTTTGTGGGTATCATACGGCTCAAATCATGCCTTTGCAAATGTGCGAATACTGAAAGGTATTATTACTTTACAGAATTTGATTTGTTTGTTGTTCTTACCTGCTGCCCTAATTTTTGTACGCAGTCTTTGAACTGCGTTTCGTTGAGGATACCTTGCTGCTGCAAGGAGAGCAGGACGGCTCGCTGATATGCGAGAAGAAAGTCCTGCCCGATCTCATCTGCCGCTTGGTACTGTAACAGCTCCGGCTTGCTTGCCATCCTGCCCCCTCCCTTCTTTTGAGATTATGCGGAGAGGTCAGTGAACTTGTTTGCCGTTTTCCCAGAAGCGGTTTCCAGCCTGACGGAAACTCGATTTCTCATTCTTGGCACGCTCGCATTATTTACGGTCATGGCCTGCTTCCCCGAAAAAGAAATGCTCCGGCGGTCATTCAATTTTGTGAAAGATTGTTTCTGTTGAATTTCAACCTCCACAAAAATGATAGCAAGCGTTGACGGAGATTTCAATATGTGGTAAACTATTTACATTACAAATGATATACCACACGCCATGCGGAGTTGTGGTAACGAATGGAGGAAAAGCCTTGAGAGCTTTGTATTGCTTGAGTTTTGGCCGCAAAAAGGAATATGTAGAAACAGACCTCAAGCCCGTGGAATATCAGCTCGGAACCGCTCTCATCACCTTTTTGTCCACAGATTTTGACCGTTTGCGTGCCAAATTGCGGGAACGGCAAACGCCTATGATGGAAAATGCGGCAATTACTGAAGTCAAAAATGAACTGATTGCAGCACACCCTTTCTTGGAGCGATTTGTGCAGTCCTTATTTTTTGAAGAAAACCTATCTGATGCATTTGATGAACGGCTGTCAGGCTTTGAGAAACTGCAAAAAGAGTTTTCTGCTTTTGTTGATACCGTGCTTCTGTTAGATCGTTCTGACTTGAACGCCAAGCAGCGGTTGGCACTCTATATGAGCCGCGATTTCCAAATCGCCACAAAGATCGCCGGTCTAAACCAGAAAATGCGCGCAGAACGAAAGATGTATGTGGATGAACGCAATTATGATCCGGTCTTAATTGCAGACCGTATTACAGAGCCGCCGAAGTCCGTCCGTTTTGCCCGCATTGAGGGATCGGATGATTTAGGCGCAATGCTGCTGACGGAACTGTTGGAAATGGTCGAGCAAGGGATCGAATTGAAAAAGTGTGAATATTGTCATCGTTACTTTATCCCCTTTTCATCCAAGGCTCTTTACTGTGATCGGTTGGTCGGCAATACTGGAAAAAGCTGCAAAGAGCTTGCCATAAAGGAAAAACATGAAAAGAAAATTGCTGCCGATAATGGCTTAAAGCTCATTCGACAGCGAATTAAAACCTATGATATGCGCGTGCGCCGTACTCCGGCAATTTATACGGATGCTGAGTTTCAAACTTGGAAAGCACAGGCCGAGGATGCGCGAGATTGCTATGTGAACGGTGAATTGACCTATGAGGAACTGGATACACTCACGCAGCTCCCTAAGAAGAAAGGCGAAAAATAGACGAAAGAAATACGAAATTTTCATGTTTTCAACATAGCTCTTATGTGGTATGATAACAAAAATAATGACAGCTTTGAGGAGGATTTATCATGGACTATATTCTAAAGCAGTTCGATGAACCGCTTGTTAAATTCTCCGCGACAACGGATACCAGCGAACCGGAGATTCAAATTCTTTGGACAAATGAAGAAAAAGCGGCATTTCTGCCGCTTGATTTGACGCTTACGCCGGACGGAATGAGCCGTTGGCTTCGCCGCCGCACGATCCCGAAGAATCGTGCCTATGTTCATAATCTTTTGGCGAAATGCGGCTTAAACCTCAACCGTCCGCTTAGTATTATAAGTGTTTGTAAAGGGCTATCGCTTAACGATTGCTATTGGGTTGTTGAAGATGGCGATGCTATTCCTTTTGATAAAGTCAACCTCTATGACAACCCGTTCAGCAATGTTTTAGCCGAGCTAGCCTTTACGGGTTATGGCAGCAGTATTCGTCCCTCCCGGTTCTCCAGCCCGGAGTTTACCACCAACGGAATGCTCCGCAAATGCTGGCGTCGCGTCGGCGGCAAGGTTTATCTATACAAGGGCGGCACAGAGGGTGCGGCCAATACAGGCAACGAACCATATTCTGAGTTTTACGCCGCTCAAATCGCCGCCGCGATGGGCCTTCATGCAATTCCCTACGGCTTATCCCGTTGGAAAGGCGTTCTCTGCTCCACCTGCGAGCTTTTCACTAGCAAAGAGTATGCCTACCTTCCTGTCGGCCATCTCGTTTCTAAGGGCGGCATGGAGGCCGTTAAAGCATATTACGAAAAGCTGGGAACTGAGTTTGTCCATGCGCTGAACGAAATGCTGGTGTTTGACGCGGTGATCTGTAATGTAGACCGCCATTTTGGAAACTTTGGCGTGATGGTCGGTAATCGAACGAATACCATCGTCTCCCCTGCTCCCCTGTTTGACCACGGCAATTCCCTCTTTAACTTTGCGGGTGGGGACGCATGGACGGACGAGGCCGCGCTGGAGGAATATATCAAAACGCTGTACCCCAGCGTGTACGATGATTTTCTCGGCACAGCAGCAAGCGTCCTGACACCGGAGCTGCACGAAAAACTGCGGCATCTTCTGACATTCAAATTCAAGAAGCATTCCAGATATAATCTGCCTGAAAAGCGCCTGCGGATGATTGAGAAGCAGGTGCAGAAACGAGTTAAATTGCTGTTAACCATATGAAATGAAAGCAAGGCTGTTGGCTCATTTACCAACAGCCTTGCTCTTTTCTCATATACTACATTCCTACTATAAATGTGCTTGACCATGCCCTTAATAAGGCATCGTCGCGCCCCTTGCGGGGCGCGACAGTCTGACCATTCTGAGGGCGGCATCACGTTTATTTCAACCCATGCGCCCTTTGCAGGGCGCGACTCAGAGGCGATGACGGCGGCACAGACGCTTGAGCGATTTCAACCCAAGCGCCCCTTGCGGGGCGCGACGTTACCAAGTTACCGCCTAAAAGGTAACCTTCTTATTTCAATCCACGCGCCCCTTGCGGGGCGCGACATACATATCAGATAATTGGGACTCGCTTTACGACATTTCAATCCACGCGCCCCTTGCGGGGCGCGACGCCGGGGCCAGTATCATCATTAACCCCGCTTACTGATTTCAATCCACGCGCCCCTTGCGGGGCGCGACCGATAGGAAACTGCGTATCGCATATCAATTTATCAAATTTCAATCCACGCGCCCCTTGCGGGGCGCGACGTGACGATGGCGATGCGCTCTATGTCCGCTAAGATTTCAATCCACGCGCCCCTTGCGGGGCGCGACGGTAGTGGCCTTGCCCCTCGCCGGATCGTGGGAATTTCAATCCACGCGCCCCTTGCGGGGCGCGACCGTCAACTGGGCTCCCCGTTCCGGCGGCTACGACATTTCAATCCACGCGCCCCTTGCGGGGCGCGACCGGCGGATGCAGTAGCTTTGATACTCATGCGGGATATTTCAATCCACGCGCCCCTTGCGGGGCGCGACCCGCCAGACCTCCCCCGCCGCCGCGTCTCCCGTATTTCAATCCACGCGCCCCTTGCGGGGCGCGACCTCTCTGATATACCGCGTGATGGGCACGATTAGGATTTCAATCCACGCGCCCCTTGCGGGGCGCGACGCCATGTGGTCTGGTGCGGCGGAAGAGGCCGGCATATTTCAATCCACGCGCCCCTTGCGGGGCGCGACTTAGCACACATGCATTATTGCCGTTCCAAATACATTTCAATCCACGCGCCCCTTGCGGGGCGCGACGAGTACCAGCGGCAGTACTATGAGGCCAACCGGGAATTTCAATCCACGCGCCCCTTGCGGGGCGCGACGGCCTACCAGCGGCCTGTGGAGACGGGGCGGATTATTTCAATCCACGCGCCCCTTGCGGGGCGCGACGCAAGCCATATCGCCTTCGATGGACGCAACTCGCATTTCAATCCACGCGCCCCTTGCGGGGCGCGACACAGGGCGTATTCCCCTCCGCGCTCCACTGCACATTTCAATCCACGCGCCCCTTGCGGGGCGCGACGCAGCCCAAGCAGCGGGTATTTATGGGACGCGGCATTTCAATCCACGCGCCCCTTGCGGGGCGCGACCGTCCCCCTTCCGCCCCAGGTCCAGGTACTTCTTATTTCAATCCACGCGCCCCTTGCGGGGCGCGACCCCGGTACCGCGCATCGTTCTCCGATGCAAACAATTTCAATCCACGCGCCCCTTGCGGGGCGCGACGGGATTGCCATAGCAGGTACGCTGCCAGAAAAGACATTTCAATCCACGCGCCCCTTGCGGGGCGCGACTACCCCCCTTCCCTCTCCCCCTTCCTCCCTGAGCATTTCAATCCACGCGCCCCTTGCGGGGCGCGACCTTAGCATCCATGGCGTCCCCGCCCAGCCTATCGATTTCAATCCACGCGCCCCTTGCGGGGCGCGACTTTTACTCTATCGGAGGTGTTACCATTGTACTATATTTCAATCCACGCGCCCCTTGCGGGGCGCGACGCAGTCTGATGCTCCGGGCAGGAGCGGCGGGCCGAATTTCAATCCACGCGCCCCTTGCGGGGCGCGACGAGCTGTGGGTCCTTGCAGATGGCCACGTATCCATTTCAATCCACGCGCCCCTTGCGGGGCGCGACAACGACACTGGCCACGGCCATCACCGATCGGATGCTATTTCAATCCACGCGCCCCTTGCGGGGCGCGACACCAGATATAGGAGGGAAAAGCAATGGAGTATATCCATTTCAATCCACGCGCCCCTTGCGGGGCGCGACCCGACTGCGGCGGAGGGATTGTTCCGGCCATGGAATTTCAATCCACGCGCCCCTTGCGGGGCGCGACGTTTGAGGACTCCTATATCATCGACAAGGAGTCGATTTCAATCCACGCGCCCCTTGCGGGGCGCGACACCCATTCATCTGAGTTGGGCACCCATGGCTTTTATTTCAATCCACGCGCCCCTTGCGGGGCGCGACCCTCCGTCACCGCCTCCGACAACGGCAAGGTCCTATTTCAATCCACGCGCCCCTTGCGGGGCGCGACGCGGAGGGCGGAGAGGTCTAACGCGAGCTCGGTAATTTCAATCCACGCGCCCCTTGCGGGGCGCGACCAGTCTTGCTTAATATCTGCCCCGCCGTGCCCCCGATTTCAATCCACGCGCCCCTTGCGGGGCGCGACCGCTGCTCTGGTATGGTCCGGTTGTCCGTAATGGTATTTCAATCCACGCGCCCCTTGCGGGGCGCGACCAAACCATCCGATAAGCCCCCCGATGATACAGATTTCAATCCACGCGCCCCTTGCGGGGCGCGACGGGATGCGCACATCCTTTTCGTTCATGATTTGCAATTTCAATCCACGCGCCCCTTGCGGGGCGCGACAGCAAAAGTGTACAAATTGCTTTGCACATTTTTGCGATAACAGACAAGTTTTGAGCAAATTTGCGCAGAATGCCGCCTGTCAGGGCATTCTAATCCCTTTTCCATTCAGAAAATCATTGCAGATTTGGGTGCGAACCGCCCGGGCAATTTCTGCGCGCTTGCGCTTCGCACTATAAGATCATCGGTTCCTCGGGCAGATACGTCTGCTTGCAGCCGAAGTGTTCGATCTTGTTCTCGTACTTCTTTCCCAAGTAGTAAAACCTCAGGCTGTCTTTTTCCGGATCAATGATCTTACAAAGCTCATTCTGCAGCTTCCGGTACTGCGCCGTGTCCAGCAGGCACTCGAACACCGAGTTCTGTACGCGCTGACCGTAGTTGACGCACTGTTTTGCGATCCTGCGCAGCCGTCCGCGACCGGCGGCGTCGCTCGTGTTCACATCGTAGGTGATCAAAACCAGCATAGGCGCCTCATTTCCACAAAAACGGCGGATAGTCCTCCAAATCGCCCCGCAGATACCGCGCCAGCAGCAGGCTTTGTACATACGGCACCAGCCCCCACGGCATCTTTTCTTCTAAAAACGGATGTGTAATGGTCTCCTTTTTCCGCTCCTGCCACTTTTGCAGAAACGTCCTGCGTCCCGCGTCCGTCAGCAGCACCGCGCCGCTCTCGCGGAAGTCAAAATCGCTTGCTTTGAGAACGCGGTTGTTGATGAGCGTGAGCACAAAGCGGTCGGCAAAGCACGGGCGCAGCTCCTCCATCAAATCGAGCGCCAGTGACTCTCGCCCCGGCCGGTCGCGGTGGAGATATCCGACGTAGGCGTCCAGCCCCACGCCTTCGAGCGCCGAGGCGCAGTCGTGTGCGAGCAGACTGTAAGCAAACGAAAGCAGCGCATTGAGCGCATCGAGCGGCGGGCGGCGGCTGCGCTCACGGAAGAAAAACGTCTCTTTTCCTTGCAAAATCATGTCATCCAGTACGCTAAAATACGCCGCGGCACCGACGCCCTCGAGGCCGCGCAGACTGTCGAGTGATGTCTCTGATGCGATCTGCGGCAAAAGTCCTTGTAACTGTTCGGATACAGCGGAAAAGCGTGCTTCGTCGATGCGCATGGCATGGTCGCGGCGTGTGCGCTCCACGCTCCACTTCGCGTTGTAGACCTTGCCGAAGACCATCATTCTGGCGACGCGGCAACTCTGTGACGGGTTGTCCGCTACGCGGTACTGCATCCGCCGCAGCAGGACGTTCCCCTGTGCCTGCCCCGCCATGCGCGCGAGGAATTTCCCGCGCGGTGAGCAGAACGCAAGTCCGATCTCCCGCTGCGCGCACGCGCCCATCAGGGCGGGCGATGCGCCTGCGTAGGAAAACGAGACGATGCTCTGCAGCGTGTGCAGCGGGTAGCGGGCGACCGCTTCTCCGCCGCGGTTCGCCACGATGTTTTCACCGTCCAGCGAGAGGTAAATGTCCTCCGATGTGACAAAAAGCGTGTTCAAAAGCTGTCTCATCGCTCTCCCCCCATCGCGCCACGCAGATACGCGGAAACGGACTTATTCCGCATCAGCTTTGGCAGACACAATTCTTTCAGTGAGCAGGCGTTGCAGCCCTTTGTCGGCTTCACTTTCGGTGTGCTGCCGCGCGCATAGAGCGCGTGCATCTCTTCAACGAGAGCGCGCACCTCCTGCCGCAGCTCGGGGATGAAATCAACTTCCGTGCGCCGTCGCGGCTCACCGTAATAGAGCGCGCCGCGTGGGATCTCGCAGCAGAGCATTTCTTCGAGGCACATCGCCTGACCGCAGAGCTGAAGCGCGTCCTCCGTGCCCTCTTTCGGCTTTCCGCGCTTATACTCCACCGGATATGGCTGCCACAGGCCCTCGCGATCCTTGAGTGGGATTCCCCTCTCATCCCGGCGAAATTCAAGCACGTCGCACGCGCCCGACACACCGAGCGTGCGGGAGAAAATGCGCATATCCCGCGTGATGAGAAAGTTTCCCCGGCTTTCGGTGAACGCGCCGTTGTGCGCGTTTTCGTGCAGGATCGCGCCATCCGTCGTGCGGTAGTTTTCCGCCCATTGGTTTTCGATGTGGATGAGCGCCCATTGCCGGCGACAGAATTTGAAGTGTTGCAAGCCGGAAAGCTGGAGAAAGTCCTCGTCGTTAAAGTCCATCGATTACTTCCGGTTCCAATCCGGGTAACGCTTCTACGCTGATGACATAGTCATCTACAGAAAGAGGAGTATAATCCGGATCTTTCAAAGTGACTTTTACCGAACGGTGCACCTTGGCAGAAGAATACTGCCCGTCCTTGCAGTTATGCTGCCACCAGAAAAGCTTGACCACCTCCATGGAGCCATCTGGGCGGGCGGAGGATGCGTCGTTGACAAACAGCGTCCGCAGACACTCCTTTACCACCTGTGCGTCTTCCTCCGTAAAGCCAGTCTTCTCCGCCAGCTGCACATTGATGGAGCCTTTCAGCAAATAGAGCCCGAACTGCACAAAGTGCTTATTGCCCATGGTGTCCGAAGAACGCTTTTCCCCCGGTTCGCCGTTGGCGCTTTTGGTAATCTGAAGGGTCTGTACTTCAACAGGGGAAACGCTCACCGCCTGGTGGATGGAAACAGGCCCCCGCACCCCTACAGAGACGCCGCCGGCGTCCTTGCCTTTAAAGGCGAACAGTTGTCCGAAGGTACGCACGTCCAGCCAAGTCTCGCAGGCCTTTTGGGTATACTCCTCACGGTTCTTGATGCCCTTCAGCACTGCAGACGCCCGCTCACTCAGGCTTCCGCAGCCGTCATCGCACCGGTCCTCGGACTGCACAAAGATCGGATAGCCCTGATCCTGCATCCGGTTGCGAATCTTCCGCTTGATGCACACATCGGAGATTTCGCCATAGTTGTTGTAATCCGTCCGGGGCCGATTGCCATTTAAGGGATCGCCGTTGGCATTTGCCATGCTGACCGAAACCAGCGCCACAAAGTCAATCTTATTCTGTAATGTACTCATTGCTTGCTGTCCTCCTCATTCTGCTCGTTTTCTTTTTTCTGATACAGTGCGCTGCGCTGGAGATAGTACCCCATCAGGTAGCTGGGTTCCAGAGGCCGGTTCTGCTGATTCTCCGGGAATTTGTCGATCTCTTCCATGATCTGACCGATCATGTTTTTGTAAAACACCCTGCTCCCCGGGTTAAGTTTCGGTAAATAAGCCTGTTCCAGCTGCTTTTCAAGATTGGCCGTTACATACATGGGCCGCCGACAGAAAACAGACATCTGCCGGATCGCGTTGGGTTCCCGATTTTCGTTGGTTCCGTAAGTGTCCCGCTCCGCCTTTTCCATCACGGCCAGCAGCCGGCCGAACTGATAGCTGCGATCCTGTTTGCCGGGATCCAGTGCCATGTTCCATTCCTCCCCGTTTCTGTCAAAGTCATATTTTTTCAAAACAGCACACGCTATAAACAACACTTCCCGCCAGATATTCCTATTCTGTTCAAAGGATTGCGGATTGGAAGCCCGCCGCGCCAGCGTGTCCTTGATGTCGGAGGGCAGCCTGGCCCGATCCACGCGGCAGAACACCAGCCGCTGGATCTGCTGCTTTAACACCCGATTGTCCGTTTTCATCTGGCCATTCTGGACCGTTCCAAAGGTGCAGTTCACAATCTGGTATAGGGACGGCGCCCAGATGGCCCCTTGCCAGTTGGGCCAGCAGCAGGTGGCATCCCAGTCGTGGAGTCTTTGCAGGAAATCCGACCCCATCAGTTCATTGTAGTAGGTCAGGGACAAGCGGCCTGTGGTGGCGGCGTCGAAGGCCGCAATCACAACCCCGGCAGAATCCGGCAGTACAGCCCGGTAGCCCAGAAGGGTCTTTCGCAGGTCCTCCTTGTACTCCGTCGGGTTTGTGATGGCAGTGGTGTCTTTCCGGAAGGCGTCTGTCACATTGCGGACGGGCTTTCCCTGGGGGTTCCAGCATAAGAATACCCTGCCGCCGATCTGGGTGCCCTGATTCGCGGCCAGCCAGCGCAGGGCGCTGTGGGCCTTTTGGGAAGCCCCATAGCTGACGGTGGCGGCCTGCCAATCCTCCGCGAACCGGCCTCGGTAGGTAAAGCCGCTACTGTCGTTGGAGGAAATAAGTTTGGCATTGCCGCCGCACACCGGGGCAATTCCCTTGGGGTGCTGGACAGCTGGCCGGGACAGCGTTCCGCTGATCATGCACAGCTTCTGCCCCTGGTCTTCCGTTTTAGCCCGGTAGTAATCGATAAAGGCGCGAAGCAAACTTTGATCCGCCCAGCACGCCTCCTTTTCGCCGTCATCCAAGCCAACCACCCGCCAGCGCACCATGGCGTCCTCTTCCCTGGGCCTGCCTTTTTCGTCCGAGTGGATCACACCGCATCTCTCCAGATCCCGGAGGATGGTACCGCCCTTCACATAATGCAAAATAGGATGGAGTTTGGGGTGCCCATAGGGCGACTGTGCCCATTGCGTTAGCTGCGCCACATACCCTTCGTATTTCTTGGCGTCGTATCCCGCCAGGTACTTCAGCTGGTCGCAGAGGGGGTGTGGCTTGGGATTAGTTCCGCTGCGCCCGCCAGATTCCTCCGTTACCGGAATCACAATTTTCGGTTCACTTTTGTCCACCGCTCTGGCGTTCTGAAATTGCCCATCTTGATCCACGGTAATCTCAATCTGCGCGGAGGTGAGAATGTGGGAGACAGGGGCCAGCGTTTCCTTTTCAGCCTGAGGCAGGCCCACAAGGCTGACATGGCAGTCGTAGGTTTCGCAGGCCTTTTGCAGCAGTCCCATTCAGTTCACCTCCCCAAATTCCCGCAGACCAGTAAAGTTTTCCAGCGATGTTTCAAAGGGCTTTATCTCCATATTCCCCAGAGTTTTGTGTATCGGACAGTCTTCCGGCTTCGGAAAAGTGATGACGCCCTTTCGCATCACCGCGTTCCAGAAATTTGCCGTCATCTTCCCTACCGTGTCCGGGGAATAGGCTTCGTCGGCATAGGTAATCCCGTGATACATTAGTCCGAAACTCAGTTCAGGGATCTCATCATAGCTGCTGCTTCCCTCGCCGAACACACAGGGCTCCACATAGCCCTGGCATTCCCGGGTTCCCAGAAAAATGTCTCGTCTGCCGCCCTTTCGGATCATCCGTTTGGCGATTTCATGGTGCTTGTTCTCATCCCGGTCCTGGGCCAGCTCCGGCCGGTTTTCGTTCCACTCAAAATGGGCCCGCACTTGGTAGCGGCAATGCTTCAAATAGGTGTAGTAAGCCAGGTCATTGCCGCCGTGGTACTTGATAGGCCGCATTCCCTTTACCTCCGTCTGGATGGGGTTCATCACCCGGACGGCGTCGATGTACCAAAGAATAGTGGGCTTCCAGTAAATTGAGGACAGGATTCCTTTCAGCGCTTCATAGGTAGGCACCTGATAGGTGCATTTCTCCCCGCCCAGGCGGAGAATGGGATCAGAAAAGAGCGCGTAATCTCCGGTAACTTGGAATTCCACGATATTGGGGTATTGCGTATTTTTCACGGTTACACCTCCAAAAATTGCATGGATGTTTCCTCTATGGATAACCCAATCTCTTTCTTGTAAAAGCCTTCTGAAAGCGCCCATGTGCTGGTATCACCGTCTCTGACCGGCCAAAGGCCGTGCTTCTCTTCCAGCCGCCGCCGCTGGTAGTCGTACAGGGAAATGGTATAGGGCTTGGCCTTTTCCAGCCATGCTTTCCGGTATTCCAGGTTTCTTTTCGCCTGTTCAGAGCCCAGCGCGGCAATCACCTCTTTGCCCGATTCATAGGGAACAATCACATCCAGATGGTCGTCATCATACACCTGAAACAGTCTGCCGGCCAGGCGGAATGCCTGGTTCAAGAAGTAGCTTCCAAAGCTTTCGGCCCGTTCATCCGCAAAGCAGCTGTTGTCAGCCAGCAGGCTGAAAATAGAATAGGGTTTTCCCCGAACCGGGTCATCCTGAAAGCCCTCCGGCATCTCCCGATAAAGGGTCTGGTAGTAAGCGTCGATGGCCGCCTTGGAGGAAAGATCCTCCTGAAAGTCTGCCGGACGGCGGCTATACCGGGCCATCAGGCTTTCGGTTGCGTCCTTTCCACGCTGAATGTCCGTCAGTTTCGCCAGGTTCTCATCCTGGCACTGCACCAGATACACCGGCGCGGGGCTGCCGGATTCGCCATTGCGGTTGCAGCGGCCTGCAGACTGCACAACGCTGTCCATCCCCGCCGAAAGCCGGATCACCCGCTGGAAGGAGAGATCCACCCCCGCTTCCATCACCTGCGTGGATACGCAGAGGATTTTCTCTCTTGATTCCTGCGGCGCAGACTTCAAATTTTCCAGCGCCGCTTCCAGTTCTTTCAGCACTTTCCTGCGGTGGGCCATGCACATGGCGGCGGAGAGATGATAGCAGCGGAAATCACTGCCGGACAGCTTCTCGTATAGTTCCGCTGCCTCGTCTTTCTTGTTGCAAACAATCAGCAGACTCTCCGCCTGTTCCAAAACGCCCATGGCAAAGGCAGGAATCTCCGCCAGCCGCATTCTGCCGGCGGGCTGAATCCGCGTCCTGCGGAACACCTGCCACACCGCCGGGTCATAGGGCACCATCTCCGCCAGGTCGGAAACCAGCGGGTGCGCCGTCTTTTTCAGGCAGGGCTGGGTGGCGGAGCAGAGAATCACCGTTGCCCCGCAGACCTCCGACAGGAAATTCACCGCCAGGTTGAAAAGCGTCAGCATTTTGGCGGGCACGGTCTGTACCTCGTCCAGAATGATTACGCTGTTGGAAAGGGCCTGAAACCGGCGGATGGAGGAGGTTTTTCCATCCAGCAGGGTATTCAGCATCTGCGCCAGAGTGGTGATGATAACGGGAGCACTCCAGTCCTCCATTAGCAGTTCCTGCACATTCAGTTCTTCCGTTTCCTCCCGGGGGCGGACAAGGTTGGAGTGGTGTTCCAGAATGATGCTGTTATCTCCCACATACTCCTTAATTACTTCTGCGTTCTGATCCAGAATGGTCAGCAGCGGGGCGGTGAAAATAATCCGGGATTTGTTCCACCGGGCAGCATGGGCCAGGGCATAGCGCAGAGAACTCAGGGTCTTCCCCGCGCCGGTGGGCACATTCAGCTGATAAATGCCGCCCGGCCGCTCCGCAAATTGACGGCACTGATGGGAAATTTCCTGTCTGGCTCTTTGAATCTCCATACTGCCTTTCCCTGGCGCATGGGAGAGTTTTTCCAGTTCTCCTTCCAGGTGCTGCAGGCAGGTATTCCAGAGTTCCCGCTTGTCTTTCAAATCCTCCGGCCTGGGGCTCCCCGTCTGAAATTCCGCCGTGTCCCGCCGGTCCCCCTGAATCACCGCCGACAGCAGCAGCCGGGCCGTCAATCCCACATAGAAATAGTGGGCGGTGGATTCCGCAGGTTCCGAAGATATTAACTTCCCAATTCTCTCAAAAACCGGCTCCAGTTCGGCGCAGGCCTCCTGAACCAGTCCGTCCAGTTCCGCCTGCCCGGCACAGTGGGCGAGAAAATTCTCCATGGATTCCCGGTACTCATTATCGTGGGTGGAAAGTCGGTGGCAGAATCCGGAGGCGTGGTTTTCATCCACGCAGTCAAACAGCCCGTGGTGGGCGCCCACGGCAAAGGCCAGCAGTTCACAGGCAATGTCATCAAAAGAAAGGGGCGCGGTACCGTGATACTGTTCCAAAAGGAACCTGACCCCAGCAAAGGTGTGCACCACGGAGCCCCGCCGAACCGGTTCTCCCCGCGCGGCGCTTTCCAGATACGCCTGAAACAGCGATGAGAATTTTCCCGCGTCGTGGAGCAACCCCGCCAGATACGCCGCTTTGGAAAGGTCCATGCCGGACAGGCATTCTGCTGCGTAGTGGGCAGTTGCCCTGCAATGCTCCGTGACGGTTTGGCGGCGCAGACCATCGTCTGAAATGTGGGCATAATACTCCAATCCAACACCTCCCAAAAAGCAAAAATCAGCTCTGCGCGATCACAGAGCTGACTGCCGGGGCCGAAGTTTAGCCCTGAATCTTGTCTATACAATACACAAAATGGAAAAGAAAGTCAACGACAATAGGTTTAGACATACAAATTTATCTAATGTCCAACCGCCGCACTCCGTTTACAATTCTTCCGCCTTGAACGTGGTATATCCCTCGTAGTAATAGCTATGATCGATGCCCTTCATGAACACCTCGCGGCTATTCACATCGTCCGTCAGGGCCGCTTTCAGCAGCACCTTGATCTCCACATCCTTGATGGGGCTGCGCTCCATCGCCAGCAGGTAGTCCTCTTTATCGACACGGCTCCAGTCCACCACCTGCCCGATGCAAGCCTTCAGCATTTGGTCGAGCCACAGGCGGGTGCTGCGGCCGTTGCCCTCCCGGAACGGGTGAGCAATATTCATCTCTACATACTTTTCGATGATCTCGTCATAGGTGGACTGCGGCATCTTGTCAATGTTGGCCAGAGCTGCCTCCAGATACATCAACGGTACAAAACGGAAGTTTCCTTTCGCTAAATTCACCGTGCGGAGCTTTCCGGCGAAGTCATAAATGTCCTCGAAAAGCGCCTTATGAATGGCTTGCAGCGAAGTGAATTTGCCGCGCTCCAACTTGTCCAAAGCGCCGCGCTCGAACAGTTCCACGGCTTTCTTCTTGCTGATACGCTCCTCCTCTCGGGCAAGCTCGGCGGAGTTGGTGATGCCAAGTTTATTTTCCAGTGCCATTGTGGGCCTCCCTGATTCTTGTTGATGTCGTACCGTATTGATCCATCTGCCTATAATCTCACAAAATTATTATACCATAAAACGCCATATCCACAAGCAGAAAAGGAGACATCAAAGGAATGGAGCCAACCGGCATTTTGCACATTCGCGTTTTTGTCCTCTTTTTCGGCCTGTAACCCTTGCGGCGCAAGGCTTTTTTGCGGTCGTGGCCCTTTTGCCTCCACAGTCGGCACAGAAGAGCTGGGCCATTTGGAGATGATCGGTGCGCTGGTTCATCAGCTCACCCGAAACCTGAATGACAACGACGTACGGATCGCCGAATTCGCTCCTTATTTCGTGGACCATACCACCGGCGTATACCCCACGGCGGCCTCTGGCTTCCCCTGGAGCGCAGCCTCCATCGCAGTCAAAGGCGATGTGATCGGGGACCTGACAGAAGACATGGCAGCCGAGCAAAAAGCGCGTATTACCTACGACAATATCCTGCGTCTTTCCGATGACCCCGATGTCAACGACGTCATCCGCTTCCTCCGTGAACGGGAGGTCGTCCACTTCCAGCGCTTTGGCGAGGCGGTGCGCCTGGCTAAGGAGAAGATGGATCAGAAAAACGTCTATTTTGTCAATCCTGCCTTCGATAAGTAAGTCCTTTCTGCGCATGAATGCAGCCCAGGACCTGTGGTCCTGGGCTGCATGTCCGCTATGTAAAGTTTCTATCACTGCCCGCCGCAGCCGGTGCAGCCGTGGGAGGATGCCCACAGTTGATCCGCCGTGATCTTCCATTGCTCCGATGCTTCCTTGCACTTATCGCACAAGTCGTGGACGTCCTCCGGGTGGACCATGTCGGTAGAATGGGCCCCGCTCTGATCCACCATGTCTGCCAGCCGGCCGTAGTTATCCAACAGCGGGCAGGGGCGCAGGTAGTTTTTGCTAAAGGGCTGATTCTGCCGATAAGCCATAAACAGCGGGGATCGGTAGGCCTCCAGCAGGGTCTTATTGTGGATGTTGGAGTCCGAGTAGTGGATGAAGGCACAGGGCTCAATGTCTCCGTTGGCGTTGATGTGGCAATAGTGCCGGCCACCGGCAATACAGCCTGACACGTACTCCCCGTCGTTCCAAAAGTCCAGAGTAAAAATCGGCTTGGTTTCGCGGAACTTGCGGATCTGGTGGTACATGAACGCGCGCTGTTCAGCCGTGACCATCAGCTCCGGTACTGCATCGGTGCCCACCGGCATATAGGTGAAGAACCAGGCGAACTTGACGCCCCATTCCACCATCTGATCAAAGTATTCCTCGCTGCCGATGACATCGGTATTGGCCCTGGTGTAGCAGCAGGAGACGCCGAAGGGCAGCTTCTTCCGCTTGAGGATCTCCATCGCCCGTCTAACAGCCTGGAACGTACCCTGCCCACGGCGGGAATCGGTGGCCTGCTCAAACCCTTCCACGCTGATGGCGGGAACAAAGTTCTTTACCCGCAGCATCTCGTCGGCGAAGGCCTCGTCGATAAGCGTGGCATTGGTGAAGGACAAAAACACGCAGTCCGGGTGGCGCTCACACAGCGTAATGAGGTCCTTCTTCCGCACCAGAGGTTCTCCCCCGGTGTAAAGGTACATATAAGTGCCCAACTCCGTACCCTGCTTTACGATGGAATCCAGCGTCTCCAGGTCCATGTTCATTCGATTGCCGTACTCCGCCGCCCAGCAGCCGGTACAGTGGAGGTTGCAAGCGGAGGTCGGGTCCATCAGGATGGCCCACGGGATATTGCAGCCGTACTTCTCGCTGTTCTGGATCTGCTTGGGATAGCCCAGCAGACTGGCATTCACGATGAAGTTCTCAAACAGGGTCCTGCGTACTCCATCGTCAATGTCCGTCCAGAGGCTCTTGATCAACTGATACCAATTGCTCTCAGGGTCTTCAATCACCTTGCGAAACTGTTTCCGCGCGGGCCCGTAGACATTTTTCGTGTCCAACTGGTCCGCCCAATCAATCAGTTTGGGAAGATTGCGGTCCGGGTCCTGATCCAGGTAGCCATACACCATGGACATGCCCGCCTTTTTGAGTTGATCCATCCAACCCATACAGCCATCACTCCTTCTCTCTCAACGCGGAAACTCTCTTTATCTGTATGGTACTAAAGTCAGTATAGCACCTTCCGCCGCACCGGGCCATGGACAAAAAAGAAAAAATGTCACAAGCGGGCTCCAAATGGCTCAATAAATTGTATTTTCAGTCTGTTCCGTCAGATAACATCTGCAAAAATTCCGCCTCAGACAGAACAGTAATCCCCAGCGCATTGGCCTTGTCCAGCTTGGAGCCGGCCTCCTCCCCCGCCACCACATAGCTGGTTTTCCTGGATACGGATGAGGACACCTTGCCCCCCAGGGCCTCGATTCGGGCCCCTGCTTCCGCGCGGCTGAAGTGCTCCAGCGTGCCGGTGAGGACAAAGGTTTTCCCCGCCAGACGGTCGTCCACCGGCTGGGCCTGACTGGCCATGTTGACCCCCGCCCCCTTCAGTGAGGCGATCAGGTGCTCGGCCTGATCGCTGTGGAGCCACTCCGCCAGACTGCGGGCCGTAATCTCCCCGATATCGTCCACCGCCGTGAGTTCCTCCACTGTGGCCTGGCTCAGGCGGTCCAGCGTCCCAAAGCGGGCAGCCAACACCTTGGCCGCCTTTTGCCCCACCTGACGGATACCGAAGGCGAACAGCAGCCGGGACAGGTCCCTGGACTTGGACTTCTCAATGGCGGCTATCAGATTCTCCGCCGACTTCTGCCCCATACGCTCCAATTGAGCCACCGACTGGGCCTCCAGCCGGTAGAGGTCGCCCGGAGTGCGGACCAGCCCGGCCTTGACCAGCCCCTCTACTACCGCAGGTCCCAGACCCTCAATGTCCATGGCGTCCCGGGACGCAAAATGGGTCAGGTTGCGGAGAAGCTGGGCCGGGCACTCGGCCCCGGTGCATCGGATGGCGGCGCCGTCTTCGTCCCGCGCCACATGTGCGCCGCATACCGGACAGCGCTCCGGCAGACGATAGGGCTGCGTCCCCTCCGGCCGCTTCTCTCTTACAACGCCGACCACCTCCGGGATAATCTCTCCCGCCTTTTGGACCAGCACGGTGTCGCCAACGCGGATGTCCTTCTCCGCGATATAGTCCTGGTTGTGCAGGCTGGCGCTCTGGACCGTAGTACCTGCCAGGCGTACCGGCTCCAGCACAGCTCTGGGGGTTAGCACACCGGTCCGCCCCACCTGTACCACGATATCCAGCACCCTGGAGGGCTTTTGCTCCGGGGGATATTTATAGGCTGCAGCCCAACGCGGAAATTTCGCGGTGCTTCCCAGCAAAGAACGCTCTTGTAAGGAATTTACCTTTACAACAGCCCCATCGATATCATAGGGATAGGCAGTGCGGTTTTCCCCGATGGACCTGATACTCGCTCCTGCCTGCTCAATGGTGCTGCAGGTATCATGGGGGATCACCTTAAACCGCATGCGCTCCAGCCAGTCCAGGCTTTCCGTATGTGTTGTAAAGGAAATTCCCTCCACATACTGCACGTTGAATACGATAATGGACAACTGCCGCGCCGCCGCGATCCTGGGGTCCAACTGCCGGAGGGACCCCGCAGCGGCATTGCGCGGATTGGCAAAAAGGGCCTCTCCGTTCTGCTCCCGGTCCTCATTCAGCCGGGCAAACACCGTGCGGGGCATAAATACCTCCCCGCGGACAATCAGGTGCGGGACCGGCTCGGGCAGCTTCAGCGGAATGGCGCGGATCGTCTTGAGGTTAGCCGTCACGTCCTCCCCCACCCGTCCGTCCCCGCGGGTGGCGCCCCGGACAAAGGCGCCGTCTACATACTCCAGCGCTACCGACAGCCCGTCTACCTTAGGCTCCACGTCATATTCCGCCTCCGGCACCGCGCCCCGGACCCGCTGGTCAAACTCGGACAGCTCCCCCAGATCAAACACATCCTGGAGACTCTCCAGCGGAACCTGGTGGGTGACTGGCTGAAAGCCCTCCTGCACCTGTCCTCCGACTCGCTGTGTGGGAGAATCCGGAGTCACAAGCTCGGGATGCGCGGCCTCCAGCTCCTCCAGCCGGCGGAGCTGATGGTCATAGTCATAATCGCTCATGGTGGGGTTGTCCATCACATAATACTCATAGCCGGCCTGATTCAGCACTGTACGCAGCCGTTCGATCTCAGATTTTGCATCCATTCAGGAATCCTCCTATTTTGGCATCGAAATCGGGCGGTAAAGCGCGGGCCAATCGCCGCAGAAGCAGGAAAGCCCAGTAACCGCACAGTGCGCCCAAACGATTCAGGATAAGGTCGTTGATATCGCTGTTCCGCCCCACTCAAAGCGGTGTGATCTCCACAAAAAGGGAGCTGCACACGCCGGTCAGCAGAGCCTTCCTCCAGCCGGGCCCGTCCCATAGCAGGGCGGGGAAAAACCCCAGTGGAGCGAACATACTCAGGTTGCCCAAAAGCATAAAAGAAAACCCAGGGACCACTGGTCAGCCCCAGAGCGGCCAGGCGCCTTCTGCGCTAGGGCCGCAGACAGAAAAATACCGCCGCGGCCGCAAGGGCACTGGGCAACATCTGGAGTCCATAGTCCCAGATGTTGCCCAGATACCACAGCATCTTTTGGATCGGATTCATGGTTCCTCGTTCCCTTCTCTCTCAGGCCCCTCCCCACTGCAGGACGGTATCCGGCACCGCCCCTACGATCACCGTTTCGGCCACCGGGATCTGAGCGCCGATTTCGGTGTTCAGCGTGCTGCCCGGCAGGAGAATCTCCACCGCTACGGTCACATCCAGCAGGATCTGATGCCGGGTCTGGTTGATCCCGGCATCGGAGAGGCTGCTTTCAAACTCCGCATGTGCCGTACCCACCGCAACCACCTCTACCGGCAGTTCCACGCCCTTGCCGGACAGCAGGTTGATGCCGGTCAGGTTCCCCGCCGGTATGGCCAGCTCCGCCCGGTCCAGGCTGTCCACCGCTTCAACGGCGATGCCCAATATCCTGGTCCTCAACGCGTTAAGGGCGGCCATATCGCTGACCAAAGCGGTAATGCGCCCATTCTCGTCCGTTTCCATCCGGATCAAATCCCGATAGCCCAGCCCCAGCTCGGCCACATAGTCGGAGATGGCCCCGTCCAGCGTGCGGGTGACCACATTGGAGACCTTGGCCCTGGCTGCGGCCTCCAAAATGGGGCGCAGCCGCAGATCCACCGCCCAGATGAACAGCAGCGCCAGCCCGATCCCCAGGATGGCACTCCACAGGAGGCCTTTTCGCTTTCCGCTCCTCCGGGGCCGCCGCCGGGAAAGCCGCCGTACCCAAGCGTACCTCAGATGCATCAGAGGTCACCCCCTTATGCAAGCCTATGCGGCAGGCCGCTTGACCTATTCCCCCTTCAGCAGCTCCTCCACCGCCAGGAGCACGCCCGCCTTTCCCGACTCATAGGTGAGTCCGCCCTGAAGGTAGACCGTGTAGGGCTCCCGCATGGGGGCGTCGGCGGAGAGTTCGATGGAAGCTCCCTGAATAAAGGCCCCCGCAGCCATAATGACTTGACAGTCATAGCCGGGCATGTCCCAGGGCTCCGGGGTCACATAGGAGTCCACGGGGGCTCCCTTCTGTATCCCGCGGCAGAAGCGCTTCACCTTCTCCGGCTCGCCAAAGTGGATCATCTGAATGATATCGTGTCGGACCGCATCCGACGCCGGGTCGGCACGACAGCCCAGAAGTTCCATCAGCTTGGCGCCAAATACAGCGGTCTTCACCGCCTGGGCCACTGTATGAGGGGCAAGGAAAAGCCCTTGATAGAGCAGGCGGTTATTGCCCAGCGTAGAGCCGCACTCCCTGCCGATGCCTGGCGTGGTCAGCCGCATGGCGGCAGCTTCCACCAAGTCCCGGCGCCCCGCGATGTAACCGCCGGTGGGGGCCAGACCTCCGCCGGGGTTCTTGATGAGAGACCCCACCACCAAGTCCGCCCCCACATGGGTGGGCTCCCGGGTCTCTACAAACTCACCGTAGCAGTTGTCAACCAGGATATGGACCTCCGGCCGGACCTGGCGGACAGCCGTGCACAGGGCCTTAATCTCCTCCACAGAGAGGGAAGCCCGGGTAGCGTAGCCTCTGGAGCGCTGGATCAGCACTGCCTTGACACCGGGCTCGGCCACGGCCGCTCGAATGCCCTCCACGTCCGGCTGGCCGTCGGCGGTCACATCCACCTGGCGGTAGCCGATCCCATATTCCCTCAGAGAGCCGGGCCCCTTGTCCGACACGCCGATTACCCCCAAAAGGGTGTCATAGGGCGCTCCCACCGCCGATACCAGGGTGTCACCTGGCTTCAAAGCCCCGAACAGGGCGCAGGAGATGGCATGGGTCCCATTGACGAAGCCGATGCGGACCAGCGCGTCCTCGGTGCCAAACAAATCGGCATAGATGGCATCCAACTGGTCCCGGCCCATGTCGTCGTATCCATAGCCGGTGGTTCCGGCAAAGTAGCTCTCTGCCACGCGGTGTTTTTGAAATGCGGCCAGGACCCGCTCCGTGTTTTCCGCCGCAATGGCGTCGATGCGGGAGAACTGCTCCGTCAGGCCCCGCTCCGCCTGGGCTCCAAGCGCCCGGACACGCTCGCTCAACTGTAAAGTCATATGACTTGCTTCACTCTGCTTTCTCTATGGTTTCTTCAGCTCAAAGCCGGGCCTCGGCAAAAGCGGCTGCCAACCGGGCGCAGGCTTCCACATCCCCACGGTCCACCATCTCCACCGGGGAATGGACGTAGCGGCAGGGGATGGAAATTCCGCCGGTGAGCACGCCCATGCGTGTGGTATGGATGGACCCGGCATCGGTGCCGCCGCTCTTGATGACATCCATCTGCGCGGGAATGACCCGCTCCCTTGCCAGTTCGGAGAGCTTCTGCACCATTTCGGGATGGCAGATGACTGAGCTGTCCATCACCTTGATGGCGGCTCCGCCGCCCTGGATGCTGCTGCCCCGGTGTTTGGTACCCAGCTCGTCTCCGCTGAGGGTGACGTCCACGGCTATGCCGTAGTCCGGGTCCACGGCATAGGCCACCGTTTTGGCCCCCCGCAGCCCCAGCTCCTCCTGAGTGGTGAAGACGAAATAGAGATCGTTTTCGCTCGTTTGGAGCTGCTCCATCGCCAGCAGCAGGACGACGCAGGAGATGCGGTTGTCCATATAGGGAGAGACCAACCGGTCTCCGGCGGCAAAGGTGGGGGTATTGTAGACTGCGGTATCTCCGATCTGTACCATAGCCTTGGCCTCATCGGCGTCATGGGCACCGATGTCAATATAGAGATCATCCAGGGTCATGTCCTTGGGCTCCACCCCCTCATCCAGGGAGATCACTCCCTGTACGCCACTTTTAAACCGGACAGGGGTATGCAGGATGCTGTGGGGATGCAGGCCGCCCACCTTGCCAAAACGGAGAAAGCCCTCCTTCTCGATGTGGGTTACGATACAGCCGATGGAGTCCATATGGGCGCAGAACAGCACGCGGGAGCCAGGTCCCTTTTTATGGCAGATCAAATTCCCCATCACGTCGGTGCTGCACGCGTCCACATAGGGGGCGGCCAGTTTCTGGATGGCGTCGGCGATCTCCCGTTCGTCGCCGGAGGGACCGTGACAGGCATTGAGGGTCTGAAGCGTGTGCAGAATATCCATGATACTTCCTCCTACTGGTTGGACGAGGCGGCAATGGCCTCGATAAATTTCCGGGTCAGGGTATACATGTGGCCGAAATCGCGGATCGAGGCTACACTGGACGGGGTATGGAGGTAGCGGACCGGCGCCGATACAGCCGCCACCCGAACGCCCGCCTTGGTGCGCTGGATAGCAGAGGCGTCATTTCCGCCGGAGATATAGTCTTTGGTCTGCCAGGGAATGCCGTTCTCCTGAGCCAGACGGCGAAGCAGCTCAAAGAGCTCCCGGTCATAGGCCGTACCGCCGTCCATAAAGGAGAGCACCGGCCCTTTGCCCGGCGTAGCCACCCGTTTATGTGCCGCCGTACCGGGCAGATCGGCCGCCGTGGTGCCCTCCAGCACAAGTGCGATCTCCGGTGTGACCGAGAAGGCCGCACCGAATGCGCCGCGGGTCCCCACCTCCTCTTGCGCGGAGAATACAAAGAGGCAGTCCATGGGCAGGTCCTGCTGGATCAGCCGGAGCATGACGGCGCAGCCCACCCGGTCATCGATGGCCTTGGCCTTCAGCATCCCGTCGCCAAACTCCACCGCATCGCTTTCAAAAGCAGCCAGATCGCCCAGAGCCACCAGCGCTTCCGCCGCTTCCCGATCCTTGGCCCCGATGTCGATATACATGTCGTCCAGCTTGGGAACGGTCTTTTCCTCCTCGGCGGTCACCAGGTGATACGCCTTAAGGCCCACTACGCCGGGCACCTTCTTGTCCCCGATCCGGACCTTTTTCCCGATGACCACCCGCCGGTCGAGCCCGCCCACCGCGGCAAACTTCAGATAGCCGTCGTCCGTGATGTCGTTAATAATGAAGCCCACCTCGTCCATATGGGCGGTGAGCATCAGCTTGTGGCCGGTGGCCCGCTCCCCTTTCTTGAAGACGATCAGGTTGCCCATCACGTCGGTCCGGGTCCAGTCGGCGTAGGGCTCCGCCTTGGCGCGGATGAACTCCCGGACCGCGTCCTCAGCGCTGGAGACGCCGTCGAGGCAGCACAGCTCCTTGATGAGACTCAGCACAGCTTCCCCACCTCCTTGCCCAGATTTTCCGTAAAGGCGGCCAGCAGGGCCGCCACATGCTCGATGTCTTGGATATCCAGCACCTCGATGGGACTGTGCATATACTTCAGGGGCAGGGAGACCACCGAGGTGGCCACCCCCTCCCGCGTGACCTGCATGCCCCAGCCGTTGGTGCCGGTGTGGCCCTCCATGACCTCCGGCTGATAGGGGATGGCATTGGCCTTGGCCTTCTCGATCATGCGCTGAGTCATCCAGCGGGTCATATTGGGGCCGATGCCGATCTGCGGCCCACCCCCAATGGAGCTGCGGCGGTGGAGGTTGGCGTCCGGCGTCTTGCCGTGGGTCACGTCCACCGCTACACAGAAGTCCGGGTTGATGCCATAGGTGCCCACCTTGGCACCCGCGCCACTGACCTCCTCCCGGGTGCTGCCCATGATATAGAGGTCCACATCCAGAGGCTTGTCCTTCAGCAGCTCGGCCGCCCGTAGCAGGGTGACGAAGCAGGAGCGGTCGTCCATGGACTTGCCGCAGAGCTTGTCCCCGTCCAAGGCGAAGCTGCCGCCGCGAAAGACCATCGGGGTGCCGATTGGGATGGCCGCCTCCGCCTGCTCCTGGCTCATGCCGACATCGACGCGCAGGTCGTCAATGGGGATGGACTTTTTCATATCCTCCGCCTGGAGCACATGGGGCGGCAGGCAGGCCACAACGCCCAGGATGGGGGGCTGCGTCATTACCGTGAGCTCCCGGTCGGGCAGCATCCTGGGGTCTACCCCGCCGATGGTGCGGAAGCGGAGAAAGCCCTCCTCGATGCCGGTGACCATGAGGCCGATCTCGTCCAGATGGGCGTCCAGCAGCAGCTTCTTCGCGCCCGGTCTGCCGCACAGGCGCACGCCGATGGCATTGCCGAAGCGGTCTACCGCCGCCTCATCCACATAGGGACGCATCAGCTCCACGGCCTGCTCGGCCACCGCCCGCTCAAAGCCGGAGGGGCCCGCCATGGAACATAGAGTATCCAGTGTCTTGCGAATGTCCAATGAATTCACTCCTTGCCGTGACGTTTGCGGGGCCGCCCCCGGATGGAGACGGCCTCTGGACGCCACTTATTCTCTTTACAGCTCGTAGATGATCTTCTTGAATGCCTCGCCCCGCTGAGCAAAGTTCTTAAACTGGTCAAAGGAAGCGCAGGCCGGCGAGAGAATCACCACATCCCCCGGCTTGGCCATGCTGTGGGCCGCCAGGACCGCCTCGGTAAAACCGTCGTACTTGGTGATGGGCGGCTGCCCGTGATACTCCGGGCACCCGCGGACCGCGGCGCTGATCTTGTCCGCCGTCGCGCCGGTGAGAATCAGGTGCTTGACGTGAGCCACCACCTCCGGTCCCAGCACGTCAAAGGGAATGTGCTTGTCGTAGCCGCCGGCGATCAGGATGACCTTTTCCGCAAAGGAGCGCAGCCCGGCCATGGTCCGCGACGGGCTGGAGGCGATGGAGTCGTTGTAGTAGCGCACGCCGTCCAGCGTCCGCACCAGCTCGATACGGTGCTCCACGCCGCCAAACCGGGCGGCAAAGCCCCGAATGACCTCGTCCGGTACCAGTCCGTCCACGGCGGCGATGGCCGCCATGTAGTTCTCCACGTTGTGGTCGCCGGGCAGGAGGATGTCTTTCAGCGGAAGCACCGGGCGGGCACGCACCTCGTTGGCCACCCAGATGGCCCCGTCCTTGAGGTAGACGCCCCGCTCCAGCTCCTCCCGGCGGCTGAATTCCATCACCCGGCCGGGAGCCGTCTCCGCAAAGCCGTGGGTAATGGCGTTGTCCCGGTTGAACACAGCCTTTTCGTCATCGTTTTGGTGAATAAAGATATTTTCCTTGGCGGCCACATACTCGCTCATGGACTTGTGGACATCCAGATGGTTGGGGGCCAGGTTGGTGACCACCGCGATCTCCGGGCTCAGGTCCATGGTCATGAGCTGGAAGGAGGACAGCTCCAGTACCGCCCAGTCCTGGGGCTCCATACCGTAGACGTCGGCCAGCAAAGGTTTTCCGATGTTGCCGCCGAGGTAGGTGTTGTGCCCGGCGGCTTTGAGCAGAGAGGCGATGATGGTGGTGGTGGTGGTCTTGCCGTCGCTGCCCGTCACACCGATGGTGTGGCAGGGGCAGACCTGAAAAAACACCTCCATCTCTGAGGTGACGACGCTTCCCCGGGCCTGTGCCTCCAGCAGCGACGGCACGTCCGGGCGCATTCCCGGCGTACGGAAGATCACCTCCTGATCCAGTCCCTCCAGATAGCGTTCCCCTAACTGCAGGCAAGCGCCAAGGCTCTCCAGCTCCTCGCAGAGCCCCCCAAACTCCTCCCGCTTATTCTTGTCACAGGCTGTCACGGAAATACCCTCTCGAAGGAGCATTTTGATCAGCGGCGTGTTGGATACGCCGATCCCGATGACAGCCACTCGTTTTCCCTTGAGACCGGCCAGATACTCCCTGATGTCCATACTGCCGTCCCCCTTTGCTTCTAAAATCAACTGGAATCACTCGATGAATGCAATTATTATACTGTATCCAGCCAAATATTTCAATCGAATCCGCACCGGTTACAGAGTGTTTGACTTTCCCTCCTGGATGAGGTACAATAAGATCCGCAAGTAAGCTGGACAGTCGCGTGAGCAGGCCGAAAGGCCGCGCATGAGGAAAGTCCGGGCTCCACAGGGCAAGGATAACGGGTAACGCCCGCCGGAGGCAACTCCAGGAAAAGTGCAACAGAGAGATACCGCCTTGCCCCTCACGGGGAACGAGGTAAGGGTGGAAAGGCGAGGTAAGAGCTCACCCGATGGCTGGAAACTGCCCATCGCTGTAAACTCTATCCGGAGCAACACCGTGGAGGGACACAAAGGCCGGCCCGGCCGTCCCGAGGAGGTGGCTGGAACGCGCCGGCGAC
The DNA here is from genome assembly GCF_001244995.1 of Intestinimonas massiliensis (ex Afouda et al. 2020). Classification (NCBI taxonomy): domain Bacteria; kingdom Bacillati; phylum Bacillota; class Clostridia; order Eubacteriales; genus Intestinimonas; species Intestinimonas massiliensis (ex Afouda et al. 2020). Next base: position 937,319 of record NZ_LN869529.1, read on the forward strand.
GGCGCGTCTAGATAGATGACTGTCTTCAATGACAGAACCCGGCTTACAGGTTTGCTTGCAAATATGGGGTCCGAAGGCTGATCGCCTCCGGACCCCTGTTTTATGCCCGGGTCAGGCTCCCATCCGGTCAAAGCGGCGGGCGGTCCATGACCGTCCGCCGCATATGGATCGGATCTGTTGCTTATTCCTGCTCCCAGTTATGGTACACGTTCTGGACATCCTCGTTCTCTTCCAGAAGGTCGATGAGCTTCTCCATGTTTTTGATATCCTCTTCGCTCTCCAGCTTGACATAGTTCTGAGGGACCATCTCCACTTTAGCGGAAACGAAGCTGTATCCCTTCTCCTCCAGCGCCGCCAGCACGGTGCCGAAGCCGTCAGGGGTGGTGGTGATTTCAAAGCACTCGTCGTCGGAGGCATCCATGTCGTCGGCCCCGGCATCCAGCGCGTCCATCATAACGGTGTCCTCGTCCAGATCTTCCTTTTCGATGACGATGACGCCCTTCTGATCAAAGGACCAGGAGACACAGCCGGTGGCGCCCAGCCCCTTGCCGTACTTATCCAGCAGATGGCGCACCTCGGGAGCGGTGCGGTTGCGGTTATCGGTGAGTGCCTCCACGATGACGGCCACACCGGAGGGACCATAGCCCTCATACACCACGCTCTCGTAGCTGTCGGCATTGCCGGAGCCCAGAGCCTTGTCGATGGTGCGCTTGATGTTGTCGTTGGGCATATTGGCGGCCTTGGCCTTGGCCACGACGGTGGCCAGCCGGGAGTTGTTGTTGGGGTCGCCGCTGCCGCCCTGCTTGACCGCCACGATCATCTCGCGGGCGATTTTGGTGAAAATCTGAGAGCGCTTGGCGTCCGCCGCGCCCTTGGTTTTCTGAATATTGTGCCACTTGGAGTGTCCAGACATAATATCGATCCCTTCTCGAAAATTGGCAAAAGCATTTTATCACAAGCCTTTGCAGATGGCAACCCCCCACGGCCCCACAGCGCTTATAAATAGGAAAAAACCTCGCCATGGACGGCTGAAATCCGCACTTCAAGGCCCGGAAAGGCCCGTTTCAGACGCTCCGCCAGCACCGGGCAAATCACGTTTTCCGTTGGAAAATGTCCCGCGTCGATCAGGTTGAGCCCCAGCGCCCTGGCATCCAGGAAGCCGTTATATTTTACATCCGAGGTGATAAAGGTATCGCATCCCTGGGCGAGGGCGTCCCCCATCAGATCGCCGCAGGCACCGCCGCCCACCGCCACCCGGCGGATCGGCCGTCCGGCGTCCACGTAGCGCACGCCGTTAGCCTGCAAAGCCGTTTTCACCTGGGCGGCATAGTCTGCCAGCGTGACAACTGTCTTTCCTTTCAGCACCCCTACCCTGCCGATCCCATAGGGGGCGCCGTTCTCATCCACGCCGCTGGTCTGAAGCATTTCAATTTCCGTCAGGCCTACGGCCCGGGCCAAGGCGTCGTTGACACCCCCGGCCACGGCATCCAGGTTGGTGTGGGCGCAGACGGCGGCGATGCCGCCCTCGGCCAGAGCCAGCAGAATGCGTCCCGTGGGGTCCTGATCGGTCACCGAGCGGGCGGGATGAAAAATAACGGGATGGTGAGAGACGATGAGCTCCGCCTTCCACTCCGACGCCTCCCGCACCACCTCTTCCGTGATGTCCAGAGAAACTAGAATGCGCGTTACCTGCCGCCCTCCCCTGCCCACCAGAAAGCCTGCGTTGTCAAACGACATCTGATAGGAAAACGGAGCCAGTTGATCCACAAATGCATAGATTTCATTTACCGTTGCCATTTGTCCCACTCCTCTTTCATCCGTGCCAGATCGGCGTACCGCTCGGTGAGTTCCTCCAGCCTCCCCGCGTCTCCCGGCTTGGTGGAGCGGCGCAGCCCCTCCAGGGCGCGGCTGGTACGGTTGAGCAGCAGAGTCAAATACTCTGTCCTCCAGGGGCTGTCCATACCCCGGTATTGCCGTCCGGCCCAGGCTTCGCCCGGACTCAGCGCCGACATCGGGCCGGGGCGCGCCTGCATGGTATGGTACAGGGTCTCCCCCTCCCGGATCAGTTCCTCCCGCTGGATGGAAAAGCCGTGCCCCGCCAGCCAGAGCCGCAGGTCCGGCACAGAGGTCATCGGCTGAAGCAGGAAGGTATGTTCCCCCTCCCGGGTCCAAGCCGCGGTCTCCAGGATAGAGGCGATGGTCTCCCCGCCCATCCCGGCAACGGCAATCACATCCGCCTCTTCCGGCCGTACCGGCGCAAGGCCGTCTCCCAGCCGGAAGGAGATCCGCTCCGTCAGGCCGTGCCGGGCAGCCGTCTGGCGCGCCCGCTGCAAGGGCCCCTCCCGCAGATCGGTGGCAATCGCCTGCTCAATTACACCCTGCTCCAGCAGCCAGACCGGGAGCCGGGCGTGGTCGGTCCCCACGTCGGCAAAGCGTGCGCCCCGGGGCACCTGACGGGACAGGGCCAGCAGCCGCGGCGTCAGCATAATCGGTCTCACTTGGTTCGCCTCACCTTCTGTCCGCGCATTTCACAGCACATGGTAATCGGGACAGATATCCTCCGAAATCCGCCGGGGATGACGCCCAACGGCTGAAAGCCCAGCCGCTTCCCCTGAAGCAGGCAGTCCAAGACCGGGTCCCGGTCACCATAGGCTCTTACGTATACGCTCATTTCTGCTGGTCCCTCTTTTCTGCACAAGAAAAAGCGGAGCGGCGACGCCGCTCCGCTTTCCTCTGGTTTTTACTTCACAGCCGCCAGCACGGAATTGACCTTTTCCAGCAGAGCGTTCACGTCCACGCCGTGGACCATGCAGGCCTGCTCCACGGTCTCGCCGCGGGAGGAGGGGCAGCCCAGGCAGTGCATGCCGATGGACAGGAAAATGGGAGCCGTCTCGGGGGCGATATCCAGAATGTCGCCGATGATGGTATCTTTGGTGATCTGAGCCATTGAAAACTACCTCCAAATGAGTAGGAATTAGGGTATGCTTTAGTATACCCCATAATCCCGCATATTTCAATAGTCAATTCTCTCCCTGGACAGAAAAAGAGGACGCCGCAATGCGGCGCCCTCTTTTTGCGTTCCTGGATTAGCCCTGCTCACGCATACGAGCAAAGCACTCGCTGCAGTAGACAGGCCGATCGGACTTGGGCTCGAAGGGAACCTTGGCCTCGCCGCCGCAGGCAGCGCAGGTCGCAGTGAAATACTCGCGGGGGCCGCGGGCGGCCTGCTTGCGGGCATCACGGCAGGACTTGCAGCGCTGGGGCTCGTTCTGGAAGCCGCGCTCGGCATAGAACTCCTGCTCACCAGCGGTGAACACGAACTCCTGGCCACATTCCTTGCACACTAAAGTCTTGTCTTCGTACATGATTTTTCCCTCTCTTTGACTCGTTTGCCCAGGTCCGGAATAAACCGACAGTGCTGGGTCTGTAATATTGCGTTCAGCCTTGGCTGAAATCGCCAGATGAAAGGTGCTGCGCCACCTTGCGCCGAATGCGCTGCACAGCGTTGTCCACCGCTTTCGGGGACCGGTCGACCTCTGACGCGATCTCCACATAGGATAGACCGCGCAGGTAGAGGTCCAGAATTTGTGCTTCGAAGCCGGATAACTGCCCCTTGAGCGTCCCCAGCCGTTCCCGTCGCTCTTCCCTGCTGATCAACATATCCTCAGGGTTCTGCTGAGGCTGCCGGGATGCGCTGAGTGGATAACTGTCGGTGTTCCCATCTAAAAGAGGGGTTTCGTAAGAGACATAGTGATTGAGCGGGGTATGCTTATCTCTGGCTGCCGCCCGAATGGCGGAGAGAATGCGATTTCGAATGCAGGTTTCGGCATAGGTGCGAAAGGAGCTTCCCTTACCAGGGTCGTACTCCCGAATCGCGTTGAGCAGTCCCACCATGCCCTCCTGGATGAGGTCCTCGCTGTCGCCCCCGGCCAGAAAATAGGGCCGGGCACAAACACGCACCAGGCGGTTGTAACGCATCACAAGGGCTTCCTCTGCGATGCGGTCGCCTGATGCGGCCAACGAACACAGCGCCTCGTCTGCAGTTGGATTCTGGGTGGTGTAAACTGATTTCATGCCTGAACTCCTTGAGTATTATAGGGCGAAATAGGGTGCAATGTCAAGCGTTTATGCAGATTATTTTATGAAATTAAAAAATTTCACAGCCTTTTTATGACATTTGCCAAGAGTTCCGCCGACGTTTGGGCCGTTTCCTCGCTCTGGGCCTCCACCATAACGCGTATGAGTGCCTCCGTGCCGGAGGGACGCACCAGTACACGGCCATTCTCCCCCAACACCGCCTCCTGCTCCGCCACGGCCGCCCGCAACGCTTCGGACGCCATAATGGACCTCTTCTGGGCGTTATCGGTCACCGCCACATTGACCAGCACCTGGGGATACTGCCTGCAGTCGGCCACCAAGCGGGAGGCGGGCACTCCCGCGCTGTGGAGCAGGCTGAGAAATTGCAGAGCCGTCAGTTCTCCATCGCCGGTGGTGGCGTGCTCCAGGAAGATCATATGGCCGGACTGTTCGCCTCCCAGCCGATATCCGTTGGCAACCATGCACTCCAGTACGTTGCGGTCCCCTACGTCGGTACAGACCACCTGCATCCCGTTTTCACGGACAAAGCGGTGCAGACCGATGTTGGACATGACCGTGGCCACCACGGTACCGCCCGTGAGCTTCCCCTGCTCCTGCAGCCAGCGGCCGCAGACCGCCATGATCTGGTCGCCGTCAATGGTCTCGCCCCGCTCACTGACCAGCAGGCAACGGTCTGCGTCGCCATCGAAAGCCACGCCCAGATCATAGCCTCCTGCCTGGACCATGGCGGCCAGGCCCTCCAGATGGGTGGAGCCGCACCCGGCGTTGATGTTCACGCCGTCCGGGTCGGCATTGATGACGTCCGTATGCAGATCGGAGAAACGGTCAAACAGCCGGGCGGCTGTAGCCGAGGCCGCGCCGTTGGCGCAGTCCACCAGGATGCGCAGGCCGGCCAGATCCGAGTCCACCGTGGACACCAGGTGGTCGATATAATCCTCCGACGCCTTGGGGGCCACATAATGGACTCGTCCGATCTCCCCGTGGGTCTTGCGGGGGACCTTGTTGGTGCCGTTCAGGATGATATCCTCAATTTTTTCCTCCAGCTCGTCGGAGAGCTTGAAGCCCTGCCCGTTAAAGATCTTAATGCCATTGTGCTCAAAGGGGTTGTGCGAAGCGGAGATGACGATGCCGGCGTCGGCCTTCTCATCCAGCGTCACCCAGGCCACTGCCGGGGTAGGGATGGTTCCCAGATCCAGCACGTCGGCCCCGGCGGAGCACAGCCCCCCAATCAGCGCCCCTTTCAGCAGGTCGCAGGAGATGCGCGTATCCTTGCCGATGGTGAACAGCGGCCTTCCGTCCTTCTTCTCTTCTGAGAGGACCTGCGCGGCGGCGAGGCCCACTTTATAGGCCAGCTCGGCGTCCAGGCCGGCGTTGACCACGCCGCGGATACCGTCTGTGCCAAACAGTCTACCCATTCTACATCAGCTCCCGACTATGTCATGATAGCTCCATCTGCTCCTGGCCAAAATAGGCCAGGCCCAGATGTCCGTATGCTTTTTTGGTGACACACCGCCCTCTGGGGGTGCGGGTGAGGAAGCCCATCTGCATCAAATACGGCTCGTAGACATCCTCCAGAGTGACGGCCTCCTCGTTGATGGTGGCGGCCAGGGTCTCCAGGCCTACGGGGCCACCTCCGTAGTGCTCAATGATGCTGCGGAGCATCCGGCGGTCGATGGTGTCCAGCCCCAGGTGGTCCACCTCCAGGGCGGTCAGGGCCTGGTCGGCCACGGAGCGGGTAATGACGCCGCCGGCCTTGACCTGGGCAAAATCCCGCACCCGCCGGAGCATCCGGTTGGCGATCCGGGGCGTGCCTCGGCTGCGTTTGGCGATCTCCATGGCCCCCTCGTCCTCGATGGGGACACCCAGGATACCGGCGGAGCGGGTGACGATGAGGCAAAGCTCCTCCGGGGTGTAGAGCTCCAGACGCAGGGTGACGCCGAACCGGTCCCGGAGCGGCGCGGAGAGCTGGCCCGCCCGGGTGGTAGCCCCGATCAGGGTGAATTTTGGCAGGTCCAGACGGATGGAGTTGGCCGAAGGCCCCTTGCCGATGATGATGTCGATGGCGTAGTCCTCCATGGCCGGGTAGAGAATCTCCTCCACCGAGCGGTTAAGCCGGTGGATCTCGTCCACAAAGAGGATGTCGTTTTCGTTCAGGTTGGTCAGCAGGGCCGCCAGGTCGCCGGGCTTTTCGATGGCAGGCCCGGAGGTAATGCGAATATTGACCCCCATCTCGTTGGCAATGATACCGCTGAGGGTGGTCTTGCCCAGCCCCGGGGGTCCGTGCAGCAGCACATGGTCCAGGGGCTCATGGCGCATTTTGGCCGCCTGGATAAAGATCTCCAGGTTTCCCTTGGCCTTCTTCTGGCCAATGTATTCGCTCAGGGTCTTGGGGCGGAGGGAGTATTCCCCCTCGTCCTCCCGCAGCAGCGAGGTGGTTACCAGAGGCTGCTCCGTCTCAAAGCCCTCGCTGGAAAAGTCGATGCTCAAACACCCCGCCCCCTCTTGATTCGATATCGTTCCGCCCGCATGCTATTTCACCATCTTTTTCAGGGCCTGCTTGATGACGTCCTCCAGCTTGAGATTCTCCACGTCAATGCCCTTCAGGGCCACGGAGACCTCCTGGGTGCTGTAGCCCAGCACCGCCAGGGCGGCGGCGGCCTCAGTGGATTTGTTCTCCGGAATGATGGTCACGCCGGTACCGCCGTAGGGCTCCCCGCCCGCCGTCATCTGCCCCTTGGCCAGCTTGTCCTTCAGCTCCAATATGATGCGCTGTGCAATCTTCTTTCCGATGCCCGGCGCCACGGTGAGGGCTTTTTCATCCCCGGTGATGATGCTCATCGCCAACCCCTCCGGCGAGGTGGAGGACAGGATGGACAGGGCCGCCTTGGGACCCACGCCGGACACACCGATGAGTTCCAGGAAGCAGTTCTTCTCCTCCTCCGTGGCGAAGCCGTAAAGCTCGAAGATCTCCTCCCGCACATAGAGGTGGGTGTAGAGCTTGGCGCTCTCCCCCACCTTGAGCCGGGCCAGGGTATTGTGGGTGGTGCGGCAGGCGTAGCCCACCCCGCCGCAGTCCACAACCGCCAGATAGGGGGCCATATGGGCCACCGTCCCCTTCAAATAATAAAACATGGTGGATGCTCCTATTTCTTTCGTACTTCATAGCGCCCGCTGCCCGGCCGGGCAGCTTCGGGGCTTTGCAGGCGGGAGGTACGGGAGCGGGCGTGGCACAGGGCGATGGCCACTGCGTCCGCCGCGTCGTCCGGCCGCGGAACGGCGCGGAGTGCCAGAAGCCGCCTGGTCATCTCCATAACCTGCCGCTTTTCCGCTTTTCCATAACCCGCCACCGCGAGCTTGACTTCCGACGGGCTGTACTCAAAGATCGGCACGGCCTGCCGCTCCGCCTCGGTCAGAATGACGCCCCGCGCCTGGGCCACGCTGATGCCGGTGGTCACGTTGTTGTTGAAATAGAGCTCCTCCACCGCCATGGCATCCGGCTGGAACACCGTCAGCAATTCGCTCATATCGTTGGATATTTGCAGCAGTCGGGCTGGCAGAGGCTGTCCGGCGGGGGTGGTGATGGTCCCGCACCGGATCAGGCGCGTAGTCCCCCGCTCTGCCTCCAAAACCCCGAATCCCACAATGGCAAAGCCGGGGTCAATCCCTAAAATGACCATGGATACCTCCCAGTGTTCATACAAGGGATATTGTACCACGGCCGGCGGGCCGACGCAACCAAAAAACCCGGAACAAGATGCTCCGATCTGCGGCCGCATTTCCTTCCGGCCTCAGGAAGGCGAAAAGCCTCTCCCCAGTCTATGCATTCCGATTGCTTTATACGACAGGTTCTGCTATAATATGTTTCAATAATGGAACCATTCAGGAGGTTTTGAGATGGAACGCCAGGTCCACGCCATGTACTTCAGCGCCACCGGCACCACCGAAAAAGTCGTAACCGCCATCGCCGACCATATCGCCCGCACGTGGAACGGCACGGCTGCCCTGCGCTTCGACTTCACGCTGCCCGCCGCCCGTCAGGCTGTCAAGGCCTTTGGAGACGGGGATCTCGTCATTTTCGGCGTACCGGTCTATGCCGGTCGGGTCCCCAACGTACTGCTCAACTACCTGCGCACGGTGGAGGGCGGCGGCGCACTGGCCGTCCCCGTGGTCTGCTATGGCAACCGCAATTTCGACGACAGCCTGGTAGAGCTCCGGGACCTGCTGGAGGCGGATGGCTTCCGCACGGTGGCAGCCGGAGCATTCATCGGGGAGCACTCCTTTTCCACCACCCTGGCGGCCGGCCGCCCCGACCAGGCCGACCTGGAACGGGCCGCCCGCTTTGCCGACGGCATCCTGGAAAAGCTGTCAAAGCCCCTGGGGGAGTACATACCCATCCCGGTAGAGGGACAAATCCCCTACCGACCCTACTATGTGCCCAAGGACCGCAACGGAAACCCGGTCAATATCCTGAAGGACAAGCCCAAGGTACACGACACGTGCAATGACTGCGGCCTCTGCGCCAAGGTCTGCCCTATGGGCTCCATCAGCCCTGAAAACGTACGGGAGTATACCGGCATCTGCATCAAGTGCGGCGCCTGCGTCAAAAAGTGCCCGGTCCACGCCCGGTACTATGACAGCTACAACTATCTCTACCACAAAGAAGAGCTGGAACTGGGTTTTGCCCGGCGGGCCGAGCCCGCACTGTTCTTCTGAGCATCCGACGGTCAAAAAGGCAGACGCCGCAGCGTCTGCCTTTTTCATGCCCTGGGGTGGGCCTTGATGTATACGTCCTTCAGCTTCTGTTTGACCAGTTGGGCATAAATCTGGGTGGATGAGATGTCTGCATGTCCCAACATCTCCTGGATGGAACGCAGGTCCGCCCCGTTTTCCAGCAGATGGGCGGCAAAGGAATGGCGCAGGGTATGCGGGGTAATGTCCTTTTTGATGCCGGCCTTCTCCTGATAGTGCTTGATGATCTTCCAAAAGCCCTGCCGGGACATACGCCTGCCGTTCATATTGAGGAACAGGGCGGTCTCCTCCGGGTCCTCCACCAGTTGCGGGCGCACGTCGCGGAGATAGTCGTTCAGGGCCCGGACCGCCGCCGGATACAGGGGGATGATCCGTTCCTTCCCCCTCCCCTCACAGCGGAGAAACCCGCCGGACAGGTTGAGATTGTCCACATTCAGGTCGATGAGCTCGGTGACCCGGATGCCCGTGGCATAGAGGAGCTCCAGCATGGCATGGTCCCGATAGCCCTTGGCGTCAATGCACTCCGGCTGGTCCAGGAAAAGCTCCACTTCCTTGCTGGTCAGGATCTGGGGCAGCTTACGCTGCACCTTGTCCGGGACCACGCTTCGGGCCGGATTGACCGAAAGCCGGCCCGCATGGACCATATAGGCGTAAAACGACTTCAGGGAGGCCACTGCGCGGGTGACGGTGGAGACCGACTTGCCCTTGCTGACGAGGTACTTGACGTAGCGCTCCACATCGCTCTGCGTTACGTCGTCCAGCGCACGTTCCTCCCGCTCCAGGTAGGCCGCAAACTGCCGAACGTCCCTCAGATAAGAGCTCAGGGTATTGGCAGAAGCCTTTTTTTCGGTTGTAAGAAATACCTCATAGTCCTTCAGAACGTCCAAGCCAATACCTTCTCTACTCCAGGATTCAAAACAGCGGGGACACCAGCCGGACCAGCGCGGGCACTGCCGCATACTCCAGCAGCGCACACAGACACAGCGCGGCGCTGCACAGGCCGCACCGCACCCAATACGCCCGGCCAAAGGGCAAACTCCGCTTGCCGTCTCCCAAAAATCGCCCGGCCAGCAGCCGGGCCGCCGCCAAGCTCTGCACCCCCAGCACAAACAGGACGGGAATGGCCACCAGCCCCGTAACGCCAAAGGTGAGGAAGGCCAGCACCCCGCCCACGCCGCCGAACATGCGCACAAAGGAGGTGATGGCGAAGGATAGCAGAAAGCCCCGTATGGAAAACAGCACTGGGATGCCCAGCAGCCCCAGCCCCGTAAAGCCCATCAAAACAGCAAAGACCGGCCAGCGTATGGTGCTCCAGACCACGGATAACATATGAGGCGGCACCGCCTCACCGGCCCGGGCGGCGGTCAGATACCCCGTTACATAGGCGCGCAGCATATCGCCTCCGCCGCCGCCTACCTGAGCGGCCAGCCCGCAGCCCAGTACACCGCCCAAAGCAAAGGCGGCGGACACGACCACCAAAGCGGGCAATATGCCGCCTGCCGGTACATCCCATATCCTCACGATACGCTTTCTCACTCCCATGGCCGTCACCTCTCTCTGACAGCCTATGAGACAAGCGTTGGGATTATTACCGGCCCAGCTCCCTGGATCGCTGGGTGCAGCGGCGCATGGCCTCCAGCATGAGACCCTCGTAGTTCAGCTCATCGAAGGCCGAAAGAGAGGCCAGCGTCGTTCCGCCGGGCGAGCAGACCTGTCTGCGCAGCTCTCCCGGAGTTTTTCCGCTCTCCTGTAGCAGCTTGGCGCACCCCTCCATGGTCTTGGCCGTCAACCGCAGGGCAGTACCGGCGTCGATCCCCACCGAGACCGCCCGCTGGACCATGACCTCGGCCATGCGGAAAAACCAGGCGGGAGAAGAGCCGTTCACGTTGATGATATCGTCCATCTGCCCCTCGGGGATCACCGCCACCTCGCCAGCCGCGGAAAAGAGCTTCAGCACCGTCTGAAAAAGCGCAGGCGGTACGTCCGGCGCTTCCGCCACCGCCGTGGCGCCCACCCCCACCATCAGCGGCGTGTTGGGCATTGCACGCACCACGTGGGCGCCGGGCAGCATTTCCCGCAGGTAGGCGGTGGAAACGCCCGCCGCGATGGATACCACACACCTGCCAGCCGTCACACAGCCCAGTCTGGGAAGCACATCCCCAAACATTTGGGGCTTGATGCCCAGCACGATCACGCTGGCCTGCTCCGCCACCCGGCGGTTGTCGGTGGTCGTATGGACGCCCCGTTCCCGAAAAGAGGCCAGCTTGCCTTCACTGCGATTGGAGAGCCAGACCTGTCCGGGCGCGACCAGGCCCTGGGACAGCACCCCGTTCAATATGGCGGAATTCATATTTCCAGCCCCGATAAAGCCCAAAATCAGCTCATCCATGGCAAGTATTCCTCTTTCTTTTTCTCAAATGGTGTAAATACTATAATCGAAGCTACTGCAATATGCAATGGCTTCCAGGGGATTTTATCATTTTTGTGTATTATGTCAATGCATTATGTATACTGAATTATGTAAATCGCAAGGATAAGGAGCTGGGCGGTGTATCGCGCACCGCCCAGCTCCTTATCTAAATATAGTGCTTTCAGCATTTGCAACCGCAAGATTTTGCTATTTCCCGCAGGATAGCCGCCGCGGGCCATGGTATACTCTCTGTATAATTACATTTTGTATAAGCTATCAGCCCATACCGGCTGCCAGGGCCTTTAACGCAATGGCGCACTCCAGCCGTTTGCGCTCCATCTCGCACCCCACATGGTTGGGCTTTTTTATGTCTCCATTTACGAGCAGATTAGAGGCGCTGCATCCGCCGCTGCAATAGAAGCGGGCCCAGCAGTCCCGGCACTCCTCCCTGGTGTAGATGTTCAGGCAGGAGAACCGATGGGACAGCTCCATATCGAAGCTGCCGTCGGACAGGCTTCCAATTTTGTACGCGGGATTGCCCACAAACTGGTGGCAGGGGTAGATGTCCCCTTCCGGCGTGACGGCCACATACTCGCAGCCCGCCCCACAGCCCCGCAGCCGTTTGATGACGCAGGGGCCCTGGGCCAGGTCCACATTGAAGTGGAAGAAGTTCACGTCGGTCCGGTCCTTCAGCTTCTCCGCCAGCTTCTCATACTGCTCCAGAACCACCGGCAGATCCTCATCCTTCAGCGCATAGCCGCAGGTCTCCTTCCCCACTACCGGCTCCACAGAGACGTTGCGGAAGCCCAGGTCCGCCATATGCATGACATCCTCGGCAAAGTCCAGATTATAGTGGGTAAAGGTGCCCCGCAGGTAGTAGTCCTTAGTCCCGCGGCCCGCCACCAGCTTTTGGAACTTGGGAACAATAACCTCATAGCTCCCCTTCCCGTTGACCGTCTTGCGCATGCGGTCGTTGACCTGGGGCCGCCCGTCCAGTGAAAGGACGGCGTTGGACATCTCCCGGTTGATGTAGTCGATGTTCTCATCGTCCAGCAGGACTCCGTTGGTGGTAATCGTAAAGCGGAAACACTTACCGGCCTTTTTCTCGATGGAGCGTGCATAGGCTACTGTGGCCTTGACGGTATCCATCGCCATCAGCGGCTCGCCGCCGAAGAAGTCCACCTCAATATTCCGGCGGCTGCCGGAGCGCTGGATGACAAAATCAATGGCCCGTTTTGCGGTCTCAATGTCCATGATCTTCCGACCGGTACCGAAGTCGCCGGTGGACGCAAAACAATACTGGCAGCGCAGGTTGCAGTCGTGGGAGACGTGGAGGCAAAGGGCCTTGATGGGGGCGGACTGCTGCAGGGCGGTGGCCGCCGCGGGGTCCACATAGTCATCCTCCACAAAGAGCAGCCCGTTCCCGGCCAGCTCCCGCAGGTCCTGCCATCCCTCCTCCACCGCCTCTGTGCGGTATTCGGGTAGCCGAGCCAGGAGCTCCGGCGGACAGTGCTCTGCCATGGGGGGCTCCACCAGGGGCAGCAGGCGGTAGGTCAGGTCGTCCAGTACATGGACGGCCCCGCTGTTTACGTCCACGGCGAGTTTGACGCCGAGGGCTTCAAATGTATGTACCATCTTTCTTTCCTTTCGGGCATGGAAAAAGGGTGGGGACCCCCACCCTTTCCAATCGTCTCAGAATCTTACTGGTTGTTCTCGCACTTCTGGTTGGCAACGGTGCAGGAGGTCTTGCAGGCAGACTGACAAGAGGTCTGGCACTCGCCGCAGCCGCCGTGGGCAGCGCTCTGCTTCAGCGTGGCGCCGTTGAGCGTTTTGATATGGGTCATGGTATCTCCCCCCTATATGTAGCATTTGGGTGAATTATAGCACAGCATCCCATGTTTTTCAATCTTATTTTTTTCTCCGCTTCTTTTTTGGCTTGGAGCCCATCAGTCCGGCCGCCGCGCCGCCGCACAATCCCCCGCACAGCAGACCCAGTCCGCCCGCCTCCAAGGACATGCTCTCAAACAGCAGGACGCCCACGGTGAGCAGCAGCAGGAAGAACACCGCTCCGACCGCCAGGCCCACGATCAGGGCCCGGGAGCCCCAGCGCCGCACCGCTGTCATCGCACCGGCAAAGCCGCCGATCACGCAGCTCACCACCGCCATCTGGTACATCAGCCCCTCCTGAAGCCAGCCGCCTGAGATTCCGATCGAGCACAGGAACAGGAACATGAGGCAGACCGCCAGCGCGACGACGCCGCCCAGCAGAATATTGGTCATGGCCCGGACCAGCCGCGTCCCCTGATCCTCTTCCGTCTTGCGCATAAAACACCCTCCTCGCAACAGCTTTGTACAGCCTATGCGGGGAGGGTGCTTGTCATGCTATTTTGTTCGAAAGGAATGTTACTTCGTCTCTTCGGTGGTCTGGGCGCCCTTGGTGGAAATGGCCCACTTGGCGAACTCCATCCGTACACGGTCCGCGCCGGTCTCGATGACGATGCTCTCATCCTTTACGGCGCAGATCGTGCCGAGGATGCCGCCGATGGTGGTGATTTCATCCCCTACCTTCAGGGAGTTTCGCATCTCGTTGAGCTGTTTTTTCTTCTTGTTCTCCGGGCGAATGAGCATGAAGTAGAAGATGACCAGCATCACTACAATCATACCAATGGTTCCGAACTGCTCCAAAGTAATTCCCTCCAGTGATTTTAGCGTGTCGTTTGTGCCGGCCGGTACACGGCATTGCAGTATATTATACAGGTTGCGGTCATAATTGACAAGCCTTTTTCAAAATTTTGCGTCTTTTGACCCCGTTTCAAATCCGTCCATCCAGTTTCTGGGAGTACATGTGCCGAAACGCCTGGAAGCACCCCTGATCCAGCGCCTGACGGATGCGGGCGGTCAGCTCGTTGTAGAACCAGAGGTTATGCAGGACGGCCAGGCGCATGGCCAGCATCTCTCCTGCCACGAACAGGTGGCGGAGATAGGCCCGGGAGAAAGAGCGGCAGGCGGGACAGCCGCAGTTGGGGTCGATGGGCCGCTCATCCAGCTTGTACTTCTCATTTTTGATGTTCATGGCCCCCTCCCAGGTGAAGAGCTTGGCGTGCCTGGCGTTGCGGGCCGGCATCACGCAGTCGAAGAAATCCACCCCTCGGGCCACGCCCTCAATGATGTTGGAGGGCGTGCCCACCCCCATCAGATAGCGGGGCTTGTCCGCCGGCATGTGGGGCTCCACCGCGTCGATGATGTCGTACATCACCTGGGTCTCCTCCCCCACCGCCAGACCGCCGATGGCGTAGCCGTCGCAGTCCAGCTTGGCGATCGCGTCCATATGCCACACGCGCAGGTCGGGGTAAGTCCCCCCCTGGTTGATGCCGAACAGCATCTGATGCGGATTGACCGCGCCGGGCTGGGCGTTGAGCCTCTCGTGCTCCTCCTTACAGCGCACCAGCCAGCGGTAAGTCCGCTCACAGGAGGGCTTGACATACTCATAGGTAGACGGGTTGGCCACACATTCGTCAAAGGCCATGGCCACATCGGAGCCCAGATGGGACTGGATGCGCATGGACTCCTCCGGCCCCATGAAGATGCGCCGCCCGTCGATGTGAGAGGCGAAGGTGACCCCCTCCTCGGTGATCTTCCGCAGGCCGGAGAGGGAGAACACCTGAAACCCACCGCTGTCGGTCAGGATCGGCCCCTTCCAGTCCATGAATCTGTGGAGCCCCCCCAGGTCCCGCACCACCTCGTCTCCCGGCCTGAGGTGGAGGTGATAGGTATTGGACAATTCGATCTGGCAGCCGATCTCCGCCAGATCATGGGCGGAGACCGCCCCCTTGATGGCCCCCTGAGTCCCTACGTTCATAAACACCGGGGTCTGCGCCGTGCCATGAGCACAGGTAAAAACGCCCCGCCGGGCGCGGCCTTCGGTTTTGATGACTTCAAACATGCACGTTTACTCCTACATTTCTCTATAAAGTCTGGAAGAAGGCCCTCAGCTCTTCCCTTTTCTCTGCGGCCAGTTCCTTTTTGGGGATGCCCTCTATAGCCCCCTCCAGCGCTTGAAGCTGGTTCAGACAGGCGCCGGGGTCCACCTGGACCCGGATGCGGCGCAAAGCCTCCATGCTCCCCAGCTTACGGAGCTGTTCCGGCGTCTCCACGCCGATCTTCCGCAGATTGGCCGCAAGCACAGGGCCGATGTTGGGCAGGTCCGTCAATCGGTTCATGGATTTCTCCTCCCTCTAGTAAATGAACATCGCATCGCCAAAACTAAAGAAACGGTAGCGCTCCCGCACCGCCTCCTCATAGGCCGCCAGAATGTGCTCCCGGCCCGCCAGCGCCGAGACCAGCATGACCAGCGTGGACTCCGGCAGATGAAAATTGGTGACCAGCGCGTCCAGCACCTTGAACCGATAGCCCGGATAGATGAAAATATCGGTCCAGCCCGCGGAGGCCTTCAGGGTGCCGTCCTCACCGGCCCAGGACTCGATGGTCCGGCAGGAGGTGGTCCCCACGCAGACGACCCGCCCGCCGGTTTGCTTGGTCCGGTTGATAATGTCCGCCGTCTCCTGCGGGATCATGCAGTACTCCGCGTGCATCTCATGGTCGGTGATCTCGTCCTCCTTCACCGGCCGGAAGGTCCCCAGGCCCACGTGCAGCGTCACGTAGCACAGGCTGACTCCCATGGCCTGGATCTGATCCAGGAGCTCTCTGGTGAAGTGGAGCCCGGCCGTGGGAGCGGCGGCGGAGCCCACCTGTCTGGAATACACCGTCTGGTAGCGCTCCGGGTCGTTGAGCTCTTTCTTGATGTAGGGGGGCAGCGGCATTTTTCCCAGCCGCTCCAGGGTCTCTAGGAAGATCCCCTCATAGTCGAAGCGAATCAGCCGATTGCCTCCCTCCAGGGCCTCCAGGACCTCGGCCGTCAGCGCACCTTCCCCAAAGGAGAGCCGCGTCCCCGGCTTCACCTTCCGCCCGGGCCGGACCAGGCACTCCCACACCTGATCGCCCCGATCCACCAGCAGCAGCACCTCTGCCGCCCCGCCGGTGGGCTCCCGGCGTCCCAGCAGCCGGGCGGGCAGCACCCGGGAGTCGTTCATCACCAGGCAGTCCCCCGGCCGCAGCAGCCGGGGCAGATCGTAAAAATGTCCGTGGCCGGTCTCCCCGGTGCGCTTGTCCAGCGTCAGCAGGCGGGAACCATCCCGCCGCTCCAGCGGCGTCTGCGCGATGAGCTCCGGCGGCAAATCATAGTAAAAATCGGATGTCTTCATAAAGATTATGTCACTGCTTTCCTTACCGGACCTCAACGCCGGTAAAATAAAATTTGAGGATTTCCTCATAGGTATGGCCCCGCCTGGCCATGGCATTCGCCCCCCACTGGCTCATCCCCACGTTGTGGCCCCAGCCGTAGGTGGTGACGGTGAAGGTGTTCCCCGACGCGGCTTCTCCCTCCATCCGGGCGATTCCGTCGCGGGTGACCACATAGGGCATAGAGCCGGAGGGCACCTGGCTTACGTTTCCGCTGCCGTTTACCGCGTAGACGCCGCTCATGGAGGGCAAAACGCCATCCTTATTCACATAGTAGCCAGCCCCGCTGCCAGAGATGGTGTAGCGCTGGGACCGCAGCCCGAAAAAGGTGCGGGCCTTTTCCTTGGAAAAGGACCAGCTCTTCCCCGCCGCGTCGAACACCGTTACGGTAAGCACATTGCCGGTGGGCGTCGTCTCGGTGACCCGAAAATCCACCACGTCGGCACACATGTAATTTTTGGAGTGAAGCAGCTCCTTCAGTTCCCGTTTGGTAAACGTGACAGTGGAGGTGTATTTTTCGATTTGGCTGGCCACATCGGCCTCGTAGGGGTCCACGACTCCCTTCAGATAGGGCATGTCCACATCTGACCGCCAGACGTTGCCCACGCTCTCGGTGGCGCCGCCGTCGCAGGAAAAGTAAAAGGTCTGTGCCATGCGGCCGCCGTACCAGACGTGCTTTCCCGCCGTCTCCTCCGCCGCCCGGGCGGTGTTCGTTCCCGTCCAGGCCGTACCAAAATAGACCTGACAGTCGGTACTCCCGCAGACATCGAAGCCGTTGGAGCTGTGCTTGTTCCGATTCATGGCGGCATAGGTGCGCGCGCATACCGCCTGCGCCTTCAGCGCCTCCAGCGGCCAGGAGTTGCTCATCTCCCGGGAGATCACGCAGTTGACATAGTCCTCCATGGGCACGAAGTTGACCACCGTGAGGTTTCCTCCGGAGCGGCGCTGGTATTGGAAGTCCCCATAATAGCGGTAGCCCCGGAAGTGGGTGACGGTTTTGACACCGTCCTCCAGGCCGGGACGGACCGCCAGCGAGACGCCTGCGCCTCCGTCGAACTGGAAGAGGACCCGGCTGGTGCCGGTCCGGACCACCGAGACACCGCTGCTGCTGGTGCCAACCGCCTCAGCTCCCGCCGCGCCCAGGGCGGCTGCCGCGGCGTTGGCCTCGCCACTGGTGAGATAGGCCCCCACCCGCACATAGTATGTCCCTTCTATCCAGGCCGGAAACCCGCCGGACACCGACACGGCCGCCTCCTGCGCCGCCTCAAAGGTGCCGTATGCCGTCGGGAGCTGGACGTGCCAGCAGCCCACCGCAATGTCGGAGGTGATGGTGTCATAATACCCGGCCCAGTCCCCCACCTTGCCGTAATAGACGTTTTGGGTCTTGACCACGGAGATGGCGCTCTCCCCCGTGCTGCCCACCGGGCAGAACCGCGCGTCCCCGTCCAAATAGCCGAAACGATAGCCCGTACCCACATCGTTGAGCAGGTTGGCGCCGGGCAGGGCGCTGCTTCCGTAAAACAGCCCCACCCGTATCACATCCTGCTCCGCCGCGTCCGCTGCTGAGACTACACCGGACAGACATATGACCGCAGCAAAAAGAATCGCCGCAAATTGTATGATTTTTTTGCCCATGTGGCCGCTCCATTTCTCTGAATCGCCGGTTTACAGTAGTAAAGAATTGTGTTAGGATATACCAAATATACAAACTCACCGACAAAATCTTCGCGGGAAATATCCAGTTTTGTCATTATACTACAGGTTCTGTCCCTCTTTCAACTGCTGTTTTCTCCGAGGGAGGGGAAACTCTGACCTGCTTCCGGTATAGAATGGTAATAACGAGACAATGGAGGTCTGCAGCATGGAAAAGTACAAGGTTGGCGTGATCGGCGGCACCGGCATGGTGGGACAGCGCTTTGTGACTTTGATGGAAAACCATCCCTGGTTTGAACTGAAGGTCATCGCGGCCAGCCCCCGCTCTGCGGGCAAAACCTATGAAGAGGCCGTGGGCGGCCGCTGGGCTATGGATACCCCCATCCCCGAGCAGGCCAAAAACTTGGTGGTGATGAACGCTGAGGCCGACGTAGCCGCCATTGCCGCCCAGGTGGATTTCGTTTTTTCCGCTGTGGACATGAAAAAAGAGGAAATCAAGGCGCTGGAGGAGCAGTATGCCCAGCAGGAGTGCCCGGTGGTCTCGAATAACAGCGCCCACCGCTGGACGCCCGACGTGCCCATGGTGATTCCGGAATTGAACCCCGAGCATATTAAAGTGGTGGAGGCACAGCGAAAGCGACTGGGGATGCGGCGCGGGTTCATCGCAGTCAAGTCCAACTGCTCCATCCAGAGCTATGTGCCCGCTCTTCATCCCCTGCGCGGTTTCGGTCTGGAGAAGATCCTGGTCTGCACATACCAGGCGATCTCCGGCGCCGGTAAGACGTTCCAGACGTGGCCGGAGATGGCGGATAATCTGATCCCCTACATCGGCGGCGAAGAGGAGAAGTCTGAGCAGGAGCCCATGAAGGTCTGGGGCCATGTGGAAAACGGCGTCATCGTCAACGCCGTGAAGCCGGCCATTACGGCTCAATGCCTCCGCGTTCCCGTCTCCAACGGGCACACTGCTGCAGTTTTTGTGGATTTTGCGAAAAAGCCCCCGATGGACGAAATGAAGGCCATCTGGGCGGAATTCAAGGGCCGCCCCCAGGAGCTTCAACTCCCCATGGCCCCGAAGCAGTTCCTGCACTATTTTGAGGAGCCCGACCGCCCCCAGTCCAGGTTGGACCGGGACCTGGAGCGCGGCATGGCCGTGTCCATCGGGCGGCTCCGCCCCGATACGCAGTACGACTATAAGTTTGTCTGTTTGTCCCACAACACACTCCGCGGCGCAGCAGGCGGCGCGGTCGAGCTTGCCGAGCTGCTCTGCGCCGAGGGGTATATTACAAGGAGGTAATCCCCCATGAGAAACCCCGTATTTACCGGCGCCTGTCCTGCCATCGTCACCCCCTTCGACGCCAGCGGTGCCGTCAACTATACCGCGCTGGAAAAGCTGATCGACCATGTGATCGAGGCCGGAGTGGACGCCATCTGTGTCTGCGGCACTACCGGCGAATGTTCTACTCTCAGCCTTCGCGAGCACATCGCGGTGGTGGAGCACAGCGTCAAGTACATCAACCACCGGGTCAAAGTCATCGCTGGCGCGGGCAGCAACGATACTTCCGCCGCCGTCTACCTCTCCCAGCACGCGCAGGACTCCGGTGCCGACGCCCTGCTCCATGTCACCCCTTACTATAACAAGTGCTCCCAGGCCGGCCTTATCCGGCACTATGAGTACATCGCCGACCGGGTGGAGCTGCCCATCATCCTCTACAACGTTCCCTCCCGTACCGGCGTCTCCTTTACCGCCGAGACCTATCAGGTCCTGTCGCAGAACCCCCGAATCAACGGTGTCAAAGAGGCCTCCGGCAACTTCTCCCTGCTGGCTCACACCCGCCACCTGTGCGGCGATGATTTCTACGTCTGGTCGGGCAACGACGACCAAACCGTGCCTATGATGGCCCTGGGCGCCAAGGGTGTCATCTCTGTTGTGGCCAATGTGGCGCCCAAGCTGATGGTAGATATGACCCACCTCTGCCTGGCCGGAGATTATGCGTCCGCCTCCAAGCTGCAAATCGAAAACATGGATTTCATCGACTCCCTCTTCCTGGAGGTCAATCCCATTCCCGTCAAGGCTGCCATGAATCTGATCGGCATGGAGGCCGGAGGACTGCGTCTGCCTCTGTGCGACATGTCGGAGAGCAATCTGGAAAAGATGAAGGCTGCCATGGCCCGCATCGGCCTGCTTCGCTGAACCTTGGAAAAACGCCCGGTGGGGCGGCCCGCTGCGGGCCGCCCCACCGCCATATGGACCGCAGAAAGGACTGTGAAAATTATATGCTCAAGCTTATTATTTCCGGCTGCAACGGCCACATGGGCCGCGTCGTCTCCTCCC
Source organism: Intestinimonas massiliensis (ex Afouda et al. 2020) (assembly GCF_001244995.1). Lineage (NCBI taxonomy): Bacteria > Bacillati > Bacillota > Clostridia > Eubacteriales > Intestinimonas > Intestinimonas massiliensis (ex Afouda et al. 2020). Next base: position 957,859 of record NZ_LN869529.1, read on the forward strand.
TCTGCGAGGCCGATCCGGACCTTGCCGTTGCCGCCGGCTTCGATCTTCTGGGAACTGCCGACCGGGAATTCCCCGTATTCTCCTCCCCCGCTGAATTTTCCGGCGAGGCCGACGTGGTCGTGGACTTCTCCAGTACCGCCGCCCTCACCCCCCTGCTGGCCTTCTGCACGGCCAGGAGGCTCCCCCTCGTGCTGTGCACCACCGGCTTCAGCGAGACTCAACTGGTTGAGATTGAATCGGCGGCCACAGCCATCCCCATCTTCCGCTCCGCCAATATGTCCCTGGGCGTCAGCGTCCTCCAAGCCCTGGTCAAAAAAGCCGCCGCCGTCCTGGAGGGCTATGACATTGAGATTGTAGAGCGCCACCACAACCGCAAGGTGGACGCCCCCAGCGGTACGGCCCTCATGCTGGCCGGCGCCGCAGCCTCCGCGCGGTCTCAGCCGTCGCAATATATCTATGACCGCCACAGTGTCCGTCAGCCCAGAGGCTGCGATGAGATCGGGATCTCCTCGGTGCGGGGCGGAACCATCGTAGGAGAGCACGAGGTCATCTTTGCGGGGCGGGACGAAGTCATCGAACTGCGCCATTCCGCCCAATCCCGTGAGATTTTCGCCAGCGGCGCGCTCCGGGCGGCGCGTTTTTTGGCGGCTCCCGGCCAGCGCCCTGGACTCTACAGCATGTCGGATTTGGTTGCCTCTGTCGCAGAGTAAAAAAGAGCTCCGGCCCCGCGGGGCCGGAGCTCTTTTCAGCTCTCTTCTTCTGTTCCCCTGCTTGTGGGCAACGGATTTCCGTCTCCGTCGATGCCCTTGCTCTCCAGCCTGGCGTTGGTCCACTCCCGCACCAGGGAGTAGAGCACCGCAAAGGTTGGGACGCCCAACAGCATCCCCGGGAAACCGAACAGCCCGCCGCCGACCACGATGGCTACCAGCACCCAGATGGCGGACAGCCCCGTGCTGTCTCCCAAAATCTTGGGACCCAGGATATTGCCGTCAAACTGCTGCAGTGCAATGACCAGGATGCCGAAGCGCACTGCGGCCCACGGGTCCACGATGAGCAGAATCATAACACAGGGCACCGCCCCGATGATGGGACCAAAGAACGGGATGATGTTGGTGACGCCCACAACCACGCTGACCAGGACGGGATAGGGGATACGAAAAATCATCGTCAGGATGAAGCAGAGCACCCCGATGATCGCAGAGTCAATAAGCTTACCGTTGATAAAGCCCACGAATACCCCGTTCGCTCTGGAACAGACACTGAGGAAGCGCTCGGCGCTGGTCTTTGGCGCGATGGCGTAGGTGAGCTTTTTCAACTGCGGCACCAGCCGGCCCTTTCCTGCCAGCATATAGATGGAGGAGATGAGCGCAGTGATCGCCGTGACCACACCGCTGCCCACCGCCACGCCGAAATTCAGGATTTTTGGCATGGCGTCGGAGGCCAGACGGGTGATCTTATTCATCAGCTCCTGATAGGAGATCACCAGGTCGGTGATTCCCTCTCCCTCCAGGTGGAATCGGGCTATGAGGGACTGCACCAGAGTGTTGAGCTGCTCCAGATAGGTCTGCATGTTGACCATCAGGTCTGTGATGCTCTGCACGACCTGGGGTATGATCAGATTGAGCAGGATGGACAGAATGGCCACACCCAGCAGGTAAACTGTAACGATGGACAGTCCACGCCGATAACGGAGGTTCCGGTAAAGGGTGCGCTCAAAAAAGCACATGGGCGAATTGAGCAGATAGGCGATGGCAAACCCTGTGATAAAGGGCATAAACACCCCCATCACCATGCTGATCTTTGCCCGCACCTCGTCGAAACGGTAGAGGGCAAAAAAGAAGGTAATGCCCAGCAGCACCACAATCAGGTTGGATAAGGTCTTGGAGTCCAGAGGCCAGGGCTTCTTTTTGATGGCAATCCATCCCCTTTCCGGGTGTTCATTGGAACTGTGCCCATTGTACCATGTCTGTCGGATAAAGTCTAACGCATCTTTTTATAAATATGTTTAATCTTTTATGAAGATCATAGCGGCCCGGAGCCGACGCTCCGGGCCGTTATGATCCTATTCCGCCACCGCCCGGTGGAATACCTTTTTGCCCTTTTTCAGCATGAGGCCGTCCCCACTAAACTGCTCCACGGCAAAGACGGCGGAGGGGTCGGAGACCTTTTCCCCATTGACGGTCAGACCGCCCTGCTGGACCAAGCGGCGGGCCTCGCCCTTGGAGGCTGCCAGGCCGCACTTGACCATCAGGTCCAGCGCGCCGATCCCGCCTTCGGTAAAGTCTCCGGCGGTCAGCGTGGTCGTCGGCATGTGCGCCTTGTCCCCGCCGTCGGCAAACAGGGCACGGGCCGCGTCCTGTGCTTTCTGTGCCTCCGCCTCGCTGTGGACCAGCTTGGTCAGCTCAAAGGCCAGAATTTCCTTGGCGCGGTTGAGCTGCTCGCCCTGCCAGTGATCCATCTCGTCGATCTGCTCCAGAGGCAGGAAGGTCAGCATGCGGAGACACTTGAGCACGTCGGCGTCGCCCACATTGCGCCAGTATTGGTAGAAATCATAGGGGGTGGTCTTTTCCGGGTCCAGCCACACGGCGCCGGACTGGGTCTTTCCCATCTTCTTGCCCTCGGAGGTGAGGAGCAGGGTGATGGTCATAGCGTAGGCATCCTTGCCCAGCTTGCGCCGGATGAGCTCCGTACCGCCCAGCATGTTGGACCACTGGTCGTCGCCGCCGCACTGCATGTTACATCCCACCGTCTGGAACATGTGGTAGAAATCGTAGCTCTGCATAATCATATAGTTGAATTCCAGGAACGAAAGCCCCTTCTCCATGCGCTGCTTGTAGCACTCGGCCCGCAGCATGTTGTTGACGGAGAAACAGGCCCCCACCTCCCGGAGCAGCTCCACATAATTGAGCTTCATCAGCCAGTCGGCATTATTGAGCATCAGGGCCTTGCCCTCAGAGAAGTCAATAAACTTGCTCATCTGCTTTTTGAAGCAGTCACAGTTGTGCTGAATGGTCTCGGGTGTCATCATGGTACGCATATCGGTGCGTCCGGAGGGATCTCCGATCATACCCGTTCCGCCACCCACCAAAGCGATGGGACGATTGCCCGCCTGCTGGAGCCGTTTCATCAGGCACAGCGCCATAAAATGCCCCACATGGAGGGAATCCGCTGTGGGATCAAAGCCGATATAAAAAGTGGCCTTTCCGTTGTTGATGAGCTCCTTGATCTCTTCTTCGTCGGTCACCTGTGCAATGAGCCCACGGGCCTTTAATTCGTCGTAAATGGTCATTGTTCATACTCCTTACGTTCCTTTTTGTGGACTGTCCAGACGGCCTCCACCGCCCGGGCTGCTTGTCTGGGAGGAATTCCGCCATCCTCCCAATACGCAAAAACACCCCCTGTCCCTTCGGACAGAGGGCGTCAAAAACGCGGTACCACCTCTGGTTCGCTCCCCCCCTCGCGGACGGGGCCTCACGCCGTGCCATCACACGGCAGCGCTGTAACGGGCGCTTCCCGACTCACCCTACTGCTCTCGGTTCAGGCGGCCGCTCCGAGGGGTATTCACGGCCGGCCCCTCTCCCCCTTCCACCAAGCCGGGGGCTCTCTGGGCAGACAGCCATGCCGCTACTCTTCCTCATCCTCGCGTTGTTGTGACGGCATTCTAGCACATGCCGCCTCAATTGTCAACCAAAATTCCTCCATGCCACCCCGGGATTGGCCACCAGTACCAGCCGTTCAAACTGTTTTTCCTCCTCTGCGGAACCAAACGCCCATCTAGGCAGAAGGATATAGCTCTCCTTCCCCTCAAAGAGGAAATAAAAGTCTCTGTTCCGCCAGACCTTCGATACCCGCCAGTCCAGCAGCACGGCGACCTCGCCGTCCTGCCGGGCGATGTCCTCCCCGTTAAAGCGGAACCGGACCTCCCGGTGCAGCATCGGGTCTCGGTCGAAGATGCGGCCGGGCTTGAGTAGGTATTGATACAGGCTGTAGACCGCCAGCATCACCGCCAGCACGAAGAGCATTGTGCACAGGACACTCACCCGTTCCATCACCCGTGCCATCACCACCGCGAGAGCCAGCGCCACGGCGATGGTCAGAAGCTGTATCCAGCTCACCAGATGGCGTTTGCGCAGACAAAACCGCAGCGCCCGGACATACTCGCTCCGGGAGAGCTGGAAGGCAACCTCGATTTCCATTATACCCCTCTTTTGTACGCCTGGGCCGCCGCCAGCAGCTCTCCGGCCCCGGCCAGCATGGCGGGCGTGATGCGGGCCCCGCCTGTGAGGCGCGCCAATTCCTCCCGCCGCCGTTCCGGCGTGAGCCGCTCCACCGCCGTATAGGTCCTGCCGTCCCGCTCTCCCTTCTCCACGGAGAAGTGGGTGTCCGCCATGGCGGCAATCTGAGGCAGATGAGTGACGCACAGCACCTGTTTGGTCCGGGCCACGTCGGCCATCTTCTCAGCCACCTTCTGCGCGGCCCGACCGCTGACTCCGGTGTCCACCTCGTCAAAGACCAGCGTAGTTACATCATCGTTTTCCGCCAATACATTTTTCAGCGCCAGCATGATGCGGGCCAGCTCGCCGCCGGAGGCGATCTTCTGGATGGGCTTAAGCGCCTCCCCCACGTTGGCCGACATCAAGAATTGCACCTCGTCCATTCCGGTGGCGTCCATGCCGTGCTCCCCGGCCTTGGGCGCAAAATCCACTTGAAACTGGACCTTTGGCATATCCAACTGCCGCAGCTCTCTCTGGATGCGCTCCTCCAGAGCCCGGGCCGCCTCCTGCCTGGACGTGGAAAGCAGTTTCCCTTTCTCCCTCGCTGTTTTCAGAGAACTGGACAGCTTTTTCTCCAGGCGAGCCAGGGTATCGCTGGAAAACCGCATCTCATCCAGCTCCCTGCGGCAATGCTCCAGGTAAGAGAGCATGTCGGACACCGTATCTCCGTATTTCTTCCGCAGCCGGTAGATTACGTCCAGGCGGCCTTCCACCTGGTCCAGCTCGCCGGGCGCGACATCAAAGCGGTCCCGCAGGTCCCGGACCAGCTCGGCCAGATCGTCGGCGGCATAGCGCAGCTCAGCCGCCTTTCCCCGCAGATCCGCCACCTCCTCGCTGATGGCCGACGCAGAGGCCAGCGATTGCTCCGCTTCCATGATGAGGGCCACGGCTCCCTCCCGTTCATCGTCGCCGGTCAGAGCCTGGCAGGCCCCCTCCACCGCTTCGATGAGCCTGCCCGCGTTGCGCAGTACGTTCCGCCTGGCGTTCAGGGTCTCATCCTCGCCCTCCTTCAAATCGGCCCGCTCCAACTCGCCGATCTGGTATTGGAGGCTGTCAATCCGGCGGGATTTCTCCGCCTCATCCATCTGAAGGGCCGTCATCTCCCGCTGGATAGCGTTCACAGCGTCATAGGCCGCCCGAAACGCCGCCAGAGCCGGCTCCAGTCCCCCAAAGCGGTCCAGATAGTCCAGATGACAGGCCGGGTCCAAAAGCTGCTGTCCATCGTGCTGACCATGGATGTTCAAAAGCTGTCGGCCCAGCTCCCGGAGCTGGGAGACCGTCAGCGGGCGCCCGTTCAGGCGGCAAAGGTTCTTCCCGTCCGCCTGGATCTCCCGCTGGAGGAGCAGGACGCCCTCCGCGTCCGGCCCGGCTCCGTTTTCCCGAAACCAAGCCAGGTCAGGCAGGCCGGTAAACTCCGCGCTGACAAAAGCCGACCTAGCTCCGGTGCGGATCAGATCCCGGGAGGTCCGCTCGCCGATGATGGCGCCAATGGCATCCACCACGATGGACTTGCCGGCGCCCGTCTCACCCGTCAGGGCGTTGAAACCAGAGCCGAACGGAATGTCTGCCGACTCGATCACCGCAATATTCTCAATGTGGAGCAGGGAAAGCACGCCGCCACCCCCCTTTTCACGGACTTCAATTCAGCATGGTGTGGATCTCTTCGCAGAAGGACGCCGCTTTTTCGTTGTCCCGCATGATCAGCAAGGCGGTATCGTCTCCCGCCAGACTGCCCACCAGACCGCTGATCTCCATGCCGTCAATGGCCGCGCAGGCTGCGGAGGCCAAGCCGGGCATCGTCTTGAGAACCACGATATTCTGCGCGCGGTCAAAGGAGGTGACTCCCTCCTTGAAAATGGTCCGCAGCCGTCCGGCAAAATTCAACGAGGTCTTGCGGCCGGACACCACATACTTGTAGGTGCCGTAGCTGGTGAGCTCCTTGATCAGATGCAGTTCCTTGATGTCCCGGGAAATGGTGGCCTGGGTCGAGCTTACCCCTCTTGCCTTGAGTTCCGCGAGAAGCTGGTCCTGCGTCTCCACGTCCACTTCCTCTATGATGCGCAAAATCTCCGCCTGCCGTTTGGATTTCACGCGCCTCAGCCCCTTCCCAATTTCTGATTGATGATTTCATAAAAGCTCCTCTGCGTCAGCCGCACTACCTGTGTGACGCATTTGGAGCGCCGGACCTCCACCACATCACTGCTGCACAGCTTAAACGCCCTGCCGCCGTCCACCGACAGATGGGCGCTTTTGCGGGACAGCCGGCCGATTTTCACGCGCACCACCCGGCTCCGGTCCAGCACCAGGGATTTGGCGTGGAGGGCGTGGGCGCAGATGGGCGTGACGATGATATTTTCCGCCGTGGGCTCCACGATGGGACCGCCCGCCGACATGGAATACGCCGTAGAGCCGGTAGGCGTGGACAAAATCACACCGTCGCCGGAAAAATCGTAGATGGGCACGCCGTCGCCCGAAACGTCCAGATCGATCACCCGGGCCACCGCTCCCTTCGTGATGACCGCGTCGTTGAGCGCCAGGTCCCGGCAGACGATATCCTTTCCCCGGCGGATCACCACGTCCAGCATCATACGGGGCTCCAGCGTATACTTTTTCTCCGCGACACGGCTCAGCAGATCAAGCTCGCTGTGCTCCAGCTCCGCCATGAACCCCACGCTGCCCATGTTCACGCCCAGCACGGGGACCTTATGGGCGATGGCGTCCCGGGCCGCGTGGAGGATCGTGCCGTCCCCCCCAAAACAAATCAGCATATCGGCGTTCTTCAGCTCTGCCTGCATCGCCCGGAATTCCTGCTGGCTGGGCAGCTCCACCCGGCTGCCGCTGTCCAGTGAAAAGGGCAGGCACATACTGGTCTCGATTCCACCCTGCTCCAGGATGGCGCTGGCGCGGAGCGCCGCCTTCAACCCCCGGTCCCGGTACGGGTTGGGGCTCAATACCACCTTCAAGCGTGCTTCCCCCCCTCGAGCGTGCTGTGGGACTCTGCCACCAGGGCCGCCAGGTCGCCGCAGCAGGCTTCTCCTGCCCCCGTGGACAGGTAGCCCAGGTATTCGATGTTGCCCTCCGGTCCTCGGATTGGTGAAAAGGTCAATCCCTTTACAGAAAAGTCTGCCTCTGCCGCGTGGAGCAAAAACCGCTCCAGCACCTCGAGATGGACGCCCGGCTCCCGCACCACGCCCTTTTTTCCCACCTTTTCACGGCCTGCCTCAAACTGCGGCTTTACCAGACACACCACATGTCCCCCCGGCTTGAGCAATCCCCGGAGAGCGGGTAAAATCAGCCGCAGCGAAATAAAGGACACGTCCACACTGGCGAAGTCCAACGCATCCGGCACCTGCTCATGGGTCAGATAGCGGGCGTTGGTCCGTTCCAGGCAGACCACCCGCGGATCGCTGCGGAGCTTCCAGGCCAACTGCCCATAGCCCACGTCCACGGCGTAAACCTTCTCCGCCCCGTTTTGGAGCATGCAGTCGGTAAACCCTCCGGTTGAAGCGCCGATGTCGCCGCACACCGCCCCCTGAAGCCGGATGGGAAACGTCTTCATCGCCTTTTCCAGCTTGAGCCCTCCGCGGCTCACATAGGTCAGCTCCTGTCCCCGGATCCGGAGCTCCGCCGACTCGTCCACCGCCATGCCCGCCTTATCCATCCGCTGGTCGCCCATAAAAACCAGGCCGGACATGATGAGCGCCTGGGCCCGCTGGCGGCTCTCCACCATACCCCGTTCACACAGCAACACGTCCAGACGTTTTTTACCCACGCCGCAAGACCTCCAATGCCCTCTCATACAGCGAGCTGACATCCAGCCCACAGAGCTTTTTCTGTTCCGCCACCGTCCCCTGCGGGATAAAATGCGCTCCGGTGTTACACAGTGCCATGGCTCGGGGCGCCAGGCCCGCCATGGCCAACCCGGCGGCAATTCGCTCTCCCACACAGCCCATGGCGGCGCACTCCTCAGCGACCAAAAGGCGGCCCGTACGGGTGACCGAGGCCAGCACCGGCTTCCAATCCAACGGGTGGATCTGGTTGAGCTTAATGACCTCCGGGGAGTATCCATCCTGCCTCAGCCGCTCCGCCGCCGCCAGAACCTCGCCGGTCAGCGTCCCATATGTGACAAGTGTAATTCCTTGTCCGGCCTCCAATATCACTGTCTTTTCGCCCCAGTGGTCCGAATGATAGGCGGACTCGCCTCCCCGGGGGTAGCGCAGGGCCACCGGCCCCTTCTCTTCCCGGACCGCATGGAACAGCATAGAGCGCAACTCGGCAAAGCTGGCGGGGGCCAGCACCGTCATCCCGGGTACCGTGGCCAAATAGGCCACGTCAAACAGGCCGTGGTGGGTCTCACCGTCCTCTCCCACCAGGCCAGCGCGGTCAACGCCAAACACTACATGCAGGCCCTGAATGCCCACATCGTGGAGCAGCATGTCATACCCTCTCTGCAGGAAGGAAGAATAGACCGCCAGCACCGGCACCGCCCCCTCCTTGGCCATCCCGGCGGCCATTGCGACAGCATGCCCCTCTGCAATCCCTACATCAAAATACCGGTCCGGATGGCAGCGTGAAAATTCCTTCAGCCCGGTTCCGTCCCGCATGGCGGCTGTGATGGCGCACAGGCGGCTTTCTTGCTCTGCCAGAGCGCACATAGCGGCTCCGAAGGCACCTGAGAAGCTGGGCTTGGAGGGCTGAAGGGCCTCTCCGGTCTGGATGCAGAACCTGGATACCCCATGAAACGCATCGGGATTCTTTTCAGCAGGTGGATAGTCTTTCCCCTTTACCGTTCTGACGTGGAGCAGGACCGGCGTTTCCAAATCCCGCGCGTAGCTCAAAAGGCGGGTCAGGCCGCGCACATCGTGTCCGTCCACCGGCCCTAGATAGGTAAAGCCCATGTCCTCAAACATGCTGCAGGGCAGCAGAGTCTCCTTAATCGCCTTTTTGATCTGATGCGTCACATTATAAATATGCTTGCCCCCCGGCAGGATTGCCATGGCCCGCCGGTAGCCCTTCTTGAACCGCAGGTACTGCGGCTTCAGCCGCTGATGGGCCAGATGCTCCGCCACGCCGCCCACATTTTTCGTGATGGACATTCCGTTGTCGTTGAGAATGACCAGAATGGGCTCGCCGCTCTCGCCGGCATTGGACAGCCCCTCATAGGCCAGGCCGCCGGTCAGCGCGCCGTCGCCGAGCAGGGCAGCCACATGGTAATTCTCCCCTTTCAGCGTTCTCGCCCGGGCCATACCCAGGGCTACAGACACCGAATTGGAGGCATGCCCGGCGATAAAGGCATCGTGGACGCTTTCCTGCGGCTTCGGATAGCCGGACAGCCCTCCAAAAGTCCGCAGGGTATCCATCAGCCCGTCCCGGCCGGTCAAGATTTTATGGCAGTAGCACTGATGTCCCACGTCGAACACCAGCCGGTCCCGGCCAGTGTCAAAGACCCGGTGAAAGGCCACCGTCAGTTCCACCGCCCCCAAATTGGAGGCCAAATGCCCTCCGGTGCGGGATACCACATCCAGCAGCCGGGCCCTCAGGCGGGCGCAGAGGGCTTCCGCTTCCGCATCGCTGATGTGATGCAGGTCAGGAATCTCATCGAATTCTATCAAGGCGCACCTCCCGGCGCGGCGGGATACTCCCCATAGCCGCTCTTGCCGGTCCCTATGTTCTCATAAATAGTATAGCATATTGAATAAAAAACCGCAAATGTACTTATACGCCTACGACCAGCCAGGCCCCCAGCAGACCGATCCCCGTACCCAGCAGGCCGCCCGCCAAGACTTGGATCGGCGTATGCCCCAGCAGCTCTTTGAGCTCCTTGCTGAACAGGGCGGGCTTCATCTCCATCCAGTGGTCCATCATGTAGTTGAGGATCTTAGCCTGTTCGCCGGCCGCCCGGCGGACATTGGAGGCGTCGTACATCACAACGATGGCCACCACGGCGGCAATGGCAAACAGCGGCGAGGACCAGCCGTAGAGCATCCCTGTGGTGCTGGCGCAGGCGCAGACAAAGGCAGAATGGGAGCTTGGCATCCCGCCGCTGGCCCAGATGTACCGCCAGTCCAGCCGCCGTCTGGTGATCAGCACCACCACAACCTTCAGCACCTGAGCGGAAGCCCACGCAATGGCAGAGAGCACCAGGATCAGATTTCCCATATGGTAGTTGGGCAGATTATATTCAGGCATCTCACATCACTTCTCCCGTCCCGCCAATTGATCCGCCAACCAGCACAAAAAGCCGCGTTCCTCAAATGTGGACAGCGCCTCTTCCGCTTCCCGGGTCAGCGTTTCCACCAGCTCCCGGCAGGCATCCAGGCCCTTAAGGGTGTAGAATGTGGTCTTCTCATTGGCGCTGTCGGAGCCAATGCTCTTGCCCAGTGTCTGCTCGTCCCCCACCACGTCCAGCATATCGTCCCGGATCTGGAAGGCCAAGCCCAGCTTCTGAGCATAGCGGCGCACCGCCGCCCGCTCCAGCTCGTCTCCGCCCGCCGCGATGCAGCCCATCTCTGCGGCGGCTGCGATCAGCGCTCCGGTCTTGAGGGCTTGAAGCCGCTCCAGCTCCTGCTGGCGCAGGCTGCGTCCCTCCGCCGCCATGTCCAGCGCCTGGCCGCCTACCATGCCCCGGGCTCCGGCGGCCCTCGCCAGGCAGGCACACGCCGCCGTCACCCGCTCCGCAGGCAGGCATTCGCCCCCCTCCAGCGCAGTTTCAAAGGCGGCGGTCAGCAGGCCGTCTCCCGCCAGGACCGCCATAGCCTCCCCAAATACCTTGTGGTTGGTGGGGCGGCCCCGCCGGAGGTCGTCGTCATCCATGCAGGGCAGATCGTCATGGATCAGAGAATAGGTATGGATCATCTCTGCCGCACAGGCAAAGGGCAGAGCTTGGACCGGGTCCCCGCCGCACATACGGCAGACCTCCAGAGTCAGAACGGGCCGCACCCGCTTACCGCCTGCCAAAAGGCTGTACTCCATGGCGTCATACAAACCGGCCATGGGCTCGCACGCCCGAAAACGCTCCTTGAGGCGGGCCTCGATCAGGGCGACATCTTCATCTAGCTGCTTTCGATAGTCCATATCATCCCTCCCCGGGCAGAAAAGGCTCTTCCGCCGGCTTCCCGCCGGGCCCCGCCGAGAGCTTGACCACCTTCTGCTCAGCCTTATCCAGCAGGCCGGAGCACTGCTTCATCAGCGAGGTACCCTCCTCAAACAGCTTGAGGGATTCCTCCAAAGGGGCCTCCCCCTTTTCCAACTGGGTCACGATCTCCTCCAGGCGGGCCATGCTCTCCTCAAAGGACCTCTTTTTTTCCGCCATCGTTCTCTCCTCCTTGCTTGGCCTCCACCCGACAGCGGAGGGCTCCGTCCGCCAGGCGCACCGTCACATTGTCTCCCGGCTCCACGCCGGACACGGATGCAAGTACCCGCCCCGCCCCGTCGGTGGTCAGAGCATAGCCCCGGCCCAGCACCTTCAGGGGGCTGAGCGCATCCAGCGCCGCGGCCAGCCGGGCAAAGCGTTCCCGCTCCACCGCCAGCGTGCCGCGGAGCCCGTGGACCAGGCGGCGGCTCTGGTAGTCCAGCAGCATCCTCCGGTCCTGGATGTAGTACAGCGGGTCCTGCAGGGCCCGGGCCCTGCCCAGACGCTCCAGCTCCCGCCGGTTACGCTCCAGCCTGCTCCCCATGGCCTGTTCCAGCCGCGCTTCGTATTGGAACAGCGCCGCGAACAGCTCGTTCTGATCGGGCACCGCCAGTTCCGCCGCGTTGGAAGGTGTAGCCGCCCGCAGATCAGCCACGAAATCCGCAATGGTCACGTCGGGCTCGTGCCCCACCGCGGAGATAACGGGAGTCTCACAGTCGTAGATGGCCTGTGCCACGCCTTCGTCGTTGAACGCCCACAGGTCCTCCATGGAGCCGCCGCCCCGGCCGGTGATGATGAGGTCGGCCACCCGGTGCTGATCGGCATACCGAAGGGCCGAGGCGATCTCGCCCGGCGCTTCCACCCCCTGGACCCGTACCGGCAGCAGCACGATCCGAGCCAGGGGCCAGCGTGCCCCCAGAATGCGCAGCATATCCCGCACTGCCGCCCCCGCGGGTGAGGTAATCAGGGCGATCCTTTGGGGATACCGGGGAATCGGCCGCTTATGGCCCTGGTCGAAAAGTCCCTCCCGAAAGAGCTTTTCCTTCAACTGTTCAAAGGCCACATGCAGGTCTCCGACGCCATCCGGAGAGAGCTCCTGGCAGTAAAGCTGGTACTGTCCGTCCCGCGGAAAGACAGCCACCCGGCCAAAGGCCACCACCTTCATCCCGTTTTCCGGCCGAAACCGAAGCCGGGACGCCTCCCGGCGGAACATGACGCACCGGATGGCGCCCCCCTCGTCCTTCATGGAAAAGTAGTGGTGCCCAGAGGGGTACATCTTATAGTTGGAGATCTCCCCGCGGACAAAGAGGCCGGACAGAAGTCCGTCCCGGTCCAGCAGGTCTTTGATATAGCCATTGACCTGGGATACGCTGTAAACACGCCCCTGGATGCTCATGTGCTCGCCTCCTGTTTCAGGGCCCGACCGGCCAGGATGGCCACGCCCAGGGCGTTGTCGGTGGAATACTGCGGCGGGGCAAACACCGCGTCCGTCATCCGCCCCCGGAGCAGTCCATTGGAGGCCACGCCCCCGGAGCAGAGCACCGGCAGGCCGGGGTAACGCTCCAGCGCCGCCCGGGTGGTACGGACCACCGCTCCGGCGACCGTCTCCAGGACAAACCGCGCGATCCGGGCCGGATCGGTCCCGTTTTCTGCCTGTGCCTTAACCTGGTTCTCCACCCCGGACAGCGAAAATGTTAAGTCCTTTACCTTGACGGGAAACCCCTGGACCTCCTCCGCACCGCGGGCCAGTGCATCCACAGCCTTCCCGGCGGGAAAGGTCAGCTTCAGCAGCTTACCCGCGCGGTCAATGAGCTGGCCGGCAGAGATGTCGCTGGTGCCCCCGATGCAGGTACACTCCACCGTGGCCCCGGCGGGCTCCACCAGCACCAGCTCCGTAGTGCCGCCGGAAAGATGCCATGCCAGATGGGGACGGTCCAGCAGCTCCGCACGCCCCGCCGACCAAGCCGCAGCGGCGATGTGTCCCTGCTGGTGAGCGCAGGGATAAAACGGGACATGGAGCAGATCCGCCAGGCTCCGCCCCTGAGATTCCCCCGCCAAAAAGCAGGGCATATAGGAGCCCTCCACCCATCGCGGCTTGACGCTGGCCCCCACGGCGGAGATCGGGGCGTCCAGTTTCCCCTCCGTCCGGAGCTGATGAATCAGCAAGGGCAACCGCTTTACATGCTGGAACAGCGCGTCGCTCTGCCGCAGGCCCAAAGCCCCCTCGGGCACCTCCAGCAGCCGTCCCAGATTATAGCCTCTCATCCCGTCGAACAGGGCCACTGAGGTGGTGTAGTTACTGGTGTCGATTCCCAGACAGACCGGCATACCCTATTCCCCGTCCGCAGCAGGGGCGGCGGGCTGGTTGGCCCGCTCCGGAGGCAGCTCGCCCCGCATGAAGGCGCCCAAAATGCCATTGATAAAGGAGACCGTCTCCGGCGCCTCATAGTGCTTGGCAATCTCCACCGCATCGTTAATGGCGGCGGCGGCGGGGATATCCGGCATGTATAAAATCTCATACATGGCCACCCGCATCACGGCTGCCGCCATGCGGGAAATCCGGGAAAAGGCCCAGCCGATGGCATATTTGGAAATATAGCTGTCCAGCTCGGGCCCGTGACTGCAGACTCCCTTCACCAGCGCAGATATGTACTGGCGCTGTTTTTCGTTGGGGAATTCTGCATAGAGAGGCTCCTCCTCCCGAAGCGTCTCGAAGTGCTCCCTGGTCAGGGAGCGGTCCAGCAGCTCCTCAGCGCTCAGGTTGGAAAAGCCCAGCTCGAAGGACAGATGGACGGCGATCTCCCGGGCAATGCTTCTGGTCATGGCGGTTCCTCCCACAAAACGTTCTTTTATATCCAATCCTCTTTCAACGGCGGCGCGCTCCGCCTCTCCGGACGGATGCCGCTATTCACACAGCATAGATTATATACATTTTCCCCTCAAAAATAAACACCAAATTACCACAAAAAAGCATTGGGCGACCACTCGCCCAATGCTTTTTTCGTGCGGTCAGGAAATTACTGGGGCTTGCGGGTCTCTTTGTCAAAAATGACCCCGCCCACATTGACGTTCACAGCCTCGACCGTCAGACCGCTGGTCGCCTCGATGCTGCTCATCACGGCCTCCTGCACAGCCCGGCCCACCTCTGGAATGGTGTGCCCGTATTTGACCAGGATATTGACATCCACGGTAACGTTCTCTTCGGCCACCTCCAGGCGGATGCCCCGGCTGAGCGTCTTTTTGCCCAGCAGCTCGGCCAAATCGGTGCCCAGGTTGGCGGCCAGTCCCCCGACGCCCTCTACTTCCAGCGCGGCGGCGGCGGCAATCACCGCCAGGACCTCTTCCGATATATGGATATTGCCCAGTTCATCCGACCGGGAAACATACTCCTTGCCCTCGCCCATGAGAATCACGCTCCTTGTTGTAGTAGTAGCATTATACCACAAAACGAGCGAATTACAATGACTTTTTAGCTGGCCTGGATGATCTTGATCTGGCTGGCCTTCAGTCCGGTCTCTCCCATGACGATTTCGCTGATCCGGGCGGTGTCGGTGTCGGTCAGGCCGTTCTCGCTGGCCGAAACGACCACGCTGATGCCGTTATCGCTGAGGAAGGCCACGCAGTCGCCATAGCCCTTGGCGGTGACCAGATTCTCGATCTGGGCCTCGGCCAGGGTGTTGGCGGCCATGGTCTGGATGGCCTGGTTGGCCTGGTCCACGGACGCCTGATCCGCCTTCTCTTCGCCGGCGGCCTGCTGCAGCAGGGACAAGGCGCTGTCCCGGGCCTGCTGGCGGTTGAGGCGGGCGCTGGCAAAGTAGCCGCTGCTCGTCTGAGGCGCCTGGGTCTCCGTGCCATCTGAGGCGCTCGGGGTGGGAGATGCCCCTCCTTTATTCCCGAACAGTGCGTCGGTGTCCGCGCCGGAGCCACCTACCAGGGCGGCCTCGCCCAACACCTTTCCCGTCCCCGCAGAGGCCCCGTTCCCCTCCTGGCTGTAAGACCAGTTGAGGTAGACCGCCGCGCATACGAACAGGACGATCACCGCCACTACCGCGTTCCGTTTCCATAGCTTCATTGTCTGTTCCTCCTTATTTTCCCTTGCAGATACTGATTTTATCGGAACCCAGCCCTGTCAGAGCGGAGACCGCTTCCACCATCGCCAGCCGGATACCGGGGTCGTCCGCCCCCTCGCACACCACCAGAGCCCCCTGAAACTGGGGGTAGATCTGCTGGAGCGGCACCGTCTCTTCCCGTCCCGAACCCCGAGAGACCACCACTGTACTGCGGCTTTCCTCGGTCTCCCCCTCTTTTTGCGAGGTGGAGGCGTCTTGAGCCAGCACCTGGCGGGTGCTGGTCTTTACTGTCAGCGCCACGGAGACCTTTCCCGCTCCCTCGACCCGGGAGAGGGTATCGGCCAGCTTGCGCTCCAGCCCCTCCAGATCGAAGGCCAGGCCGTCAGACTCCATCGCAGCCGCCTGTTCCCGTGCCGTCGCGCTCCCGCCCAGATCCGGCAGGGTGAGCAGGACGATGCCCGTCAGGATCACCAGCAGAACGAATTTATACTTTTCCAGAAGGACCAGGAGCTTTTGCCCGCTCCGGACTACACCTTCCGCACTTTTCTTCATTCCAAGTCACCGCTTTCGTATGTTTGGCGGTCGGCTGGGATGGCCAGATCCGCCTCGATCTGCCGTGTCAGGGTCCGGCGTTGGGCCTCGTCCAATGTGCCGGTGATGACCACCGCCGCAGGATAGGGCATATCGCCCGTTCCGACCCGGCAGGTCACTGTCACCCGCTCCAAATGAGCCCCGAAAGCCTCCGCCTTGTCCAGAATATATGCGCCGGTACGCTCGGCTATGATGGTTTTCATCAGGTCCAGGTTAGTTTCTTCCAGCTCCAAGTCATAGGCGCCAAAAGCGGCCTGATAATCGGTCGCCGCGATGGCCATGGCGCTGTAGTCAAAGGTGAGGACGGGCTGCAGTACAGCCAGCAGCAAAACCAGCCCTCCTACCAGCTTTCCCACCTTCCGCACCGTGCCGGATGGGGTAAGGCTGTCCGCCAGCGCGATGATCATGGCGGCACAGGTGACCCCCACCAGCCACCGTCTCAACAGCTCCATCATGCCGTCACCACCGAGATGGCCGAGATCATGGAGACCAGCAGCAGCAGGGCGCAGGCTCCCGTCATGCCCAGCACCAGACCGAAGGCCCCGCCGATGTTGTCGATGAGCCCGGCCACCCGGCCCTCCGCCACCGTGGCGGACAAGGCCGCCGTCAGCTTATAGGCCAGATAGTGGACCCCAAGCTGCAAAAATGGGATCACGCACATGGACAGCACTGCCAGCATCCCAAACACCCCCACGCTGTTTTTCAAAAGCTCGGCGCCGGCCAGCACCGTCTCCGCCGCATCGGACAGGATGCCGCCCACCACCGGCACCATGCCGGAGACGGCGAACTTAGCCGCCTTTATCGCCACCGCATCGGCGGAGCCGGCAATCACCCCGCTGACTGTAAGATAACCCACAAAGGCCAGCATGATGGTGGTGAGGGCCGAGGTCACCCCCCATTTGAGCAGTCCGGCCACTCGTTTGAGCCCCTCGTTTCCCACGGCCGCATGGGCCACGCAGGCGGCGATATAGGCGTACACCAGCGGGAGCAGCAGCCGGTCGATCAGCGTCAGGAGGACATCGGCAAAAAAGACCGTGGCTACCTGCCGGGCGACCGCCCCCGCCGGTGACCCTCCCGCCGCCGTCGCTGCCGCCAGGGTGGGCAGCAGCACCTTGGAGAAGGAGTCCATGCTATCCAGCGCCTGCCGCCCCATGCCGATGAGGGAGCTGACGTCAGTCACCGCCACGGCTGTGATGGCCAGCGCCCCCACAATGGGCACGATTTCCAGGCTTGTCCCGAAGCCCGTTCCGGAGTAGGCCCCATCCCCCAGGGCACAGAGCAGCACCACCGTCAGCAGCAGGATGCCGCTGCGCACCGCCTTGCGCACCACGCCCCACAGGGCGCCGCTCCCAGTATCCAGAATGGACTGAAGGCCCTCGTTCAGATCCACCTGCGCCCCCGCGTCGCCGGGGGCGTACTCTCCCGCCGCCTCGGTCAGCTTGTCCAGCTCCAGGGCCTCGCCTTGCCGGACCAGCACATCGCTCTCCGCCGCCTGGGCCGGGCGGGCCAGCAGCACTGCCAGCGCCAAAACCAGCAGTGGGATCATGGCCTTGCTTGCATATCTCATACATTCACACCTTGCCTACAGCAGTCCTGTCACCATACTGAGCACTGTGCGCAGCAGAGGCAGGGCCACAAACAGGGCGGAGGCCGCCCCGGCCGTCTCCACAAAGGCGGCGATACCGTTCTCCTTGGCATCCCGGCACAGTTCCGCCGCAATTCGGGTCAGAATGGCGATGCCCACCGTCTTGAGCACGGGGGCCAGAATGGCCGGTGACAGCCCGGCAGTATCGCCCAGGGTGTCCATCAGCTCCCGGACGCCTTCCAACGCACCCAAGGAAAGCCCCAGGATGACCGTCCCGGCCGCCAGGGCCAGGACCAGCCCCAATTCGGAGGCATTTTTCTTCACTACCACCGCGCACAGAGCGGCGGCCACGGCCACAGCCGCGATCTTTACCATATCCGGCATGGCACATCACAGCCCAAACAGGTTTTTTACCAGGTTGAACAGATCGCTGATCTCCTGAACCACCATCATTAGCACCACCACCAACCCCGCCAGGGTGGTCATGGTGGCCTGCTCGTCCCGCCCCGAGCGGGTCAGCACCTGATTGAGCACGGAAACCAAGATGCCGATGGCCGCTATTTTGAAAATCAGATCTACATTCATGCTTTCTCCACTTCCCCCGCAGCCGCTCCCCGGCGGTCTGTTCGAAATCGGTTTACAGCAGGAGAATGACCGTCAGCGCACCGGCCCCCATGCCCAGCACACCGTACATCCGGCCCAGCCGGTTCCGATCTTCCTCCGCCCGTTCCAGGCAGCGGGCCAGCTCGGCTAGGGCAGACTCCAGCGCCTCCCTCTGTCCATCTCCGTCATAACGGCCCAGCACCTCCCCCAGCCCCGCCAGGACCAGAGTTTCCTCTCCCGAGAACAGCAGGTCGGGCTCAGCGTCCAGGGCCTCCCGCCACAGCTCGCCCAGGCTCTTCTCCCCCAGCCGGTCCAGGCTGTCCCGGCACCGGGCGAAGAAATAGCAGGCCGGGGCCTGTGCCCGTTTTGCTACGACGGCCAGCAAGTCCGGCATAGGGGTCAGCCGAAAAGAGAGCTCCCGCTCCATCAGTTCCAGCCCGCCGATCAGCGCGCGCAGACTGGTCACCCGTGCCCGGAGCTGGGCTGCGGCTCCAAACCCGATGCTGGAAGCTCCCGCCATCAGGATCAAAGCGCCGGCCAGTTTCAGCACAGCCACTTCCCCCTTTCCGGCTCTGTCACCTCATAGTGCCGCCCGGCCTCACCCGCACGAATCAGGACGACCCGCCGGAACAGTCCGGCGTCCATCAGCCGCCGGTAGAGCGGCCGGGTCCACAGGTCCCGCAGGGACCCACCATGAGCGGTGCACAACAGCGCCACACCGCAGCCCGCCGCCTGTTCCAGAGCCTCGATGTCCTCTGCCGCGGTAATCTCATCGGCCGCCAACACCTGAGGATTCATCCCCCGCAGCAGCATGGCCAGCGCAGCCCCCTTGGGGCAGCCGTCCATCACATCGGTGCGCTCACCCACGTCTACCTGGGGGACCCCCTCGTACATGGCGGCCACCTCACCCCGCTCATCGGCCAGCCCTACGCGCAGGGCCTCCATCCCCACCCCGTCAGAAATGCAGCGGACCAGGTCCCGCAGCAGCGTGGTCTTGCCTCCTCCGGGCGGCGAGAGCAGCAAGGTGCTGTGCAGTTTCCCGCCCTCCAGAAGTTTGGGCAGCACCCCCGCCGCCGCTCCGGGCACCTCATGCGCAATCCGGATGGCCAGCGAGGACATCTGCCGCAGATTATGTATCTCCCCGTCTCGAACCACCGCGCTGCCGCAGATGCCTACCCGGTGACCGCCCCGGACGGTGACGAATCCGCATTTCACCCGGTCCAGCACCGTGTGCGCCGAGGCCCGGCTGGCCACCTCCAGCACCAAACCCAGATCCTCCGGGCGGACCGGGCCTGGGCAGTGCGGAATCTCCCGCTCCCCCGCCGGTCCCGCCACCATGGGCGGCCTGCCGGCCCGCAGCCGGAATTCTTCCGCTCTGGCCTTGTCCCTCTCCGGCATTTTACATGCCGCCTGCCGCAAATCATAGGGAAGAAGGGCCGCCGCCTGCTCAAACCGAGCTGCCTCCGTCCGCACCCTTATCGCCGTCTCCATGGGTTATTTTCCCCCTTGTCCTGTGTTGATGCTCCATTCTATGTATGGTTGTCCATGTCTATGACTGGACCGTTCAAAAGTTTTCTGATGCAAAGGTCGGAGGGATTGCGATGTGGACATAGCCAGGTGCTCAGGGGGAAAAATAAAGGAGCAGCTCTGCGCTGCCCCCTGAAACAAATTATGTTAAAGGTCTTCCCTCACCGCACAGAACAAAGGGGGGCAATATGAGCGGAAATGTGGTAAAGTGATTTCATGGATCAGCAGATGACCCTGTCAGCATTCAGCGACGCTCTGGCGAATGTACGGACGAAGAAAAAAGAATTTCTATCGCAGATAGATCGCATTGTTCCGTGGGGAGAATGGGTGTCGAAAATCAAGCCGTGCGATTACAAGGGGAGCGCGGGAATAAGCCCTACGATTTGGAACGGATGCTGCGGATCTATATGCTTCAAAATCTGTATGACCTGTCGGACATGGGAACCGTAGCAGAGGTCATAGACAGCCGCGCGTTTTCCGCATTTTGTGGCGTTGATTCCAGCAACCAGGTGCCGGACGGAGACACGCTGGGACGCTTCCGCCATATTCTTGAGGAGAACGGGATTCAGCAGAAACTGTTCGCCCAGGTGGTCCGGCGGCTCATGGAAAAAATAATAAAATGACTTGTGCGTAGCTTTTCAGCACCGTAAAACTTGAAAGGAAGCACATAGTTACTTCTATTCTCCCGCAAAGCATCGATTAGCGCATTTAGGACTATGGGCTCTCTTTGTTCTGGTGGTCTATTTTCCAACTCATGCTTAAGCTTGGCTGTGCGTGCTTCACCAAATAAGCTTCGCAAATGTTCATCAAACTTGGTGTTACTACTTAAAGCCATGTTAATGCGGTTGTAATTAAAGAAATCCTGCTGCTGGACGAACTCACCGCCAGCTACTTTGTGGCCGTGTGGAAGATGCTCCGCAAAAATGGCTGCGTCCCCAGCGCCCTCACGCAGAATGTGAAAGACCTGCTGGCAAGCCCGGCCATCTCCAACATTCTGGACAACACGGATTTTCTGATCCTGTTGTCGCAGGCCCAAAGTGACCGGGCGATCCTCGCCAAGCAGCTGGGCATTTCCGAGCACCAGCTCTCCTACATCACCCACTCCAATTCCGGCGAGGGGCTGCTGTTCTATGGAAATGTGACCATCCCGTTTGTGGATCGGTTCCCCAAGGGAGAGATCTATAACCTGCTGACCACCCGCCCGGAGGATATGGCCCATGAACGAAAAGACGAATAAGGCCGGGGCCACTTCGGGACAAAAAGGGTCCGTTGACAAAATAGCAACTTAACCGCGGGAGAGAAATTGTGCGCAAGAAAAAAGACGCCGGATGGCGTCAGTTCATGGCCCAAATCATTCTTATTGCTCTGGAAGGAGGCCTACATGGAAGATCCCGTACCCGTCAAGGAGGAATACACCTATCAAGTCGGCAAAATCCAATTCATTGTCACGCCCGTCTACAAGGACAAAGGCGAGTCCATGCGTGACATCCTGTTGAAGCTGATGCTGGCCGATCTGGAGCCAGCCTAACTGTTCCATCGACATCCTTAACACGGGCAGTCGGCAGAGGTATAATATACATAGATAAGAACCTCTTGCTTGATTGCAGGAAGGAGGATATTTTGAAACAGTCAAACAAGAAAATCTCTACCGGCACAGCCGCTCTCTACTGCCGACTGAGCCGTGATGATAATATGGACAGCGAGTCTAACAGCATCCAGAACCAAAAGAAGATTCTCCAAAAGGCCGCCAAGGACAAAGGCTATACGGACACCATCTTTTTCGTGGACGACGGTATCACAGGCACCACCATGAAACGCCCTGGATTTCAGAAAATGATCGCCGCAATCGAGGCCGGGTACATCTCGGCAGTGTTTGTGAAAGATTATTGTGCGATAATAGGACTAAATCAGAAAGACCTTGAAAATCAAGGCATTCTGGCTTAGTCCCTTCTTTTTTTGACCGAAAACAAAGGACTTTCACAATAATCAAGCAAGCCGGAGGGTGCTGCTGCACACTTCCGGCAGAAGGAGGATATAGTGGGTGCTATCAAAGTCTTCTTGAAGGAGGTTCTGCTTCCAATCGCGCTTGCGTTCTGCCTCGCGTCATTTCTCAAGCCGATCTATATGCCTGACGGCGTATGTGACTACTTCCTTATGTGGATCTGCGTCGGCTTGCCATTCGGCATCCGGAAGATGTGCCTCTGGCTCGTTCCCAGCGGCTACGGTATCTCCGGCTCAGTCGGCATCTTCGCATTGAACTTAATCATAGGCGGTCTTATCGGAGGACTTGCCTTCTTCATCGGGCTGCTGCTCGGTGTCATTCATACCATCCGAGAAATCATCTGAACTACATCGTAAACGAAGAGGGTTTGTTTCTTCTCCAATTTGGAGTAAGAAGCAAACCCTCTTTTTTTGTTGCCCAAAAGCCGGAATATTTGCTGGCGATGCGGCGAAGGAAAGGAGTTTTTAAGCATGAAACGCATGACAGCCGGTGATCTGCAAGCACTGGAATTGCTGATGCAGACCACACCCGGCTTTGAGCATTATGACAGCGGTGTGGATGGCATTCTCCCTGAGTGCCGAAGCTGCCGCTTTCATCGTCCCTTCTGGAAATATCAGTCCTGCGTGTTTGCGGAGTGTCCCTACTGCTGCAATCCCGTTTCAACCCTCAAAAATCAAAGTGGCACATCTGATGCCGGAAAGGAAGCCAGTCATGGATAACAAAATCGAAATCTTCAAGAATGAACAGTTTGGTGAGGTAAGAACGATCCTCGAAGGAGAAAAAGTTCTGTTCTGTGCGGCAGATGTTGCAAAGGCACTCGGTTACACCAACCCGAACAAGGCGGTCAACGACCATTGCAGGGCTATAACGAAATGTTCTACCCCTATCAGCGGGAAAGTTCAGAGTATCAACTTCATCCCGGAAGGAGACGTTTATCGGCTAATTATTCGCAGCAAACTTCCTGCGGCTGAAAAGTTTGAACTGTGGGTATTTGATGAGGTCATTCCTACCATTCGCAAGACCGGCGGCTACATGACGGACTCCCTTCTGGAACGCATTCAGAAGGAACCTGCGGTCATTGTGGAGTTTGCTCAGGCGTTGATTTTGGAAAAGAATCGCGTAAAGGCTCTTGAGTGTGAGCTGATCACGGCAAAGCCCAAAGCCGATTACTACGACGCCTTCATCAATCCGGATGACTGCACCAATATCCGAACGACGGCGAAGGAACTGAAAATCCCGGAGCGCAAGTTCGTCCAGTTCCTTCTCAAAGAAAAGTACCTGTTCCGCTCTCCTTCCGGGCAGCTTCTTCCCTACAACAAGGACAGCAATGCCGGACTGTTCATCGTCCGCGATTTTGTGACGTTCTGCTACACCGGTTCTCAGACCTACTTCACGCCGAAGGGCAAGGAGGTCATCCGAATGAAGTTCCAGAAAAAGTGCGGCGAAGAACTGCTTTCCAAGATGGCAAGGTGATTTTCGTGGCAGTCTATCGCGTAAATAAAAATCGTGGCTATACCGTCATGGCGAACTTCCACCTCCGAGACAAGAGCCTGTCACTCAAGGCGGTCGGTCTTCTCTCAAAGATGCTCTCGTTCAATGATGGCTGGAAGTTCTCAACCAAGGGACTTTCTGCAATCTGCAAGGAAGGTCCGGATGCCATTCTCTCCGCGCTCCGTGAGCTTGAAAAGCACGGCTACCTTGTCCGGCACCGGCAGAGAGACGGTAAAGGCAGGATGAGCAGCACAATCTTTGAGATATACGAAGAGCCGCAGGAGTCCGCGCCAGAACGGGAAATACCACACACGGAAAATCCATGTGTGGAGAAGCCAGATGTGGATAATCCACGCGGGGATAGGTCCGCACAAATAAATACTGATCAAGTAATTACCCAAGAAAGAAATACTCTCTCAAAGAACTA
This sequence comes from Intestinimonas massiliensis (ex Afouda et al. 2020), assembly GCF_001244995.1. Taxonomy (NCBI): domain Bacteria; kingdom Bacillati; phylum Bacillota; class Clostridia; order Eubacteriales; genus Intestinimonas; species Intestinimonas massiliensis (ex Afouda et al. 2020). Next base: position 981,561 of record NZ_LN869529.1, read on the forward strand.
TCAATCCATCAATCTTGATGGGATGGACAGGATGGATGAGCGAAGCGAGTATGAAGAGATTATCAAAGAGAATCTTGACTACGACATTCTCTGTCAGGATCCGAAGTTCGATAAAGACCGCTTCCGGGAGATCATGGACATCATGCTGGATGCCGTCTGTTCCACTGCGCCGACCATCCGCATCAATGGCGAGGATATGCCGCAGCAAGTAGTCAAATCCCGCTTTCTCAAGCTGAATAGCAGCCACATTGAGTACGTTCTGGAAGCAATGAACAAGAACCCGTCAGACATCCGTAATATCCGGGCGTACCTGTTGACCGCTCTGTATAACGCCTCTCTGACGATAGACAATTACTACTCCGCCCTCGTCAATCATGATTTCTACGGGCAGGACAGATCGGCAGGGTCAAAGAAGCCGAAGACCTACGATTATAGCCTTTGTGAAGACACTCTTTAATGAATACCATCGTGAGCAATGCTCGGAAAGGAGGACAGTGTAAATGAAAAGCATCTATCGCCGGATTGTGCCGCCTTAGCTTCGGCAGCAGTCCCCATAATCATTCCAATGAAAGGAGGTAAACGCCGCAATGCAGGATGAAGTCAACACCAAAGTTGTTGCAATCATGATCAAGGGCGGCAAAATCTCAGCCGAGGTGCTGAAAAAGGCACTGGACAAGTTCGTGCAGGAGATCGAGAAAGCGCAGAAGCAGATGCAGCAGCCCAAAACCTATCGCGGCAAACAGTCAATCAAGCATCTGATGAGCCAGAACGCCGCCATCTCCAACATCGAAGTGACGGATGGCAATATCAAATCCTTTGAGCGGACTGCCAGCAAATACGGTCTGGACTTTGCGCTCAAGAAGGACGTTTCCGTAGAACCGCCCAGCTATCTTGTCTTCTTCAAGGGACGGGACGTTGATGTCATGACCGCCGCCTTCAAGGAGTTCTCTGCCAAGACTGTCAAGCAGAAGGAACAGCCGTCCATCCGGCACAAGCTGGATCAGGAGAAAGCCCAGAGCAAGGCGCAGCACAAGGAGAAAGTCAAGGTCAAGACCAAGGATCGGGGTGTGGAGCTGTGAGCAAACCCGATGTGAAGAAGCTCATTCTTCTGAACCTTCCGTATGTCTTCGCCTTCTACTTTGCGGATAAGATCGCCGCCGTGTTTCGTCTCGCTCCCGGCACGGAGTTCATCGACAAGCTGACAAACGGCTTTGCCGTGTTCGGCACTGCCTTCGCAAATCCGCTGCCCAGCTTTCATCCCGTTGATCTGCTCATCGGTGTGATTGCCGGTGCGCTGCTCAAGCTGGCGGTCTATGTCAAGGGTAAGAACCGCAAGAAGTTCCGGCAGGGCGAAGAGTACGGCTCTGCCCGATGGGGCAAGCCGGAGGACATCAAGCCGTACACGGATCCGGAGTTCTCGAACAACGTCATCTTGACGCAAACGGAGTTCCTGACCATGAACAGCCGCCCGAAGCAGCCGAAATACGCCCGCAACAAAAATATCCTTGTCATCGGCGGTTCTGGCTCAGGCAAGACGCGCTTTTTCGTGAAGCCAAATCTGATGCAGATGCACAGCAGCTACGTTGTCACCGACCCAAAGGGTACGGTGCTGGTGGAGTGCGGCAAAATGCTTGAAAAGGGCGGCTATGTCATCAAGTCGCTGAACACCATCAATTTCCGGAAATCCATGCACTACAACCCGTTCAGCTACATCCGCAGCGAGAAGGACATCCTCAAGCTGGTCAATACGATCATCGTCAACACGAAGGGAGATGGCGATAAGTCCGGCGAAGATTTTTGGGTGAAGGCGGAGAAGCTGTACTATACAGCCCTCATCGGTTACATCTGGTACGAGGCACCCGACCACGAGAAAAACTTTACTACCCTGCTCGAAATGATCAATGCCTCGGAAGCCAGAGAGGACGATGAGACCTTCAAGAACCCAGTGGATGTCATGTTCGACGAGCTGGAAGCCCGCGACCCTGACCACTTTGCGGTCAAGCAATACCGCAAATACAAGTTGGCGGCGGGCAAAACCGCGAAGTCGATTTTGATTTCCTGCGGTGCAAGGCTTGCGCCCTTCGACATCGCAGAGCTGCGGGAGCTGATGAGCTACGATGAGATGGAGCTGGACACCATTGGAGACCGGAAGACGGCACTGTTCGTCATCATTTCCGATACCGATGACACCTTCAATTTCGTCGTGGCGATCATGTATTCCCAGCTCTTCAACCTTCTCTGCGACAAAGCAGATGACGTTTACAACGGACGGCTTCCCGTCCATGTGCGCTGTCTGCTGGACGAGTTTGCGAACATCGGTCAAATTCCGAAGTTTGATAAGCTCATCGCCACCATCCGAAGCCGGGAAATCTCGGCGTCAATCATCTTGCAGTCCCAGTCTCAGCTCAAGACCATCTACAAGGATGCGGCAGACACCATCACGGGCAACTGCGACTGCACTCTTTTCCTCGGCGGCAAGGAGAAATCTACCCTAAAGGAAATCAGCGAGGTGCTGGGCAAGGAGACTATCGACCTTTACAACACCTCAGAAACCCGTTCCAACAACAACTCTTATGGCTTGAATTATCAGAAAACCGGCAAGGAACTGATGTCTCAGGATGAGATCGCCGTCATGGACGGAGCCAAGTGTATTTTGCAGCTTCGAGGCGTGAGACCTTTTCTCAGTAACAAATACGACATTACGAAGCATCCAAAGTACCGGCAGCTCTCCGACTATGACAAGCGGAACGCCTTTGACATCGAGAAATACCGGCAGCACAAGCTGGTGGTCAAGCCCGATGACACATTCGACCTCTATGATATGGGCGAGGTCGATGCAGATTAAAGCCCCGTCGCTGCACTGCGCAGTGGGTAAAGCCTGATGGCTTATCCCAAAGCAGAACAGCGACGGGGCTTCTTTTTTTATGCCCATTTTCAAAAATACACACTCAACTTTCATCGATTCAAGGAGGAAAATCTATGGCTTTTATCAATCAGGCTGTCACGGTTCTTCAGACGCTTGTTATCGCCCTCGGCGCAGGTCTCGCAGTGTGGGGTGTTGTCAATCTCATGGAAGGCTACGGCAACGACAACCCCGGTGCCAAGTCTCAGGGCATCAAGCAGCTCATGGCTGGCGGTGGTGTGGTGCTGATCGGCACGACCCTCATCCCTCTGCTCTCCGGTCTGTTCGGTTAATCCGGCAGCCGCGCAGAAGTAACCATCGGGGCGGGTGCTGGAAAAGGCACTCGCCCTTCACAATTCACCAACGATTTAAGGAGGAAATTCAAGTATGGCATTTATCAATCAGGCAGTTACGGTTCTCCAGACGCTTGTTATCGCCCTCGGCGCAGGTCTTGCGGTGTGGGGCGTTGTCAACCTCATGGAAGGCTACGGCAACGACAACCCCGGCGCTAAGTCTCAGGGCATCAAGCAGCTCATGGCTGGCGGCGGTGTGGTGCTGATCGGCACGACCCTCATCCCTCTGCTCTCCGGTTTGTTCGGCTAATCCACGGCAAGCCCAGCTTAACCGAAGGGTGGTGAAATATTGGGCAGCATTTTAGAAAAGATCGAACAGGCTCTCAAGGATATGCTGATCGGATGGATCGAGAGCAACCTGACCAATATGTTCACCGATGTCAATGAGAAGGTAGGAACGATTGCCGCCGAGGTCGGACAAACCCCGTCCGGCTGGAACGGCGGCGTGTACCAGATGATCCGGGGACTATCCGAAAACGTGATAGTCCCCATCGCTGGTATCATCATCACCTTCGTTTTGTGCTATGAACTGATCTCCATGATCACCGAGAAAAACAACCTTCACGACATGGACACATGGATGTTCTTCAAGTGGTTTTTCAAGGCGGCTGTGGCGATCTATCTTGTGACGCACACGTTTGACATCGTGATGGCAGTATTCGACATCGGGCAGAACGTAGTTTCCGGTGCAGCAGGAGTCATCCACGGCAACACGAGCATTGACATTGAAGCGACGATTGCGCAGATGCGTACCGGTATGGAGAACATGGGTGTCGGAGAACTGCTCGGACTGTCGATAGAAACGCTCCTGATCAGCCTGTGCCTCAAAATCATGGCGATCCTCATTACGGTCATTCTCTACGGGCGCATGATTGAGATTTACTGCACCGTGAGCGTTGCGCCTATTCCCATTGCAACCATGAGCAACCGCGAATGGGGCAGCATCGGCACGAACTATCTGAAAGGTCTGTTTGCTCTGGCATTTCAGGGCTTTCTCATCATGGTCTGCGTCGGCATCTATGCGGTGCTGATCAACGGCATGATCATCGCAGACAACATTCATTCGGCTCTGTTCTCTGTGGCAGCGTACACGGTCATTCTGTGCTTCTCGCTGTTCAAGACCGGAAGCCTCGCAAAATCCATTTTCCATGCGCACTAAGGAGGTCGGCAGCATGAAGAAGTACAGCATCATCTACGCCGATCCCCCTTGGGCGTATCGGACTTACTCCAAGAAGGGACAGGGGCGGTCGGCAGAAAGCCATTATCCGACGATGTGCATTGAAGACATCAAGGCACTTCCGGTTGGCGAACTGGCTGCGAAGGACTGCGCTCTGTTCCTCTGGATCACGTTCCCATGCCTCTGTGAAGCACTCGAAGTGCTGACGGCATGGGGCTTTTCTTATAAGACCGTGGCTTTTGTATGGGTGAAGCAAAACCGCAAGAACGATGACCTCTTCACCGGCATGGGGTATTGGACAAGGGCAAACGCGGAAATCTGCATCCTTGCCACGAAGGGACATCCGAAGCGAGTTGACGCCGGTGTGCGTCAGGTCATCCTCAGCCACATCGAAGAGCATTCCAAAAAGCCGGATGAGGCGCGGGAACGCATTGTTCGGCTCATGGGAGACCTTCCCCGCGTAGAGCTTTTTGCCCGTCAGTCTCCCGAAGGCTGGGACGTTTGGGGCAACGAGGTCGAATGCACGGCACATCTTCCAATGGAGGAAACACCATGCTGCGGCTAAAACCTATCTCTCTTCGAGACGCCAACGAGTATGTCCGGAAGTATCACCGGCATCATAAGCCGGTTGCCGGTCACAAGTTTTCCATCGGCTGTGAAGCAGACGGTGAGCTGGTCGGTGTAATCATCGCCGGGCGTCCCGTCAGCCGGTATCTGGATGACGGCTTCACATTGGAGGTTACAAGGCTATGCACCAACGGGGCGAAGAACGCTTGCAGCCTTCTCTACGGCGCGGCGGCAAGAGCTGCTGCGGCTATGGGCTATAAGCGCATCATCACCTACACGCTGGAAAGCGAAAACGGGGCAAGCCTTCGGGCTTCCGGCTGGATCTGTCAAGGCAAAGCGGGTGGGCTTCGCTGGACAGGCAAGCGTCAGCCGAAGGAGGATCAATATCCCGCACAAATGAAGCTGCGCTATGAAAAGCAGCTTAGAAAGGAGGAAACAGTCAATGGCATTTGTTCCGGTCCCGAAGGATCTTAACCGCGTCAAAACGAAGGTCATGTTCAACCTGACCAAGCGGCAGCTCATTTGTTTTTCCATCGCTGCGGCGGTCGGCGTCCCGATCTTCTTTCTGGCGAAGGCGCATCTCGACTTGTCTACGGCGGCAATGCTGATGGTGGTGATCATGCTCCCGTTCATCTTCTTCGCGCTTTACGAGAAGGACGGTCAGCCCGCCGAAAAGTATCTGTACCACATCGTACAGTCCATGTTCATCCGGGACAAGGTGCGTCCCTATCGCACTAACAATCTCTACGCTGAAATTCAGCAGAAAATCAAAGAACAGGAGGAATTGCAGCTTGAACAACAGCACAGCAAAGGCAAAGCCTAAGATGACCGTCAAGAACGGCGTCGTTTACGGCGATGCCCTTTCCGCTCAGGAAAAGAAGCGGATCGTCATGCAGAAGAAAAAGGACAGGAAGGCAAAGAAAGTCCGCAAGTCCGCCCAGCAGACCATTCCCTATGTGGAGATGTGCCGCGACGGTATCTGCAAGGTGAACAGCCGCCTCTACACGAAGTCAATCGCCTTTGAGGACATCAACTACCAGCTTGCGCAGAACGAGGACAAAACTGCCATCTTTGAGAACTGGTGCGACTTTCTGAACTACTTTGACAGCTCGATTTTCGTCCAGCTCTCCTTCATCAATCAGAAGGCAAGCCTCAATGAGTTCCGCAAGCGCATCAACATTCCGGCACAGGAGGACGCCTTCAACGACATCCGCTCCGAGTATTCCGGTATGCTGCAAAACCAGCTCACCAAGGGCAACAACGGGCTGATCAAGAAGAAGTACATCACCTTCGGCATTGAGGCGGACTCCCTCCGCACGGCAAAGCCGAAGCTCGAACGCATTGAAACCGACATCCTCAACAACTTCAAAACTCTCGGCGTGAGAACCGAGCCGCTGTCCGGCTACGAACGGCTGAAAGTGCTTCATGATGTGTTCAATATGGACAGCAATGAGCCGTTCCGCTTTTCCTTCGATATGGTTGCCCGGACAGGACTTTCCAGCAAGGACTTCATCGCTCCCACTTCCTTTGACTTCCGTGAAGGCAAGTGCTTCAAGATGGGCAAAACCATCGGCGCGGTGAGCTTCCTGCAAATCCTCGCGCCGGAACTCAATGACCGTATGCTTGCCGACTTCCTTGAGATGGACAGCAACATCACGGTCAATTTTCATATCCGGACGATTGACCAGGCGAAGGCGATCAAGAGCATCAAGTCGAAGATCACCGACCTCGACAAGATGAAGATTGAAGAGCAGAAAAAGGCAGTCCGCTCCGGCTACGATATGGACATCATTCCGTCCGATCTCGCTACCTTCGGCGGTGAGGCAAAGCGTCTGTTGCAGGATCTCCAGACCCGCAATGAGAGACTGTTTCTTGTGACTATCCTCATCATGAATACGGCAACCAATCGCCAGAAGCTCGAAAACGCGGTATTCCAGACCGCCGCCATTGCCCAAAAGTATAACTGTGCGCTCAAGCGTCTTGACTTCCAGCAGGAAGAGGGGCTGATGTCCTCTCTGCCTATCGGCGTCAATCAGGTGGAAATTGAACGAGGACTGACCACTTCCAGCACAGCGGTTTTCGTGCCGTTCACCACGCAGGAGCTTTTTCAGGGCGGTGAAGCTCTCTACTACGGGCTGAACGCGCTGTCCAACAACATGATCATGGTTGACCGCAAGCAGCTCAAAAACCCCAACGGACTGATCTTGGGTACGCCCGGTTCCGGTAAGTCCTTCTCCGCAAAGCGTGAAATGACGAACGCCTTCCTCATCACGGAGGATGACATCATCGTCTGCGACCCCGAAGCAGAGTATTTTCCCCTCGTGCAGAAGCTCGGCGGTCAGGTTATCCGTATCTCGCCGGTCAGCACGGATTACATCAATCCGTTGGACATCAACACGAACTACTCCGAAGAGGAAAACCCGCTGACGCTGAAATCCGACTTCATTCTCTCCATGTGTGAGCTGATTATCGGCGGCAAGGACGGCTTGCAGCCGGTTGAGAAGACCATCATTGACCGCAGTGTCCGCATGGTCTATCAGGAGTTCCTTGCAGACCCCAAGCCGGAGAAAATGCCGATCCTCGAAGATCTCTACAACATTCTGAGAAATCAGAAGGAACCGGAGGCACAGCGCATCGCAACTGCCCTTGAAATCTATGTTCACGGCTCTCTGAATGTCTTCAATCACAGAACGAATGTAGATGTCAACAACCGCTTCGTCTGCTATGACATCCGCGAACTCGGCAAGCAGCTCAAGAAGCTCGGTATGCTGATTGTGCAGGATCAGGTGTGGAACAGAGTTACCATCAACCGCGCCCAGCACAAGGCAACGCGCTACTACATGGACGAGTTCCACCTTTTGCTGAAAGAGGAACAGACCGCCGCGTACAGCGTGGAAATCTGGAAGCGTTTCAGAAAATGGGGCGGCATTCCGACCGGAATCACGCAGAACGTCAAGGATCTGCTTGCGTCCCGCGAGGTAGAGAACATCTTTGAAAACTCGGATTTTGTCTACCTTCTGAATCAGGCATCCGGCGACCGGCAGATTCTCTCGAAGGCGCTGAACATCTCGCCCAGCCAGCAGAACTACATCACCAACTCCAACGCCGGTGAGGGGCTGATCTTCTACGGCTCGACCATCGTTCCCTTCAAGGACGATTTCCCGAAGGACACCCAGCTCTACCGCATCATGACCACCAAACCCGAAGAAACCGTACAGAACTAAGGAGGATTTTTGAATATGAACAACAAGATGATTACCATTCCCTACGCGGACGCTATCGAATACGGAGAGAACACCTCCGCGCTGTTTAAGGCTCTGTGGGAGCTGACCGATCTGATCCGACTGGAAAGCGACCTCAAGAAGCATCACCGCGCCTACCTCCATGTGAGGGAGGACATCGACGAAAAGGTCAAGGAAGCGCGTCAGATTATGATCAAGGTATCTGTGGATATGATCGGCTTTTACTTCAATGTTGATGTTTCTGAGTGCAGCAACAACGACGAGAATACCCCGTTCGCTGACGCGGCGGATGATGAAGCCGTATCTATCCCCAAGGACAAGTATGAGCTGATGATCGACGATCTGCTCACGATGTCCGAAATCATTCAGTGCGTCGCAGATATGCGCACGCAGGATGCGAAGGCAATCCGCGAGTTCGGCAAGTTCGTCCCTGCTTTTGCCGCCTTTGAGAAGAACCGGCTGAGCCTCTATCGTGAGGCGGCGAAGGAAGCCGAGGAAATCTTCGACCGTTGGGCAGACGAGATTGACGATCTCGACGAGGACTTCATGGAAGATGAGGACTACGAGCCGGACGAGTATTACTCCGACTGATATGCTCTCAAATCCGAAGAAAGGAGCTGGTTTTTATAGAGCTTGACATCATTCATACCGGCGATTGCCTTGAAATCCTGAAAGCCCTGCCCGATGACAGCGTTCATTGCTGTGTGACGTCCCCTCCGTATTACGCGCTCCGCGATTACGGCATGGAGGCTCAGATCGGCAGAGAGACAACGCCGAAGGAATATATCTCGCGCCTGACGGAAGTGTTTACCGAAGTCAGGCGCGTTTTGCGTCCGGATGGAACGCTCTGGCTGAATATCTCAGACACCTACGCCGGTAAAGGCAATCAGGGCGATTTCATTGACCCGAAGAACCCCTACGGCAGAAACGGTCAGGCTGTGGCTCTCAACAACAAGGTTGAGGGCTGCAAGCCGAAAGACATGATCGGCATTCCGTGGATGCTTGCTTTTGCCCTCCGCGATACCGGCTGGTATCTGCGCAACGACATCATCTGGATGAAGGACAACCCCATGCCGGAGAGCGTCAAAGACCGCTGCGCCCGCTGCTATGAGCATATTTTCCTGTTCTCAAAGTCCAAGAAGTATTTCTTCGACTACAAGGCGATTTCCGAACCGATTGCCCCTGCAACGGCGGAACGCCTCAAGCGCGGCATGAAAGGCGGCAACAAATACGGCAAGCCCGTTCCCGGTCAGCCTCAGCCGCAGTCCATCAACCGCCCTCGTGAGCATGGCGAGATCAAGGATTGTGACATCAATCCGCTTCGCAACAAACGCGATGTCTGGAAGATCAACACCGTTCCCTTCAAGGGCGGTCACTACGCCGCCTACCCTCCGAAGCTGGTTGAGACCTGTCTTCTCGCCGGTTGTCCAGAAGGCGGCATTGTGCTTGACCCCTTTATGGGAAGCGGCACAACCGGCATGGTTGCCTCACAGATGGGGCGTCATTTCGTGGGCATAGAGCTGAACCCTGAATACACCGAGCTTGCCTACAAGCGGATTGGAGGTGAAATCTGATGTCCAAGGAACCGGAGCTTAAAGCCCGCGACAAGGTAGTCGTGCGGATGACGCGGGAAGGCGCGGTTGAGGAAAACCTGACGGCTGGCACCGAGCAGCGTGTGTCAAAGCGGCTGGAAGAAGCAGAGCTGGTGAAGCCCGCTGAGACAGCCGAGCCTTCCGAGGCTCTTTCCCCAGAGGAACAGAAAAAGATGCAAATGCGCCGTCAGCAGCGTCAGTTTCAGGCGGAACACGCCGAAGATAACGACACACAGCCGCCCTCGGAAACGTCCGTCACAGAAGAGAAAAGGGCAGAAAATCCACCCCAGAATGTACCTGAACCGCTGCCCTCGGAAACGCCGTTCAAGCCTCCAACTTTAGAGCAGCACGGCGTTTCTTCTCATACCGGCACGGTGATTGCCGAAACGGTTGTTACGCACAAGCTGCGCAAGACCTCTGCGGTTGAAGCAGTGGATGCAGATGCCATTCTCACTCAAGCGGCGGAAACCGCCTCCGCGAAGCCGGTCTCGGACGATGCCGTTCCGCCCACGAAGCGGATGCAGAAGCTCGAAAGAAAATCCGAGAAGGCGCATGATCGGCTGGATGCCGCCCGTGAGAAGCTGCCCACGCACAAGGTTCTCAAGAAAGAGCGTGTCTTTGATGAGGAAACCGGCAAGGGCAAAACCCGCCTTCATTTTGAAGATGAGCTGAAAAAGCCGAAGGGCAAGGGCAAGCTGCAATTCGAGGCAGACAAAACCGTCCGCAAGGTCGGTGACACCCTCGCCTCCGGCATTCACGGCAAAATCCATGAGGTCGAACAGGAAAACACGGCGGTTGAGGCGGCGCATAAAACGGAGATCGCCGCTGAGACTGCCGCTCGGCATTTCAGTCATCATCGGGAAAGCAGCGTCAACAAGCCCTACGAGAAGGTCTCCAAGCTGGAATACAAGGCGGATGCTGCGGATGCGAAGCTCCAATATGAGAGAAATCAGCAGGAGCATCCTGAGATGAAGAAGCAGAACATGAACAAGTACTACCAGAAGCAGAACATCAAGAAGGAATATGCCGCTGCTCGAAATGCCGGTTCTCAGACTGCCGGGACTGCAACAAAAAGCACCAGCAAGAAGCTCGGTGAAAAGGCGTCCGACAAGATCAAGGAGTTCTTTGAGAAGAACAAGAAGGTCTTCATCTGGATCGGCGTCGGAATTGCCCTTCTCGTTTTGCTCGGTGCCGGAATCAGCTCGTGTTCGATGCTCACCTCTACCGGCTCGTCGGTTATCGCTTCCTCTTATCTCAGCGAGGATGACGCGATGCTCGGCGCGGAGGCGCAGTATTGCCGGATGGAGCAAGAGCTGCAACGCTATCTCGACACCTACGAAAGCACCCACGACTACGATGAATACCACTTCGATCTGGATGACATTGAGCATGACCCCTATGTGCTGATCTCCATTCTCTCGGCTCTCCATGAGGGCGAGTTCACGCTGGATGAGGTGCAGGGTGCGCTCCAAATGCTGTTTGAAAAGCAGTACATCCTCACCGAAGAGGTTATCGTCGAAACCAGATACCGCACGGAAACCGACACATGGACGGATGCAGACGGCAACACGCACACGGAAACCTACCGCGTCCCGTATGACTACTACATCTGCAATGTGAAGCTCGAAAACTTCAATCTCTCCCATGTCCCGGTCTACATCATGGGGCAGGAACAGCTCTCCATGTACGCAACGTATATGTCGGTGCTGGGCAACCGCGAGGATCTGTTCGGTAACTCCCCCTATGTGGACAAGTACATCACAAATCCTCCCGCCGACTACGATGTCAACCCGGAATACCTGAACGACGAGAAGTTTGCAACGCTGATTACCGAGGCGGAAAAGTATCTCGGCTATCCGTATGTGTGGGGCGGCTCCAATCCCGACACGTCCTTTGACTGCTCCGGCTTTGTCAGCTATGTTCTCACGAACAGCGGTCTTGTAAATACCGGACGGCTTGGCGCACAAGGGCTTTACAACGTCTGTACGCCGGTTTCAAAGGCGAATGCACAGCCCGGTGATCTCATCTTTTTCGTCGGGACGTATGACACCCCCGGTGTGTCCCACGTCGGCATTTACGTCGGTGATGGGGTCATGATCCACTGCGGCGACCCCATTCAGTACACATCCATCAATTCTTCCTACTGGCAGCAGCATTTCTACGCCTTCGGAAGACCCGCCTATTAAAAGAAAGGAGTTTTGCATGAATCCCAAGTATCAGAAAGTCCTCTCCGACATTGAGAAGGCTGAAAAGAAGAAGTCCGAAATCGAAGGTCAGCTCAAGGAGCTGTACGACAAGAAGACAGAGCTGGAAAACCTTGAAATCATCAATACCGTGCGCTCTATGGTGATGGACAAGGATCAGATCATGGCGTTCCTGTCTTCCATGAAGGGCGGCACCAAGCCCGCTGAAAATACGGAGGTAATCGACAATGCGTAAGAAGTTTCGTTTTCTGACCGTCCTTGCGGTCTGCGTCATGGTGCTGTCCTGCTTCTCGGTGACGGCGTTTGCCTATGCCGATGACACCGAACAGAACCTTCCCGTTACGGAGGCAACCCAGCCGGAACAGCAGCCCGCAGTCACTCCCGACCCTGAAAAGCCGAAGGGTGAGCCGATTGACGATGAGGGCAACGCCCACACCCGCGACTTGCTCTATGACAAGGCAACCAACAAGCAGTTCATCACTGTCCAGACGAAGAACGGCAACACCTTCTTCATTGTCATCGACTACGATGCGCCCATCAACGAGGATGAGGAACAGTATCAGACGTACTTCCTGAACATGGTCGATGAAAGCGATCTGCTTGCGCTTTTGGATGAGGACACTGCGGCTGCGCTGACCACCTGTAACTGCAAAGAAAAATGCGCTGCCGGTCAGGTCAACACCGACTGCCCGGTCTGCAAGACCAACATGAGCGAATGCACCGGCACAGCCCCCGTTACGCCTGAGCCGGACAAGGATGCGGAAACCGATGTCCCCGCCCCTAAACCCGAAAAGAAATCCAACATCGGCATGATCCTCGTCATCTTCGTTCTTGCTGGTGCTGCGGGTGCAGCTTATTACTACATCAAGTTCGTCAAGGGCAGAAAGCCCAAGGATGAAGATATGGACTTCTTTGATGATGAAGGCTACGAAGAAGAGCCGTACATCAACGAGGATGATGAGCCGCAGATTGCGGAGGATGCTGAAACGGATGGTGATGAAGATTGATCTTAGTCATTGCTGAAAAGCCCAGCGTTGCCCAGTCCATCGCAAAGGTTCTGGGCGCAACGTCACGAAAGGACGGCTACATGGAAGGCGGCAATTACATCGTTTCATGGTGCTTCGGTCATCTGGTGGAGCTGGCAGACGCCAGCTCCTACGATGAGCGGTATGCCAAGTGGCGGTATGACGATCTGCCCATTGTTCCGGAAAGCTGGATGTTCGAGGTCACGAAGGACAAAGCCCAGCAGTTCAAGGTGCTGTCCTCTCTCATGAAGGACAAGCGCGTCACCGAGCTGGTCTGCGCAACCGATGCAGGGCGCGAGGGTGAGCTGATCTTCCGGCTGGTTTACAACAAAGCCGGATGCACCAAGCCCTTCAAGCGTCTGTGGATCAGCTCATTGGAGGACTCCGCCATCCGCGAAGGCTTCAACCATCTCCGGGACGGCAAGGAATATGACCGCCTCTATGAAGCGGCACTCAGCCGCTCGAAGGCGGACTGGATTGTCGGCATCAACGGCACCCGCCTTTTCACCACGCTCTATCACAAGAAGTTGGTGGTCGGGCGCGTCCAGACGCCGACCCTTGCAATGCTGGTGGAGCGCGACGGGAAAATCTCCATGTTCCAAAAGGAGAAGTATTTCAACGTCCACGTCGGCAAGGGCGATCTGACCGCCGATCTGGAAAAGGTCAAAACCGAAGAGGAAGCAAAAAGAATTGCGGCGGCTTGCGAGAAAAAGCAAGCCGTCGTTTCTTCTCTCAAGCGGGAGACGAAAACCGTCAATCCTCCGAAGCTCTATGATCTGACCACCTTGCAGCGCGAGGCAAACCGATACTACGGCTTCACCGCCCAGCAGACGCTCGATCTCGTACAAACACTCTACGAAAAGAAGCTCCTGACCTATCCGCGCACGGACAGTCAGTTCATTACGGACGATATGGAGGACACCGCCCGTCAGGTCATTTCTATTGTCTGCCGCCAGCTTCCGCTTTTCTCCGGTGTTTCGGTTACTCCGGACATTGCCCGCGTAACCGACAACAGCAAGGTCACAGATCACCACGCCATTCTCCCGACCGTCCAGCTTGAAAAGCAAGAGGTTTCCGCGCTTCCTCAGTCGGAACAGAAAATCCTCAACCTTGTCGGGATGCGCCTTCTGTGTGCGACCGGCGAGAAGCACACCTACGCGGAAACGCAGATCACGCTCTCCTGCGAGGGCTACGAGTTCAAAACCAAGGCGAAGACCGTCGTTCAAAACGGATGGAAAGCCATCGAAGAGCTGTTCAAGGCTTCCCTCAAGACGAAGGAAAAGGACGATCCCATGAAGTTCCTGCCCGAAGTCCATGAGGGTGATGTTCTGGATAGTGTGTCCGCCAGCGTTACGGAACACTTCACGACGCCTCCGAAGCAGTACACGGAAGACACGCTCCTGTCTGCGATGGAGACTGCCGGAAACGATCAGTTCGACGATGACACCGAGAAGAAAGGTCTTGGAACACCCGCGACACGCGCCGGTATCATTGAAAAGCTGGTGAAATCCGGCTTTGCAGAGCGCAAGGGTAAGTCTCTCATTCCCACGAAGGACGGCTGCAACCTTGTCTGTGTTCTGCCGGAACAGATCACCTCTCCCGCAATGACGGCGGAATGGGAAAATACGCTCATGGAGATTGAACGCGGCAATGCGGATGCAGACGCCTTCCTCAGCGGCATTGTCCAGATGACCGGGGATCTCGTGAAAGCCTACCCGTTTCTCTCCGATGCCGAAGCCCAGCGTTTCGGCACGGGCAAGGAGGAAATCGGCAAATGTCCTCGTTGTGGATCTCCGGTCTATGTCGGCAAGGGCAACTTCTACTGCTCGAACAAGGACTGCTCCTTCTGCCTGTGGGAAGACAACAAGTTCTTTTCCAGCAAGAAAAAGAAGCTGACCAAGAAGATTGCAAAGGAGCTGCTGGACAAGGGCTGGTGCCGAGTGACCGGGCTTTACACGCCGAAGAAGCCTCAGCTCTATGATGCGGTCATTCGTCTGGATGACAGCGGCGGCAAATACGTCAGCTTCAAGATGGAGTTTGATCGATGACCCGCCCAAAGTATGTTGCTTCATGCAGCGGAGGCAAAGACAGCGTAGCGACGCTCCTGCTGGCTGCACAGCACAATGAGCCGCTGGACGAAGCGGTTTTCAGTGAGGTCATGTTCGACAAAGACACAAGCGGCGAAGTCCCGGAACACCGGGACTTCATTTATGACCGGCTCAAGCCCTTCTGCGAAAAGGAGCTGGGCATCAAGTTCACCATTCTTCATGCAGACAAGACCTACGATGACGTGTTCCACTACGTCATCACCCGCGGACCTCATAAGGGCATTGTTCGCGGCTTTGCATGGGCTGGTATGTGTGCAGTCAATCGTGACTGCAAAATCCCGCCAGTCCGCAAGTACAATGCCGCACTCTCGCCGGACACTGTGAGCTATGTCGGCATCGCGGAGGATGAGCCAAAACGCCTTGCTCGTCTGGATGGCTTGAAGAAGGTCAGTCTGCTTGCCAAATACGGTATGACCGAGGCAGACGCCTACAAGCTCTGTCAGGATCACGGGCTGCTTTCCCCAATCTACGCTCACTGCCGGAGAAACGGCTGCTGGTTCTGTCCCAATGCAAGTGACAAAGAACTGCTGCACATAATCACAAATTATCCGGATATGTTTGACCGGCTGATTGAATGGGAGAACGAAGACAACATATTCCATCGTCGGATGACGCGCAGAGAAACCCCGTCTGAGGTAAAGGCTCGTTTACTGAGCAAATCCCAGACGGGGTTTTCTTCGCCCAAAAGCAAATAAGAAATGGAGGTTTGAGATGGCTGAAAACAAAAATGCACAGCAAGTCCGCGAAATCACGGACAAGCTGGAACAGGGCATCAAGGAGCTTTTTGAATCCGAGCGGTTCAAGGAATATCTCCGCACGATGTCCAAGTTCTACAACTATTCCTTCAACAACACGCTGCTCATTGCGATGCAGAAGCCGGAGGCAACCTATGTTGCCGGTTATACCTCGTGGCAGCGCAACTTTGACCGTCAGGTCATGAAGGGCGAAAAGGGCATCAAGATTCTCGCACCCGCGCCGTACAAGGCGCAGGAAGAGCGCGAGAAGATTGATCCCGTAACGCAGAAGCCGGTAATCGGCGCAGATGGGAAGGCTGTCACGGAAACGGTTGAGGTCCTGCGTCCTGCCTTCAAGGTGGTAAGTGTCTTTGATGTTTCCCAGACGGACGGCAAGGAGCTTCCGGACATTATCGTCGATGAGCTGAAAGGCACCGTCGAAAACTACGAGGCGTTCTTCGATGCGCTCAAGCAGGAGTCTCCCGTCCCTATTTCCTTTGAGGACATTCCGGGCGGCGCAAAGGGGTTCTTCTCTCCGGTTGAAAGCCGTATTGCCATTCAGGAAGGCATGAGCGAAATCCAGACGGTCAAAACCGCTATTCACGAGATCGCCCACGCAAAGCTCCACGCTGTAAAGCCGGACGAGAAAGCCGCACCCGAAGACAAGAAGGATCGGCATACCAAAGAGGTTGAGGCGGAAAGCGTAGCCTACACTGTCTGTCAGCGGTACGGCATTGAAACCTCGGACTACTCCTTCGGGTACATCGCCGGTTGGTCTTCCGGCAAGGAAACCAAGGAGCTGAAAAGCTCTCTGGACACCATCCGCAAGACGGCGGCTGAGATGATCGAGGGCATTGACGCCAAGCTCAAGGTGCTGCTGGCAGAGAAAGCACAGTCCGTAGAGAAGGAAGTCGAAGCTCCCGTAAAGGAAACCGTTCCGGAGGAAAAGCCGGAAGTACCCATTTACCGCGAGACGGCGAATTACGCCTATGAAGCCGGTGAGCTGGAGTCATATCGTGCTTCTCTCGCCACAAACGTGGAATGCCGCAAAGCGATTGAAGCGGCGATCAGCTCCAACTACGGAGACAACCGGCTGAATGCGGATGCTGCCGTGAAGAGCGTCCTTGAGCAGTTCTCTCCGGAGCGTGTCCGATATGTCCTCGCAAACACCATTCAGCAGAAAGACTTTGACGGGCGTATTCCCCAACCCCTCAAGGAGTGGGCGAAGAGCGTTGAGGTCTGTCCAGAGAATGCCTCCCGCTTCCTTGTGGATAAACCCAATCCCGGACTGACGGCACTTTTCGTGGATGCGTTCCGACAGCAGACCGAAGCTCAAAAGGAAGTCATGCCTGAGAAAGCAGCGGAAAGAGACCCGGAAGTCGTTGCATGGGAGAACGATGAGATTACTTCTATTCAGGTAAAAACCGTGGAGGTCAAATCTCCCTTTGCTCTCTTGCCGGAGGAAGCAGCGCAAGCACCGAAGGCGCACCGTCTGACTGCCGAAGAGAAGGAAATCAAAGCCGCCGTCATGGACACGCTCAAGGGGCAGATTGCCTATAACAACGACGGAATGCGGGCGTCCTATCGCGCCTCTAACCATTCCTTCAATCTGCTGGCGCGGAACGGCGTCAGGATCGAAGGCAACACGGTCACGCAGAACGGTGAGCCGCTGTTCAAAATCCATCGTCGTCATGCGGCGCGGAAAACACAGGGCTGTTACCGTGAGCTGGTGCCGACGCTGGAATACGTCAAGCAGGAGCAGAAGCAGGAAAAGCCCTCCATCCGCGATCAGCTCAAAGCTGCCGCAAAAACACAGCCGGAGAAGAAATCCCAGGTCAAATCCAAAACACACGACATGGAGTTGTGAGAAAGGAGACGCATGAAGAAATACACAGACGTTGACATTATCGCGGAGCTTCAGAAGCTCGTGGACAGTCATGTAGACAGCTACAAGGAAGACTTCGACATCGACAAGCGCATCATCCGCCGCGCTGCCGAAAGCCAGAATCCCGAAGACAGGACGCTGATGTGGTTCTGCCGCCCACACGGAACGCACTGCCTCAATGAAAATCAGGTCTTCATTCAGGGAACGCGGGATCACAACACCTTCCGATTTTACGCAGAACAGACCTACGACGAGTGTATTGCCCGTGTCATCGTTCCGAAAGCCGTCAAGCGCGGCAAGGTGTTCGGAGATGTCTTTGAGATCAATTACCGGGAACAGGCGGCAAATGTAGCGCAGAACTCGGTTGCGCCGGATCATGACCGGCTGACCTTTGCAGACGGCTATGTGCTGGACGCCCCCTGCCGCAGCAGCTTCGATGCAGCAATGGCTCTGGTCGGTGAGCATGGCGGCGTCAAAACCCACCAGACGCTCCCGAAGGACGCGGATGCTCTGGCGGAAGTGCTGTCCAAGCAGAAAACCCGCCGTGACAGACTGCCGGATGCAGGAAGGACAGAGACGCTTTCGCCTCTGCCCGTTGCAGAACTTCGGAAGTATGAGGCAGTCAAAAAGGCGCATCCGGACGCGCTGGTTTGCTTTGCCCAGAACGGCTATTTTGAGCTTTACGGCAAGGATGCAGAGAAAGCCGCGCCCTTGCTCGGCACGAAGCTCCTTGAGAAGAAGGTACGCGGCAAGCCTTCTATTCCGGTCACTGGCTTCCGTGAAAGCGCATGGGTAGCCGGTTCTCACAAGCTCTGGAAGTCCGGCGTGGATGTCTTTCTCAGCAAGGACGGCGAGACATTCAAGGAACTCAAAGGCGCAGATTACATTCCTGTCGGTGCGACACTGAATGTGGATGGGATCAAGTGCAGAATCGACGCGGTTAATTTTGCCGCTGATGAAGTCCGGCTGACCAACATCGAGGACAAGAACCGCCCCATCCGCTTTTCTGAGAGCATCCAGTATGTCCGCGCCTATGTGGAGGATGCCGGAACTGCCATCTACGACACCATCCCGAAGAAGCCCGCTGCCCGTGAATCCATCCGCGACAAGCTGAAATCCGCGCAGAAAGCCCAGCCGCCCCACACACCGAAGCCGCAGAAATTGAAAGGAAAGGATATGGAACTCTGATATGAAAAACTTTACCGTGGAAGAAATCAACCTGATGTGCTGCTTCAACACGTCCAGCCGGAAGCGACTGATCGACGATATGAAGAGCGTCACCCTGAACGACATGGACGGTGAGATTGCGGAGCTGATGTATAAGACCATCCGGAAGCTCGAATCCATGACCGACGCAGAGTTTGAGGAACTGTATATCATGCCGGACGGCATGGTAGATGACTGAAAGGAGGATGCCTATGCCCGTATTAGACGGTAATTTTGAAGCCTTCGTCACAAACCTTGGAAAGTACAACGAGGGTGAGCTGGTCGGTGAGTGGGTGAAGCTGCCCACCACCGAGGAAGAGATGCAGAAGGTCTTTGAGCGCATCGGAATCGGCAAGCAGGATGAGTTCGGTCAGCCCTATGAAGAGTGGTTTATCACCGACTACGAATGCCCGATCTACGGCGTTCAGAAGATGCTCGGTGAGTACGAGAGCCTTGATAAGCTCAACTACCTTGCCGCTTTGATTGACGAGCTTTCCCTGAGTGATCAGGAAAAGTTCGCTGCCATTATGGAATCTGGCTGCGATGAGGTCAGCGACATCGACGATCTCATCAACCTGACGTTCAATCTGGACTGCTACGACATCATGCCCGGTATCAACGACGAATCCGACCTCGGCTACTATTACGCCCACGAAGCCGGTATCTACTCTGAAAAGGATCTCGGTCCTCTGGCAGATTACATCGACTATGAACGCTATGGGCGCGACATTGCGATGGATGAGCAGGGACGCTTCACCGATGAAGGCTATGTCCGCGTCGCAAGCGAGAGATGGGACAGACAGTTCGACGGCGATCTTGATGACATTCCCGATGAATACCGGATCACCGGCTCAGGGGAAGCCGCCGAGCGTGACAGCACCATCGCCGTTCTCGTCGTTGAGCCGGGAAAGGAGCCTTATGTGAAGGAGATTGACTCCGGTCTGGAGTCCTTGCAGCATGAGGTCGGCGGCTGCATCGAGGCGATTTACCCCTACGAAGACCCGGTTGCCTTAGTCTGCAACGAGGAAGGCAAGCTGGAAGGTCTGCCCCTGAACCGCGCTCTGCGGGATGAGGACGGTGACATCTACGACGTTGTTGCCGGAACATTCATGGTAGTTGGCTTGACGGATGACAGCTTCGGCTCTCTGACCGTAGAGCAAATGCAGAAGTTCTCTGACCACTTCAAGGTGCCGGAGCAGTTTGCAAAGCTGGGCGATAAGATTGTAGCGATTCCCATGATCTCGAAGGAACAGCAGAAGCAGGAGAGCATTGAGCAGAAGGACTTTGAGATGAATGCCGACACCTCCGGTCTGACGGTTGCCGGTCACATCGGGACGTGGCACACCATTGAGCAGCATGAGGTCGGCGGTCACAGCTTTTATCTGATGGAGCATGACACCTACGGCGATGAAGCGGCTTGCATCATCGTCGATGAGCGCGGCAAGCTCGTCCTTGATGATGTCTACAACGGCTTTGACGATGACACGCTCCGCCTTCTCGACCTTGAGGTCAAGGAAGTGCCGGAAATGCCCGATCCCACGCTCTCCGTTCAGGATATGAAGGACTACGGCTACGCATGGGCTGGCGTTCTTCCCGCCGGTCAGGAGGCGGCTGAGAAGGCTTTGGAGAAGGGCTGCGAGGTTTACCGGCTCTATTCGGATAACACCGAGGGCTTGTGCGTGGATGCAACGGAGATTGCCGATCATGCGGCAAAGGGCGGAATGCTCGGTATCAGCAAGGAAAGCTGGATGGCAACTCTTGAGAAGGAAAACTACCTCAAGGCAGCGGAGATGTCGATGGAGGATGACTACGGCATGATTGATGGGATCATCAACAACGGTCCGAAGGAGGACAAGACCCTTGATGCCAAAGCTCCCGAAACCGGCGAGAAGTCCTCCATCATGGACAGGCTCAAGTCCGCAAAGGCTGAAAAGCAGAAGGAATGCTGCCCTCCCAAAAAGCACAAAGGAGAGATTGAGCTGTGAGCAGAAGTCAGAAATGGCGGCAGGAGTGGTCGTTCTTCATTGGGGACAGCGGACGCCGGAGGTATAACCGCTTCTGCGTCCGCTGCGTCCATGACTGTAAGCAGAGCTTCCGTGCGGATCTCATCGCCTGTCCGCACTTCTCCCGCAAGGCATCGCGGTGTAGACAGTTAGGGGTCGAAAAAGCCTGTGATTGCAAGCCTCAGAGTGACGAGGAATGACCGCCCAGTGTGATTATATTCCCCGCACAGTTCCAGCAATAGAGCGAGAATAAGTGTCGATTTCGGCACTTGTTTGAATGCCCGGAAAACGAACCAAAAGCCTCTGTCGATGCCCGTTTTGGGTGTCGGCAGAGGCTCTTTTTTTATGACATATTCAAAATAGCGGACAGCAGCTCTTGAACCTGTTGCCGGTATTCCGGCTTTATATCCGAAATACGTCTGGCAAGCGCAAGGGCTTCCGCTTCTGGCTCATCGGTCCCAAAGATAATTCGGTCCGCACTGACGCCCAGCAAACGGCAAAGACGCTGCAAGGCTTCAAGAGAAATACCAGAAGCACCACGCTCAATAGCGCTCAGGTGATTCGGCGTCATGCCAAGCATTTCTGAGAGCGTGTCCTGCGTATAGCCCGCCTGTTCTCTTGCCACTTGAATATTGCCGCCGATTTCAATATTGATGTCCTTCTTCTCTCGCATAGCCTCACCACCTTTGCATTTAGTGTACCTAACGGCGGTGTCATTATCCACGGTACGCCGTCGTTGATTTTACTAACGACAATGCGTTGACTGTCCGTGATGAGGGTGATAGAATGGAGTTACCTACCAAAAGAGTGAAAGAAGGGGTGTCATGTCGCGCATTATTGAGTTTAGAAAGTCTGCTCAAAAAGCTGAAAAGCAATCCGTTCAAGGCAAGACTTGTGCGTTTACCGGTCATAGACCGCAGAGTCTTCCGTTCGGCTTTGATGAATCCGATAAGCGTTGTACTTCTTTGAAATCTGTTATGCGGGATCAGATTGTAGCACTCATCGAGAACGAGGGCGTCACGCATTTTATTACCGGCATGGCTCTTGGCGTCGATATGTACGCTGCGGAAATTGTACTCGATTTGAAATCAAAATACCCTCACATTACTCTGGAAAGTGCAATCCCTTGTGAGACACAAGCGATCAAATGGTCTGTGGCTTCACGGGAACGGTATTATAATATCGCGGCAAAGTGTGACAAGGAGACCATGCTGCAACGGGAGTACACGCCGGACTGCATGGACAAGAGAAATCGGTACATGGTAGATCACGCCGATTATATTCTCGCAGTATGGAATGGATGCCCCAGCGGTACCGGGAACACCGTGAGATATGCCCACAAAAAGGGCAAATCTATCATCGTTATCAATCCGGTTTCCCTTGATGTCACGCGGGAATAAGGCAAAAATCCCACTCCTGAATCAAGCGTTGCGAAAACCGTGAAGTATTTCCCGATAGTGAATACACATTGCACTACTCGGTGATTATTGGAAACGTGTACGGCGTATGCTGCCCAGTGAACATCTCCACGGAACACATCGAATTTTCACGGCTTCGTAAAACGGAAAGTGTCACCTTATGAACAGTCCCTTGCCGAGAGAAAAATAAATCGCTGGAAACGGGAACGCCCCCGGCACTGTGCGTCTGGCACAGTGTCGGGGGCGTTTTTCCGTGTCTTAGTTATGAGCCAGTTCATTTAGGAGCAGCTTTCGATAGTCCACATCCAAGACGCAGCGATGGAAGTCCATCAGACGGTGTTCGTCGAACAGCTTTTCACAGAGCTTGGTCAGAGGATGATTCATCAGCTTTGCAGAAATGCCAGTCTCGTTGAAAAACCTTGCCCATGTGAAGACCTCTTCTAAATCCTCCTGCCCAAGCGTGGCGGGAATGATGGCGTTGCAGAGGCGGACAATGGGGCTGTCCGCAAATCGCTCTGCCACTTCCTCCGGTGTGCATTCATAGCGGTCACAGTCAAAGGAAAGTGCATCCTCAATTTTAAGATAATTTTCGGTTTCATCCCGCGTCAAGGTTATGGTGTAGTCTCCCATACCGGACGGCACATCAATATTCTCCATGACATCAAGCTCGAAACGGGAGCCGCCGATGATCGCCTCAAAGGAGAAGGACTGACAGATTACTGCTGGGTTCTTGTCTATCTTGTCCTCATTCAGAAAGGACAGCGGATTGTACTCTGTTAGTTCCCAGTCGATTTTTCCTCTCTCTGTTTGCTCGGCAATCTGCTGGATCAGATGTTGTTCTTCTTCGTGCAGATTTTCATTGTACAACATGATACACCTCCGTTTTCTGATTGTCGTTTTTTGGGGGGGCTGCTCTATGTTTCCGAAGAGACTGCCGTTTGTATCATCATTCCTTGGCTGAGGGCAGACCTTCGTAAAACTTCCTAAGTTCGCCCAAACTGCTTGTCCGATTTTTGATAGGCAGGGAGTCCCATGTAATGTCATGATAGCGTTCCGGCGGCTCATCCCGCAGTCTTCGGTCGATGATGCAGACAATGCCGGTGTCTGTGAAATTGCGGATCAATCGCCCGATGCCTTGCTTGAGCTTGATAATCATTTCGGGAACGCGAACATCCATCAGAGCATCCTTAGCAATGGAACACTTATACTCGATAATTGGATCGGGGACAGGGAACGGAAGCCGGAAAATGATGACATTGGAAAGGCTTTTTCCTTCAATGCTGATACCTTCCCAATATGCGCCCGTCCCCAGAAGCACGGAGTTCGTATCTTCCTTAAACTCATTCAGCACCTTGTCCTGCGACGATCCCGGCTGTTGCATCAGGATTTTGTACGGAAGATTTTTCTCACTGAGAATGGAGTAGACCTCTTCCATGTCGGTCTTTGCCGTAAACAGCACGAGTGCCTTTCCATTGGAAATGCTCAGGATCTCAAGCAGCCGCTCCACACCATTTTCAATGAAGGCTTCATGTTCTCTGGTCGGGTGCGGGAGATCGTCGCAATAGTAGATCATGGCGTGTTCATCGTATGGATATGGGGAAGGCTTTGGCTCGGATAAGCAGCCGCGATCACCAGCGGGAAAGCCGGTATTGCTGATAAAGTAAGAATACTGTTCTTCCAGAGACCCGCTCGTGGCGTTCGTCAGCGTGGCAGAGGTCAAGATGGTTCTTTCATCACCATTGAAGTATAGGCGGCTCACAATTTCTTTTGTGTTTTTAGGGCAATAGACAAGTTCCGTGTTGCTGCCGTGCTGCTCGATCCAGATCAGCATATCGTCTATCTGGTCAAGAAGCTCCGAAAGGGATTCGCTGACGGCATCCAGATCATCAGAGGCAGCAAAGGAACGGTTGTTTCTGAAATCCATGCTGGAATAAATCTGAATGCTGGACGAAAGGTTATGTATGGCGGCGTTCATTTCAGTAAGCAGCTCAACTGCGCTGCCGTTTTGGTCAAAGAAAAAGCGGTCAGCATAGCGCATATCCTGATCTGCCTCGTTGATCTGCTTTTGGACTTGTGTTTTCAGGCAGTTATAGAAGGCGATGATTGAGCTTTCCGCCTCTCGCTTTTCTCTGGACACACTGCTCTGGTCAAAGGATCGCAGCTCATAGAATGCGCTCTTAATCATTCCAAAGAGCATACCTTGCCCGAAACGCTCCGTTGTGGCACTCCGCACCTTATCATCCAAGTTGTGTGCTTCATCCACGACAAGCAGATCAGCGGCGGCGTTAATCAGCCCGTCCTGACCGCGCCGGAGTTTCATGAGATGCTGGGTTAGAAAATCCTGATTGCACAGTACCACTCCATCCGTAAACTTTAATGCTGCGCGGACTTTGTAATACTTGCACTTCTTTTCACAGGAGCCACAATTCTTCATGCTGAACCGCTGCACGTTTACCTTGTCCCAGACTCCTTGCGGCAAAACCTCCGGGAAATCCTTGCGTTCCTCATACCCTTGCTTGATTCCTTCTTTGATCGCGTCCGGTGGGTCTGCTTTCGGGTCACACATATACTCATCTGCGCGTTTGTTGCAGAGATAATGGGTCTGTCCTTTTGCGAGGATAACATCTCTGTTCAGCCCAAGAAGGGGCATTACCGCGTGGACATCGCGCCAGAGCTGTTCTTGAAGCGCAATGGTCGAGGTTGCGATGATAACCGGCTTGTTCATGCGTTTGCTGTACAGCAGCACCGGCACAAGATAGCCAAAGGACTTTCCAATGCCCACGCCAGCTTCAATCGCAAAATGCTGATCGTTTATGAGGGCGTCCACAATCTCAAAGGACATATCCTGCTGTCCCTCACGCATTTCCAAACCATGCTGCGGGGCTTCATCCCAAAAGAAGGTGCTGACTTGCTCACTCATGGAGTACAGCTCTGCTTTTCTGCGCTTTTTCCGTTCCTCCAATGTATTGAATCCAAAATAGAATCTGTTGTCCATCCACATTCCTCCCGGAATAGAAACCAAGGCTATCCGCGTTTCAGTTCAATGCTGACGTTTCCGTTCTCGTCGATGGTCAGCGTCATGTGTCTGATGTGCTTCTCATAGAACTGCCGCCGCTCTGCGGGAGACATTTCGATCCTCGTGTTTCGCAGAGCAGCGTCAAACATATCGTTGACGTTCAGGTGAACGGAGTTGTCAATCCAGCGGTACATCTCCTTGAATAGTGCGTTTTTCTTGATGTCCTCGCTGTTGCCAGAGTAGAAGTCATCCAGATAGCAGTAGAATATCCCGGATTCTGCGAGTGCCGCCTTCATATCCGGTCCGCATTTTTCCCGCTCAATCATGACAAGGAATCTGGCGTCCGGCAAGGAAGAGATAAGCCCCCAGTAGTCGGAATCGCTTGAGACAATGACGAAGGAATCCACTTGCTTCTGGTAGTGTTCCTGACAGGCTCTTGCAGTGAGCTTGATGTCTACCAGTGATTTGTTCTGCTTGATCCGCTCAATCATGATATGTTCAACGGGGATGCGGATGTAGTTTTCAAGAATCCGCCATGCCGTAGCAGTATGCACGTCATCAAAGAGAATGATCGCCGTAATCTTCTGCATGACCTCATAATCAAGATTTTTTAGCGTGGCGCACAGCTTGTACGGGTCAGAGTTTTCGCAGTCCACTACTAATACGGTTTTCTCGCTGTCATCTATGAAGTCGTAGATATTGTTTTTTACAAAAGCCCCTGCATCAGAGACTTTACTGTATTCCGTGAAGGCGTCGCAATGCCATTGATAAAGCAGGGTAGCAAACTTCTTATCGTTATAGAGGACATTACCCTCGTCCATCGGTACCCAGTTGATATACATTTGATAGGGGTAGTAGGAGAGACTTGCGTAATAGATGTCCGCAGCATCTTTCGTTCCGTCCTCTGTCAAGCCGTTTGGCATGATGAACAGCTCTTTTATGTACGCCCAGTTAATCCAGATTGGAAAGAGGCTTTTGCAGTTGTTAATGCGGTCTGAAATCAGCCGGTTGATCTCGATAATGTGGTGGCAGAGCTTTGTACTCGACTTTTTGATAAAGCTGATTCCGTCATTTGAAAGCTGCTGCATACTGGACATTGGAAGAATCTCAGGCATCGAAAGAAGCCCACGGTATTCCATCCGCATGATGTCATTTATTTTCCGGTAATTGCGCTCAATGGCGGTGCGGATGATACATAGATTACGAATGATGCGGGCATTTTTATCCTGTTCAAGCCGGTTGTATATCTCTATCTTCGGCGGCTCGTGTTCATTTTGGAAAATACGAAGCGGGACGCCGATCAGGTAGGCGACCTTTGACACAAGCTCATAGGTGCTGTCTTTGTAGGCAATCTGCTCTCCGGCATATTCGACGCCATTCAACATGACTGAATTGCCCATGATCTACTCCTTTCTCGTAGGGGAGTTAAGCGGTCATTACATTGTCTGTCCACATCTCACACTGGCTCATGACAGTCTGGACAGCATCATCCATACCCTCAGGCGGATATTTGTGTTTTTTCAGCAGCCTTTTGACAAGACGGCGCATTCCTGCTCTTGCGCTCTCTTTCTTTTGCCAGTCTATTGTCTGGTTTTTGCGAAGCAAATCTGTCAGTTCTTTCGTGATAGCAATAAGCTCATCATGCTCGTAAAAGTCCTTGATTGCTTGCGGCTTCGTCAGAGCATCATAGAAAGCAAGTTCGTCCGCTGTCAATCCAAGTTTTTCACCCTCGGCGGCAGCAGCGGCAATGTCTTTCGCCAGCTTGAGTAATTCTTGAATGACTTCCTCGTTGGTCAGCATTCCGTTCAAATAGCGGTTCATTGCGCTCTGAATGATTTCGGAGAACTTCTCAGACTTGACGATATTTGTTCGGCGGTAAACAGAGACCTGTTCGGAAATCAGTTTTTTCAGGAGTTCGACTGCAAGATTCTTCTCCTTCATGTTTGCCACTTCTTCAAGGAACTTCGGATCGAACAACGAAAACTCAGTCTGGACATCAGAGAAAAGGTTGATAACGCCTTCGCTTTTGATACTGTGCTTCAAAAGCTCGTTAATGCGCTCATTTACTTCCGGAAGCGTAAACTTCTTTCCGGTACCGCCTGAAACCAAGCGCACGGTCATTGTTCTTACGGACTCGAAGAAAGCTGCCTCCATGCGAGTTTGCTCGTCTACCAAGCTGCTGCACAGCGAAAGTGCCTGCTTGAGAAGCAGGGCTTCTTTGATAAACACATTCTGTGTCTTCTCATGGTCGGGAAGCTCGTACTCTGCAACACTCTTGCCGAGTATGAAGTTCACTCCGCCGCTGATGAGCTTCGCCCTGTCAAGGTCGCTTCCGGTCATGAATTTCTCATAACTGAATCCGTGGAACAAATCTCTGCAAATAGAGAGCTTTTCAAGGAACTTCGGATATGCAGCCTTGCTTACATCTGTATCACCATAGTTCTTCTTGTCTCTGGCAGTATAGTCGTTCATTGCCTGTTTCAGTGCAGCCGCAATACCAACGTAATCGACAACCAAACCGCCTTCTTTATCTTTGAAGACACGATTGACGCGGGCGATAGCTTGCATCAGGTTGTGTCCAGCCATCGGCTTATAGACATACATCGTAGCAAGGGAGGGAACATCAAAGCCGGTCAGCCACATATCCACGACGATGGCGATTTTCAGCGGAGAGTTGTTGTCTTTGAATTTCCGCGCCATATCGTCCTTATGAGCTTTGTTGCCGATAATCTCACGCCATTCTTCGGGATCGTTATTGCCTTGCGTCATGACCACTGCAATCTTTTCCGTCCACGCTGGGCGTAGCTCAAGAATGCGCTTATAAATCTTCATTGCTATGGGACGCGAATAAGCAACGATCATCGCCTTGCCGGTCAGGATATTCTCACGGTAATTCTCGTAATGATCAAGAATGTCATTTACCAAGGAATTGATCGTCTGGTCGGCACCGAGGATTGCTTCCATCTGACCAAGTTCCTTTTTGCTCTTTTCAATGACATACGGATCGGCGTTGTCAGCCATAATATCATACTCATTATCGATCAGATGGAGGGTGTTCTCGTCGAGTTTCAGGTGAATCACACGGCTCTCGTAATAGACGGGTCTTGTAGCTCCGTCTTCAACTGCCTGTGTCATATCATAGATGTCGATGTAATCACCGAAGACTTCTCGTGTGCTGCGATCTTTTGTGGAGATCGGTGTTCCGGTGAATCCAATGTAGGTCGCATTAGGAAGCGTGTCTCTTATAATGCGGGCAGTGCCGATAACGGTTTTCGCCTCGACTTCGCCGTTGTCCTTCTGCTTGACCACAACCTTCTCATTGAGACCATATTGCCCACGATGCGCTTCATCAGCCATCACGATAATGTTCCGGCGTTCCGAAAGAGCTTCGTTGCTTTCTTCAAACTTCTGCATGGTCGTGAAGATTATGCCGTTTGCCTGTCTGTTTGCAAGCAGTTCTTTCAGATTCTTGCGGCTCTCAGCGTGCTGCGGCG
Organism: Intestinimonas massiliensis (ex Afouda et al. 2020); assembly: GCF_001244995.1. Lineage (NCBI taxonomy): Bacteria > Bacillati > Bacillota > Clostridia > Eubacteriales > Intestinimonas > Intestinimonas massiliensis (ex Afouda et al. 2020). Next base: position 1,010,487 of record NZ_LN869529.1, read on the forward strand.
TTTGCCGGAGGAAGTCCTTGCAGCGGGCGAATTGTCCGTAAAGCTGGTCGTCCAGATCGTTACGGTCGGTAATGACAACGATAGTGGGGCTTTCTAACGCTTCTTGCAGATAATGAGCATAGAAGACCATAGACAACGATTTTCCGCTGCCCTGTGTATGCCAGAAGACGCCGCCCTTGCCGTCTGTCACAGTCGCGTGCTTCGTAGACTCAATCGCCTTTTTGACTGCAAAATACTGATGATACCCAGCGAGTATCTTGAATGTATTCTGTCCATCCACATTAAAGCAGATGAAGTTTTTCACGATGTCAAGGAAGCGGGTCTTCTCAAACAGTCCTACAAAGAATGTGTCAAATGATGCGTGTTGCGTATTCTCATAGCTGCCGTCTGTTGTTTTCCACTCCATAAAGCGGTCTTCGCCGGACGTGATTGTACCAGCCTTTGAAGTGGTCAAGTCGCTCATGACACATACCGCATTATAAATGAACATAGAGGGGATCTCATACATATAGTTCCGGAGCTGGCGGTATGCTGCGGAAGCGTCGGTTTCTTCGCGGGACGGAGACTTCAACTCCACAATGACGAGCGGGAGACCATTGACAAAGAGAATCACATCTGGTCTTTTTTCGGAGTTCTCAATGAAAGTCCATTGATTCGCAACTGTGAACTCGTTACTGGCAGGATTTTTGAAGTCTACAAGGTAAACAAGGGTAGAGCGTTCTTCACCCTTGTCATAGTATTTTACCGGGACTCCGTTTTGGAGGTAGTCCATAAAGACCATGTTCTTCTGCAAGAGCGTTCCAGTTTCAAAGTTCTTGAGCTTATAGATTGCCTCCGTCAGAGCGTCCATAGGTAGGCTCTTGTTGATCCGCTGCAAGGAAGGCAGCAGAACATCCTCATAAAGCGGCGAGTGATAATCGCGCTCCACGTCCGGTCCATAGATATAGTTATAGCCCAGTTCTTCATTGAGAAGCTGCAAGACAGCGTTCTCGTAATTTGATTCTGTAAAATATCCTGCCATAGTTTGTCACTCCCTTTTACGCCAGACTCGCCCCGAACTGATCCAGCGTGTTTTCTGCATCTCTGTCAGTGACGGGCTTATTCATCGCTTTTTCAATTAGGTTTAGAAGGCTTTTTGCTCTGTCGATGAAATAGCCATTGAAGTCATCTGCCTTCAATTCTGCATAGTTGATAAAGTGCGATTCCACCCGTGCTTGCAACTCATTCTCGGTCAGTCCATCAACCTTCTTTAGAATTGCCCCCAGATACTCACTCGGCGCATTTCCGCCAATCGAGCGGTTGGTGGCTGGAAGAATCGGGGTCTTGTTAATGATGGAATTATACCGTTCGCGCTTGATGCCCATTTTCTCGCAATATGCTTCGGGGAATATATGGTGAATATCCGGAGACTCAAGCATACTGTTTACAATGTCAATCGTCGTGTTGTTCATAAAGTCACGACACTTCTCCTTGTAAAGAAGAGCCATTATACCTTTATATGCCGCGCTCAAGCGAGTTTGAAGGGTTAGCAGCCGCGTAGAAGAAAAGACTGCGCTGTTAATCGTGTGCATTGCATTCGGACGTCCATTGACCTCTTCAACCATGTCCTCAATGTCATAGGCATAGCGGGTTTCGTTCGCACCGCCATACATCTCACCCAAAATCCCGCACCAATACCACCGAGAAAGAGTTTTGATTGTGTTTGGCTCATTGCATTTGGATTTTCCGAGAACAGCGCAGATTGCCGCAAGTGGAATCAACTGCGTTGTATAGGGCAAATCTCTTTGACGGAAAACGCACTGATCCCGAAGAAGAAACTCCTTTGCGATTTTGAACCCAGACAGCACTGCATCCCGGTTCGCTATGTACGATTCATAAGGAAGTCCCAGAACATCTTTCTTTTTGCAGGAGATTGTGTTTGTCTTTCCAGACTGCTTGTTCAAATAGCTTGTAAAGAGACAAACCGTTGTCAGGAAGGTAGTCTCATCAATCCCATCGAACAGGTCTGTTCTCAGCGTGTCACCGAAACCGCAAATTGTATTTCGACACTGCACCCAGTCTTTTCTCAGGTCAAAGTCTCTTGTGGCATAAGTTGCGGTAACAAGCTCAAACACCGTGAGAGGAACACCACCGGTATTGACGTTCTCAAACACCTTGCACACTGCCTCTCGCGGCGTGGACTTGTCCAGCGTAATCACAGGCAGCTTATACCCGGAAATTGTATTCAGCACATCCGCCTGAAAACGCTTGAACTCGTCCATTGCCTCCGGCTTCATTCCATAGTGCGTCATGTAGCCCATGAACCAGTCCATAACGGCGTTGCTATCGAACACAATATTGACCGGGAACAGCTTATTCTCGTATTCATATTCTCTGGTTGAGAGGTCGAGCTTCACATCACGGTCAAAGTTTTCTTTGATCTTGCGGTCTTCCGGAATAGACAAGACTGCATCAAAACGATCCTCATCATCGTCAAGGCACTTCTCCATTGAGAGATAGTAATAACGCTTAATAGCCTTGCCTTTTTCTGTTTTGGTCGAGACCGGCTCTTTAGAGGATGTTGCCTGATAGATGGAAGTAAGTCGCTGCTGTCCATCAAGAATCAAATGCTCCGGCTTTACTGAGACGCCTTTTACGCCCGTAATTGTGCGGTATTTGAATTGAATGTCCGGATTACCGTATTGTAGCCGCATAATGGCACCCATAGGGTAGCCTTGCGACAAACTGGCGATAATTCCTCTAATTCGGTTATCATCCCAAGTCCAGTCGCGCTGAAACTCCGGCAACTGCATTGAGCCGGACTTAACCTCCGCTAAAAGCTGACTTAGGTTTGTATCAAGAGATTGTGGTGAAATAATCACGTCTGCGCCTCCTTCATTGAGTTTTACTGATCGGACGAGCCCAGTCTGCTTTCCAAATCTGAAATATCGCTGCGGATGGAAGAGATGTCCGACTCAATATCGTCAACCCGCTCGGATAAAGAAGCCTGCTGACTTTGAATGTACTCCATTTGTGAGTATAGACCTCGCACTGCCAGAATCAATTCTACCATCAGCCCCTTATCATCGAGGGAGAGAAGACGGTCTTTTTCAGCCTGTATCTTTTCCGCCTCCTGTTGAAGCCGCTCTTTCTCACGAACTGCTTCTGCTGCGGCTTTCTCAAGACGAACCCGTTCCTTTTCAAGACGCTTTTTCTGGCGCTCGTCTTTGCTTTTTTTCAAGCTCTCCTGAACTTTATCAAACATGGTACAACCTCCAAATCAGGTAAACGATAATTTACAGCAACAAGCGTTCTCAGTATTTGATAATCTCATAGCTAATGCCGAAAACAACGATTACACTGTGTCCGACTATGCTTTTCTTAACCCCAAGCGGACATTGGCAAAAAACCAAGTGGCGAGAAGCATAGATATGAGCCAGCTATCGACAAGCGGGGCTTTTCCGTCCGGCTGGGAAATGAAGCCGTTTAACGGGGGAATGCGGTTTACAAACGGAGATACGCTTTTAGCTCGCATTACTCCCTGTCTCGAAAACGGCAAAACTGCTTTCATTGACTTTCTTGATGATGGTGAAGTTGCTTTTGGCTCGACGGAGTATATTGTCCTCGCACCGAAAAATGACACACCACCCGAAATGCTATATTGTTTGGCTCGCTATCCAGCATTCGTCGATTATGCAGTCAAAAACATGAACGGAAGTAGCGGGAGACAACGTGTTTCTGCCGAAACAGTAGGGCAATACCGACTTCCCTTGTTTGACAAGCACAGTCTGGTGCTATTTAAGGAGGTTGTCTCACCAATGTTTTTGAAGATGCGCTACAATTCCCTTGAAAATATGAGACTGGCTGAACTGCGAGATGCGTTATTGCCTAAACTCATGTCCGGCGAGATCGATGTCTCTGCCGTCCAGCTCTAAGCCGCTAAATTATCGTTTATCTGCTCGTTGCAGGTGATCTTATCTTCGAGGCATTGCATCGTTTGTACGATAACTTCTTGTACAGCAAGCGAAGGAACGGGTATGGTCAAATTGGCAACTTCGGAAAATGTAATCTGAGGGAATGTGCCAGATCGCGTTTCAGCTAACAGTTGAAGTTCTGCAACTGTGGAACTATTCTTCAAGAAATAGTATAGGTACTTAGGAGATACCACATCCTTTTTTGCACGAATTACCATCAGTTTAGTTGAAGCGATATAGTCTATGGGCGAAAAATCCACATAGGCAAACCGCCTGTTCTGTGGACGGATCTCGCTATATAAAATATCGTCTCGCTGAAAAGTCTTCTTGAACTGCCCTTTCAAATTGGAGTTTGGAACTCGTTCGTGGTTGAGAACTCTACCCTCTAAAACGTCCGAGGTATTGATAAGCGTCACCATATTCTTTTTTTCGCGATAAGTGTCCGAAATAGACGAACAAACTTCACCAACGGGCATATATATTGTTCCATTCATACTACCCACCATCCTAACCGATGTATTTTCTATGTGCCAGCTTCACATTCTGCTGTTTCACCATTGCATAGTGCATGGTGGTGTCGATTTTCTGATGCCCTAAGAGCTGCTGGACTTGCTCTATGGGCATTCCTTTGTCTATGGCAGTTGTAGCCAGTGTACGCCTGAACTTGTGAGGGTGAACCTTCGGGATATTCAGACGCTTTCCCAGCTCCCGAAGGCGTGTCTCCACTCCGCCAATCATCAATCGGTCAAAGGGAGCTTTCAGGGAAACAAACAAAGCTGGGTTTTCATCCGTTCGCCCCTCAAGGTAGTTTTGAAGGTGGATTTTCGTCCTTGCGTCGAAATAGACCAATCGTTCTTTATTACCCTTGCCGATAACAACGCATTCGCGCTCATTGAAGTTGATGTCTTCGCGGTTTAGTGTGACCAGCTCACCAACACGCATTCCAGAGGAAGCCAGAAGATCAATCATCGCCAAGTCTCGTGCTGTTGTGCAGTTGTCACGCATCAGCTCTAACACTTCATCGGTGTAGGTGTCCTTGACCACCTTTGCAGTCTTAACTTTGTGAATACGGCGTACCGGGCTTTTCACAATGAAATCCTCATCTTCAAGCCATGAGAAGAAGCTGGACAGTATCCGGCGGATGTTGTCTATGGTCACTTTGCTCGACCTGCGCTGAACTTGATAGTTTGTCAGATAGCGGCGCAAATCATCTGTGGTGATCTGTCGCACAGCCTTTCCAACTCCGGCAATTAGAGCCTCAATCGTCTTCCGGTAGTAGCTCAGGGTTTTCTCCGAACAGCCTTCGATCCGCTTTGCCGTGATAAATGCTTCGACTGCATCTGCTTCGTCTGCTGGAATTGAGCCACTATCATAGGTGATCGTTGCCCCTTCCAATATCTCAGCCATTGCATCCCGAAGGTGCATGAGTTGTTCGTTGTTAAGATACGGCAGCATTTTTCGCTGTATCTCCGTGATGAGTTGTTCTGTCATTGTCGTGTCTCCTTTCGAGGTAAGAGAACGACATTCAGTGGCAGTCCCTTTTGTAAAACTCTCGCCACTGGTGAGAGTTATTCAGACGGTAAACGATAATTTAGCAGCTTAGAGCTGGACAGCAGACACATCGATCTCGCCAGACATCAGTTTGGGCAGCAAATTATCTCTCAATGTCGCAAGCGATTGATTCTGCTCTTCCAAAATACGTTGCTGTGCAAAGATAGGAGCGCAAAAGTCGCTGAATTTGGCAAGAGTTTCAGCGTCAGGAATAACCGCCGGGACATTTTTCATAGTGCTGCCAGATACTTCTTTGAATGTTGACCCGGATGCCATGCCTTCAATGACCGGGAGAGTGTTTTTCAAAAAGAAGTAAACAAATGGTGTTCCAATTTCCGGCTTAGGCACAACCGATTTGAAACCTTGATTTGTTGTTACTTCACCAGCGGCGATAGCAATATAACCTATTGGCGCACGAGATGAGAACAACACTGTTCCTTCTGGCATGATTGCTGCGCTGCTGTTCTTCAAACCAAGTTCAGTTATGTCATTCTCACCATGAGAAACGAACTTCGACTTGTTGATAGATAAATCTTTCGGGGTTATCCATGCTATACCGGACTCCGTGTAATACTCAGGTTCAGCTTTTGAAGGTGTACTGCCTCCAACAACAGTACCAAGATCGCTAATTGTTCCGATAGCCCATTCTGGATCAGCATTATCAACAAATAATTCTTGAAAATAGGATTGAGCTTGCTGCTCTAAATTATCGTTTAACTCTTGATTGTTCACAATCTTTTTTTGGATTGTGGAAATAATCTCGACAACACATTTCTGAATACTTAATTCAGGCAATACGACCTCAATCTGTTGAAAGGTCGAAGATGGTCTCGCCAATGCAGGGACGCCAACCTGTGAGGCATTGCTTAGAAGTTTATGCTGTCCTATTGGAGTGTGGAAGTAATAGACAAGGTATTCGGGCAAAACCTTGTCGTTGCATCGCACCCTAAACTGAGATTGCGAAATCACATACCGGTCATATTTTGAATCTTGAGGAATAAACACTATTTGCCCAAGCGTTCCTCTGTGTGTTATTACAATATCCCCGCGATGTGCATTTGCCTTGTTAAGAGAGTCAGCTTTTTTCCTTGTGACATAGCGGAATGTCTTTTCGGATAGAGAAAAGCCCTCAAGATTACTACCATTTAGGACAGGTACGCCACTATCCACAAAACACGAGACTTTAATATTTGATCCGAATGGACCCATCGCAATTTCATCAATTAGGTCAGCAATACGATACGTTTCATAGCCCATATCCAATCGCCCCCAGTCGTTCTTTGATCTGCGTCTCAAGTTCATGGGACTTTGCGAAAAGCTCAGAAAGTTCAGAAGTCAAACGCCCCATTTTCTCTTCAAACGGCTCGCCGTCATCTTCCTGTTCCTCAATACCAACATAGCGTCCCGGAGTGAGAATGTAATCCTGCTTTGCAATGTCCTGTGTAGTGACAACAGCACAGAAGCCCTTTTCATCTTCGAGTGTTCCATCAACGAAGGCATTATAAGTGTCGGCAATTTTCTTGATGTCTTCATCCGTCAGTTCGCGCAGCTTCCGCGTAACCATAGTGCCGAGTTTCCGTGCGTCGATGAACAGCGTTTTGCCTTTTTGCTTCTTGTTCTTTGCAAGGAACCAGAGCGATACCGGGATCTGCGTCGTGTAGAATAGCTGCGTCGGCATTGCAACGATACAGTCCACAAGGTCAGCATTGATAATGTTCTTGCGGATTTCACCTTCACCGCCGGACTGCGAAGAAAGCGAACCATTTGCAAGTACCATACCGATACGTCCATTCGGAGCGAGATGCCAGATCATGTGCTGCAACCACGCGAAGTTTGCATTTCCAGCAGGAGGCGTACCATACTGCCAACGGACATCATCAACGAGTTTATCTGCACCCCAGCCAGAAAGATTGAAGGGAGGATTCGCCATAATAAAGTCTGCCTTGAGCTGCGGGTGACAATCGTTAAAGAATGTGTCCGCATTAAACTTGCCGAGGTCGGCTTCAATACCGCGAATGGCAAGATTCATCTGCGCCATCTTCCATGTGGTCGGGTTAGAGTCCTGACCAAAAACAGAAATCTTGTTGATGTTGCCGCCGTGATTTTCGATGAACTTTGCGGACTGAACAAACATACCGCCAGAGCCGCAGCACGGGTCATAAACACGCCCATTAAACGGCTGCAACACTTCAACAAGGGTACGCACAACGCAAGAGGGAGTATAGAACTCACCGGCAAGTTTGCCTTCTTGCTCGGCAAACTTGGAGAGGCAATATTCGTATGTGCGACCAAGAATGTCCTTGCTGTTTCCATGCTCGATCATCTGAATATTGGTGAAGAGATCAACCACTTCACCAAGACGCCGCTTGTCCAGCTCTGGACGGGCGAAGTTCTTAGGAAGAATATCTTTGAGACGCTTGTTTTCTTTCTCAATACTGCGCATTGCATCATCAATCACCGTGCCAATTTCCGGCGTATGAGCGGCAGCAGCAATCGCGCTCCATCGTGCATTCTCAGGGACAAAGAAGATGTTTTCGGCAGTGTATTCGTCCTGGTCTTCTTCAAATCCATCGCCTTCTTCAACCAGCTCCTTGTACTTTGCCTCAAAGCGATCTGAAATGTATTTCAGGAAAATCAGTCCGAGAACGACCGACTTATATTCGGATGCGTCGATGTTTCCGCGCAGGACGCAAGCCGCGTCCCAGATTTGTTTTTCAAAGCCGATATTGCTTGTGTTATTTTCAGCCATTTCAGCAACCTCCAAAGTTATAGTTTCACACTTACTATTCTACAAAAAGAGCTGTACGAAAAACCGGACTCAGTTCTTGTCCGTTCGCACAGCCTCACATATATCTCCGATGTCACAGTTCAAGTAATCACAAATGCGCAGCAAAATAGAGAGGGACACTTCTTCCCCCTTATTCAGTTTTGTCCATGTTCCGGCAGACAGCCCTACTTCATGTCGTAGAGAAGCCTTCTTTATGTCGCGTTCCAGAAGAAGCATCCATAGTTTCTTATAGCTTATGCGCACGGCAACCATCCTTTCGCTTGCTTGCATTCAACATCGTTTATAATATTATACTGGATTTCATTCTCAAAAGCAATCCGTTGATGCAGAAATTAAAGAAAAAGTTTCAATTTCTCGAACCTTCTCTCAAGGATGCAGGGCATCTCCTGTTGATCGGAGATGCCCTGCTTTTGACGAGATTATTCGCGCTGTGTGCTGCGCAGATGATCACGGTCATGGTCAGCAGAAGGAGCGAGAAACGTATCAACATTAGACTTGATCGTCTCTATTTGTTTTACTTCTTTTTTGAGCTTCGCACGTTCATCATAGAGCCGCTGTTGCTCATCGAGAAGTCGCTGCTGTTGCGCTTGCAGCGTCTTCAAGCTCGGCAGTTTTTCATCGCCCTGCATGGCAAGCAGCGTACTCCGTGCCGCCTCGAAGATCACAAGCTCTGCCTCATGCTTTGCCTTGAAACCCGGCTTATCTTTTGCCTTCTGGAAAGCGTCATATACAGGTTTTAGGCGCTGGTAGTTGGAGATGTTTTTGATAAGCGGCTGGACTTCCCGCAGCCGCGCTTCAACGCCTTTCAGCTCCTTGCCGGTACGATCATAGGAGCTGTGAACATCCTCGACCTTCTTCTCAAGATCGGCGTATTGGAGCAAGTTGTTGTCTGTGAGATAGTTGAGCGTCCGTGCCGCTTCCTTGAGGATAGTGAGCTTTGCTTTATGCTCATAACCCTTGCTGTCGATAAGCCTGATCCGCTCCTGAATATCTCCGATGAGAGAGATGCCCTTCGGCGTGGTCTGTCTCTGACTTCTTCGGGGCGTCCGTCCGGCAATCCGCTCCTTGATGCGTTCCTCGGTGTAGTTCTCTCCGATGGTCTTAGAACGGGTAAACCGATCCTGACCTTCAGCGCGGAAGGAGATGTATTTGCCGGGTTTGATTTCATAACCGGCTTCCTGCATGAGCCGCAGAAAATCATCGTAGTCCTTCGCTGTGATGACAAGCCGGTCGATGGTCTGCTTGAGTTTTTGCTTCCAGCTCGTGCCGCGTTTGGCTTCGGTGTACTCCTTGTAGCTCATGCCTTTGTTCTGAGAGGGAGGGATAACAGAGAGACCGTTTTCCTTACAGAGCCGGTCGCTGACCTCACGCATATCATAGTAAATCCGCTTGTAGCTCTTGTAGGCGTGGTAGTCCACAAAGTCAACCGCATTGAAAATCAGATGGTTATGAACATGGTCCTTGTCAATGTGCGTGGTCAGCACATACTCGTATTTTCCACCGAGGATTTCATCCGCAAATTGCTTGCCGATCTCGTGGGCAAGCTCCGGCGTGACCTCTCCAATTTCAAAGGACTGGATCACATGACGGGCTATGATCCTGACCGGATTCATCCCTTTTTGCTCGGCTATTCTCCGCGTCCATTCAAATTCCCGCGCTGCGGTCTCGCTGGCACAGCCGTAGGACGAGACCAGCAGCTTCTCGTCGGTCTTTTCGGGATTCAGAATGTACGCGATTGCCTTGCTCAAAGTTCCTCGGATTGCTTTGATTTTAGTAACTGCCATACCGCGTCCATCTTTTCTTTCAGCTCGTCAATATCGTCCTGATAGAATCGTCCCGTCGAGTTGATCCTGCGGCAGACGGTATTGATGTTCACGCCGATCTTGTTGATTTCGGCGGCGAGCTTTTTCTGCTCTGTGTAGTCTACGACAATGATGTAGCCGTCAATCAGCATCTTCCTTGCATACGCACCGAAGTTCTCCGTGCCGATCATCTCCATCTTCTTTGCAATCGTCCGTTCTTCCTGTGGTGTCAGCCAAATCTTCTTCTGAATGTCTCGTGTTCTTCGTACCATGCTGCGCCCTCCGTCGTAAAGATTAGAAGGGTTTGGGACTATCCCAACAAGCAAAAATCTGATGTTAAGGGCAGGGTCTCCTTAACTGATTTTTCTCCGGTGGGTACTCACCGGATTTGCTTGCTAATCTCCCAAAATCGTATTCCCCGAAGATTCCTCCGTGAAATGTCCCTTCACTTTACAACGGACACAAAAAGGGCGTTTGTTGAGTACCGGATTTCAAAAAAGTCAAAAAATCATTGGATTTCCCATGTGAAAGCCACTGTGTCTGTCACATCAATATCAACCGGCTCAATCTCAGGTGCGGCGCACTTGCTCATCGCCATGAGAGGCTGAATGCAGTCTTCAACATCGTAGCTTGTTCTGGAAAAAACATTGAGTTCGCCCCAGTTGTAGTCGATGTTGAGCAACTGCCCAAGCGTACTGCCTGATGCTTTGCAAAGAATCTCCGCCTTCGCTCTGGCGTTCTCCGTCGCGCTGATCAGCAGCTTTTCGCTGACCGCTGATGGGTTTCTTACAGTGAATGCGATACTGAGTTCCGGCTTTGCACCGCAATCCGCAATCGCAGAAATGATCTTTGCAAGCTGTTTGCTGTCAAAGTCAAATGCAAGTTTCAAGCGATAGCTGCAAGCATATCCGACAAACTCTCGCTTGTAATTTCCTTGCCGATCCTTGACGTTCTCGTACCTTGTCTGGACATCAAAGCTCGTGGTTTTCAAGTCTTCTTTGTGATACCCAACGCAGACTGCGGCACCTTGCAGTCTTTCGATTCTCTCGGTAGCTTCCGACATTGCACGGTCATAGGTTTTAGATAAGGTTTCAATGTTCAAGGAGAGGATGATGTAATCCGGTCTTGCGGAGACATTGCCTGTCCCTTTTACGGTGATCGTTCTCATTGCTTTCTCCCGTCCTTTCTGGAATTAAAGTCCTCATCAATACGCTTTTTCCAATTCGTACCCAGTGGTACGCTGCAACGGACAGCAGAAACCGCTTCGCTCAGAACCTCATAGTTGAGCTGCGTTCCCTTATGGTCAGAGTGATAATTGACCGCTCGGTCTGCTCCAATACCGAAGTGCTTTGCCGTTTCAACTGCGTCAATATTTGCGCCGAGGAATAGAAACTCCCAGCCGTACTTTTCCTTCTGCCGCTCGATCATTTTCTTAACTGTCTCGCTGTCATAACGGCGGCTTGCATTCTCCATGCCGTCCGTTGTGATGACGAACAGCGTATGTTCAGGGACATCCTCATTTCTTGCGTACTTGTGGACATTCCCAATGTGATGAATTGCTCCGCCGATAGCATCCAGAAGGGCAGTACATCCGCGAACGGAATAGTCCCTGTCGGTCATCGGATCCACCTTCTGAACCGGCACACGGTCATGGATAACCTCGCTCACGTTGTCAAAGAGAACGGTAGAGATCAATGCCTCGCCATTCTCTTTTTTCTGCTTTTCAATCATGGAGTTGAATCCTCCGATGGTGTCTTTTTCCAGTCCGCTCATAGAGCCGCTGCGATCAAGGATGAATACGATCTCCGTCATGTTCTTTCTCATGTTTTGTACCTCCGTATATAAAAAAATGACTGCTTGGTGTCTCACCTTACAGTCATATTGTACTTCGGTATTCACTTCATTTGGTCGCATGGCAAGCGACATTATTCTAAGGATAAGAACAGCTCTCCGTCAATGCTTAGGATGTCATCCATCGGAATCTTCGTGCCGTCCTGCATGGTAATTAGGCGCTCAAAGTCATCAACCTTTATGACTGCGCCGGTTGCAGTTACATACGCACCGCCAGCTTTGCGCTCATCAGGTTTGAAGTAGGTTATTTCAACCTCCGGCTCTTCATCAAGGGCATCCATGAGAAGCTGATACCTCATGTTCAAAGCGGTCAAGGCTCCCTCATCAAGCTCAATCCTTTCGTCGGTCAGACGTCCGGTTTCCTTGATTGCAGAATCATAGCCGGTGAGGGCGGCAAAGGGTGCAAACTGCGCTGCACGATCTGACATCGGCATTTGTGGTCGCGTTTTGGAAACGTGATGAGGAAGTCCCATGATCTCGTCGTATTTTCCGTTCACGCCTTATGCCCTCCAATCTGCGCATTGCGGTCTTTCGCGGTTGCGCCTTCTTCAAGATTCATCGCCTTGAGGATGGCGTTCTTTCCGTACTTCTTTTTGATTGCAAGCGTGGCGGCTTGTATTTTCCGCTCACGTTCCAAGGCGGCGTCCTCGGCTTTCTGTTTTTCCTCTTCGGCAGCATAGTCAGTGAAAAGGTCAAGCTGGACAGCACCGTCATTTTTCTTCGGCGCGTCCGCTTCCGGCAGGACATGATTTGCTACAACATACATACGGCGGACAAGCAGATTCTTGTCCACGATCCGGTCAAACAGCTCTGACACAGCACACATTATTTTGCGGGTAGAGGATGTGTGACCGTCGAGGTTAATAGAGCCGTGCGCCTGTTTGGGAATCTCCCGACCGTAGGGGTCTTTCCCCACCGCGCCGTGATACTTTGCCCGTCGTGCAGGATCGGTCAGGTTCTCAATGTCGTAGCCAACTGTGAGAACCATCTGATCGGTGACAAGCCCCTTGTCCACCAAGTCCAGCACAAGCAAGTCCGTCATTTCCCGGACAACCAGCTTCGCCTTCTGCGGCTCATAGGGACAGTGCAATACCTGACCGGAACTGAGGCTGTTGGAGCTGGGACGGTATGCCTTGATCGCTTCAATGGTCGTAGGCTCCCAGCCCCACGCATGGTCGATGAGCAATTCCGCATTCTTGCCGAACAGCTTGTAAAGCAAGTCCTCGTTCCGCTCTGAACAGAGGGCAACATCGCCCATTGTGAACATCCCATTCTGCTCAAGTTTCTTGGCAATACCTCGACCCACGCGCCAGAAATCCGTGAGAGGCTGGTGCGCCCAAAGCTCACGCCGGAACTTCATTTCATCCAGTTCGGCTATTCGGACGCCGTTTTTGTCGGCGGGGATGTGCTTCGCTACAATGTCCATTGCCACTTTGCAGAGAAAGAGGTTCGTGCCAATTCCTGCGGTTGCTGTGATGCCGGTTGTTTCAAGCACATCGAGGATGATCTTCATGGCGAGGTCATGTGCCGAGAGCTTGTAAGTATTCAGGTAGTCCGTCACGTCCATGAACACCTCGTCGATGGAGTAGACTACGATGTCCTCCGGCGCGATATACTTGAGGTAGACCTGATAGATGCGGGTGCTGTACTCCATGTAGTACGCCATCCGAGGCGGCGCGATGATGAAGTCAATCGCCAGAGACGGATCTGCTTGCAGCTCTGAGAAGAAGTGCGACGAGCCTTCCAGTCTGCGTCCCGGTGCGTCGTGCTGCCGTCCGGCATTTGCTTCCTTCACGCGCTGCTTGACTTCAAACAGCCGCCCGCGTCCGGAAATGCCGTAGCTTTTGATGGAGGGCGTGACGGCAAGGCAGATGGTCTTGTCCGTCCGGCTCTCATCCGCAACGACGAGATTTGTGTCCAGAGGATCTAAGCCGCGCTCCCGGCACTCCACGGAGGCGTAGAAGGATTTCAGGTCGATTGCGATGTAAGTGTGTTGTTTCACCTTCTTTGCCTCCGCTTTCTTCTTAGATCAGCCCTAATGACATTTCATTGGAGCTTTTAATGTTGAATACGATACGCCATTCAATATCACCCTCCACCGGCTCAAAGTGTAGAGAGGAACAAACTGCATGAAGTTTTTCTTTTGAGCTGTCTCCACACACGATTGCGATTGGACCGTCCGCTCCGCCGATAATGCCGATACAAGCAATATCGTTTCGTGCCTCTGGTGCATAGCGGTCAGAGCATGGCGCAATTTCCAAAGGCTTGTCCCCCTCAGCGCAATCACAGATCGTAACATCGCTGTCAGGTTCAGGAGAAAGTGTATAGCTCATAGCAGTAAAATGCGTAGGATAAAACCAGCGGTCAGAACCGTAACGCTTTTCGGAAATTGTCTGCTGCTCTAATTCCTGTACAGTCAATGTGTATTTTTTTCCACTGACCGGATGGAGGAAAGAAAACGAATCACCGGGAGCGTGTGCCTTGAAATGTGGTCCCGGGACACGACACGACTGCTGCTCCATTGTAAGGGAGAGGGCTTTTATTTCAGGACGGCGTTTGCTTGTCCACGGAAAAGCTGCCCGAAAAATCATCCATCCATAGGATGTATCCAAATCATAGTGTTCCAATGCCCACTTTGCTTCCGCTTCATTGATCACCCCGTCTGGCAAACATGGATTAAAGACCACGGAACAGCCGTGGGAGGTCAGCATTGTTTTCCCGTTCAATTCCAAACGAGGAATAAAGTCAAGGCAAAGTGGATTGTCTAAATCTATCTGCATTTGCTGCTCCTGCGTGAAGTATTCGCAGGAGTCGTTTTCGGGGTGTAAATCCCATTTAGTTATGAACTTGCGAATGTCTTCTTCCGGGGTACGCATACAAAAGTCCATGACGAGTCCCTTGCTGCAAGAATACGCCGCAGGAATAACCCAATGATGCCTCGCCCAGTCAAATTGCTTATTCAACCGGATTTCCGTTCCGGCATGGTCTTTTCCCGAATGTCCCCAGAAGTTTCCCTCAAAGTAGACCTTCCACTCAGGCATGGTCGGTTCTGCTTCTGGGTTCATATCAACATCATAATAGTCCTCGGTGTACTTGATCTTACTATAATCAAAAGATGCTTGCAGCTTTTTGATGTATACCCACGGCTGTTCCATAGGCGTCAATTTCATTTTCTCAGCAAGCTCTGATAGCGTTCTTTGCTGATCCTGCGTTGGAGGGTTGTCCTGCAAAAAGGCTTCAAACTGGGCTTTATCCCACATCCACGCCTGTTCCAGCGCTGCCGAATCACTGCAAGCAAGGAGCAACCTCAGAAAGTCTTCAAAATCGTTTGCCAGCGGATGAACAAAATCCGGAGCCGAGTTCATGGGACTGACGGAAAATACCATACCGCCAAAGTCTCGAACAAAGCAGAAGTGGATGCCGTCCACACCCGCCCAGCCAAAAATAGATGCACCTTTTGGCGTGCAAAAGTATGGGTTGTTATCTTCACGACGCTCCACCCCTACGGGCGAAAGGTCAATACCACTTCGCAAAAATTTCTGAAACACTTTATCCATAGACCTTATGCTCCTATTAAACTTTGGTCGAAGGCAAACAGAGCCTCGTTGATCTCAAAGACATTATAGTTCCCATGCTCCACGAAATACTCCACGATGATGTCAAACTTGTTGGAGTGGGAGAGCGCAAAGCCAGCCTTCATGAGCATATCCTTCATTTCAACAAGCGGCAGCTCAAGGGCAATGGCAAACGCAATGACCGTGGGCTTGGAAGGCTTATAAGACTTGTCCGAGCGGATCTTCGAGAAGAGCTTCCGGTCAATATTCGCCTTCTTATAGCACTGCGCGTCCGTCATGCCGCGCTCATCAATCTTTCGCAGAAGCATCTCGGAAAAACTCTCGTCGATCTGTCCCAGCGCGTCATCAAGGGTTGCCGCCTTTTTGGGGGCAGCCGCCGCAGAGACGGGAGGCATGAGCTGTTCGATTGCCTCTTCACAAACGGATGCCTCGCAAGGCATGGGTTCTTCCATCCGGAAGGCGTTCATCCTGCGCAGACGCTCGGAACGATTATCAGTATGCTCGTCCACATAGCGGTCATCTATGTACGCTGCAATATCGGCAAACAGCTTGCCGCTGATCTGATAGGTTTTGCGGTCAAAAATGACGATGTACACCGTCATTTCGTTTTCGAGAAGGAAACTGCTAATGGTGTCAATCGCCACTTTGAGAGCCTGATCCTTCGGATAGCCGAAAATGCCGGAGGAAATCAGAGGGAACGCAACCGATTCGCAGCCGTATTCTTTCGCCAGCATGAGCGAAGTCCGATAGCATGAGATCAGCCGTTCGCGCTCACCATGCCGCCCGTCATACCAGCGCGGACCGACAGCATGAATGACATATTTGCAGGGCAGCTTATAGCCCTTCGTGATTTTTGCGCTCCCGGTTTTGCAGCCGTGGAGCGTTTCACATTCCACCAGCAGCTCCGGTCCTGCGGCACGATGAATGCAGCCGTCCACACCGCCGCCACCCAGCAGCGACTCGTTGGCAGCGTTGACGATGGCGTCCACATTCATTTTTGTGATGTCATTTCTGACAATTTGAAGCGGCATTATTCTATCCTCCGTCCTATCAAAGCGGCATCGGTGTCCGGGCGATCAGAATGACCGCCAGAATCGCGCCCACAAATGCCGCTGCCCCTACGACCGCCAACACCTTTTTGTCGAGCTTCTTCTTCGCTGCCTTGCCAATCAGCGCAGCGCAAGCCATGCAGACAGCCGCAGCAACAAGCGCAATGCCCAGCGTTTCCCATAGCCAAGAAAGTTCATGTAGGATTTTCATGCGATCATCATCTCCTGTTCATTAAACCGGAATTTGACACTTTGTATTTATCGAGAATACTCTTGAAACCATTTTGCAAAGCGTGATTTATTGAAAATAATGAATTTATATAGTTCTCCATTTTTCATATTAACTGTTGCAATTGGAAAGACTATCCACTTCCAAGAGATTTCTTTTATTTCCTGCATCGGCAAAACTAAATTTCTGTATTTTTTGTCAACTGTAAGCTTGTTTGTCTTGTAAGTAAGCGACTGACTATCGAGGTACAGACCTCCTCCAAGTATGCCATTGTGACACAAACTGCAAACAAAAGATTTCATAGAAACATCCCTCCATTAAATCCCGAGTTGTCTGCCCCTTAAAGTCCAAGTCCTTCAACCCACGCCGCAAGCTCCTGATGCCCGACGCTGCCCTTGAAAACCTTGCCGTCCATCAGCTTTGCGCCTTTGCAGCTCGGCGCAAGGCGTTCGTTCGTCTTGCCAATGTCGCTTCCTCCGGAGGTTGCAAACGGGATGATCGTCTTGCCGGTCAAATCATAGCTCTCAAGGAACGTATTGATAATCGTCGGCGCGACATACCACCAGATTGGGAAGCCCACAAAGATGGTATCGTAGTCCTTCATGTTGTCCCGCTTGACGGCAATCTCAGGACGGGAGGCAGGATCGCTCATCTCAATCGTGCTGCGGGCTTTCTTGTCCATCCAGTTCAGATCAGCTTCCGTGTAAGGCACCTTCGGCTCAATCTCAAAGATGTCCGCGCCGATTGCCTCTGCCAGCGTCTCGGCAACCTTCGCGGTCACGCCGGACGCAGAAAAATATGCTACAAGTTTCTTGCTCATGGTGTTTTATCCTTTCAATATCTTCGTAAGCTGCTGTACCGACGCACCCGGCAGGATGGAGGAAAGATGCTGCATCATGCGCTCTTTGGATTCCTGCGGTTCTCGCTGATATGCAGATGTGATAAGGTCGTACCCGAAAAGTTCTTCCGGCGTCGCATACTCTGCGACACCCCAGCCATAAGGTCTTCCGTATCTGTCCTGCATATAGACGAAATCCGCGATGCAGACATAGCTCTGCATTTGCAGCCGCGTGATGCACGTCTCAAAACCGGTGTTGCCGCCCTTGCGGTAGTTCAGAGCCTCTTTCAGCCGTTTGGAAAGCATCCTGCCTTCACCGGCTATGGCTTCATATAGCTCCTTGTCCTTGTAGGACGCCAAGCCGTCATCCCAACGGGCGTCAAAGTCATAGCCGTTACGCCGGACGTTTGCGAAGTCAGGTATCCACTCTCGGCTCACAAATCCAGCCTTCTTGTTGAAAAGTTTGCCGTAAAGACATTTGCCGCTCCGCGCAGCAGGGCCCTTCCACTCCCACGGACCATCTACATCGTCCGCAAACCATAACTCAGGTGGGCAAAGTTCCTCGATGGAGAAGCCGTGAATCTCGTTCCGAAAGAAGGGCAGAAAGCCGTATTGCTCGACGGCGGCAATCAAATCATCTGCACTATGTAGTTGTCTGGCATATCTCTTTGACATTACTCCGCCTCTTCAATCACGCCATAATCAATCAGGATATTCTTCTCCGCATACTGCGGGTAAACAACACCCATCATCTCATACTGATAACGTCTTACGCGGCGATGCTCCTGAACCGGTTCCGGTGCATACGCAGCGGTTTCGCAGTGCGCATACTCCGGCATTTCCGCAAGATCATCCCGAACGGCACGGATAAGCGCGTCTGCCACATCATCAATGTTCTTGCCGGTCTCCACGGCAACCAGTTCGTGCTTCCGAACTGCCTTGTCCAGATCACCGGGGGAACGGAACAGTTTGTACTTCATCATGCACGTCCTTTCTCTCTATCGGTCTGTCTATTCTTCCTGAAATCTGTTCTTTAGGGACGCAATCATCGCTTGTGCGGCAATGCTCAGATACAAAACTCCAATTTCATAGATAAAGTCGCGGTCAATCTCGATAAAGCATTCTCTAACGTGTGTAAAAACCAGACCCAGCAAGTCCCTGTATAGTGGATCATCAAAGGGCTTGAACCGCGTAAACTTGCTTTTGGCAGCGTCCCATGTCATAGACGCTTCGCCCTCAGCACTGGTCATTGCCTCACAGAGAATCATGCTGACGCCCATTTTTCCGTTGCCGGTCAGGAGTTCTCCTTCGTAATAGCTGAGTAGGTCTTTCTTGCGTCGAAGCGGAACTACATCGCAGTTGTCATCCAGCTCAAATGCAATCAGCTCCGCAATCAGTTCCCGCCAGACCGCATAACCGGCGTTAATAGTTCCGTCCTCTTCGCGGCTGATGGTATCGTCCATGCAGTATCGCTCAAAGAAATTATCTCCGTCAATCTCGTTGCGGGTGCAGAAGATATGCGCCAGCTCATGCAGAAGAATGTGCTTCAACTCTGCCGGATGACGCGCTATGTCTGTGCGCAGAAGGATTCCGTCCGCGCCGTCTCCTGTGCCGACGAATGCAGAGGCGTGAAAGTCAAAATAGCCGTCCTCTGTATATCGGTCTTCAAGACGGTCAGGGAAATACTGCTTGCAGAACTGCTCAAAGACTTCCTGCTGGTTTTCCGTCTGAAAGCAGCGCAGTACAAGGTTGTCCTCACTGAACTCTGCCCCCAAGCGTTCGTTAAAGATGGAAGCGGCATAGAAAATGGCTTCTTTATAGTCGTCGCTGTTCATCTAATTACTATCCTTCATCCTCATTCACCCCTCCGGTCTGACATTTTTCAGGAAGTCAGAGTGCGGTACATAAGGCAAGTTGAGCTGCCAGCCCATGCGGTTCAGTTCGTTGAGCTTGATCAGCATCAGGTTGATGTTTGTCCCCATTGCAGCCGAGAGCTGCACCACATCGTAGTCCTGCTTCATCAGGTCAATCAGCTCATCATCGTCAATGATCAGGTGGGAGGCAAACGCATTCGCCTCATATTCGTGTTTTGTGCGCATATCGAACAGCACGAACTCCGGGAGCGGTTCGTTTCCTTTGGCAAGATCACGGTGAAAGGTATCATGCCCGATCTCGTGACCGCAAACCATTTGCATGATCAGATACTCCATGTTGGAGTTCAGAAGAATATGCCGCTCTTTATGGCGGTAGGTGTACATTCCGAGCAGATCGTTCAGATTGTCAAGAAAATGGAGATGAATGCCCAGCTCACGGGCAATCTTCAAGGTATCTCTTGTTCCACAGCTTTTGACAATGCTGTTCGCCTTTTTGTATATTTCCTCGGAGCGAATTATCACGGGACCTTCACCCCTTTCATGTTGAAAACAGTCAAAGTAAATCCGTCAAGAAACCGAGACGCAGACAGTTATTCCTCTGCGTCCGTACCGGTCTTCTTGTATTTCTTCGGCGTGTATTTCTCAACATTCCGGGCTTTGGATTCCCAATATATATCCTGCAACGCCTTCATCACAGCATCCTTGTCCTGCTCAGACAGCGTACCGCCCGCAAACAAGCCGGACATCCCTTCAATCAGGTCCTTTGCCTGTTTCATGCCACGAGAGCCGTACTGCTCGGATGCCTGAACCACAAACTCTTCGTCCTCGGTCAGCAGATAGTTCACATCCACCTTGAAGTATTCCGCGATTTTTCTGTAAGCGTCCTTGGTACGGGGAAAGGAAATGCCGTTCTCGTACCGGGTAATCATACGCCTGTTGATTCCCAGTGCATCGGCTACTTCCTGCTGGGTCAGCTTCCGCTTCTCCCGTTCAGCCTTGAATTTCTCTCCAAACGTCATTTTGGTAATCACTCCTGTTCACAAAAAGTTTGCGACATCAAATTGCGCAAGTCTATTGACAAAGGCACTTGAAGTGCGTATAATAATGACTGAGCAATCCAACTACTCATAGTATATCCTGAATTGCTCATCCTGTCAAGGGGCATGAGTAGTTGTACACGAAAAAGTTACATCTTTTGAGCAGTTCAAATGGACAGGCATTTATGCTGCCGAAGATCATCCGTACCGACATACACCGGTATGAGGGAACAGGAGTGAGAAAAACAGAAATGGCTACACAGTACAGAAAAGCATACGTCCCGGTTACGCTGGATGTGGACAAGGAGGGGGCAATCCTCCCTCGCCTCATCTGGTGGGACAACGGTGTAATCTTTCAAATCGACCAGATTCTATACAAATGCCGCGCTACATCCAAAAAGGTTGGGGGCGGAGGCATCCGTTACACAGTTCAGATTCGCGGAAAGGAGTCATTTCTTTTCCACGAAGGAGACAAGTGGTTCGTCGAAGCAAAGGAGGACAACTGCTCATGATTTTATCCCAGCGCCAACTTGAAGAAATTGCAGCATCAACAACGAAGGACTTCAACCGGTTCTTTTTCGGGGATGAGGCGGACAAGCCCGACCGATCAGCTTTGCCAACACCCATTGATCAGTTTGCAAAGAACTATCTCGGTCTTCGCGTATCATTCGCCCGTCTCTCGCCGGACGGAAGCATCTGCGGTGTCACTGCCTATGCCGACACTGAGTACAAGATCACGGAACTTGGTATTACGCGCACACTGGCTTTGAAGCGTAATCAGGTCATCTTGGACGAGAGCTTCATTCGATCCGGCAACGTGCAGCGGCTCTGCGCCAAGCGCAGATTTACCCTTGCCCACGAGTGCGCCCATCAGATTCTCTTCCAACTGGAATCGGAAGAGGTAAAGGCGTCCTGCGAAATGAAATATTCCGCACGGACAGCCTATACGCCGCGAGAGCTGAAAACCCGCGAGGACTGGAACGAGTGGCAAGCAAATGTCTTGGGCGCGGCGATCCTGCTTCCTCAAAAAGAGGTTGACCTGGCAATGCGTCGGTTTGCAGAAACGCCGCTGATCAATTACGAGGGGAGGTATTCGTATGGTGATCACTTAACGCTGCGCCTTTTCTGCCGGTTGTTCGGTGTCTCCAAGACAACGGCGTCTATCCGTCTTCGTCAGCTCGGCTACATGGTAGATCGTCCATTCAGTGAGTATGTTGACCCATTGGAGGTGTGGTAATGAAGAGAGCATCTATTCGGGTTCAGGAACCGACGCCGGAGCTGATCGAAAAAATCCGCAGGGCAAGAGTTGCCATTTCCCAGCAGAAGCCCCGATACCTGAAATGTCCCTATTGTCAGCATAATGCCATTGCTGTCTACGAGGACACGAGGGGTCATGTAGAATCCAAGTGCAAGAAATGCGGGCGGATCACAGTCTTTGATGTGCTGAACATGAGAAGACTGCGCCCGCGTACCAAGTAAGAACCGGAGGACAAGCCTCTGTTCTAAAATAAAATATATGTCATAGCTGAGCTGTGGAGCCGCCTGATAGGTGAAGTCATCCTAATGCCGCATGAGACAGAGTGTAATTACTCTGTTTTATCGGCATGGGATTCAAACCTCACCGTCATGCGGCTCTTTTTCTGTCTTCACCCTTCCCGCTGCTCCCGCGCAGCGGAAAGGATGAACAATGAAAATCCCTAAGACCCCTATCGCGTTCGATTACGACCTCTGGACTACGGAGGACGGCAAGTGCATGGTGCGCGTGAAACGAACCGGCGAAGTTTCCGAGGTTGACCGCAAGGTTATGAGAATCCTTCGCGCAGAGGAAAAGCGGATCAGGCGCTCGTATGGCTCTGACAGCACCTCCGAGGATGAGGACAGTGCAGAAAAGTCTTCTGATTCTGTACTGTCTCTCGACGCTATGCCGGAGGACGATGTGAAGTCCGCTGCATGGCTGGCAGACTCCCGCGACTGCATGGAGGAACTGATCACCGCCCTCAAAGAGAAGGAGCTTCTTTCCATTCTGACCGAGAAGCAGCGCGAATTGTATCTTGCGATGACCCGTGAAGGACTGACTCTTCGAGAGTTTGCCCGGAGGAAAGGCATTGGCATCAGAGCTGCATTTGACCTCAAAGCAGCGGTGCAGAAAAAATTTCAAAAAATTTTTTGAGCGGTACTCAACAAACGGCAAAAAGATGTCCGTTGTAAAGTGAAAGGGTCAATCAGACCACTTCACTGCTCCTTGAAAACTGAATAGTTCAGTGCTGCGGATCTTTCCGCTTCTGCGAAGCAACACAGCTTCCGACGCCAAGACCTCCCGAAAGGGAGTGAGCGACCTCCGGAGAGCTATAACAGTCGTGTGGTGCGGCTGCTTGCGACGATGCAGATGCCGGGTATAATGATACTTCCGTCTTTTCTTTGAATGGGCGGCTCGGAGCGATCCTCGGAGGGGTGAGAGTCCCATGATACCGATTGACCATTGGTAGTCCGCAGCATTCCCAGAACTGCATAGTTCTTCTGGCAGGGGCGCGAGCTGCAAATATGCCGGACAATGAAACAAACCCAAAAGAAACTTACTATATAGTTTCAGGATGAAAACTATGTGGCAGGGTATCTTCACAAGATGCTCTGCCATATCCTTTTGTCCTGAACATTTTCACGAAACAGGAGGTGCTTAGAATATGATGGGCATAGAAACAATGAAAAATGTCAGCCCGAAAACGGTTGACCGTAACACACTCGTTCAAAGAAGCAGCATCCGGCTTGATCCTGCGGCACCGCAAGAGGTCAGGCTGAGGGAGTTCATCAAGCAGATCAGAAATCCCTACTGTTATCTGGACGGGAAAACTGTGGTGAAAATCACCTTCGCCGCGACGGACACAACAATGGAAGATTGTCTGGAACACTATCTGAGAGGTCTTTGATTTATGAACAGTCTGAATCTTTTCACCCGGTTCTATGGACAAGCGATTGAGCCTGTGGTATAATAAAATCGGTCAAAAAAAGAAGAATACGGATTAAGCCGCTTGCCTTGATGGTCATGTGGCGTTTTCGTGTTCCTCTTATAAGAGTTGAAGCAAGCCTTCGTCTTTCTGATTTGATGTACCACACCAAACAGAAAAACGGAGGTTATTTTTATGCCAGATAAGGTTTACCGCACGGCGATCTACTGCCGTCTGTCCCGTGAGGATGGAGACAAAGTTGAAAGCAACTCCATCGCCAGCCAGAGAGCCATCTGCGAGGACTACATTGCAAGGCATGAGGATTTGGAGCTGGTCTGTGAGCCGTTTGTGGATGACGGTTACAGCGGCGTTTCCTTCAATCGTCCTCAGTTCAAAAAGCTGGAAGAGGCAATCCGCAAGGGTGCGCTTGACTGCATCGTGGTCAAGGATCTCAGCCGCTTCTCAAGAAACTACATCGACGGCGGGCGCTACATTGAAAAGATTTTCCCGCAGCTTGGCATTCGCTTCATCGCAATCAATGATGCGTATGACAGTCTGACCGGTGATCCGCAGTCCGACTCCTTTGTTATCCCGTTCAAAAACCTGATTAACGATTCTTACTGCAAGGACATCTCCATGAAAATCCGAAGCAGTCTGGAAGTCAAGCAGAAGAGCGGTGAGTTCGTCGGTTCGTTCGCCCCTTACGGCTACATGAAATCGCCGGAGAACAAAAACCAGCTCATCGTGGATGAAGCGGTCAGCGAATATGTGCAGATGATCTTTTCCATGTACAAGGACGGCTTCTCCATTGGGCGCATTGCAAAGCGTCTGAACCAGATGGGCGTTCTGTCCCCAATGGAATACAAGCATTCCGCCGGTGTGAAGTTTGATACCGTCTTCAAAACCGGCGATACCGCAAAATGGACATACAAAGCCGTCCAGCGTATTCTCACCAACGAGGTTTATATCGGCGTTCTGGCGCAAGGCAAGCGCGGCACTCCCAACTACAAAGTCCGCGTTGTGAAAAGCAAGGATGAATCCGAGTGGGTCAAGGTAGAAAATGCGCATGAAGCTCTTGTGTCCTACGAGGACTTCATGGCAGTCAAGGTCATGATGCAGCGGGATATGCGCTGTTCGCCCGATCAGGACGAAGCGCATCTGTTTTCCGGCTTCCTGTTCTGCGGAGACTGTCAGCAGCCAATGATCCGCAAGACCGTCCCGTCGAAGACGAAAAAGTATATCTACTACGTCTGCTCCACCAATAAGCACACCCGGACGTGCAGCCCGCACAGCATCGCCGCAAAAGAGGTTGAAGAGAAGGTCTTCCGTGCCATTCATGACCAGATCGAGCTTGTCATCAATCTGGAACACGCGCTTGCGATGATAGAACGGCTTCCGTCTCAGAGCCGTAAGGCTTTCAATTACGAAGCTCAGATCGCCAAAATCAAGGAAGAGATTGAACGGTACCAAAAGCTCAAGCTGGGGCTTTACGAGAACTTCATCGGCGGCGTCATTGATAAATCGGAATACTTCGAGTTCCGCAGCAGCTACACCAAAATCATTGAGGACAAACAGGAGGCACTTCTGCGGGTCAAAAAAGAAATGAAGCAGACGGTGACAACCGGCACGACCGAACGGAACTGGGTAACGCTTTTCAAACAGTATGAAAACGTCGAAGAACTGAACCGCCGTGTGCTGATGTCCCTTGTTGACCGCATTCTGATTCACGAAAACCATGCAATCGAAATTGTCTTCAAATACAGGGACGAATACCAGCAGACGATTGAATACGTTCTCGGCTATGCCGATGAACTGGATATTGCCGTATAAAGGAGGGATGAGCAAATGGCAAGAAAAAGCAGAAAGCAAATTGCAGTCGAAGAGCCGGTTATCGAGTCTGTTTCTTCCGAGGTCTTCTCAACAGCCATCTATGCCCGTCTTTCCGTTGAAAACAGCGGCAAGTCTGAAAAGGTTGATGTCATCGCAAATCAGATTGAGATTTGCAAGTCCTACATTGCAGAGCGTCCCTACCTGAATCTGATAGATACCTATGTGGACAACGGACGAACGGGTACGGTTTTTGATAGACCGGAGTTCAACCGTCTGATGAACGACATCCGCACCGGCAGAATCAAGTGCCTTGTGGTTCGTGATCTCAGCCGGTTCGGGCGAGATTACATTGAGGCAGGAACCTATCTGGAACGGGTCTTTCCGCAGATCGGGCTTCGGTTTATCGCCATCAAGGAAAACTACGATAACTTTGATGCGGACGGCTCCGGCGAAAGCCTCATCATCCCTCTGCAAAACATGATCAACACCCTCTACTCGAAGGACATCTCCCGCAAGGTTTCTACTGCGCTCAAGGCACAGATGGAAAGTGGAGAGTTCAAGAAGCGCAATCTCCCGTATGGTTATCGCTGGGATGAAGAACACAGCAATATGGTCTTCGATGAGGAAACCGCACCGATTGTCCGGAAGATTTTCCAATGGAAGATTGAAGGGCTGTCCCTTCCTGCGATTGCAGATCGGCTTGATGCAATGAACGCGCCCAATCCGGAGTTTCAGAAGTATCAGGTTGGCGTCCGCACAGGCAATGCTACGGCGAAAAAGATTTGGAACAAGTCTTCACTCACTACCATTCTGGATAATCCCCACTACGTCGGAGATACCGTTCTCGGACGGACGCTGAACGCTATCTACAAGGGCGTCAAAAATCAGCATATCGACCGCGAGGAATGGATTGTTTTTCCCAATACTCACGAAGCGATTATCTCCCGTGAGGACTTCCAGAAGGTACGAGAAATGCGGAACGCTGCTGCAAGGACAAGGGTTGAGAAGATGGAGCGCACGGAAGAAATCCGCGCTACGTTGATCAATCTCTTTGAAGACAAAATCGTCTGCGCAGACTGCGGCAGGAAGCTCTATTTCCATCGCAAGCGCGTTGACAAGCACAAGGACGGCGCATGGTACGCCTTCTATGAGTGCAGTTCATCCGTCAAGCGCGGCAATCTCTGTACGCCACACTATACGCGGCAGGACAAGCTCGAAGCCGATGTGCTTGCGGCGATCCAGCTTCAAGTCAAGGCGGCTCTCAATTACGACAAGCTGCTTGCCAAGCTGAGAAACAGCGAAGGCGAACGCAGCATCCGCGATCAGCAGAATGCGCTCATCACAAGCCTGAATCTGAAACTCAGCGGCATCTCCAAGAAGCGTACTCGGCTCTATGAGGACTTCACGGAAGGCATTCTCGATGAAGAGGAATACGCCTTTGCCAAGAAAGCCTACGATGAGCAGTATGTCGATCTTTCACGGCGGTTGGATGAAGCGGTTCAGCGGAAGGTAAAGTTTGCCGAGGCAATGTCCGAGGACAACAAGTGGCTAACGCTGATGAAATCCGTCAGCGGTGCAACGATGCTCTCTCAGGAGTTGGTTGACGAGTCCGTAGAGCTTGTGAAAGTCCATGAGGACGGCTCAATCGAGCTGGTCATGAAATACGGCGATATTTACGCTCTGACCGTTCAGAGTATCAAGGAAGTACAGGAGGCGATGTAAATGAGCAAGGAATACAACATCGGCATCTACATCCGCCTCTCAATGGCTGATGAAGATTCCGGCTATGGCAGCAAGGCGGAAAGTGACAGCATCGGCAACCAACGTATGCTCATCAATCGCTTTCTTGACAATCATCCGGAGCTGTCTCACTGTCAGCGGTCTGAGTTTGCGGATGACGGTTATACCGGCACGAACTTTCACCGTCCTCAGTTCACGCAGATGATGGAGAAGGTCAAGCGCGGCGAGATTAACCTGATCTGCGTCAAAGACTTTTCCCGCTTTTCTCGTGACTACATTGAAACGGGAAACTATCTGGAATGCACTTTTCCATTCATGGGCGTCCGCTTTATTTCCATCAACGACGGCTATGACAGTGACGATTACAAAGGCACAACGGGCGGTCTGGAAGTGGTTATGCGCAGCATCATCTACGCCGCATACAGCAAAGACCTTTCCGTAAAGACCACATCGGCAAAAATCCAGATGATGAAGCAGGGCAAGTATGTCGGTGGCTACGCCCCATACGGCTACGTCCTGCATCCCACCATTCGGAACAAACTTGCCGTAGACCCGGAGGCGGCTGATGTGATCCGTCGTATTTTCCGCGAGGCGCTGGAAGGCAGCAACACCTCTCAGATCGCCCGCAGCCTGAATGATGACGGCATCCCGACGCCGGGGCAATACTTCAAGAGCAAGCATCCCGACAAGAAGAAGTTCAGTAACATGAGCGAGAAAATCAGTTGGGAAACCGTGATGGTCTATAACATCCTCAAAAACCTTGTTTACACCGGAACACTGGTCAGCCGCAAAATGAAGTCCTGCGGTGTCGGCTCAAAAAAGCGTGTTGTCAATGAGCCGATTATCGTAGAAGGAACGCATGAAGCTATTATCAGCAAGGAAGACTTTGAGCTTGCTCAGAAGGTCATTCGAGGCGGAGGACGGAATCCCACGCGCAAGCAGCATGACTATCCGCTCAAGGGACTCGTCCGATGCGGTAACTGTAAACGTGCTATGACACGCCGAAAGAACAAGGCTGGCATTCGATACTTCCAGTGCATTCACTCGGTCAACAACGGAAACACAGACTGTCCGGTTGGCAGGAGCTTTCCGGAAATGGATATTGAGAAGGTTGTCTTCCATGCCCTTACTCAGTTTCTTGCTTTGGCACAGAAGGAAGCAATACAGAACCGCGAAGTCGGTGATCTGCGGAAATCTGCCATCAAGGAATGTGCTGATAAAATCCGCACTCTGCAAAAGCAGAACGAGCAGAACAAGGCGTCCAAGCTGAGGCTCTACGAGAAGTATGCAGCCGGAAGCATCACGAAGGAGGCGTACATTCAGCAGAAAGCGGCAGCGGATGTGAAGATTGCTGAAAACGATGGAGCAATCCAGCGCAGTCACGAGCGGATGAAGGAGCTTGACTCCGAGACCGCCTGTTCAGATGAAAAGCTGGATGCGGTCTGCGAACAGTACGGCGACTGCAAAGCTCTGACCTATGAGCTGACCCACGCATTCATTTCTGCGGTCTACATTTACGATCTTGACAACATAGAAATCGTCTGGAAGTTCAAGGACTTCCTCACTACATCAGAAGGAGAAGCCAAATGAAAGTATTTCTTTATATCCGCGTTGCCTGTGCGGATCAGCTTGCGGCAGCAGACCAGCGGGAAGAGCTGGAACGCTATGCGAAGGACAAAGGCTATGAGGTGGCTGCTGCTGTGGCGGCAGACGGCATCTCCGGCGTCCATACGGAAGGTATCATGAACTTCCTGCTGAACGAAGCCAAGCGTCAGGACATCGGTACGATCCTCACCCGCGACACCTCGCGAATCAGCCGGGACACTTCCTCTTTCATGAGGTTTGAGCGAAAGTTCCGGGAGAACGGCATCCGGTTCGAGTATCTGTCCAAGCCTGACAACGAGCTTCCGGTCACTCCGATGTTGGAGGCATTTGCGGCGGCGTATAAGAAGCGTCGCACAAAGAACGGCACAAGAGCGTAGAGAAAACGCAAGCCGTTCACGGGTGGTTGTCCACCTATGAACGGCTTGTAAATTCTCAAAATTTTTTTAGTCCCTACTTGACACAAGAAGACCTCTCCCGGCTGGGCCGGAACTACATTGAGGTGGGCAAGCTCACCGAGGAATTTCTCCCGCTCCATGATGTGCGGCTGGTGGCGGTGTCCGATGGCGTGGACAGCGACGAAGGCGAAGATGATTTTACCCCGTTCAAGAACATTATGAATGAATACTACGCCAAAGACATTTCCAAGAAGCGCCGCATCGTCAATAAGATGAAAGGCAACGCCGGGATTCCGCTTTCTCCGCCGCCCTACGGCTACATAAAGAACCCGGACGATCCCCGGTTTTGGGTGATTGACCCGGAGGCTGCCGAGGTGGTGCGCTGTATCTACCGCATGGCGCTGGACGGGTATGGGCTGGCTGAAACTGCCGCTGCCCTCGGTGCGGATGGGATTGTCAACCCGACCTACTATTGGCACAGCAGGAGTACAAGCAGGGGAGGCTCTAAAAGCACCGTGGAGCCCACAAAATGGGGACACACCACGATCAAGAAAATCTTGACCACCCAAGAATATTGCGGCGATGTCATCAACTTCAAAAGCTATTCCAAATCCTATAAAATGAAGCGCCGGATTGAAAACCCGGAGGAAAACCGGGCGATCTTCCTCAATGTCCATGAGCCTATCATTGACCGGCCAACTTGGGAAAAGGTACAGGCGTTAAAGGCCGGGACACGGCGCAAGCGTCCCACCGTTACGCAGGAGTCCAGCGCCTTTTGCGGCTATCTGAAATGCCCGGAGTGTGGCGGCAATCTGAATTTCCATTTTAACCAGGGCAACCACGACATCAAATTCTTTAGCTGTAAGAACCACAATTCCGGGCTCCGTAAATGCTCGTCTACCCACTATATCCGGCCGGACTTCTTGGAGCAGGTCGTGCTCTACGAGATCCACCGGCTGGCCTGCTTCGCTAACGAATACGAAAATGACTTCATCAAAGCGATGGTAGGTCGCTCGGCAAAGGTAGCGGAAAATGACCGGGTACGCAAGAAACGGGAGCTGGACGGACTGTTGGCCCGGGACAAGGAACTGGATATGTCACGGTTGGGCCGGGACTATTTGCAGGTTGGAATGTATACAGACAAGTTTTTCCCAGAACATGATGTGCGCTTTATCGCTGTCAACGATGGCGTGGACAGCGCCGAGGGGGAAAATGAGTTTGCACCATTCCGTAATATTATGAATGAGTGGTACGCCAGAGATATATCCCGCAAGATACGCAGTTCCCATCGGTTGCGTGGAAACACAGGCGTTCCGCTTTCCCAGCCGATGTATGGATACATCAAAGACCCGGAGAACCCCCGGCGGTGGATTGTGGACGAGGAGGCCGCCCAAGTGGTGCGATATATCTATAAGCTGTGTATCGACGGCATGAGCGAGTACCGCATTGCCGACCATTTGGAAAAGCAGAAAATTCTAACCCCCACGGAGTATTGGAGAAGTAAAGGTATCCGCAGGAGCGGAAAAAAGGGCGGCGCATACAAGGATAGCCCCTATTACTGGTGCAAGACCACCATCAACAAAATTCTCAACGCCCGTGAGTACATGGGCGATGTGGTGAACTTCAAAACCTACTCTAAGTCATTCAAAGACAAGCGACGCTTTGAGAACCCCGAGGAAAATCAAATGATTTTTGAGGGTGTCCACGAGGCAATTATTGACCGTCAAACGTGGGAAATGGTACAGCGCACCCGGCAAGGGAACAAGCGGCGTCAACCCAAGAAAGTTGAAAAGAATATGTTTTCGGGGTTGCTGTTCTGCGCTGGCTGTGGGCGTAAGTTGCATTTCAACGTCAACCACCCGCACACGGAAATCCAATACTTCAACTGCTCCAACTACCGGGGCAACCGGGGAACGTGCAACGACACCCATTATATTCGGGCCGATGCGCTGGAACAGGTCATGCTTTTGGAGCTGCGCCGCATGACTGCCTTTTTGCAGGACAAGGAGGAGGACTTTGTAAAGCTGCTGATGTCTAAATCCATGCAGGAGGCCGTCAAGGAGAGTAAACGCCGGGGGCAGGAACTTCGGGCCATGTTGGCCCGAAGTAACGAACTGGATGCCCTGTTCTCTAAGACCTACGAGGACAATGCCAGCGGCAAGCTATCCGACGAGCGGTATATGATGATTACCAAACGGTATGACGATGAACAGCTTGCTCTTAAAAAGAAAATCTCCGCTCTGCAAGCGGAGATCGACGAGGAGCAGCGGAGCAAGGACAGCGCCGCCACCTTTCTACGGACTGTCAAGAAGTACACCAATATTGAGGAGCTAACGCCGACTATTCTAAACGAGCTGGTGGAAAAAATCGTCGTTCATCAAGCCGAGGGTGTGGGAAAAGGCCGTACCCAGCGGCTTGACATCTATTACAATTTCATCGGCACCCTTGACACGCCGGAAGTTGCCGCCTTGCCCGCAAGCGTCACCCTTGACACAAGGCAAGGGGTGGCGGTTGAGTACATTCCCCGAAAGGCCGGGTGATGACGGTGAATAAGAATAAGCCCGTGAGAGTAGCCCTGTACTGCCGTGTAGCCCATGAAAGCCAGCTCTGCATTGACGCACAAAAGGCCCAGCTTACGCAATATGCCCATTCGCTGGGTCATACCGACCTTACATATTACACCGACAACGGCGCAAGCGGCTTGACCCTCGACCGCCCCGGTTTTCGCCAAATGGAGGCCGCCATACGGGCCGGGGGTGTTGGTGCGGTGTTGGTAACAGACTTTTCACGATTGGGCCGTGATATGTGGCAAGTGCTACGCTGGGGCGATAGTGTCAAGCGTGAGGGCGTGGCCGTTCTTTCAGCGAGACACCCCGGTGAGCCGCTTGTATCGCCAATCATGGAGAGCCTTTACAAAGCCTATGCCAGCCAACGCCGTAAAAAAAGAAAATAGGAGCAATCTTTCGATTGCTCCTATCTCCCGAATGTTCAGTGTCGTTATGAACATTCGACATGGTCGGAGTGGCGGGACTTGAACCCGCGGCCTCTTGGTCCCGAACCAAGCGCGATACCAAACTTCGCCACACCCCGAAACAACGTTACCAATGTATTATAGTGATTTAGCCGCAGAATGTCAAGAACTTCCCTTCGGCTTTTTCTGTGGTTTTGCCGGAGCCCATATGGGCTCCGGCAAAACCCGTCACGCATCCTCCTGCTTGTCCTCTGCAGCCTGCGGAGCCGACGCTTCCCTGTCCGCTTCCGCCGCCCGCAAACGATTCACATAGAGTTCCTCCGGCGTATGCTTTTTAACCGCCAGGTGGTAGACCAGAAGCGCCACAGCCACCACCGCTGTAGCAAAGCCAAAAACCTGCGAAACCCGTATGCCCGTGTGGAAGAAATACAGGCTGTCGGTACGCAATCCCTCGATAATCCCGCGCCCAAAACCATACCAGGCGAAGTAGGTCAGCATAAGCTGGCCGTCAAACCTTCGAAATTTCCTGGAGATCAGCACAAGAAGCAAAAAACCTGCCAGATTCCACATGGATTCATAAAAAAAGGTCGGGTGGACCTCCATATACTGCCATACTCCGTCCATATAAACGTCGATTCCCATGCGCCAGGGAAGCTCCGTCGGACCGCCGAATGCCTCTACATTCATAAAATTTCCCCACCGACCGATGCACTGTCCAATAAACAGTCCGAACACGCCTACATCCGCAAAGGCGAGGAAATTAATTCTGCGCACTCTGCAGAAAATCAGCAGGGTAAAAAAGGCGACGATGACCGCCCCATAGATTGCCAGCCCGCCATCCCGGATATCCATCATTTTATAGAGGCTCAGGCTTCCGTCCTCCTTACGGAACAGGTCCAGATAAAAGACGATGTAGTAGAGCCGCGCCCCGATAATGGACAGGGGCACGGCAAAAAACAGCATGTCGATCACATCGTCCTGCCGGATTCCCAGCTTGGGGGCCTTATGGTAGCAGTAGACCACCGCCAGCAGGAAACCCACAGCGATGATGATACCATACCAATAGACAGCAAAGTCTCCCAAGCGGAAGGCCACCCGATCCAGGTGGAACTCCAGCCCCAGGCCTGGAAAGGCCACGGTTCTCATGTCCTCGCCTCCTTGGGCTCTACAATGGACAGACCGGTGCGCTCCGGCACTACCCAACGGCGGATGCAAGCCTCTACGTCCACCTTTTGAATGGTGTCGAACACCTCCGGGAAGCGGAAATGCTCCGCGCCCGCAAAATGGCCCTGGGCCAGGCCCACGCAGATATTCTCAAACGAATTCAGGCCCCGCACACGGCCGCCGTAAGCCGCGCGCTTCAGCCTGTCCCACAGGGCAGGCTGGATGCCCTCCCGACCAATTCGCTCCGCCTCCTGAAGGACGGCGTCCCGCACGGCCCGCGGGTCCCGGCTCTCCCCACCGGCGGCCAGGAAGGCACAGCCAGGATACGCCTCATAGCCGTATCCAAAATTCTGGTTGACCAGGCCCTCTCGGTACAAGCGCGCATAAAGGGCGGTGGAGGTGCCGAACAGAGCTTCACAGGCCAGCTCCCCCATAAGCTGACAGCGCAGGCGCTCCTCCCCCATGGGAGCGGCGTCCGCCTTCCAGCCCAGTTGGAAAATGGGTGTGGAGACCTCCATCCGCTGAACCTTTTCCGGCATGGCGGCCGTCTCCGGCTCTTCCCCGCCGTAATCCCTTGGGATATCCGCAATCCCCTCCCGGGGCAGGATCTCCCGGGCGATCTCGCAGATGCGCTCTGGGTCCACATTGCCCGCCACACACAAGACCATATTTCCCGGATTATAAAACGCCGCATGGCAGGCATACAGGGTATCCGCTGTGATGTGGGAAATGGACTCCACCGTGCCGGCAATGCTCACCTTAATGGGGTTGTGAACATACAGGGTCTCCATCATCCCATAAAACACCTGGTTTTCCGGATCGTCCTCGATCATACGGATCTCCTGGCCAATGATGCCCTGCTCCTTATCCACGCTCTCCGGCGTAAACCAGGGCTCCGACACGAAGGACAGTAAAATCTTCAGGTTCTCCTCAAACTTCTCCGTGCTCTCGAAGTAGTAGCCCGTAATGGCTGAGCTGGTGAAGGCGTTGGGACTGGCTCCGTTAGCGGCCAGGTCCTGAAGGGCGTTGCCGTCCTTGGTGTCAAACATCTTGTGCTCCAGGAAGTGCGCCACCCCGGCAGGGGTATCGTGCCACTCCCCGTTGAGCTGGAAGCGCATGTCCATGCCGCCATAATTGGTGGCAAAAAAGGCGTAGCTCTTGGAAAATTCCGGCTTTACATCCACATAGACATGCAGGCCGTTGACCAGCTCGCCGTGATACAGGCTCTCTCCAATGCGCGGGTACTCCTTCTTAACCATGTGCTTTGCCCTCCCGGCCCTTCAAGAAGTAAACGGTATCCAGCTCCAGACGGCGGGCGGCCGCCACCACCTGGTCCATCGTGACCGCCTCCACCCGGCGGGCCAGTTCGTCCGGCCCCTCGGTCAGTTCGGCCACCGCCTGGCCCAGCCAGTGCTCCTCCAGTCGGCCCTGGGCGTCCATCGTGGTCCGCAGGGCGCTGATGACCGACTGGCGTGCCCCTACCAGCTCCCATTCCTCGATGGTCCCGGCCCGGCAATTTTCCATCTGCGCCAGGATCTCCGCCTTGGCCGCCTCAAATTTGTCAAATTCAATGCCGGAAGAAACCACCATCAGCCCGCTGAACTTCTCCAGCATGGAGCTGGCATAATAGCACAGCGACAGCTTCTCCCGCACATTGAGGAAGAGCTTGGAGGTCGGTGTGCCTCCATAGACGGCGTTCATCACCAGCAGGGCCGGAAACTCAGGGCTGGCCGCCGTCAGGCCGCCGGTGCGGAAGCCCAGCGCCAGCTTGCCCTGGGTCACGTCCATAGCCTCTTCTTCCAGCCGCGGCCCGCCTGGAGCCGCATGGGCCCCGACGGACTGTACCCCCTCCGCTGTGCGCGTCTCCTCTCTGGGCAGGTCCCGGAAGGCGGCGGCCAGGGCCGCCTCTACCCGCTCCAGCGGAGCCGAGCCGCAGTAATAGAGCTCCACACGGGCCGTCCGCAGCAGAGCCCGGTACGCCTCCCACAAGCCGTCTGCCGTGATGGCGGCGGCGGACGACTCGTCCCCCAGCTTATCCACACCGGCGGGTTCTCCGGCACAGACCAGTTGAATCAGCTTCTGCACGGAATATTGGCGCTTGTCGTTGACCTGGGCCCGAATCCGGTCCACCAGGTTGGCGCGCTCCCCTTCCACATACTCGCGCCGGAAGCCGCCGTCCTCCTTTACCGGGTGGAGGAGCAGGTCCCCCAGCAGGGCCGCGGCGGGCTCCAGAATCGCTTCCCGGCCCGGCGTATAGGTGTCATCCAGGAAACTGCCTGTAAAGCCAATACACTGAACAGACCCTTTTTTACGGACGTTGGGCTCGATGGAGCCGCCGTACAGCTCGTCCAGCGCGGCGGACAGGGCTTCCATATCCGGCGCCCGCTCCGTTCCGCGCCGAAGAACGAATGGCACCAGCGCGTTCAGGGAGGCCGTCTCCTTCCGCAGCGAGGTAAGCAGCGTGGCGCCCAGCAGACAGGTCTTAAATTTTTCGGTATGCACCGCCGTCAGATGAACGCCGGGCATCAGGTCCTTTTGCGTTACTTGGATCATCGGTGGACCGTCCTTTCTCTGTTGCAGTCATAGAAGGTATTATACTATATTTTTTCCATTTTTCCACCCTCAAAACGTAAAAAGGATGGTATGCTCTCCCGTCAGGTCCCGAATGGGGATGCCGCCGGCGTGGGAACGCCCGTCCAGCGTCATCTCCTTCCTCCCACCCCGGCGCACCTGGATGTGAAACAGGCCCTTCCCGCTCTGCCAGCGGGCGGAAAAGCCCGGCCAATCCTCAGGCAGCTTGGGCTCCAGATAGAGCAGGCCCGCCCGCAGCTTCAGGCCCAGCAGCTCTTCCACCGCCGTACGGTAATACCAGCCCGCCGCGCCGGTGTACCAGCTCCAGCCGCCCCGGCCCTGATGCAAAGGGTTGGAGTAGACGTCGGCGGCTAGGACGTAGGGCTCCGCCCGATAGCCGGCCGGATCGTGGGCGCTGGGCAAAAGGGCTCTGAGCACTTCCCATCCCTCCTGCCGCCAGTCCATCCGCAGGCAGGCCAAGGCCAGCCACACCGCCGCATGGGTATATTGTCCGCCGTTTTCCCGCACCCCTGGGAGATAGCCCCGGATATAGCCCGGGTCCCGCTCCCCCTCGTCAAAGGGAGGGGTAAACAGGCGGACCACCGCAGGTTCCCGGTCAAACAGCCGGTCCAAAGCCGCGCGCAGGCCCCGGGCCGTCCGCTCCGGCTCTCCCATCCCGCTGATGACGGCAAAAGACTGGGGCAAAGAGTCGATCTGGCACGCCTGGTCGGCATGGCTGCCCAGGGTAGCGCCGTCGTCATAGTAGCCCCGGAGGAACCATTCGCCGTCCCAGGCGGCGTTGGCCGCCCGGGCGCAGGCGGCCAACGCCGCCTGATAGCGCTCTGACCGAGCCTCGCCGCACAGCGGGAGCAGACGGCGCAGCACCAGTCCCAAAAACCAGGTCAGCCACACGCTCTCGCCGGAGCCGCCGGCCCCCACCAGATCCATCCCGTCGTTCCAGTCCCCCGTCCCCATGAGCGCCAGCCCATGGACGCCAAAGCCCCGGTCCAGCACCCGGTCTGCCGCCCGGAGGGCGTGCTCCAGGACCGCGGCCCGCTCCTCCGACCGGGCGGGCTCCTCGTAGCGTTCCCGTTCCCCCTCTGCCAGTACATTGCTGACAAGGAATTCTACTTGCTCATTTAAAAGTGAGCGGTCCCCTGTCTGATCCAGATACTCGCACAGGGCATAGGGCAGCCACAGCAAGTCGTCGCTGATGCGGGTACGCACCCCCTTGTCCGGCGCTCCATTTTGCCCGGGGTGCCACCAGTGCATCACGTCTCCCTCCCGGTACTGATGGGCGCAGGCCCGCAGGATCTGCGCCCGGGCCAGCTCCGGCGCGATTGGGAGAACAGCGCAAACATCCTGAAGCTGGTCCCGGAATCCGAAGGCCCCGCCGTTTTGATAGAGGGAAGTCCGTCCAAATAGACGGCAGGCGATGATTTGATAGGGCGCCCAGCCATTGAGATAACGGTTCAAGGCCTGATCCGGCGTGTCAAACCACAGCGCCCCCGTCTTTTCCCGCCAGTAGTCCTCCGTCTCCCGGAAGAGCCGGTCGGCCAGGGTAAAGTCGATAGGCTCCGTCCCCTCCGGCCCAGTCCGCAAGCAGAGCCTGTCCCGGATGGACCAGCTCCGCTCCGCTTCGCCCTCCCGGCGATAGAGGACCCGGCCCTCGCCCCCCGCCTCCAGGAGGAGGATACGGGCATCCAGATCCGGCGGTACAAAGGCGGTGCAGCGGATCGTCCGCCCCCGCCAGGTCTTTTCCCACTTGGCATTTCCTGGGAAATACGTCACCTGGCAGGGCATCCCGTCCGCATGGGCAAAAAAGGAGCAGACCTCTTCTCCGCTCTGGTACAGGAGTTCCTCCGGTCCCCCGATTGCCAGCGGGTCGTTCTGCCAGCGGGTCAACGGCTGCTCCCTGGCATTGCCGTGCCAGAGGTGTCCGCCCCCCGTCTCATCGGTCATCCAGCCGAAAGACCCGTTGCAGAGCATCATCGACCACCCCACCGGGGGCAGGGTCTCCCCGGTCTGAAAGGAAAACGCCCCCGACCGGGCCCAGGAAAACGCAGGCATCTCTGTAACACTTGACAGGTTTATCTCCTTTACAGTCTCTTCTAGAGCGGATTTCCGTTCTGGGAACGAGCCCCCCGTCCCCAGAAGCAGCCCCACAGACTGCAAAGGCCCGGCTGCCTGGGCCGCATCCAGCAGGTAGACTCCGCCCTTTACGCCGATGCGATGGGACCAATCCTGGTCTCGCAGCCCTTCCAACAGTTCCTCCCGGATTGGCTGGCGGTAATCGCCGCCCTCCGAGAGAAGGAAAACCAAATCAAACCGGAACCCGCTGCGGTCCAGAAACTGGTGCTCCAGAGTCAGGCGAAGGGCATCCTCCAACTGCTCCTGCGCCTCTACCGGCAGGACCGCAATGGGCAGGTCGCCCGAGATGCCGAAGGGCCACAGGGCGCGTTGTTCCTCGGAACCGGGCCGCACCGGGGACCGGTCGGGAAACTGGAGCCGCCTCAGGAGCTCAAATGCATGCAAAGTTATTTCACTTGTCAGATTGAGCTGGCGGATCAGCCAGTCCATCCGGCCGCCGCAGCTCTCCTCGGGGCGACGCAGCAGACGGGCCGCGCTCTCCACGGCATGGTCTCCGTCATCGGCGGCGGACAACGCCATCCGGAAGTGAGTCTCGGTCCCGCCGGAAAGCGTCAGAGGAAAGCGGGCCAGCAGACACGGGTCCAACACAGCCCCCTCCGTCCCCTGGGGCGGGCGAGTCAACGCGCTTTCCAGGGCCAGCAGTCCACCCCGGCCCAGCGCCGTCTCCCGGGAGGTATCCAGTCTGGCCTCCGCCCCCTCCCACAGTACCGCCATGGCCGGACGGTTTTCCCCGCTTCGCCGGGGACGGCGGGTAAAGAGGACACCGTCTCCCAGGTCCCGGCTCTCCAGCGACAACTTGGAGAATGCCGGGTGCGCCTCGTAGTCCTCTCTGCGCGCCAGCACGGGTTCCAGGTAGCAGACCAGCTCCACTGTCCGCTCTCCTGCGCCGTTCCACCGCAGGGTCACCTCCCGTAGCTCCCCGTTCTCTTCCTCCAAAACCTGTAAGGTTAAAATACTTGCGTATAAATTCCACTCCATGGTCCACGCTGCGCCGTTCCCGTCAAAGCGCCAGCCGTAGGCCGGCTCCTCCCGATAGAAGGGCGCGGGCGTCAGGGGCATCAGCCCCTCCGGCCCAGAGAGAAACAGGGCAACGCCCGGCCCCTGCCAGGGCCGCGCCA
This sequence comes from Intestinimonas massiliensis (ex Afouda et al. 2020), assembly GCF_001244995.1. Classification (NCBI taxonomy): domain Bacteria; kingdom Bacillati; phylum Bacillota; class Clostridia; order Eubacteriales; genus Intestinimonas; species Intestinimonas massiliensis (ex Afouda et al. 2020). The sequence goes on from NZ_LN869529.1 coordinate 1,049,521, forward strand.
GGCTGCACCGAGTCAAATCTGTCCCTCCCATCACGGAGCGGGACGCCCCCGCGTCGGTGCACAGGACCCGCCAGGCCCCACCGGACAGCAGGTGGCATTCCGGTAGGCTCCGGTTGCAGCCCTCCCCCATCCGCTGAAAGCCTCCCGGCTCTCCCCGTCGGGGCTTCTCCGGCACCTCCCGCCGGGGCGCGCGCAGGACCTGGGCCCCCACCGGCACCTTCTCCTGGAGCAGCTCGCGGTAGGAGGCCATGGCGGCGTCGGCCATAAAGCGCCGCTGCATGATCGGTCCATTGAGGGTATTGTCGATGGCCACCAGGCTCATGCCCAGATGGTGGGCCATATAGGAGCGCACTGGCTCAAAGGTTTTTCCGCCGGTCCGGCGGTCGGGGGTGAAGTCCGCCGCCTCGTAAAGACCGTAGGGGCCCTCCAGCCCCATATCCCGCAGGCGGCGCAGGTTGCGTACTGCCCGGCCCGGCGCCAGTGGCAGCGTCAGGAAGGTGGAATAGGGGGAAATGACCAGCTCCCGGTCCAGGCCCCGCTTGAGGCCCAGCCGCTGGACGCCGTGGGCCTTGTACTGATAGTTCAGCCCGGCGTCGAAGGAGTTGAAGGCCGACTCGGAGATCCCCCACGGCGCGCCGGTCCCCGCCACCCGCTTTCGCTGCGCGTAGGCGCAGAAGGTCAGCGATTCGTACAGCAGCGAGTTCGGCTCAGCGGGCAGCAACAGGTGAGGCATGAAATATTCAAACATGGTGCCCGTCCAGGAGGCCATGCCGCAATAGTGGTCCCAGGACACCAGGGCCCGGGACAGCCTCCGCCAGTGGCGGGGCTCCACCTCCCCCCTGGCCACGGCGATATAGCTGGTCTGCCGGGCCTCGCTGGCCATCAGGTCATACCAGCCTTGGGTATACTCCCCTTTGGTGCAGTCGTAGCCGATATAGAACAGCCGGCGGGTGGCATCGTACAGCGGGGCAAACTCCATGGCCGCCCCCAGCGCCGCCGCCCGGTCGGCCTCTCCGTCCGCCCCCCACTCCCGCAGGCCCGCCTCCAGCGCAATCAGGCAGCCGCACAGGTTTCCGCTGTCCACCGTGGACACGTAGCGCGGCTCCAGCGGTACAGCGGCGGCGGTGTCGTACCAATTATACAGATGTCCATGCCACTTGGGCAGCTTCTCCACCGTGTCCAGAATGTGCCCGATGAGGGAGAGCGCCCGGTTTCGGGGCGTCAGCTCCAGGTCCGCCGCCGCCAGACAGCACAGCAGCGCCATGCCGATGTTGGTGGGCGAGGTCCGCCGGGCCAGGCCCACGGCAGGCTGTTCCTGCCAGTTGTCCGGCGGCAGCCAGTGGTCCTGCGGCCGGAGGAACTCGGCAAAATACTGCCAGATCAGGGCCGCCTGGTGGAGCAGGAAGGGCCGATCCTCCTTCTCCAGCCTCCGCGCCCGGGCGACGGGGCGGCTCATGGCCCAGGAAAAGACCGGAGAGGCCATCCACACCAGTCCGACGGCGGCTCCGGCTGGGAACCGGGAACATACCACGCAGAGCAGCCCCGCCGCCACCGATGGCCACATTTTTTGGTAATTGGCCCAGAGTCCGTCCCCCGCTCTCCGTTCCGCCTCGGCAGCGGTGGTCCAGGCCAGGAGTTTCTTGTGGGACACCCCCATCCGCCACAGGGCGGTGAGGGCGGCGCTGGCGCAGATCCATGCCTGATAGGGCAGGAACAAAAGCTGCACCAGCGTCTGGAGGAGAACCCCTCCAAACCCCGTAATAATAGTGGAGTGGTAGCGCTCCGTAAGGCCTCTTCCCCGCCGGAAGGCCAGATCGGCCCCGGAAAGAAGCAGATGGGAGGCGGCGGCCAGGACCGCCACCCCCGCCGCCGCCGCGAACACCGGCCCGGACAGGCACATACCCAGCACCAGGGCCAGCAGGGTGGACACCGGCACCAGGCTGCGGCGCAGGTTGTCGAAGAGCTTCCACTTGGCGATGGGCCCCACGGGGTTGGCCTCCCGCCTGCCGTTCTCATCCCGGACCGTCCGGCCCAGCCAGGGCAAAAGCTGCCAATCCCCTCGCACCCAGCGGTGGAGTCGGGAAAAATAAGAGGTTACCTTATAGGGATAGCCGTCGGTAAGCTCCACGTCTCCGATGAGTCCCGCCCGGAGATAGGCGCCCTCCAGCAGATCGTGGGACAAAATGGTATTTTCGGGAAACCGCCGGTCCAGGCAGGTAAAAAACACGTCCACGTCGAAGATGCCCTTGCCGGTATAGGTGCCCTCATCAAAGAGGTCGTGATACACGTCGCTGGCGGCCGAGCCGTAGGGATCCACCCCCCCCTGGCCAGCGAAGATGCGGGAGAACTGGGAGTGATTGGCCGCCTCCAGCTCCACCCCCACCCGAGGCTGGAGCAGACCGTAGCCGGAGACCACCACCCTGCGCCTGGGGTCCACTCTGGGCCGGTTCATGGGGTGCAGCATGGCGCCGACCAGCTCCCGGGCGGTGCCCACGCTCAGGCAGGTGTCCGAGTCCAGCGTGATGACATAGCGGGTCCCCTTCAGCGCCGTGCGGTCCCCGGCCAGCACCTCCAAGCCGGAACGCCGCCCCTTCAGCAGCCGGACCAGCTCGACTAGGGCCCCGCGCTTGCGCTCCCAGCCCATGTAGCGCTCGTCCACGGCATGGAAAGCGGGCCGGCGGAAAAAGAGATAAAACCCCCCGCCGTATTTGGCGTTCAGACCCTCCACGGCATTTCGGGCCGACTCCGTCCAGCGGCGCTCCGCCTCTCCCATGGGGCTGTCCCGGTCCGGCAGGTCGGCCAAAAGGCCGAAGCGCAGCTCCGCCCCCGCGTCCCGATTGGCCAGCCGATAGCGCTCCAGCAGGGCGGCCAGCTTGTCTCCGCTGTGCCCGTCGGTGAGCAGGCTGGCGATGACACACAGGGTCCGCCCCTCCTCCGGCACCCCCCCCTTCAGCGCCAGCCGGTGGACCGGCCGGGGATGCACCAGACGCACCACCAGGAAGTCGGCCCCGTTCTTCACTATGTCGGATACCGGCAGAAGCAGCAGCATCGGCGCCCACAGGCAGTCCAGCCGGAACCCCAGCAGTAAGGAGAGGAAGAGCGTGGTCACCACCACCGCCCCCACATACAGGACGCCTGCGGTCAGGTGCGTCTGGGGCTCAAAGAGCTGGAAGCCCACATGCCGCTCTTCCCCCTGTGCCTGGGCTGCCGATTGGATCGCCCGCTCCGCCGTGTCAATCTCGGAAAGGCCCTTCTGCCGGGCCAGGCGGCAGACCTGATGGCGGTAGCGGCCCCGGGTCTCGTCGTCCATGAGGGAATAGACCCCCGCAGGATCGCTCTGGAGGATGGCCTCCACCCGGCTGGCCCGCTCCAGCAGCCCGGACAGGTCGGCGGTGGACAGGGTCCGCAGGGCGGTAAACACCGACCCCATCCCGGCGCTCAGCCGCTCCTCCTCGCCATCCTCCCGGTTCAGCTCCCTGCACAGCAGGTCCAGCCGCTCCACCAGAGCGCATTTCAGGGCCGGAACGAAGAGCGAGAGCTCCCGCTCCGTCAGCGGCTGGGCGCCCTGCGCCCGCTCCAGAAAGAGCTCCAGTCTTTGGGGGCCGGCGTCCGCCCCCGCCCCCCAGACAAAGGCCCGGGCCAACTCCAGCACCAGCGGCCGGCGCACTCTATCCCGCACGATATACCGCAGCCGCCGGGCCTTTCGGAAGGCTGCCGCTCCGTCCCGGCCCTCCCGCTGCGCCAAATACCAGTTGTCCAACAGCCACTCCGCCGCCCCGCTCTTCTCCGCCCGCCAAACCCGGTCCCGCACCGCGGTAACCCGTTGGAGGCACTCCAGGGCCAGCCGCCAGACCGGCCGCCCCCCCATCCAGCCCTCCGGCCGGAAGGCGCGGGCGGTATTCTCTCCAAACTGCCCCAAATGCTTATCGTCCATGGGAAGAAATGTGGTGCGGTCCATGGGGACTCCCCTTTCCGTGCTGTGCTCATTTTCTCCCTAGCTTTTCCCAATCGGCCCCCAACCTATTCCTCCCGCCCCGCAACCGGGAAAATCTCCGCCTTTCCGGGATTTCATCTTGACAACGGGTGCAAAATGTTGTATCATATTCGTTGTGTAAAGGCCAAAAGCTTTACAAAATGCAGACGGAGGTGTGGACATGAAGAATCAGGCTTACCGCATGGCCCTGCTCTTCGACTTTTACGGCGATCTGCTCACAGACCGGCAGAAGGAGTTCTACGACCTCTATTACAACGAGGACCTCTCTCTGGCCGAGATCGCCGAAAATTATGGTATCACCCGCCAGGGCGTACGGGACGTGATTGTCCGGGCGGAGGCCTACCTCACCGAAATCGAGGACAAGACCGGCCTGATCCGCCGGTTCCACACCATGCAGGCCCAGCTCAAGGAGGTGGAGGGCTGCGCCCACAGACTTCTGGAGCTCAACGCCGCTCGCTTTGAGGACGACGAGCTGGAAGCGCTGGGTAAGCGGCTCGAGGGCCTGGCCGAGACTTTGATTCAGGAGTAAGCATGGCATTCGAAGGTTTGACCGAAAAGCTCTCCTCCGCCTTTAAGAAGCTGCGCGGCAAGGGCCGCCTGTCCGAGTCCGACGTCAAGGAGGCCATGCGTGAGATCCGTCTGGCCCTGCTGGAAGCCGACGTGAGCTACAAGGTGGTCAAGGAGTTCATCAAAAAAGTCACGGAGCGGGCCGTAGGAGCCGATGTGCTGGAGAGCCTCACCCCCGCTCAGATGATCGTCAAGATCGTCAACGAGGAGCTCACCGCCCTGATGGGCGGCCAGAGCACCAAGCTGAACCTATCTCCCAAGCCGCCTACCGTAGTCATGCTGGTGGGTCTCAACGGCGCGGGCAAGACCACCAACGGAGCCAAACTGGCGGGGTATATGAAGAGGCAGAACGGCAAGCGCCCTCTGCTGGCAGCCTGCGATACCTTCCGCCCCGCTGCCATCCACCAGTTGGAGGTCGTAGGCGGGCAGTTGGACATTCCCGTGTTTCAGATGGGGCAGATCGACCCGGTGGATATTGCCAAGGCAGCCATTGAGCATGCAAAGAAGCACGGCAACGACATTGTGTTCGTGGATACCGCCGGCCGGCTCCATGTGGACGAGGAGCTGATGGAACAGCTCAAGGTGATGAAGGCCGCCATTGACCCCGACGAGATCCTGCTCATCGTGGACGCCATGATCGGTCAGGACGCTGTCAACGCCGCCCAGACCTTTGACGAAGCCCTGGACATCACCGGCGTCATGCTCACCAAGCTGGACGGCGACGCCCGGGGCGGCGCGGCGCTCTCCATCAAGGCCGTCACCGGCAAGCCCATCAAATTCGTGGGCGTGGGTGAAAAGCTGGACCAAATCGAGGTCTTCCACCCGGACCGTATGGCCTCCCGCATCCTGGGTATGGGTGACGTGCTCTCCCTCATCGAAAAGGCGGAGCAGAACTTCGACGCGAAGAAGGCTGCCGAGCTCCAGGAGAAGATGAAGAAAAACCGTCTCACCCTGACGGATTACTACGAACAGCTTATCCAGCTCAAAAGCATGGGCTCGCTGTCCGATATCGCCGGGATGCTCCCTGGCGTCAACGCCAAGGCGCTGGAGGGCGCCACCGTGGATGAGCGTCTGCTGTCCCAGACTGAGGCCATCATCCTCTCCATGACCCCTGCAGAGCGGGAGAACCCCTCCCTGCTCAACTCCAGCCGCAAAAAGCGCATCGCCGCCGGCAGTGGCACCCAGGTTGTGGACGTCAACCGACTGCTCAAGCAATTTGAGCTGATGCAGCAGATGACCCGCCAGATGGCAGGCGGCAAGCTGGCCAAAAAGATGGGCCGCTTCGGCGGCATGGGTAAAAGGAAGGGCTTTCCCTTCGGATGATCCCGGTTGGTAAGCGTCCCCGCGGACGTTTCCATATAAAAGATGTAGAACAATATGGAGGTGAATATAAAATGGTGAAAATCAGACTGCGTCGGATGGGCGCCAAGAAGGCTCCCTTTTATCGTATCGTGGTGGCCGACTCCCGTTATCCCCGCGACGGACGCTTTATCGAGGAGATCGGCACCTATGATCCCAAGGCCAATCCCGCTGAGCTGAAGGTGGATGTGGAGCGCGCCCAGGCCTGGATCAAGACCGGCGCCCAGCCCACCGAGACCGTCAAGTCTCTGCTGAAGAAGGCCGGCGTGTAAGGAGAACACCAATGAAGGAACTGCTTACCTATGTGGCCCGGAACCTGGTGGAGCATCCCGAAGCGGTTTCCGTCACTGAGACCGCCGGGGCGGGCGAGACCGTTCTGGAACTGCGGGTGGCCCCCGAGGATATGGGCAAGGTCATTGGCCGTCAGGGCCGCATCGCCAAGGAGATCCGCACGCTGATGCGCTCCGTGGCCCAGCGCAAAGGAACGAAGGTTTCAGTTGAGATCGTCGATTGAGACAAGAACGGCGGGGGCAGCCCCGCCGTTTTCGTTTATTGAAAAAGGAGCGACCTATGAAAAACAAGTTTTTAGAGGCCGGGCAGATCGTCAACACCCACGGTGTACAGGGGGAGTTGAAGATCGTCCCATGGGCCGACTCGCCGGAGTTTCTCCGCGGCTTTGACGTCTTTTATATCGATGGTACACCGTTCAAGGTGCTGGGCGCCCGCGCGCACAAAGGAAATATCCTTGTCAGGCTGGAGGGCGTGAGCGACGTCAATGCCGCCATGCGTCTCAAGGGCAAAATCATCTCCATCGACCGCACCGGAGTGGTCCTCCCTGAAGGGCGGCACTTTATTGCCGACCTGATTGGCCTGGAGGTGCGGGACGCCGCCAGCGGCGAGGTGCTGGGAGCGATCGCCGATGTGCTCACCCCGCCGGCCCACGAGGTCTATGTGGTGAAGGGCGGGCGCCACGAGTATATGATTCCCGCCGTGGATGAATTTTTGGCGGAGACCAATGTGGAAGGCGGCTACATTCGGGTCCGCCTCATCGAAGGGATGGCCAGCGATGTATAGGATCGATATCATGACCCTCTTTGACGAAACGGTGGGGGATATGATGAGCGAGTCCATCCTGGGCCGGGCCCAGGAGCGGGACCTGATCCGCATCGAAGCCCATCAGATTCGGGATTATACCTTAAACAGGCAGAAGCAGGTGGACGACTATCCCTACGGGGGCGGACGCGGGGCCGTGATGCAGGCCGACCCGCTCTACCAGTGCTGGAAACACATTGTAGACACCTACGGCCCCGGACGCACCATCTACATGTCTCCGGCAGGCAAAACCTTTGACCAGGCCGCCGCCAAGCGCCTGAAGAACGATTATGATCACCTGATCCTGGTCTGCGGGCACTACGAGGGCATCGATGAGCGGTTCATTGAGGAGTGCGTGGACGAGGAGCTTTCCATGGGGGATTTCGTCCTTACCGGCGGGGAGATCCCCGCCATGGCGGTGGCCGATGCGGTGGCCCGCATGGTCCCCGGCGTCCTTCCCGACCCGGAGTGCTTCGAAGAGGAGAGTCACTACAACGGGATGCTGGAATATCCCCAATACTCCCGTCCCGAGGTGTGGCATGACCGCGCCGTCCCGTCCATTCTGCTGTCCGGTCACCACGCCAACATCGCCAAATGGCGGCGCAAGCAGGCCCTCCTCCGTACCCGGACCCGGCGGCCGGACCTCTATGCGCGACTGGACCTGTCCTCCAAGTCTGACCAGAAGCTGCTGCGGGAGCTGGAGGCCGAGGAGGCGGAAATACCCCCCCTTACCTGACGCGATTCTCCCTTTTTCAGCAGAAAATATGCATTTTTTCTCTCCAGGTTACACAAACTTTCGTGGGACAGCCCTCCCCTGTCTCCGACAGCTTTCACAAGATTTTTTGGAATTATCTTGCTGTTCTGGAACTTTCCTTGTCAAAACACAGGGAAAATCTTTCAATTGGAACGAATCTTTTCTCCAGCTCGCCGGTCCTCGACACCAACGGCCCCCCTCTCTTCCCGTTTCATCGCCCAAATCGCCCAATCCATTGGGGCACAAGCATTTTATCTGTAACTTTTTGTTACCTTTCGTTTCTCTTTTTCCCTCATGCCGACGGAATCCGCCTTCACATAATTTCCCTTTTTACATTGAAATCTTCTGAAAACCGGGTTGTAAGTTTGACTTTTGCTCCAAATGTGGCTATAATCCCTGTACTGTAGTCCAAATGCAAAAGTTACAAATCATTGCAGTCTTGTTTCAGGAGGTTCTTCCTTTATGTTGACACGATTATCCCAGCGGGGCCGCGTCATCGTCTTTCTGCTGACTGCCGCCCTGGCCGTCACTCTGGTTACAGGCTCCGCGACGCCCCGCACCACCTATATCATCACCGACGGTGACGTGATCACCACGGTGGAGGGCTACGCCGGAGAGCTGGACGGCGCACTGGAGCGGGCGGGCATCGCTCTCTCCGCTGCCGACCAGGTCCGGTCCGTCCGCGAGGACCGGGTCGTCCAGGTGGAGATTGCCCGCCCCCTCACCACTTATGAGACGGAGCTCGCCGAGCTGCTGCCCTACCAGACCGTCCGCCGTGAAAACCCCGAGCTGGAGCTGGGGCAGGAGCAGGTCGTCCAGACCGGCCGTCAGGGGCGGGTCATCGAGACCACCCGGATCGTCACCGATCCGGACGGCACCGTGCACCGCTCTGATCTGGGGCGCTCTGTGGCGGAGGAGCCCGTAGACGAGATCGTGGAGTACGGCACCCGGCTGCCCGCCGTGGCCGCCTCCTACCTCAGCGTCACCAGCGACGTGCTCACCCATGTGAACGCCGCGGAGGACGGCAGCGGCGTCCTTACCACCGCCTCCGGCCAGACGCTGCGTTACGCCAGGGCCCTCACCGTCAAGGCCACCGCCTACACCACGGAGCGCCAGTCCTGGAAAAAGACCGCCACCGGCACCATCGCCCGGGTAGGCGCCATCGCCGTGGACCCCAAGGTCATTCCCTATGGCACCCGCATGTATATCGTCTCCTCCGACGGCACCATCACCTACGGCGTTGCCACGGCGGAGGACTGTGGCGGCAGCATCAAAGGCAACCGGGTCGATCTCTTCTTCGACACCTACAGTGAATGCATCAACTTCGGCGTCCGTAGCTGCACCGTCTATATCCTGGACTAAACCCATCCGGAAAACCACCTCCCACTGAGGTGGTTTTCCATACGCTCCGGCCACAATTTTAATCTGGTTATTCTTGACTTCCCTTTGGTCCAATGATACAATCTAATTTACAATACCAGATTAGGAGATTCTTTTTATGAGTTTCAAAATTATTGTGGACAGTTGCTGCGACCTGACCCCCTCCCTCCTGCGGGAGCCCTGCTACAGCAGCGTCCCCCTCACCATCCGGGTGGGGGACAAGGTTATCGTGGATGACGCCGCCTTCGACCAGGCGGAGCTGCTGTGGCGGATGAAGGAAAGCGAGAGCGCTCCCCAGACCTCCTGCCCCTCCCCCGCCCAGTATCTGGACGCTTTTGACTGCGGCGCCGACGAGCTGTACGTGGTCACCCTCTCCGCCCTGCTGTCCGGCTCCCATAACAGCGCCCAGCAGGCCCGGCAGATCTGGCTGGAGGAGCATCCGGATGCCAAGGTGCACATCTTCAATTCCTGTTCCGCCTCGGCCGGGGAGGCGCTTTTGGCCATGAAGATCCGGGAATTTGCCTCTCAGGGTCTGCTCTTCCAGCAGGTCATCCGCGAAGTGGACCGCTTCTCCCGGGACATGCAGACCCTGTTCGTGCTGGAGTCCCTGGACAATCTGCGGAAGAACGGGCGGCTCACCGGACTGCAGTCGGTGGTCACCGGGGCCCTGCGCATCAAGCTGCTGATGGGGGCCACTCCCGAGGGAGAAATCTGCAAAAAGGGTCAGGCCATCAGCATCAAACAGGCTCTGTCCAAAATGGTGGAGCTGATGGTCAAGGACGCCAAGCATGTGGGCCGGACCCTGGTGCTCTCCCACTGCAACTGCCTGGAACGGGCCTTCCAGCTCAAGGAGATGGTGCTCAAGGCCTGTCAGTTCCGGGACGTCGTCATTGTGGAGACCAGGGGCATCAGCACCGTCTACGCCAACGACGGCGGTATCGTCGCCGCCTATTGAACGAAAAAGGTGCCGGAACCAAAGAATTGGTTCCGGCACCTTTTTTGGCGTCTATCGCTCCTTGCCCACGGGCCGCAGGCGGGCCATAACGTACTCGTCCACATAGCGGCCATTTCGCACGGTGGTCATACGCTTGCACCCCTCCTTCTCAAAGCCCAGCTTTTCATAGAGGTGGATGGCCTTAACGTTGTCAGTGAACACCTCCAGCTCCACCCGGACCAGCATGAGCCAATTGTCGGCCAGATCCAGCACCGCCTGCATCAGCGCGGTACCCACGCCCTTCCCCTGCCAGTCGGTGTGGACAAAAATGCCCACGTCGGCCGTGTGGCGCATCCGAAGCTGGGGCTTCACCTTAAGCCCCACCACACCGATAACCGTGCCGTCCGGGGTCACAGCCACAAAATTGTGGTCGTCGGGCCCCAGCGACGCGATGCCGTCCTGGTTGCGCTTGACCCGCTCCGAGGGCAATCCCAGCGTGTTCTCGAATACCCCCGGCATCCGACGCAGGGCGTTAAAGCCCTCCGCGTCCTGCGGCCCAATGGGTCGTATGCTGTATTCCATCTCTCTTCCTCCTCTTATCGAATGTTTCCATTGCCTTCGGTGGACAGATATGCGGTGTCGTCCCGGATACAGATCACCACATCCGGCCGATACTCCTCCAAATACTCCAAAATACCCTTCTGGTCATAATAGCGCAGATCCAAACTGCGGGTCTCATTGAAGCCGGTATAGAACAGGGTCTCCAGCGGATTCGTGAACGAGTCCCCAAAAATCAGCAGATTGGGCAGCTCGGGCCGGTCCGTCCGGAGGATGGTCTCGGCCTTGTCGCCCCCCATATACACGTCGTAGGTCACCTCTGCCGCCGGGTCCTCCGGCAGCTCGTACAGGGTCGCCGGAACCGGGGCCCCGTTGTCCGTCCGGGTAAAGGGGACAGGCGCGGCCTGCACTCCGATAGAGAGCTTCTCCGCCCCGGTCCACAGGCCGTAGAGCTTTCGGTTCCGGGACCCCAGGAAGGGATTGGGCGCGGGCACGATGGTCAGCTCCTCCTCTGTCAGCACCGGCAGGTTCCACCCCGTATCGGCATTGATATGCGCCATCATAGCCTGATAGGAGGCGAAAGCTCCCCGGTAGCTGAAATGATGGTCGGAGGCGGAGTAGCAGCCCGCTGGCCTCCCCTGGGCCGCGAATACGTCCCCCATATTCAGGAAATCCAGCCCTTTCTCCTCCATAGAAGCGGCAAAAGCGGCGGTCATACCGTCTACATGCCATTTGCGGTTTTCCAGATAATCCGGGTAGCGGTCGTAGAAATAGGAGCTCTGAAGAGGGACGCCCAAGTAATAGAACCGGCCGCCCCAAGTCTCTAACGTCTCGTTCAGCCGGGCAAGGCCCTCGGTGACCTGGTCCGCCGTTTCGGCCAGATAGGCAAGGTCCCAGGTTCCATATGTCTGGAAGGGCAGCAGCACGTCAGCGGCCACCACCACGTCGTTGACCACAGGCTTTTGCAGCAGCCGGTAGTCGATTTGGGTGTTGAGGCCCAACAGCCGGTCCCGGCTGGGGATGTGGTCGGTCAGCCAGGTATCCCAGGCGCTGAAGTATGCCCCGCTGAGCAGGTCCGCCGTCTGGTACTCCGGCATGGCTGCCAGAGTGCGGTTTTCATAATAAGAGGTCTGATTGTCCGCCCCCCGCAGGGCGATGAGCAGCGGCACCGCCGCCAGAATCCCCAAAAAGCACAGCAGGAAACCCATCTGTGAGGCCCGTTTCATGGCTTGTCCCCCTTTCAGAAGCGGAAATAGATGAAGGGATTGAAGCTGGAGCTCACCAGCCGCAGGAAGGACAGGCCAAACATCCCCAGCGCGATGAGCTTGGGGCCCCAAGCCAAAAGGGCTTGGGCCGCAGCACCGCTCTTTGACTCCAGCCAGTTTTGGAGCCAGCTCTTGACGGGCATGGCCGCAGGGATGGCCAGGAGGAGTTCCCAACGAAATTCCAGCAGATAATAGGTGGTGCGGCCGTCAGTAAGCCCTCCCTGGGCAAAGCCCGCCATGGCCTGCAAAAACCGCACGGCATAGTCCAAGGTCTCGGCGCGGAACAGCACCCAACTCACGACAATCAACACCATGGCGTAAAGGTGTCGCAACGCCGCGGGAGCCCGCTCCAGAATTCTCCCCCAGCCGTACTTTTCTCCCAACAGCAACAGCCCGAAATAGAGGCCCCAGCACAGGAAATTCCACGCCGCCCCATGCCACAGGCCGGTGAGCGCCCAGACCACCAGGATGTTGCGGATATGCTTCCAGTGGGCGCAGCGGTTGCCCCCCAGCGGAATATAGAGGTAATCCCGGAACCAGGTGGACAGGGAAATATGCCACCGCCGCCAGAACTCCGTGACGGACTGAGAGAGATACGGGTAGTTGAAATTCTCCAGGAAGTGAAAGCCGAACATCCGCCCCAAGCCGATGGCCATATCAGAATAGCCCGAAAAGTCGAAGTAGATCTGCCCCGTATAGGCCGCCGCCCCCAGCCAGGCCAGCGCGGTGGTCAGGAACTCCGGCCGGGTGGCATAGACCTGGTCGGCCAGCAGGCCGAGCTGGTTGGCCAGCAGCATTTTCTTGCCCAAGCCGAAGAGAAAGCGGACCGCTCCATCTGTAAACGCATCCAAAGTCTCCCGTCGGTTCCGGATCTCGTCCGCCACGGTGGTATAGCGGACAATGGGGCCCGCCACCAACTGGGGAAACAGGGAGATATAGAGCGCTACCCGCAGAGGGTTGCGTTCAGGCGCAGCCTCTCCCCGATAAACGTCCAGCACATAGCTCAACCCCTGAAAGGTAAAAAAGGAGATCCCGATGGGCAGCGCCACTTCCGGCACCGGAAGCCCGGTCCAGATGCGGTTCAGGTTTGCCCCCAGAAAGCCGGCATATTTGAACCAGCCCAGCAATCCCAGGTTGACTGCCGTCACCAGGCCCGTCCACAGCCTGCGTCTCCGTCGGTCCGGAGCGGCCAACAGGCCCCCCGCGTAGTTGACCGCGATGGAGAGCAGCATCAGCAGCAAAAATCGGGGGCCGCCATAGCCGTAAAAAAACAGGCTGAACAGCAGCAGGACCAGATTCCGTCCCTCTCGCAGACGGGCCGGCAGCAGAAAGTAGACCGCCAGCAACAGCGGTAAGAACACAAACAGAAAGCTGATGCTGCTAAAGACCATGAAGCGCCTCCCAATGCCGTATCAAAGCGTGTTGTATAGGATACCACAAACAAGCCTGTTTGCCAACTCTCTTTCCTGCATGCGCGCGCAGCACCAGTGAGTGACAAATGCTCAGAAAGCTGGTATAATGCCTATACTTGACCGCAAAGGTGGAACATACGATATGGACCTGTGCAACATCAGCGACATCAAGGCCCTGCTGGGCCGACATGGCTTCCATTTTTCCAAATCCATGGGGCAGAACTTTCTGATCGCCTCCTGGGTGCCCGAGGATATGGTAGCCGGAGCCGGAGTGACCCGGGAAAACGGTGTGCTGGAAATCGGCCCCGGTATCGGCCCGCTCACCGTCCGGCTGTCCGGCGCGGCGGCCAAAGTCGTGGCCGTGGAGCTGGACCGCGCCCTTCTCCCTGTGCTGGCCGAGACCTTGGCCGGGCGGGACAACGTACAGGTCGTCCCCGGGGATATCCTCAAGCTGGACCTGGCCGCCCTGGTGGAGCGGGAGTTTTCCGGCCTGGTCCCCATGGCCTGCGCCAATCTGCCCTACAACATCACCACGCCGGTGCTTACCGCCCTCATTGACTCCGGCCTCTTCTCCGCCATCACCGTAATGATCCAGCGGGAGGTGGCCGCACGGATCTGCGCCGCACCGGGCACCTCAGATTACGGGTCCTTTTCCGTCTACTGCCAGTACCACACCCTTCCCGAGCTTCTCTTCGACGTGCCCCCGGAGTGCTTCGTCCCCGCCCCCAAGGTGACCTCCTCGGTCATCCGTCTCACACCCAGGCCCGCCCCGCCGGTGGAGGTGGATCAAAAGCGCTTTTTCCAGGTGGTCAAAGCCGCCTTCGGTCAGCGCCGCAAAACTCTGCTCAACGCCCTGTCCGCCGGGCTGGGAGATTGCGGCGACAAGGAGCGGCTCCGGGCCGCCGTCGCGGCCTGCGGCCTTCCCCCCGATGTCCGCGGCGAGCGGCTGGGCATTCCGGAATTTGCCGCCCTGACCCGCGCGCTCTACTCCTGAGCAGGCTCTTTTTGCACAAAACCCTGCAAATTCAAACGGCGATCCGTTTGAATTGCCACTTCTCCGCCAATTCTTGGGTTTCCCTTGCAATTTGTATGGTTCTATCTTACAATAATGACAACTCTCACCCACACCAAAGGAGGCTCTTTTTATGGAACTCACCCAAAATCGCGCAGTTTTGGACTGGATCGACCAGATGTTCAACCTGTGTCAGCCCGACTCCATCGTCTGGATCGACGGCTCTGAAGCGCAGTTGGAGGAGCTGAGGGCTCAGGCGGTGGCCACCGGCGAACTGACCAAGCTGAACGAGGAAAAGCTGCCCGGCTGCTACCTGCACCGCACCGCCCCCAACGACGTGGCTCGGGTGGAGGACCGCACCTTCATCTGCTGCCGGAAGCAGGAGGACGCCGGCCCCACCAACAACTGGATGGACCCTCAGGAGATGTACGCCAAGCTCTTCCAACTGTATACCGGCGCCATGAAGGGCCGCACCATGTACGTCATCCCCTACTCCATGGGCGTGGTGGGCTCCCCCTTTGCCAAGTACGGCATCGAGCTCACCGACTCCATCTACGTAGTGCTCAATATGGCCATCATGACCCGGGTGGGGCGGCAGGTGCTGGACGCCCTGGGGGACTCGCCCGACTATGTCAAGGGTCTCCACGCCAAAGCGGACATTGATCCGGAGAACCGCTATATCGTCCACTTCCCCGAGGATAACACCATCATGAGCGTCAACTCCGGCTACGGCGGCAACGTGCTGCTGGGCAAGAAGTGCTTCGCTCTGCGCATCGCCTCCGTTCTGGGCCGGGATCAGGGCTGGATGGCCGAGCATATGCTCATTCTGGGCATCCAGAACCCGCAGGGCGAGGTTCGCTATCTGGCCGCCGCCTTCCCCTCGGCCTGCGGCAAGACCAATCTGGCCATGCTCATCCCCCCTGAGCACTACCGCAAAGCCGGCTGGAAGGTCTGGTGCGTGGGCGACGATATCGCCTGGCTCCGTGTGGGCAAGGACGGCCGCCTATGGGCCATGAACCCCGAGTACGGCTTTTTCGGTGTGGCGCCGGGCACCAATGAGAAGTCCAACCCCAATGCCCTGGCCTCCACCCGCGAGGGCACCATCTTCACCAATGTGGCCCTCAACCTGGACGACAACACCGTGTGGTGGGAGGGTCTGGACAAAAATCCGCCCCAGCACGCGCTGGACTGGCTGGGCAATCCCTGGAACGGCACCACCTCCGGTGAAAAGGGCGCCCACCCCAACTCCCGCTTCACCGCTCCCGCCAAAAACTGCCCCTGTATCTCCCCGGAATTTGAACGCCCCACCGGCGTGCCCATCTCCGCCATCGTCTTCGGCGGCCGCCGGGCCAAAACCGCTCCCCTGGTCTATCAGTCCCGCGATTGGGACCATGGGGTCTTCGTAGGCTCCATTATGGCCTCCGAGACCACCGCAGCCGCCGCCGGCGCGGTGGGCGTGGTCCGCCGGGACCCCATGGCCATGCTCCCCTTCTGCGGCTATCACATGGCCGACTACTGGCAGCACTGGCTGGACATGGGCAAGGTGCTCGGCGAAAAGGCCCCTAAGATCTTCAACGTAAACTGGTTCCGCACCGACGACGAGGGCCACTTCATCTGGCCCGGCTTCGGCGATAATCTGCGGGTGCTGGAGTGGATCATGAAGCGCTGCTTTGACGAGGCCGACGCGGTGGACTCCCCCATCGGCTATCTGCCCAAGGCCGAGGACATCGACCTGGAGGACGCCGGCGTAGATCTGAACACTCTCAAGGGCCTGCTGGAGGTGGACCGGGCCCTTTGGCAGGAGGAGGCCGCCGGTATCCACACCTTCTATCAGAAGTTCGGCAACAAGCTGCCCCAGGAGCTGTCCGATTCGCTGGAGGAGCTGGAGGCCCGTCTGGCCGAATAGCAGCCTCCTTCAAAAGAGGAGCCGGGATTTTTCGGCTCCTCTCTTTTTTATATTCCATAATGTTATAATATGTGTAATATAAGAAGGTATTTTTATGGACGCGTCATTGTTCTGCGCACGAAAAAGGCTCTGAAGGTTTATATGAGCCCGGTCCGACAGCCGCTTCTGCGGACGCTGGGCGGCTGCCTGCCGCAGGACAAGGGCCGCATGATTCATGCTCCAGCCATGTGCTGAATCGCGATCGCGTACATCGGCGGGGAACGGCAAAATTCATGGTGGCTTTCTGCGGCGGGATAAGGTAAACTGGGGCCAGACCATACTGCGGAGGATCGCTATGGAAGCCTATTATTATCAACAGATGGACCGGATCGGGCAAAGCGTCTACCACGCAATGAAAACCGGATTTGCCGAGCTGCGCCCCTCCTTTCCGGTCCCGTGTCTGGATGGCCGCCGGTTGAGCGACGTCTTTTTCAAGCTGCGTCTGGACTGCCCTGACATCTTTTACGTCACCGGGTTTTCCTACCGCCTTGTCCCGGGGGCCTCCAATGTGGAACTGCTGCCGGACTATCGGTTCGGCAAGGGTAAGGTGCGCGAGCATCAAAAGGCCCTCTCCGCCCGGATCGACAAGCTGGTCCGCCCGGCTATGGCCCTGACTGCGGCGGAGAAAGAACAATATATCCACGACTTCATCTGCCGGAATGTGCACTACGACAAGCTGAAGAAGCCCTATTCCCACGAGATCATCGGACCGCTGAGCCAGGGCGTGGGAGTGTGTGAGGGGATCGCCAAGTCGGTCAAGGTCCTGTGCGACGCGCTGGACGTGTGGTGTATCATCGCGATCTCCGAAGCGGCGCCGGACCGAGGTATCCAGTACCGCCATGCTTGGAATGTCCTTCGGCTGGATGGGCGGTATTTTCACCTGGACGCCACCTTCGACGCCTCCCTGAGCCGGGACGGCCCGCTTCGGCACGACTACTTCAATTTGGATGACAAACACCTGCTCCGCGACCATGAGCCGGCCATGTACCCTATTCCCGCCTGCACGGACGGGGAGCGGTTCTACTACCGGGAGAAAAAGCTCTCCTTCACCAAGACGGAGGAGGCATGCAAGCGGGCGCAGCAGGCCATTCGAAAAGGCCTTCCTTTTCTCTTCCACTGGAGAGGTGGTCCTCTGACCCGGGAGGTGCTGCGGGAACTGCTGCTGGGACTGGAGCAGGCGGCGCAGCAGAAGGGCCGTCACGCGGCGGTGTCCCTCAACTGGCCCCAGGCGGTGCTGCTGGTCCGCTTTCCAGAGCAGGCACCCGAGCAGGAGGTCATCTCGGAGGAGGCCAACGAGGCGGAGCGATATCAGGCACCGGACCCATAAGCCCGTCTCCTAAAATCACCACGGGGTCCCTGAACGGGACCCCGTGGTGATTTTTTACGATAGGTTGCCGCTACTGTCCGACCGATCTCCGAACAACGTCTGCCATCTCGCCCCACCGGCGCTCCATATCGGAGACCAGTTTGAACTGTGTCCGGCAGCGGTCCAGGTTCTGACCCTCCCGGTGGACCGCAAAATAGTGGTCTCCCTCCAGATAGTCGGTCAAAAAACGCATCCCGCACTCAAGCGTCATTAATTTTGCCCCCCAGGGCAGATATTCCAACTCCGCGGAGGTCAGAGAGCCGGCACAGCCCTCTAAAAATCCCCGGGTATAGACGGCAAATAAATCCAGATCAAAGCCAACCTTGGATAAGTCCTTTTCATCCTCCGGCGCATGATTGGCTCCAAACCGGATGGAATCCCCAAAATCGTTGATGGCCAGGCCCGGCATCACGGTATCCAGGTCGATCACGCATACCGCTGCCCCCGTCCTGCGGTCCAGAAGCACATTGTTGAGCTTTGTGTCGTTGTGTGTGACGCGCAAGGGGAGCTTCCCGGCCCGCTGGGCCTCCAGCGCCACAGAGCAGTCGGGCTCCCGGGCCAGAACGAAGTCGATCTCCGGGCGGACGCCTCCGGCCCGGCCCATCACGTCGGCCTGTACAGCCGCCTTGAACCTGCGCAGGCGGTCCTCGGTGTCGTGGAATTTTTCAATGGTCTCGAACAGCGTGTGCGCCGGATAGTCCCGCAGACGCCTCTGAAACTGCCCGAAGGCCCGGGCCGAGGCGGCAAAGAGCTCCGGCGTTTCAGCGGATTGGAGACAGACGGTATCCTCGATAAAGGGCATACATCTCCAAGCGCGCCCCCCCCGGTCGGTATAAAAGGTCTCACCGGCCCGGGTATGCAGAATGGTGAGGGTCTCCCTCTCCGGGTCGCCGCCCTCCTCCGTTATGATCCTTTTCAGGTAGTCGGTAACCCCGACGATATTCTGCATGAGCTGGACCGGGCTGCTGAAAGCGGCGTCACTGATTCGCTGCAGAATGAATCGGACGCAGTCGCCCTCCGGCGGCTGCGTATGTACGCAGAACGTGTCGTTGATATGGCCCTGCCCAAAGCGGACGGCCCCCACCACAGGCGCATGGAGGTCGTACGCCTCCAGTACCTCACCAAGGTACTTCTCTGCCGGCTGCATCACACGCCCTCCTCATACCCGTTTGGGTTCATGCTCTGCCACTTCCAGGAGGAGGCGCACATTTCATCAATCCCGTATTCCGCCTGCCAGCCCAGCTCCGCCAAGGCCCTGGACGGGTCGGCCCAGCACGCGGCAATGTCGCCGGGACGGCGGGGGTCCAGCACATAGGGAAGGGGCTTGCCGCAGGCCCGCTCATAGGCGTGGAGCACATCCAGTACGCTGTACCCCCTGCCCGTGCCCAGGTTGCAGATAAACAGGCCGCAGTTCTGGTCGAGCTTGTTTAACGCGGCCACATGGCCGCGGGCCAAATCCACCACATGGATATAGTCCCGCACACCGGTGCCGTCGTGGGTGGGCCAGTCGCTGCCGAACACGTGGAGCTCAGGCAGTTGTCCCACCGCCACCTTGGCGATATAGGGCACCAGATTGTTGGGGATGCCGTTGGGGTCCTCTCCAATCCGCCCGGAAGCATGGGCGCCGATGGGGTTAAAATACCGCAGCAGGGCCACATTCAGACTGGGGTCTGCGGCGCAGCAGTCGGTGAGGATCCGTTCCAGGAAGAGCTTTGTGGTCCCATAGGGGTTGGTGGTGGACAGGGGGAAATCCTCCCGGATGGGGACGCTGGCTGGATCGCCGTATACGGTGGCGGAGGAGGAGAACACAAAATTCCGCACCCCATGGGCGCGCATGGCGTTCAGCACCGTCAGGGTGTTCACCAGATTATTGGTGTAATACTCCAGAGGTTTACACACGCTCTCCCCCACAGACTTGAGCGCGGCAAAATGAATCACGGCTTGGATATCCGGATGCTGAGCGAACAGTGTCTCGACCCCGGCGGCGTCGCACAGATCCACCTCGACAAAGGGAATGGGCTTCCCCACAATTTCCTCCACCCGGCGGACCGCCTCACGGCTGGAATTGACCAGATTGTCGGCAATCACGATGTCGTAGCCTGCATGGATGAGCTCCACACAGGTATGGCTGCCAATATAGCCGGCGCCGCCGCTGACCAGAATAGACATATATACCACTCCTTACTGTATCAGGCTTCTATGGCCATTGTACTGACGAATCGAAAAAAGGAAATGGACGGTTTTGCAGAATATTTGCACGATTGGATTTGTCGCACCGTCCGGCCTACTCCCCCGGGTCTTCTGATTCAATGCCCGGACGCTGCCGATAGACTCGCTGTGGGATAGGGCATGGCGGACCTCATCATGGCTCGGACTGGGATCGGCTCCCAGATCGCTGCTGTTTTCGGTACTCCATGGGACTCATCCCCGAGAGCTTGCGAAAGCTTTGGGAAAAGTAGCTGGGAGAGGAAAAGCCCAGCATATGGGCGATCTGCGACAGCGAGTGGTCCGTGGTGCTGAGGAGATAGCGGCTCTCCTGGATACGCCGGGAAATGAGATAGTTGATGGGCGAGATGCCGTATTCCCGGCTGAAGGCATGGACCATATAATACTTATTGACGTGGGTCAACTGCGAGAGCAGCTCCAGATTGATGCTCTCCTTAAAGTGGCTGTCGATATACCGGCGCACGGCGGCGCACTCCTTACTGGTCCTCCGCCCCGTCGGCGCTACGCTGAGCGTGAAATTGGTCCTGCGCATGAGGCGGACCAGCAGCACCTCCAGCAGGTCCTGACACACCACCTGATAGCCCTCCGCCTTTGTCTCGATCTCCCGCAGCATGGCCCGCAGATAGAAGAGCATCTCCTCGCCCCCGCCCCGGAAATTGACGAGGGCATATCGGTCGTCCCCGTCCTCAGCGGGCTCGAACTCCAGCCCCTCCACCCCCAGAACGATGTACTCCAACGGGCTGGCATTGAGACTCAGCTCCGTATGCTCCACATTGGGATTGACGATAACCAGATCGTCGGTGGAGACCGGCAGCAGCCGGTCAGCAATGTTGAACTGTCCCATCCCGCCCACCACATAAAACAGCTCCGTGCAGGCGTGGGTGTGCAGGAGGCTGTGCCAGTCGCCGCCGTATTTGGCGGTACTCACATACAGCAATTTGGTGACTGAGCGGTCAATGGGGCTCGGGTTTCCCCCGGAAAGCTCATAGCGGTCGTTGCTCACGGCCATCCCCTTACCATCGCTTTAGAATTCTTGCGTTAGAAACCTAAAATGCTTGCGTTTCAATCATAGCACACTGTCTCCCGTTCTGCAATCTGAAAAAAAGAAAGTAATTGCGCCTCACAACTCAATCTTTTTCTTTTATTCGGCATTTCTGTTAAAATCCTCGGCGCAATTTTGTGGATATTATGCACAAAACAAGTTTTTCAATTCCGCAATTATTATTTAAAAAGCCAGAAAAGCAATTTTTCTAAAAATGCACGCAAGAATAAAATTGAACTGTGGCTTCCATCGGCTATACTTAAAGTATCTCAAGCGGCGGGTGTGCTCCAAAGCCGCCGCCCATCTAAAACAATTTAACAGGAGGTCAAGAGGAAATGAAAATGAAAAATGTGCTCAGCGCCGCTTTGACCGGCGCCCTGATGCTCTCCCTGTTTGCCGGGTGCTCCGGCGGCAGCGGCTCCAGCCCCTCTCCCAGCGCTTCCGCCTCCCCGGAGGCCTCCCAGCAGCCCGAAGCCACCACCATTCAGGTGGCCGCCCTGGAATCGGGCTACGGCGCCGACATGTGGCGGGAAGTCGCCGACGCCTTCACTGCGCAGACCGGCATCCAGGTGCAGCTCACCGTGGATAAGAAGCTGGAGGATGTCATCGGTCCCGCTATGCAGGGCGGCGAATTCCCTGACGTGATCCATCTGGCCACCGGCCGCGAGGCCGGCCTGACCGATCAGTTCATCAAGGACAACAACATCATGGATATCACCGACGTGCTCTCCATGACCGTGCCCGGCGAGGACGTGAAGGTCAGCGACAAGATCGCCGGCGGCTTCACTGACACCTCCCTGACCAACCCCTACGGCGATGGGAAGACCTATCTGGCCCCCATGTTCTACTCTCCCTGCGGCCTGTTCTACAACAAGGGCCTGTTTGATGCAAAGGGCTGGACTGTTCCCACCACCTGGGACGAGATGTGGGCGCTGGGCGACCAAGCGGC
This sequence comes from Intestinimonas massiliensis (ex Afouda et al. 2020), assembly GCF_001244995.1. Lineage (NCBI taxonomy): Bacteria > Bacillati > Bacillota > Clostridia > Eubacteriales > Intestinimonas > Intestinimonas massiliensis (ex Afouda et al. 2020). The sequence continues at coordinate 1,071,376 of NZ_LN869529.1, forward strand.
GGCTGAGGGCATCTCGCTGTTCACCTACCCCACCACGGGCTACTTCGACGCCTTCTTCTATGCGCTGATGTACTCTGTGGGCGGTCCCGAATTCTTTGACAAGGCTACCCACTATGAGGAGGGCATCTGGGATACCCCCGAGGCCCAGACCTGCTTCGACATCGTGACCAAGCTGGCCTCCTACACCGACCCTGTCACCCCTGCCCAAGCCAACGACAATGACTTCACCCAGAACCAGCAGCTCGTGCTGGACAACAAGGCCCTGTTTATGCCCAACGGCACCTGGATCGTGGGCGAGATGGCCGAGGCCCCCCGCGCGGATGGCTTTGAGTGGGGTATGACCGCGCTTCCCGCGGTGGAGGCCGGCGGCGACGGCTACAGCTACACCTGGTTTGAGCAGGCCTGGATGCCCGCTGGCGCCGAGCATGTGGAGGCCGGAAAGCAGTTCCTCGCCTTCCTGTACAGCGACACCGCCTGCGAGATCTTTGCCAAGGCCGGCGCCATCCAGCCCGTGTTGGGCATTGCCGACAAGCTGGAGGGCGACAACGTGATGTTCTACTCCATCTACGACAACGGCGCCAAGGCAGCCATGGGCAACTTCGCCGCCTATAACTCCGTTGCCGGGCTGGGCACGGTTCGTGAGGTATTCTTCGATCCGGTGAACAAGCTGGTCTCCGGCAACGCCACCGAGCAGGCGTGGATCGACGGCATCAAGGCCGCCAGCGACCAGATGCGCGCCAATCTGAAATAAACAGAAGCCATGGAAGCGGCGGTGAGCGGAAAGCTGCTCACCGCCGCCCTATTCTTCCCGAAAGGAGCCGAGCATGTGAACAAGCACAGCGGACGCCGCCGGTTCATTGCCCTGTGTGTGGCGCCGGCCGCCCTCCTCTTCGCCTTCTTTATGGTCCTCCCCACTCTGAACGTATTCCGCATGTCCCTTTTTGAGCGGGGCGCCTATTCCCCTACGGAAACCTTCGTGGGACTGCAAAATTTCAGGACCCTGCTCCAGGATGCCAAATTTATCTCCTCCATGCAGAATACCATCCTGCTCATCGTGGTGGTCACCGTGGTGACCTTCGCCTTCGCCCTGGTGTTCGCCGGCATCCTGACCCGGGAAAAGATCCGGGGGCAAAATTTCTTCCGCATCATCTTCTATATTCCCAACATTCTCTCCGTGGTAGTCATCGCGGGTATCTTCTCCGCCGTCTACAAGCCAGAAAACGGGATGCTGAACAGCATCCTATCCATGTTGAAGGGTGAGACTGTGATGGTGCTCTGGAAGGACCAGCCCCTGGTCATCGTCAGCATCATCATCGCCATGGTGTGGCAGGCCATCGGTTATTACATGGTCATGTATATGGCCTCCATGGCCAGCGTGCCACAGAGCCTCTACGAGAGTGCCGCTCTGGACGGGGCCGGTCGGATAACGCAGTTTTTCCAGATCACCATCCCCCTCATCTGGACCAACATCCGTACCACCCTCACCTTTTTCATTATCTCCACCATCAACATGGCCTTCCTTTTTGTCAAGGCCATGGTGGCCAAGGGGATGGCCGATGTGGGCCTCAGCTTCATGTATAACCAGAAGGACGCGGGTCTGTATGGCTACAGCATGGCGGCGGGCGTGGTCATTTTTCTCTTCTCCTTCGCGCTGGCCGGTCTGGTGAACTGGGTCACCCGGCGCGAGCCGCTGGAATTCTAAGGAGGTGCGTCGCAGCATGGATCAAGTTAAAAAACACGGTGCGGGTGAGCGCCTCTACAAGGTCTTTCTCTACGTCGCTCTCATCACCCTGGCTATCTGCATCATCGTGCCGGTGGCCTGGGTCTTTCTGGCCTCCATCAAGCAAAACCGCGAGTTTTATGGGAACCCCTGGGCGCTGCCCGCCGGGTTCTACTGGCAGAATTTTACCGACGCCTGGAATGCCGCCCGGATGGGTGAGTATATGCTCAACTCGGTCATCGTCACCGTACTGGCGCTGCTGCTGCTGCTGGCGGTGGCCCTCCCCGCGGCCTACTGCCTGTCCCGCTTTCACTTCAAAGGCCGCCGGTTCCTGAACACTTGCTTTATGGCCGGACTCTTCATCAACGTCAACTACATCGTGGTCCCCATCTTCCTCCTGCTCAAGGATGGGGACGCATTCCTCAAAAATACCGTCGGCGGAGGGTTCCTGCTGAACAATATTTTTGTACTGGCGGTAGTTTACGCCTCCACGGCCCTGCCCTTTACCATCTACCTGCTGTCGGGCTACTTCGCCACCCTGCCCCATGATTTTGAGGAAGCTGCCTATATCGACGGCGCAGGCTACGGCCGGACCATGGTGAGCATCATCTTCCCTATGGCCCAGCCCTCCATCATCACCATCATCCTCTTCAACTTCCTCTCCTTCTGGAACGAGTATATCATTTCCATGACCCTGATGAGCTCGGCCAAGGGTCCCAAGACTCTGCCGGTGGGACTGCTGAACCTGATGCAGGCCCAACAGTCCAAGGCCGAGTACGGTATTCTGTACGCCGGTCTGGTGCTGGTGATGCTGCCCACGCTGATCCTCTACATCTGCGTGCAGAAAAAGCTGACCCAGGGTATGACCGTGGGCGGTCTGAAAGGATAGGTGCCGCGATGCGATTTTGGAAGGAACATACCACCCTGCGCGCCGGTCTTATGGCGATATTTGTTGTCTTGGGCTTTGTGCTGCTCATCGTGGGCTGGAAGATGACCGGCCAACTGACCGGCCTGGCGCTCATGCTGGCGGGGGTCGTGCTGCTGCTGACCGCCCTGATGCTCTACAACAAGCCGTTTGAAGAGCCCAGATAATCTGAAGTCTTTAGGAGAAAGATGCCTATGAGTGAGCAAGTGCACAGGGGGCGCGTCACCATCCCCACGGATGTGGATGTGGTGTCAGAGACACTGGAGATCCTGAAGCGCTGGGGCGCCGACGCCATCCGGGACTGCGACGGCACCAACTACCCCGAGGCCCTCAAGGGAGTGGACGCCAAGGTCTACTCCACCTACTACACCACCCGGAAGGACAACGCCTGGGCCCGGTCCCATCCGGAAGAGGTACAGCAATGCTACATCATGACCGGCTTCTATACCGCCGCCGGCGGCGCGCTGTCCATCCCCCTGATGCAGGGCATCAGCCCGGAGCTCATACAGGTCAATACCCGGGACGACATCAAACGCTGGTGGGAGGTGATGGACCGCACGGCCGGGACGGTCGTGGCCCCGTCGGCCTGGCGGTACGACGGAGACAGCGGCTGCGTGGTGCTGGAACAGCCCCTCCCCTTCCATGAGTATACCGTCAGCTTTCTGGCTTACCTCATCTGGGACCCGGTGCATATGTATAACGCCGTGACCAACGGCTGGAAGGATTTTGAGCACCAGATCACCTTTGATGTCCGGCAGCCCAAAACCCGCAGGTACACGATGGAACGCCTGCGGAAGTTCATCGCCGCCCACCCCTATGTGGATGTGATCCGGTACACCACCTTTTTCCACCAGTTTACCCTCCTGTTCGATGAGCTAAAGCGGGAAAAGTATGTGGACTGGTACGGCTATTCCGCCTCGGTCTCCCCCTACATTCTGGAGCAGTTCGAGCGGGAAGCGGGCTATCCCTTCCGGCCGGAATACATCATCGATCAGGGGTACTACAACAACCAGTACCGAGTGCCGAGCCGGGAATTTCTGGATTTTCAGGCCTTCCAGCGGCGTGAGGTGGCAAAGCTGGCAAAAGAGATGGTGGACATCACCCACGAGCTGGGCAAGGAGGCGATGATGTTCCTGGGGGACCACTGGATCGGCACCGAACCCTTCCTGCCCGAGTTTCAGAGTATCGGCCTGGACGCGGTGGTGGGGAGCGTGGGCAACGGCTCGACTCTGCGGCTCATTTCGGATATTCCCGGCGTGAAGTATACCGAAGGCCGCTTCCTGCCCTACTTCTTCCCGGATACCTTTCACGAGGGCGGGAACCCGGTGAAGGAGGCCCAAGAGAATTGGGTGACCGCCCGCAGGGCGATCCTGCGCAAGCCTATCGACCGCATCGGCTACGGCGGCTACCTGAAGCTGGCCTGCCAGTTCCCGGATTTTGTCTGCTATGTAGAGAGGGTGTGCGACGAGTTCCGCCAGCTCTATGCCAACATTCACGGCACGACCCCCTACTGCGTCGGCCGGGTGGCGGTCCTAAACTGCTGGGGAAAGGCCCGCTCCTGGGGCTGTCACATGGTCCATCACGCCCTGTACCAAAAGCAGAACTACTCCTACGCCGGGATCATCGAGGCCCTGTCCGGCGCTCCCTTCGACGTGCAGTTTCTCTCCTTTGATGAGGTGAAGGCAGACCCCCAAGTCCTGGACGACATTGACGTCCTGCTCAACATCGGGGACGGCGATACCGCCCATACCGGCGGCCCTGTGTGGGAGGACCCCGCGGTGTCGGCAGCCGTGCGCGGCTTCCTCTGGAACGGCGGCGGCTTCATCGGCGTGGGAGAGCCCTCCGGGCATCCGTATCAGGGCCATTACTTGCAGCTCGCCTGTGCTTTGGGAGTTGAAAAGGAGATTGGCTTTACACTGAATTACGACAAATACAACTGGGACGAGCACCCGGATCATTTCATCCTCGCCGATCACACGGGCCCGGTGGACTTTGGCGAGGGCAAAAAGAGCATCTACGCCCTGGAGGGCGCGGAGGTCCTTGTCCAGCGTGACAGAGAGGTGCAGATGGCCGTCAACAGCTACGGCAAGGGCCGGTGTGTCTATCTGTCCGGACTGCCCTACTCGTTTGCCAACAACCGGCTGCTCCACCGGGCGATCCTCTGGTCCGCCCATCGGGAGGACGAACTGCACCGTTGGTTTTCCAGCAACTACAACGTAGAGGTCCACGCCTATGTGAAAAACGGGAAGTACTGCGTGGTGAACAACACCTATGAACCACAGCACACCGTCGTTTACCGCGGGGACGGGTCCCATTTTACGCTGGATCTGGCGGCCAACGAGATCAAATGGTATGAGCTTTGAGCCATGCAGAGAAAAAGCGTGCCGCAGGAGAGCCTGCGGCACGCTTTTTCCGTCAGAGTCCTTTTTTGTGATCCAGGGGACGGCTTTCAGGGATCGGGCGATAGGTCCGGGGCGCCAGACCGCCGCCGTCCGCCTCCAACTCGATCTGGTAGCCGTGCCCCGGCGCACTCTGCCACTGGAAGCGGTTTTTCCCCTCGCCGGGGAACAGGCCCGCCATAATGGCGGCAATCGGACCGCCATGGGTCACGATCAGTGCGTCCCCCGCCCCGACTAGCCGCCGAAAGGCCCGCCAGACCCGGGCCGTCATCTCCCTGCCGCTCTCTCCGCCCGGACAGCGTTGGTTCTCGTTGTCTCCGCTGATCCAGGTCTGATAGTCCGCGCGTTCGGCCAGCTCCTCATAAGAATGCAGCTCAAACACGCCGAAATCCAGCTCCCGCAAATCGGGCTCAACCTGGTGGGCCACCGGACCGAAGAGAGCCTTCAGCGTCTGCTCTGTCCGCACCATTCCGCTGGTATAAATGGAATAGCCCGCCCGCTCAGGGTATCCGGCGCCCTCACGCAGGTGCAGCAGCTCGGCCAGTCCCCGATCCGACAGGGGCAGGTCGCTTGATCCGCAGTACAGACGCGCCTCATTGGCCCGCGTGGCTCCATGCCGAATGAGACAGACTCGCCTCATTTCAGCGCCTGCGGTATGCCGTAAAAAAGCCGCGTCACCGACTCCGCCTGCCGGGAGAGCTGCCCCAGCAGCGTCCCCACCGCCTCCCGCCAGACGCGCAGCTCCGCCTCCATGGGTACCACGCCGCAGGAGATATCCCGGCACAGAATGACCCCGTCCGGACGAAGCGGCACCTCGGGCTGCTCCCCACGGCGGACACAGCCCAGAACATATTCCTCCAGGCGGCAGATACAGCGCTTTCCGGGGTCAATGGGATGCTCTGGCGTACAGAAAAACAGATCCTCGTCCGTCAGAGCATATGTCCGGCGGGCGTATTCCAGTTTGCCCTGGTAGGCCCCTCCGATCACCAAGTCCATGCCCACACCTGCTTTCCTAAAAATGTCAGAGCAGCGACGCCGCAGAATTCCCCAACCGTCACCGCAAAGCCGGAGATGTCTCCGGACATCCCGCCCAACTGCCGGACGCCGCACTGCAGGGCCAGGGCGCTGCCGCACGCGGCGGCGGCGGCGCAAAGGCCGGGTATGCCAAACAGTGCGGCGGAAAGAACCGGAAAAATCACCGTCAGAGCAGCCGCAGTCAGACGATGGATACGCCCGACCTGCGCCTGAAAGCCGCCGGCGTAGGAACTCCCCCCCATGGGGGACAGCGACAGGACGGCCAGAGCGGCGGGGCCGCGGGCGGCGGCGGGCAGGAAGAGCAGGGGCCGCCACACCTTCGACCACTCCGCCGTGGCAAAAAGTGCGACGCTCAGCAGCAGAAGGAGGTCCACGCAGATCACGGCAAAGGCCCCCACATGGGAGTCCTTCAAGATCCGCTGCCGCTCCTCCAGCGGGCGGCGGGATAAAATGGCGTCACAGCAGTCCATGAAACCGTCCAGATGGAGAAAGCCGGTCAAAAGGCAAGGCAGGGCCGCCAGCAGGGCCGGACCGAACAGGCCCAGGCCTCCCCACCGGGCGATCAGCCAGGCGGCCGAGCACCAAATGCCTCCCAGCAGCATGCCCAGGAGCGGAAAGCAGACCAGCATCAGCGGTCGGAGCCGCTCGTCCCAGCGCTGGTACGGGCACGGGATGGCACAGAACATGCCCCAGGCCATAAAAAAGGCGGTGGTCAGCCGTTTCACCAGGGCATTGCCCCCTTACACAGAATATAGTTGCCGCCGCAGGTCTCCGCCACGGTATCGCAGTAGGCCGCCAGGGCTTTTCCGATATCGGCCAGCCCCCTGCGGTAGGCCTCGGTGTACCCATCGTAGCGGCCTGCGTCGGAAAAGATAAAGTCGCAGACAAAAACTGCATGCTCGGCCCCGGCGGCAAAACGCAGCAGATCCGCGCACACCCGGCGGGGGGCGTCGGGATCAAAGCTCCCATCCGGCCGGAACATCTCATTGGCCAGCAGAGCGGTCACGCTGTCCACCAAAAAGGTGCCGCACCGCCCAGCCAGGCAACTGGAAAGGTCCCAGCCCTGTTCCACCGTCTGAAAACCACAGCCCTCCCGGTCCTGCCGGTGGCGGCGAATCCGGGCCCGGTCCTCCTCGTCATGGGGGATCATCGTAGCCACATACCACAGCGGGCCCTCGCCAGCCAGCGCCCTGGCGGCCCGCTCTCCCAGTGTGGATTTTCCGTTTTTGCTTCCGCCGGAAAGAAAAATCGTCATACGGTAAAGCTGTCCTTTGCTCGTATTTCATCCAGATAGCCGTCGTTGATGGCCGCGTCTTCAAACGTGGCCATTCCATTCATCGCGGCGCAGGCGGCGGCCATGACCTGAAAGGCCAGCGGACAGCCGCTGCCCTCCCCCAGGCGCATGTCCAGCAGCAGCCAGGGTGAGAGACCCAGCTCCCGGGCCGCCAGCGCATAGCCCCGCTCATAGGAGGCATGGGAGGGAAAACAATATCCGGCGGCGGCGGGGCAGAGCCGGGCGGCGCACAGGGCGGCCACTGCGGAGATGAAGCCGTCAATCACCACTGGGATGCGGCAGCGGGCCGCTCCCAGAAACACTCCGCACAGGGCCGCCAGGTCGAAGCCGCCCACCTTGGCGAGCACATCCACCGGATCAGCGGCATCCGGAGCATTGCGGCGCAAGCTCTCCGTGATCACCTGCTTTTTGCGCGCAAAGCTCTCATCCGTGATTCCTCCGCCCCGGCCGGTCACCGTCTCCACCGGCGCGCCGGTGAGGGCGGACAGCACGGCGGCGGAGGTGGTAGTGTTTCCGATTCCCATCTCTCCCGTGCCCAGCCCTTGTATTCCGTCCGCCTGGGCCTGCGCCGCCAGGGCCGCGCCGGTCAGGATGGCCCGAAGCGCCTGCTCTCGGGCCATGGCGGCCCCATAGCGGATGTTTTGGGTCCCTTGGGCAATTTTCCGGTCGAGGATCGCCGGGCATTCATAGGGACAGGCGATGCCCATATCCACCACCTGCACCTCATCGCCAAACCAGCTTGCAAGGGCGGACATTCCGGTTTTCCCACGGGTCATATTCACCGCCTGAGCGGCGGTGACGGACTGCGGCGCGGACGCCACCCCCTCCTCCACCACGCCGTTGTCGGCACACAGGACCAGAATGCGGCGGTGGTCCAGGCGGTTGTGCACCCGTCCGGTGATGCCGGACAGCCGGACAGAGATCTCCTCCAGCTTCCCCAGGCTGCCGGGGGGCTTGGCCAGCCGGGACTGGCGGGAGCGGGCCGCCTCCATGGCGGCTTCATCCAGCGGTCGGACTGCGGCAAGCAGCCGCTGCAACTCCGATTCCATATGCTCACCTCCGCAAAAAGCCGCGCTGCAGCAGCCAGTTCACCGACGGACCGGCCTCGACGCTCTCGATGGTCAGGGTGGATCCGGGCGCTTTGCATATTAGTTCTGTCAGACATTTCTCCATGTCGATGGTTCCCGTCCCCAACGGAGCGTGCAGGTCCCGGTCCCCCTCATTGTTGTGGAGGTGCACATGGGACAAATAAGGGGCGCAGCAGGCGATCCACTCGGATACAGGAACGTTTGAGGCGCTGGAGTTGGCGTGCCCCACATCCAAGCACAGTCTAAGCCGCGGATCGTCCACACGGCGGATGATTTCGAGCAAAAGGCCGGGCTCATCCTCCATGACGTTTTCCATACAAAGCAGTGCATCCGCCGGAACCTCCCGGAGGAATTCCGTCCAGAACTCCACGGAACGCTCGGCAAACCAGGTTTTATCGTAGACCAGCGGGATATAGCCTGAGTGGACCACCAGCCTGTTGATTCCATAGGCGCCGGCCAGCGCGATCCCCTGCCGGTAACGTTCCCAGGCCAACCGGCGGGCTCTGGGATCGATAGCCGCCGGGCAGAGCTCGTTGAAGGGGAGATGAAAGGCGGCGCGGTCCGTCCGGGCCAGCTCGCGCCGCACGGCGGCGTCGGCCTGCGCAAAGCCGTCGTCCATATTGCTGGCGGTGCAGTATTCCGCGATCTCCAGCCCCAGACCATACCTGGCCGCCAGCGCTTCCGCCTCCTCCGCCACCGTTGAGAGATACCAGTTTTGGTTTTGGACCATATCCACCCTCTTTTCTTTCTCTGCAATCATAGCACAGGAGCCGGACGGTATCAAGTAACGGCGGACCTTTCAAAACCCTCTTGCCAAAATTTTCATTTCCAATCACATCGTTATCTCCGGAGGTAATATGGACGCGCCAAGCTCCCCGCACTGCTGCATAACCCGACAACCGCTTCCCGTGGAATATCGTCAAGCTATCATCGTCCTGCGCACGGGCGTCGCCATCGCACCCACCCTTTTGAAAAACAGCCCGCCTCCCTGTTGGAAAAGGCTGGTAAATACCGCGGCTGAAAACAACAAAAAGACAGGTAGTTACCGCCAAACAGCGCACTTCTGACAAAATTCAATACGCAGGAAAAAGCACAACTCGACGAGTTGTGCTTTCAGCCTGTCGAAAAAGGCCAACGCCTTTTTCGACAGGCTGAGGCGGCCCCACAAAAGTGGGGCCGCCAACTCAGATTCCCTTAGCAGCCGACGCCAAAATACCGGCAGAGAGCCTCCCAGATGGAGCCGCAATTAAAGTTATTGCCAGTGAAGCAAAACATGGGTTAAACCTCCTTATAAGTATTGGTCTCGCGAAGACGCTTTAATTGTAACCATTTTGTAACTATTTTTCAAATGTAATATTTTCCGGTACCCAACCGGACCATCTTATGATAATCCAAACTACATTATCCAGGTGGGTAAAATGTGAATATTGAATAAAATCTATGCGGGGGAACATCTACATTATGATGCTCCCCCGCGTTATTATGGTGAATTATCTTATTTTCCACCCATCATCAGCCTGCCAATTGTCCCCGGCCCAATACAAAATATCAGAAGAATCTTCTCTGTTCAAATATGTATGAATTTCCAACCCTTGCAGGGGAGAATCCTCTATATCAACGATTTTTGTGGTATCTTTGATTGATTCTTCATTTGGAAACGCTTCTCCAGAATTCATAACAATGCCTTTTGTCGTGTCCATGCGGATAACGCTGATTGGTTCTGGGGCCGTTCCAACGGGGAAAACATCCAACGCAAAAATGTTTACTGCGCCATAATTGCTCCCCGAGACGGGAACTTCCAGAACAATCGCATCCTTATCTTTTGAAAACAGTTTTCCTGTCAAAAAGTTATATGGCCCACATACAGGGAAAACATTCGCCACAGTTTCTCCTGTCCCCAAATGGATACGGAGTACAGTTATCTTCTCGTTATATTCTCCGTATTCAAAAATACTTACATAGGCTTCGTCATCTGCATTACCAATGCCATCCAAGTTCAGCCCTTGAAATAACTGTCCATCAGACTGGACTCCCTGTGCCCAAAGCGGCTCTGCATCTGTTTCAGTAAAATAATATTGCTGTATGTCGGATTGGCCAATATCAGCTTCTTTACCACAGGCAGCCAGCATAAAAACGCAAAGAATGGCCATGACAAAAGGAAAAATCCTTTTCATTTTTCAATAACACCTCTCTCTTGTGGTCACTACAATTCTAATAGGTGTAGTATAAAAAGCAAGGGCAGAACTATAATTTCCACCCTAAGGGAGGGAACGAAGTTTACTCCCTTGTTGTTAGATGCTCATCTGAAATTAGTGAATCGTACCAGGTGCATAGGGTCCATAAATGGATGTCAAGAACCCATCATCGTCTAAGGTTATCTCCAGGAAGGAATCGTCTGCAAGTGTCAGTTTGATCACTCCCTCATACTGCGCTGGGCCGATGGACACAACCTCGCCGTAGTCAAAGTAACTGCTTTTCCGATACCACCATAGGGCACGCCGTTCCTTCGTCATGTCCGTCCATTCGCCGGGGAGGTCCACCGCATCCTTCCGCAGAGGCGACCAGGGCGCCCACTCTGACTGCCACTGTAGGTTTACGCTGGGGATAAATAGGCTGTAATCCACAAGCTCCCATCTGTTGTTGTAGTTTGGCAGATCGTAGCTCATGTAGAAAAAGCTCCGATGATCTCCGTCCCGGTCGATGGCGACCTGCTGGGATTCTATGCCGCCCCAAAGATAGCAGCGCTCCGGACGGTATCCCGACAACGCCTCCAGTTCCTCCAGCAGAAGGGCCCCCTGCTCCCGCGCGGTGGGCATCGGAGTCCCTTCCGGCGTCCAACCGGCCATCTCATCGGGGCGCAGCTCCATAAAGGTCACAGTGGTGCCGCCGATGGCCCCGCCCTGTGTGCGGGTGTCCTTGACGCCGTCTCTTCGCCAGAGAAAGCCGGGGGAGAGGCGGTCGTACACCGGGGCGTATTCGTTCAGATACCACTTGGTACCCAACTCATAGGAAAAACCAAAGGCTCTGCCCGGCTCATAAAACAGGAAGAAACAGTCCTCCGGCACCAATAGCTCGTCCATTTCCTCCGGCAAGGTATACATACAGTATCCGTCTGGCAGGCGGTCGTAGATCTGGTAAGACTTGCGGGGGACTTCGCCCTCCGGCTTGGCCACGATTTCCAGCTCCCCGTCCAGGTCAAGGTCTGCCATACCCGCTAAATGCTCCGTGATATGAAAGACGATCCTGGGTTCCTGGTCGATAACGGAGAAGAACACCGCCTGGTCATCACCGCCGCAGCGCACCACAAAGCTGGGATAGCCCAGAACGTTTCCGGCGAAGGTGGCCCAAGAGCCGTCCTCGTTCCATACAAGCCCCTCCTCGTCGCAGCGAAACAGCACGTTCCAATCTTGCCCGCCGCCCCGTCCAAGGAACCAGCAGGTGGGGCCGTCGTAGGGCTCCTCAGTCCGAACCAGGGCAAGGGTGCAGTTCTCCTCCATTTGCACCTCCGACTTCACCTCCCAACCCTCGGAGAGGTATTTCTCCGGGGGCCCCCAGGGCCGCAGGCGGTCGAAGTCCGCCAGGTCGGTGCGCTCTAATTCCAGATGGTCGGGCCACTGATAGTATTCCAGCTGCCGGGCAAGGCGTTCTTCCTCACCGGGAGATGACAGGGGCATATCAAACAGCACCGTTCCATCCTCTTGGGTAGGAACGGTTACCGCCACGTCTACCGCTCCCTGCGGGGTCTGAAAGGCCATGGTGACCTGTTTGTTTCCAGTTGACATTTCTTCCTCATTGGAAGTAGACAACTGTTGCGCGGTAAACCAGCCCAGAGAGAAAACCATCGCAAGTGCGACCACTCCCACAATGCTCGTCAATAAAATGCACTTTTTCGACATTTTGGGAGTAGAAGGCGGTTCCCGCTCCTCCTCTTTGAGCAATTCAGCCAGCGTACCGGCAGGAAGATCAAGCGCCGCTTCGATGCCTTCCAGGTTTCGCGGGGTGGGGACAGATTGACCCATCTCCCATTTGGACACCGCCTGTCTGCTGACGCCAAGTTCTTCCGCCAATCGCTCCTGGCTCATGCCCTTTTCTTCTCTGGCCTGACGAATCGCAGTTCTCAGCATAGACACCACTCCCTTCCTGTCTTGCCTTAATTATAGCAAGTGGCCCCGGTTGCGTCTACAAACTTTCTCGCAACCAGAACAGTTGCGGGAAAAAGCAGCGGGAACATCGTAGAGATGTCCCCGCCCTGCTCATTATCCTTGCTCGTCCCTGCCCGCCTCTTGTTGTACTTTCCACTCGGCAAACTCCCGTTGCCCTTCCTCGCTCTCGAAAAAGGCTTGAATCTCCGGGAGCAGGGCACGGGCGAGAGATTCTACCTCGTGATAGGGAATCCCCGTGCCGTAGTCAGGAAGATAGCTTCTGATACAAGCTGATTCTCTTTCTTCGCACATCACACGCCAAAGAGAAGACCCCTCGTGCCAAAAACGGCCTGCATCTTGCTTGCTGCAAGATGCAGGCCGTTTTTCTTTTCCACGAGACCCATGCCGCCGTTCCGGCCGCTTTCAAATCGTATCATTCCGCCGCCTTCAGCAGTTGCCTGGTATAGGGGTGCTGCGGGTGGTCAAAGAGTTCATCCACCGTATTCTGCTCCACGATTACGCCGTCCTTCATCACCAAGACCCGATTGCAGATCTGATAGACCACGTTTAAATCGTGGCTGATGAACAGATAGCTCAGGTCAAACTCCTTTTTCAAATCCACCAGGAGCTGCAGGATCTGCGCCTGAATGGTCACATCCAGTGCGCTGACCGGCTCGTCCGCGATGATGAGCTTGGGGCGGGTGATCATGGCCGCGGCGATAGAGACCCGTTGGCGCTGCCCACCGGAGAGCTCCCAGGGACGGCGGGAGGCAAACTCTCCTCCCAGACCGATCTTATCCAGCATGTCCAGCACGGCGGCCCTGCGCTGTGCCCCCGTCATGCCCCCTGCCACCCGCAGCGGCTCTTCCAGTATCCAGCCGATGGACCGGGCCGGATTCAAGCTGCTGAAGGGGTCCTGAAAGACCATCTGGGGCCGGACCGAGTGATGCACGATCTCTCCGTCGTAGTCCTTGAGCATCCCCAGAATCGTGCGGGACAGCGTGGTCTTGCCGCAGCCGCTCTCCCCTACCAGGCCCAAAATCTCACCCTGTCCGATGTCAAAGGTGACATCCTTCAGAATCTGTCTGCGGGGCCCCTTGTGGCTCAAGATCGAGTGGTCCTGGCGGTAATAGCTGTTCAGGTGCCGAACTTCCAGCACCGGTCCCCTGGCCATGGACCATCCCTCCTTCTGCTCAGGTCAGTTTTCGGTTCCGCGTGGGAATCGCGGCGATGAGCCGTCTGGTGTATTCCTGCCGGGGATTTTGGAAAATATCCTGCACCAGGCCGGTCTCCACCAGGTGTCCCCCCTGCATCACAGCCACCCGGGTACACAGCTTCTGCACCACGTGCAGGTTGTGGCTGATGAACAAAATCGCCATGCCGTGTTCCCGATTCAGCTTTTTCAGCAGCTCTAGAATCTGCGTTTGAATGGTCACGTCCAGGGCGGTGGTGGGCTCGTCGGCCAGCAGCAGCTTGGGGCCGCTGATGATGGCCGAGGCGATCATCACACGCTGGAGCATCCCGCCAGAAAGCTCGTGGGGATATTTTCGATATAGGCTCTCCGGATCGGGCAGCTCCGCCTGGATCATGGCCTCCAGCGCCCGCTGCCGCCGTGCCTCCGGCGAGAGGCGGGCGTGGACCCGCAGGCTCTCCTCCACCTGCGGCCCGATGCGCAGCACCGGGTTCAGGCTGGTCATAGGCTCTTGAAAGACCACGGCCAGATCATCGCCCTGAATCTTCCGCAGCTCTTCCTCCGGACATTGGAGGATTTCCCGCCCCCCCAGCTTGATGCTGCCGCTTACTTCGGCCTGCCGCCGGGGCAGCAGCCCGCTGATGCTCATGGCCGTTACCGATTTTCCACTGCCGCTCTCCCCTACCAGGCCCAAAATCTCCCCTTCCTCCAGAGAAAAGGAGACGCCGTCTACGGCGTTGCGGCCCTTTGCCGCGATGTGAAAATGGACCCGCAGGTCCTGAACGTTCAAAAGCTCTGCCATGCTTCCACCTCAATTCCGGCGGCCGCGCTGCTGGAGTCCCTCGCTGAGGAGGCTGAACCCCAGAATCAGCAGCACGATGGTGCCCCCGACGCTCAGCGCGTACCAGGGGGCGCTTCTCAGATAGGTCTGGCTGTCGTTGAGCATGGAGCCCAGACTGGCATGGGGCGGCTGAATGCCAATTCCCAGAAAGCTCATGCTGGCCTCGCTGAGAATGGCGTTGTTGAAGCCGATGGTGATGGCAGGCAGCAGCACGGAGAAGGTGTTGGGCAGGATGTGGGAAAACAGGATGCGGGCATCGCCTACCCCCATCAGCTTGGCGCTTTGGATGTAGTTCAGATGCCGGCACCGGGCAAACTCGCCCCGGACGATACGGGCGAAGCTGGGGATAAAGAGGATGCCCAGCGCCAAAATGATGTTGTAGGTACCGCTCCCCACCACGCTGACAATGACCAGAGCCAGCAGGATACTGGGAAAGGCGGTAATGGAGTCACAAACTCGGGTCAGGATCACGTCGGCCGTACCGCCATAGTAGCCGCACAGGCTGCCAACGAGAATACCGGCCAGGCAGCCGATGGCCACCACGCTGACAGCAATCAGAAAGGACGTGCCCGCCCCCTGGAGCACCCGGCTGAAGATATCCCGGCCAAAGTTGTCGGTGCCCAGCAGATGCTGCAGGGAGGGCGCCTGCATTTGGGCGGAGGCGTCCATCTGGGTAGGACTGTAGGGGGTCCAAATGTACCCCATCAAAATGAGCAGCGTCATCACCAGCGAGATGCCGCCGCCGATATAGAAAAAAGAGTTCCTTGCTTTTTTCATAGAAATGGTCCCTCTCAGCGCAGTCGGATGCGTGGATCGACCAGTTGATAGAGCAGGTCTGCCACAAAGTTCACTACAACAATCCAGGCCGCCAGAATGACCACGATGGCCTGCACCACAGGAAAGTCGCGGTTGGAGATACTGGCCAGCAGCAGCCGGCCCACGCCGGGGATGGTAAAGACCTGTTCAATAATGATGCTGCCGGTCATGATCTCGGCAGCAGAGACGGCTAAAAAGGTGATGACAGGAATCAGGGCATTTTGCAGCACATGGCGCTGCAGGATGGCCCGGCGGCTGTTGCCGCGGCTCTGGGCCGTGCGGACATAATCCTGGCCCAGCTCGTTGAGAATGGCGCCCCGCAGCATCTTCACCGTCATGGCGATGCGGGGAATGGCAATGGATAGGGCGGGAAACAGAAGATAGGCAATACAGGCGCCCCAATCCTGAGTATAGGAGACAAAATTGCCCGGGGTAAAAAGCCGGAATACGATGCCGAACAGGAAACAGGCCAGGATGCCGATGAAGAAGGAGGGGATACTCATCACCACCTGATCGAAGGCGGTGATGAGCCAGTCCAGGGCCTTGCTACGGACGCTGCCCGCCAAAATGCCCAGCGGGATGGACAGAATCACGGTAAAGGCAAAGGAAAGGATCGTCAGGATGGCGGTGATGGTCAGCTTTTCCGAAAGCATCTCCCCCACCGGCATGTGATAGCTGTAGCTGGTACCCATATCTCCGGTCAGGAAGGCGGTCAGCCAGTTCCAATAGCGCACAGGAACGGGCTTGTCCAGCCCCAGCTCCGCCCGCAGAGCGGCCACTGCCTCCGGCGTGGCCTCGGTGCCCAGCATCTTGGTAGTTGGATCGCCGGGAATGACCTGAAAGGCGAGAAAGGCGAGGAGTGAAACGATGAACAATGTAATAATGAGAGTGAGGAATTTTTTTGCGACATATTTCATCTCCCCGCCTCCTCTCGTTTCATATTCCGGCTTTACGCGGCAAAGTAGAGTTTCGCCATGTCGATCACATAGAGGGGATAGAACTCATACCCCTCCAGCGCCGGGTCCATAGCCACGAAATCGGCCATGTCCTGGAGATAGACATTGGCGGCGGTATCGCTGAGGATCTTCAGGCACTGCTTATACAGGGCCGTCTGCTCCTCGTCGTCGGTGGTGCTCTGCGCGGCGGCAAAGGCGGCGTCATAATCCGGATTGTTGTAGTTGATCATGTTCTTGTCGTTGTCGCTGACCCAGCGGGCCAGCATGCCGCTGGCGTTCAGGGTGCTGGAGTCGAAGCCCACCACCGTGGACTGGAAGTTGCGCCCGCCGTATACGTCGTTCACCCAGGTGTTCCAGTCCACCTTTTGGATGTCCGCCGTGACGCCCACCGCCGAGAGCTGCTGGGCCAGCACCACAGCCGTGTCCACGTGGGGCTGGTAGTTGCTGGGTACCGTGATGGTGAAGGTGAACCCGTCGGGATAACCCGCTTCCGCCAGCAGCTCCTTGGCCTTCTCCGGATCGTGGGGATAGGCGTCGGCCAGAGAGGCGTCAAAGTACTTGCCGAAAGACGGATACATGGAGGACCCCACCTTGGTGCCGTGGCCATCGGAGGTCAGGTCCAGCATGGCGTCCACGTCCACCGCATAGCACAGGGCCTGGCGCACTTTCACGTTGTCGAAGGGGGCCACCGCGTTGTTCAGGTAGATGGCCTGCACCAGGTTCATGGTGCCCTCCAGCACCTTATAACCGTTGGACAGATTGTTGACCTGATCCATGGTCAGATGGGCCACCAGGTCCAGGGAGCCGCTGTCCAGCGCGGTGAACAAAGCCGTGCCGTCCTCATAGATCTTGTAGGTCACCTTGTCCAGATGGGCGGGCTCTCCATAGTATTCCGCGTGCTTCTCCAGAATAATGTTTTCCTGGACGCTGCGGGAGATATACTTGAAGGGGCCGGTCCCCACCGGCTTGGTGGCCTGGTCGGCGTAGTCGGCGGGCACGATGTACACGCTGGCCACATAGCTGAGGAAATCGCTGTTGGGTGCGCTGAGGGTCATGGTAATCTGGTTTCCGTCCACCACCGTATCCGTGACAGCAGAAAGCGCCGTCACCACGGCGGAAGTCACCGAGGTAGCGGCGCAGGTTTCAAAAGAGTAGAGCACATCGTCCGGCGTGCAGGTCGCGCCATTGTGGAAGACCACACCGTCACGCAAAGTGAAGGTGTAGGTCAGTCCATCTTCCGACACTTGGTAATCGGAGGCGACTGCACAGACGTAGTTTCCGTCCGAGTCGGGCTTGACAAGGCCCTCAAAGACGTTAAACATGACCTCTCTAGTTCCTGCGGCCGTCATTTGATACGGGTCAAGACTATCATCCAGGTCCTGGGCGATGCCCACGGTGAGTTCGTTCGCGTGGACCGCCCCGGAAGAAGGCGTAGTTTCGTCGCTGGGGGTGGGCGTCTGAGTCGTTGCTCCTCCGCATGCGCTGAGTGAACACGCCAGAGCGGCCGCCGCCAGGAAAACTGCAAGAATACGTTTTTTCATTGCTGATTCTCCTTCCGCCGTTTCCGAAGAGACGGCGTTACAACAAAATAACTTCTTCTCCCATTATTAAATTGTCGCGTCCTATTGTAGAGCATAACGGGCGAAATTACAAGTGCTCTTTTCAAAAATATCGGTGGAGCCGCATATTTTTCCGTTGGTCCACTCCTCCGTGCCCGGGGCGAAGGGCCGCAAAAAGGCGCAGAAGCCTCGGTCGGAGGCGCTTAAACCAAGATCGGAGCATCTCCGTCGATGCACAGCCGGCTGTCCGGCTCAAGTCTGTTTTTGCCGTTTCAAAATCAACTGCGGGATGCCCAACGGGCATCCGGCAGTGTCCTATGTCTTTGGTTGGGGTCCCATAAGCCGGGAGCTCAGCAGCGCCACCAGTGGGACCGTCAAAACGATGCCGATGGAGCCCGCCACGCCCCGGATAACCTCAACGGCCATAGCATCGGTATTGGCGATCTGGATCAGGGGATAGTCATAGACCCGGAACAGAATCAGCATGTTCAGCGAGGCGCCGGCAAAAGCTAGGATCAGCGTATTTGCCATGGTGCCCATGGCGTCCCGCCCGATGTTCATACCGGAGCGAAACAGCTCCGCCCGGGTCAGGTTTGGGTTCAGCTCCCTCAGTTCATTGCAGGACGACGCGATGGACATAGCAACATCCATAACCGCCCCCAGAGAGGCGATCAGGATGCCGCTGACCAGCAGCCCGCTGATGTGCAGCTTCGAATCGCCGGCCCGAAGCACCAGTTCCTCTGCCTCCGACAGGTTAAAGCCGTTCAATGGAGAGATGGTCCCGGCCAGGCCGGCAAAGATTCCCGCCGCCGCCACGCCGCCGACGCAGCCCAGCGTCGCGCACAGCGTCTTGCGGCTGAAGCCGGTGAGCAGGAGAAGGGACGCCGCTGTGGTCAGCGCCACCACGCCGATGGAGACCAGAATCGGGTCCGCCCCCCGGAGAATCAGGGGGACCAGCAGATACCACAGGCAGGCCAGCGTATAGGCCAAGCCCAGCAGCGCCATGGCCCCCTTCTTCCCCCCGATGAGGACGAGCAGCGCTCCAAACACCACCAGCAGTCCAGCCAGCACGAGTCCCCGGTCATAATTGGGCACCGAGATGATGTAGGGCTCCCCGTGATCGTCGTAGTCCAGGCGCACCACGATGCGCGTCCCCAGGCGGCAGTCCACGTTGGTATAGGCGTTGAGATAGTTGGAGGTCTCCAGGACCGTACCTTTGAACGGGCCGGTGAGCAGCTTCACCTCGATGTACTGTTCCCCCAACCGTCTGCCCTCGGTCCAGGTGTCCTCCGCACTGTGGTCCGCCAGCACATCCGTAACCCTGGCAACGGCAAACAGGCGTTTCCGGGCGGCCCGCGCCTCCCGTTCGCCTTCACCGCCCCGCAGAGCCGCGGCCGTGACGACCAGCACCGCCAGCAGGAGCAGGGCCGCGCCGATCTCCCAGACACGCCGCCCCTTCAACGGCTTTACCACAGGCTGTTTCTTCCCCTTTGACTGCTTCATGGTGTTCCCCCTCGGGCAGGAATGGCCGGGGCCGCCTCCCATGGGAGCGGCCCCGGCATGCAGGGATGGGATGCTTTTTAGGTCTGTTCCCGCTCAACGTACCGCATCAGCAGGGCGGCAAACTCGGAGCGGGCCGCCTGGTCCAGGGGCCGCAGGCAGCCGGCGGCGTCCCCCTTGAGCAAGCCCACACCCACGGCCCACCGGACGGCAGGGGCCGCCCATTCGCTGACCTGCCCCGCGTCCTTGAAGCCGATGAGATTGGTATCCTCCCCAACCGATACGTCCTCACCCTTGTACCGGGCATAGCGGTACAGGATGGCGGCCAACTGCTCCCGGGTGACCGGGTCGTTCACGCCAAACCGTCCATCGCCGTAACCCTTGGCGATCTCCCGGGCGGCGGCCCAGCTCACCCCTGTACCATACCAGGCCCCGGCGGCCATATCCCCAAAGGTGGCCGCTGTGCCGGTGTAGGTCTCGCCGGAGAGGCGGTAGAGCACCGTGGCAGTCATGGAGCGGGTCATCGGGTCATCTGGCCCGAAGGTGGTCCCGGACGTGCCCTGGAAGAGCCCGGCGCCATAGACATAGCACACCGCGTCGTAGTACCAGGCATCCTCGTCCACATCCAGGAAGGGCAGCGTCTCGTCCGGTTCGGGCTCCAACGGCACATCGGGGTTCGGAATGGTCTGCCCGGCGCTGGAGGAGCCGGAGGAGGGACGTTTGCACACGACATCCGCCCGGTCCCGGATGCGAATCCGCGGGAAGGGGCCGTCCGGAGCATTGAAGGTGTTGTCGTAGGACGCCAGGCCGGTCGCGGTGATTTTGCGTCCCACCCGCAGGTTCTGCACGTCCTGGCCCGTGGTGATATAGCCGTCAATGAACACGCGGGCCAGCTCGCCATTCTTATCCCGGACCATAATGGTCTGTACCAGGCCGTTGGCCTTCTCAAAGCTGGCCACCGTTCCGGAGATGGTCACCAGGCTGCCCAGGACACTGCCGTCGTTGAGCTGTCCGGCCGTGATCGTCTTGGGTTCCACATTGCCCTCCCCGACAGCTTTGATGGAGGTCACGGCAATCTGGCGTTCGCCCTGATAGGACGAGGTGGTGCCGGTGATGCGGACCCTGTCGCCAACCTTGTAGTCGCCAGCCACGGGGAAAGCGTTGATGCCGGCGGTGTCGTCCTGAACATAGATGCAGTCGAAGAAGGCGGTATCCTTGTCATAGCCGGAGGCATTGGAGGTGACCACGCCCTCGATGGTGAACTTGACGCCTTCGGACTCTGCTGCTTGGACATCCGCGATGGGAGTAATGGAAGTGGGATTGAGATACTGCACCAAATTCTCACAAATGGTGTAGTTGGCATAATTCTTCTCGGAACCGGAATCCTCGATGGTGGCCTGGACCTCAAAATTGGACATGAAGGCCGCGCCGGAGACGATGACCATGCCCCGATCCGGCTGCCGCTCACTGGCCATCACCAGCAGGCGGTCGTCATTTTCGGCATAGGCATATTGGGGGGTGCTATCACCACCCAGCCCGTCTTTGTCCACGTCCACGGAATAGGTGGTGGCGTGGCCGAACACCACCGGACTCACGGTCTCCGGGAGAGTATCAATTGGGTTGCCGGAGGCGTCCACCGCGTAGATGGAGGCGCCGCCGTAGTGGCTGAAGACCTGGGTATACATCCGGTCGAAGGGGTGGTTTGCATCAAATTCGACGTTTTCCGTCAGAAGGTTCTCCCAGTTGTAGCTGGAGAAGTAGAGCCTCCATTTGTCCACGCCGTCGGCGGCGCTGCGGACGTCGTCATACGTGGCGTCGTCGCTGATGCGCAGGCTGGAACCCAGCGCCGCCAGCAGCTCGTTCTGCGTCGCGGCCATGTGCTTGATATCCGGATTGCCCTGGATCACGTCATAGTTCTCATAGTTGTCCGACCAACCGGCCATAATCACCATGCCGCCCGCCTCGTGGAAGGCCCTGACGGCGACCAGCTCGGCCGGAGAGTAGGTCCTGGGGTCGCTCTGTGCATCGGCCAGACGACGGGAGGGGGCGGTAAAGATCAACGCCTTGTATTTTTCGTTGGCGCAGGCGGCGATCAGCTCCTCGCTGGACTTGAGCTCCACCGTCCGCACACCGTAGCCCGCGGCCAGGTTGCCGAAGTTGCCCATGGAGTCCTTATAATTGCCTGCCACATACTCATTGTAGTGGGAGGCGTCGATGCCGATATACACCAGCTTGGCGGAGTCCAGCACGTCCAGCGTCACGTCCATGGCGTATTCATATTCCACACCCTTCTGCTCCATCAGGACCGTCACGGTGATGGTCATGACCTTGGCAGTCGTCGGGGTATACCGGAACGGGATCTGGAGCGACCCAGAGGCGGGGACCGTGTAGCCGGCGGCGTCCACGCCCAAGGTCTCGCCGCCGCTGGTGTAGTTCACCGATTTGACGGTGGCGTCCGCGCTCTCGCTGTTGAACAGAGTGGTGGTGATGGTCAGTTCCTCGTCGGTAACGGGGGTGGAGGTGCCGCACACCACGCTGGAGATGCCCAGCTTCAGGGTCTCGCCCACCCAGACCGGCGCGGTGACCGCCATATCCCCGTCACCCTCGGTGACGCGGATGTAGTAATAGCTGTATGTGGGGTCCAGGGTGCAGCTCAGCAGGCCGGAGGCCAACTCAGCGGGGTCATCCCAGGCATAGGCCACCCGGCCGGAGTTGACGATGACCTCGACCTTGGAGATAGAGTCCGTCCGGTCGGGATCGGAGACCTGAACGCTGAGGTTCAGCTCTTCCGGGATCTCCTCAAGGATGGAGCCCAGCGGCTGCTCGTTGACCGTGTAGTAGATCTCCAGGTTCTTGTCCTCCGTGGCGTACATCCGGTGGTTGCGGATGGCCTCGTAGATGCCCTGCTCGCTGAAGTCGTCGGTGAGAATGACGTCTCGCGCGTCATTGGCGTTGCCCCACTTGCCCTTGTGGTTGTCCTGGTTATTGGTGGGGGCCACATGCCAGCCCTTATCCAGCGCCATAGTGTAATACTCATAGCTGGGGTAATAGCCGCCGGCACCGATGGCGCCCTCGCCGTTGCCCACCTCCACCATATACATCCGGCTGTCAATGAGGGCATCCCAGTAAGAGAAGTCGGAGAAGGTGCCGAAAGTGGAGCCCGGATGGTTGAACTGGGACAGGGAGTCCACGCCCTCCGGCTGACTCAGCAGGGCGTAATAGGCCTTCAGGCCCGCGTCGTCGGTTTTGTTGTTCAGGGCCGTGTTGTTCCGGGACACGATACCCTCGGTATTGAAGGTGTTGATGTGGCCGGGGCCGCCGGACCAAGTCATCTCAAACCCGCCCAGAGCAATCTTGCCGTTGTTCTCGGCGTTGAAGGCGTCGATGGCCGTCTTGTAGGAATTCCAGGTCTCCTGGCTGTATGCGGTGGCCAGGCTCATATCATAGAGGGCCCCTTCCGGATTGGCCGCGCCGGACTTGTCAAAATAGTTGGAGTGGTCGGTGAAGGCCACAAAGTCCACATTGGCGCTGTCCGGAAGGTTGGCCACATAGCTCAGGGCGGACTCCAGCGTGCCGGAGCCGTCGGAGTACTGGGTGTGGGAGTGGAGCTGGCCGAAGTAGAGCCGCTCGGTGGACTGCCCCACCGTGAAGCTCCAGGTCTTTCCGGAGGACTTCCCGTCCGCGCGGGTGACCGTAACCGTGGCGGTATACCGCCCGTCTGTCAGGTCGGTCTCCGGGATGTAAACCGCCTTGCCGCCGTCCACGGTCATGACCGCCTCATCCAACGCCGTACCGCTGGACTTCAGGGTCAGCACAGCGACCGGGGCCTCTCCCCCGTTGCTGAACTCAGCCGAAATAACGGGCCGCTTCTCCGCCCCGGTCTCCGCGCCGGCCGCAGGCGTCACCGCTCCGATGACGGGTTCATCCTTGACGGCGACGATAGCGGTCCCGGAAATGGCCGTGCCCTTGGTGTCCTGACCGGTCACGGTGATGGTGATGCTCTCGCCGTTGACTGCATCCACGGGGATGGTATAGGTGCCGTCCCCGTTGGCGGTGAGCACGGTCTCCCCCGCCTTTACGGTGAGCCCGGCCTCAGACACGCCGAACACCGCGTCCACGGTGAAGGTAAAGGTATACGACTGGCCCACATAGGCGTCCGGCAGGGTCCCAAACACGACCTGGGGGAGATTGACTACGCCGTCAGTCACCTTCACGCCGTCCGCCACAGGGTAGAACTGGAACGTATAGATGTCCTTGTCGGTGACGTTGTACATGCTGTAGGTCTTGTAGGCTCCGGCATAGTATTCCAGGTACTGGCTGTACTTGCCGTTAAACTTGGCCGTCCGGCTCTCCAGCGTAAAGCCGCCGTTGTACTCCGCCAGCGTCCAGTCGGCATCCTCCGTAGCCTCCTGCTGGTAGAAAGCGTTGTTGCCGGTGCCGTTGGAACAGAGGTAGCCGTCATGGGCCGTCTTGAAACGGTAGTAGTCTCCGTTCTTCTCTACCGTGAAGACCCGTCCGCCATTGGCCGCCGCAGCTTTTCCGTCCGTGAGCTCAGCCGCGGCGCTGGTAATGGAGGGGCTTCCTGTGTTGTCATCCTGCCCGGCCAGCACGCCCTGGGAGGAGTGGTTATACAGCACCACCTGATCGCCGGCAGCCGGGAGCGCGCCGCCGGGCGTCGGGATGTCTCCAGAAACCTTATAGAACGCCTGCGCAAAAAGGCCCTCCTTGTCAGCCGCGATGGTTCCATAGGCACTCCAATTGCTCTTTTCCGCATACCACTCCAGGTACATGCCGCGTGCCGCATTTTTAATGTAGTAGCAGTTCTCCGTCTCTGCCTCAGAGACCTCCCAGGCGGTATTTATATCATCGAGAGGCGTACTGGAGTAGCTTGCTCCCATAGACAGTTTCTTGCCATCAGCGGTCGCAAAAGTATACGTGCCGTCCGCATTAACGCCCACCGTCCACACATCGGCCGCCGTAAAGCCGGAGAGCGTCCCCTCCGATATCGTCACGTCTGTGCCCATGTTATAGTACCCGTTGTAGGTCGTGGAAAGCGACTTGCCATTGGCAGGGTTGTAAATCACTACCCTGGCACCATCGGTCAACGGGCCCTCAGGTTCAGGATCGGGGTCGGGCGTGGGGTCCGGCTCACTGGAGCCTTCGTCCAGCTTATATAGGGTAAAGTCGGAGGGATATCCATCTGGATTGCCGGATACCGTTGCACTCTTATATGCCCTGAATTTGTTCTCCGATCCCTTATTGCTGGCCAATATCACCGTGTCCTCGCCATGTCCAGCAAACTGGAAGGTCCCTGTTTCAGAGCAGGTAACGCCCCAGCTATAGGCACCGGATTGGATGCCGTTATTATTTCCTCCCTTCGGAGCAATCGTGACTCCATTGCTGTCCGTCAGGGTCACCACAGAATCTCCTACCGTGATATCCCAGACCGTATTTGCAGCCGGATTCACCACTTGGTTGTCAGATGATGATGTAATGGCTTGGGCAGATACCCAAGTTCCATCCAAAACACCTGGTCCATAATCCGTACCGACTGCCATTACATACTTGCCCGTTACCAATTCCTCCATGG
The DNA here is from genome assembly GCF_001244995.1 of Intestinimonas massiliensis (ex Afouda et al. 2020). Classification (NCBI taxonomy): domain Bacteria; kingdom Bacillati; phylum Bacillota; class Clostridia; order Eubacteriales; genus Intestinimonas; species Intestinimonas massiliensis (ex Afouda et al. 2020). The sequence goes on from NZ_LN869529.1 coordinate 1,096,433, forward strand.
AACTGATTCTTGTGTATGTGCTGTCGCCCGTTGCCCAAGCCACCGCCGGCAGCATGGTCACGACCATCACCGCAGTCAGCAGCAGTGCCAGCATGCGGCGTCTGAGTCTGTTCATAGTGATCCTCCTCTGATTTTTCACAGTGATCCCTTCGGGGGTAATCCCAAAAAGAATATCCGGGGTTCTCACCTGCTCTAGCCCAGTACGCTTTGGCCCATCACTCCTCTGTTCAGTCAAATCGTCACTCATCTTCTGATCCATCCGTTCCTGTTCCTTTTAAACTGTTTCAAATTCAAGTTTTTATGTGCAGGTTCACCTCCAACTGTTACAATTTTACGAATTCAAATCCGTATAGATCTATTGTAACGTTAATTCCGGTTACATTCAATGTACTATTGTAAAATTTACACATATTTCTGTAAATTGCCGGTCAAGTTTTCGGCAAATCGATCGCCTTCAGCCGTCTGCACATCGACCCTCGGCCTGTCTTTCCCCGTCCATGGTCACTTTCCCTTGAAAACAGCCGTTTTTAGAGGTAGATTGAAACAGGGTGGTGGCCATATGAAGCGGCGCTCATTGTTCTTGGCATCCTGCTGCTCCTTCCATTTCTCTTTATTTTTCTGGCCTATGGCTCCTTCCGTTACCGCTACTGTGATTTTCCCGTAGACGGCGTGCAGGCGGATATCGATCAAAAGCGCGCTGAGCTCTCCCACTTCTTTTTCCGGCCCCCTTCTGGAGAAACGTGTAGAGAGGAAAAAAGCCGTGCCGTGGATGAAATCCATCCACGGCACGGCTTTTTGCTCTCAGAATTATCAGCGGACCGCCTTAACGGCATCAAATTCATCACAAATGTCCTGCGCCGGAGAGGCGGTAGCCAGGGAGACCGCCACGATTGCCACACAAGCCACCAGGAAGGCGGGCAGCAGCTCGTAGATATTCCAGGCCCCGCCGATGGGCCGCACCAGGTATTTCCACACAAAGACCATGACACCGCCCGTGATCATGCCAGCCAACGCGCCCCATTTATTGCTCCGCTTCCAAAACAGCGCAAAGAGCATTACCGGGCCAAAGGCGGCGCCGAACCCCGCCCAGGCAAAGGAGACGATGGTAAAGACCGAGCTGTTGGGGTCCCAGGCCAGCACGACACTGACCAGCGCAATCGCGATGACCGTTCCGCGGGCGACCAGCATGGAGGCTCTTTCGCTCATTTTGACATGGAAGAAGTCCTGAAGCAGGTCCTGCGACACGCTGGACGCCGCAGTCAGAAGCTGGGAGTCGGCCGTGGACATGGTACAAGCCAGGATACCTGCCAGCACCACCCCGGCTGTCAAGGCAAAGAACGCGCCGTGCCGGCTGAGCAGGTCAGCCAACTGAACGATCACAGTCTCCGACTCCGCGCTGGAGGAGAACACGGGAATCTTCCCGTTCAGGGATACGCTGTAGCCGATAATGCCGATGAGAATGGCCACAAACATGGAGATAACCACCCAGACGGAGGCGATACGGCGGGATATCTTCAGCTTGTTTTCGTCCCGGATAGCCATAAAGCGCAGGAGGATATGGGGCATCCCAAAATAGCCCAAACCCCAGGCCAGAGTGGAGACAATGCTCAATGCACCGTAGGTCGCCGCCTCACCCGTTGCCATGTTGTGTCCCTGGGCCAGGTTCAGATAACCGGGCAGAGCGCTGGCATTCTGCATGACTACATCCCAGCCGCCCGCCTGCTGGATGCCGAAAAAGACGATGACCACCAGGGCGATTGACATGACGATGCTCTGGATCAGGTCTGTCGTCGATACCGCCAGAAACCCGCCCAGGACCGTGTAGCCGATGATGACCACGGCGCCCACGATCATGGCCACATGGTAATCCACCCCAAAGAGGCTGTTGAAGAGGGTGCCCACCGCCTTAAAGCCGGAGGCCGTATAGGGGATGAAGAAAATCAGAATGACCACCGCCGCAATGCACGAGAGCACATGGCGGTCGTCCCGGTAGCGGCGGGAGAAAAAGTCGGGAATGGTGATGGCCCCGGTGCGGACCGAATAGCAGCGCAGCCGTTTGGCCACGATCAGCCAGTTGAGATAGGTGCCGACCGCCAATCCGATGGCGGTCCACCCGGGTTCCGCGATGCCGCTGAGATACGCCAGCCCCGGCAGGCCCATGAGCAGCCAACTGCTCATATCCGACGCTTCTGCGCTCATGGCCGTAACGATGGGTCCCAGCTTCCGGCCGCCCAGATAGAACTCGTGCGATGATGAGCCGCTGCCCTGCCGGCTGAAGTAAAAGCCCACATAGATCATAAGGATCAGATAGATGATGATTGCCGCGATGATACAGAATTGTGCCGTAGTCATGGAAGTCCCCCCAAACAAACATTACCGCAGTCACACCACACCCAAAGCGCGAAATACGGCGAAACAAGAATGGACCTATCATACCACGACCAAAAATAGACTGCAATGCAGAACAATGTATAGACTATAGTCTATACATTGTTCTGCATTCTTCTAAAAATCATTTGTTATTCTAAGATTACAGTTCCATACTGTTTTTAGGTTTTCTATCAGGCAATAACCCGCTCAAAAAAGAGGGAAGCACCTGAGATGCATAATCCCGCAGGGAATATTCCCCGCCGCACAGGCACCAATCGTACATCAGCGCCCGCTCGCACAGGGCGTAGAGCTTGACCATATCATTGACGCTGCGCCGGGTGGACAGCTCCCCGGCGGCCTGCCCTCCGGAGATGATACGCCGCAGCAGGCGGTAATAGGTCCGCTGGTGATCCAGCAGGTGCTTCGCCCCGCTGGTCACCAGTTGAGTGGACAGCAGTCGGGCCAGCAGATCAATGGAGACGCTGTTTTCGATCATACCGAACAGCTCGCTGTTGAGAAAAAGGAGCTGTTCCATTGCGGTCATGCCGGGGTCCATGGTCTCCTGCAACGCCTCGTACTTCTCGTCAAACAGATCGCTCAGTGTACTCAGAAGCGCGTCCTTGCCGTCAAAATAGTGATAGAAGGAACCCTTGGAGGTCTGAGACTGGTCAATGATCTCTTCTACTGTGGTGTGCTCGTAGCCCTGCTCGTAAAAGAGCTGCCAGGCTGCGCTGACGATCCTGCCCCTGGTATTGCGGGCGTTTTTCTTGGCCATACGTACATCCTCCTTTTTCTCCTTGATTATAGCGGTTTCGGTGACAAAGAGCAACCTTTCCGCCGTCCTGCGCGAAAAGGACCCGGCCCCCAGCCCAGTGCCATGAAGTTAAGATTTTTGCCGAACACGAAAAAGTACCCACCCTGTTTTGAATCGGGTGGGTATTGGGGGCGCATGAATAAGCTGTGCGTTCTATATGATGCCACATTTCATATCATGTTTCGGAAAATTATGGGCAAACCTGTTCGAAAACTGGAATTTTGCTATTTCATTTTTTCTTGGCACTCGCTACATTCTCTGTCGTGCATAGAAACAATGCCACCGCATTTAGGACAAGTATATTTGGCTTTCTGCTGTTCCATAAAATGTTCTAAACCATGCGCTTGAACAAAGCGGCTATTTTCTATAAGACTTGCTTGATACAGTTTGTGATAGCTTTTTTCTAAGTTTTTAATCAGCTTACATGAATATTCGGCACATTCAAAACAGTAGGACAGAGATTTTTCTTTGATACAGTCCTTTATTTTGCATTTGCGACAATGCTCTGGTTTTCCTTTATCGCTATTCAAGCAACCAGCGCAAGGTTTTTTATGGTAACAGTGCTTATAACAAACCTTGCAATTCATTCCGCATGGGGCGAACATACTTATATCTATTTTTTCTGTTGGCATTTTCAAAGTTGCTCGCCCCTTTCTACAACTTCCGGGTTGTCTGTCTATCTTCTTGAACCACATTATATCATCGTTTCAACCGAAGCGAAAGGTAAAAGGAAAAATAGACTTTTCCTACAAATCGCTGTACTGTAAACTACATTTCGTCGACTTGTTGTGTTTTCTGGAATTTTCACCATTCCAGCGCATTTCAACGAATTTTTTATGTCTTCTGCGGACAAGTTGAGATTTTATAATGACATTGGCCCCCAGGCCGGGTCCTTCTGAAAATCGGTTCGATCACTGCAGATCCTTGACCATGACCAGCTCGCCGATCCCGGGCTTTACCGCATCGGGCAGCGAGCCCAGCAGCCAGTATCCCCGGCTCCGGTAAAACGCCTGAGCCCTCTGATTGAAGTCGCTGACCATCAGCGTGACCCGCCGGGCGCCGGCCCGCAGGGCCATATCCTCCAAATGCTCCATGAGGAAGCTGCCCACACCCTGTCCCCGGAAGGTATCTCGGACACCGATCAAGCTCAGATAGGGGTACAGGCCGCAGAAGCCTGTCATCACCACCCGCATGGCGCCGGCCAGCTCGCCGTCCTCGCTTACGGCCAGGTACAGTTCGCCCTGCGCTACCGCCCGCCGCAGGCTCAACTCCAGGCGTCCCGGATCCTGAAAGTATCGCTCGTAAATGGCGCTGTTCCGAAAAACTGCCTCGCAATCCGCCGGGAGCTCCGACGACGCACGTTCCAGCCTCAAATGCATGGCGCTTCCCTCCCCGCCGGCAGCGACAGCTTGCCCATGACCGCCGCTTCCCGGGCCCCTGTTACACTGGGAAGGGTGTTGGGTCTCTCGCGGACGCAGCAGTCTGCCAGAAGCGCAAAGGCCACGGCCTCCTTGGCGTCGCTGCTCCAGCCCAGATCCTCCTGGGTCCGCACCGCCACCCCGCGGGGGGCGAAGCGGCGCTTCAGAAAGCCCAGCAGCGTTTGATTGTAGCTGCCTCCCCCGCCGACAACAATCTCGCTGGCGTGATACCGCTGGTGCACATACCGCTCGTAGGCGTCCACAATAGACCAGGCCGTCAGGTCGGTGACCGTGGCCACCAGATCGGCGTCGGAAAGGGGATGGGTCCTCCGCCACTCCAGAATCCGGGCCGTGTACTGCTCTCCGAACAGCTCCCGTCCCGTGGTCTTGGGCAGCGGCCGGGTATAATAGGGCTCCTGCTGAAGCTGGGCGAGCAGCTCCGGGTCCACCCGTCCCCCTGCGCCCAGACGGCCACCCTCGTCAAAGGTCTGACGCCCTTCGGACAGGGCGGTCACCACCGCGTCGATGATCATATTGCCCGGACCGGTATCGAAGGCATAGACCTCTTCCGGCTTTGCCGCCGCAGGCAGAACCGTCATATTTCCAATGCCGCCGATGTTCTGGAGCAGAATGGTCTCCTTCTCGCGGCGGTAGAGCAGGTATTCGGAAAAGGGCACCAGAGGGGCGCCCTGGCCCCCCACCGCCATGTCGGCCACCCGGAAATCCGACACGGTCGGGATTCCGGTCCGCGCCGCGATCACAGAGCCCTCCCCGATCTGCACCGTATAGCGGATGGGGTAGCCGTCCTTCCCGCAGGGGGACGGCTCATGCCAGATCGTCTGGCCGTGGGAGCCAATCACGTCGATATCCTCCGGCCGCAGTCCGGCCTTCCGGATGGCCGACAGGGCGGACTGGGCGTAAAGCTCCCCCAGGAGGAAGTTCATATAGCCAACCTTGTCCACGGTGGCCGTCTCCGGGCGGAACAGGGCAAAAATCTGCTCCCGCACCGCCGGAGGATAGGGCTGGTTTTCAAAGGCCAGCAGCTTCACCTGCGGCTCTCCGGCGCTCCCGCCGATCTCCACTACAGCGGCGTCTACGCCGTCCACCGAAGTGCCGGACATCATGCCGACCACCCGGCGGACCGGCTTTTTCTGGATCTCCCGCAGCATCACCGTCTGCCCCCTTCCGCGGCCTGAATCGCCTGGGCCAGACGCCCGCCGCACTGCTCCAGCAGCGCACGGGCCGCCCCGGCGTCCAGGCCGCCTTTCAGCATCAGAATGGCCAGCTTTACATGCCCGCCGGCCTGCTCCAGATACCGGCCGGCCGTCTCGGGGGCCGCGCCGGTGGCGTGGATGATCAGACGGCGGGCCCGGTCCTCCAGCTTCTTGTTGCTGGCCTTCAGGTCCACCATCAGGTTGCCATAGACCTTGCCCAGCTTGATCATCGAGCAGGTGGTCAGCATATTGAGGACCATCTTCTGGGCGGTGCCCGATTTCATTCGGGTGGAGCCGGAAATGACCTCCGGCCCCACCAGTGGAGCGATGGTCACATCGCAGAGTCCTTCCAGCCGGGAATGTGCGTTCGTGCACAGCCCGATGGTGACGCTTCCCCGCTCCTTTGCCCGGCCCAGCGCGGCCAGGACATAGGGCGCGCTTCCGCTGGCGGTGATCCCCACTACCGCGTCGGCGTTGCCCACCTCCAGGCGGTCCACCAGGGCGATCCCGTCGGCCTCGCTGTCCTCGCACCCCTCCACTGGGTGCCGCAGCGCCGTGTCGCCGCCTGCGATATAGCCCTGCACCAGATCCGGGTCCACTCCAAAGGTGGGCAGACACTCCGACGCGTCCAGCACGCCCAGACGTCCGGAGGTCCCGGCCCCCAGATAGATGAGCCGCCCCCCCTTCTGAAAGCACTGATAAATCAAATCCACCGCCCGGGCGATCTGATGCCGCTCCGCGGCCACCGCCCCAGCCACCAGGGCGTCCTGACGGTTGATCAGGTCCACCATTTCCTCCGTCGAACACAGGTCGATGTTCCGGGTATCCTCATTGATGCCCTCCGTCGTCAGCCCTGCCAGATAGTCATCCATGCCACCACCTCCAACTCGTTCCCTCTCAGACTATCTTATCCATTCGGCCCTGTCAATAATATTTCGCATTCTTTGGTGAATTTTTGAAATATAATTTTAAAATATATGGACTTATGCCCTTAACTTTGCTATACTGAATAAAAAGCACGGGAGAGTTATTGCTATGGGTTGTACACTTTTAATTAAGGAATGCCTGAACAGCCTGACTGAGACTGAGCAGCGGCTCGGCTGCTATCTGTTGGACCACACCTCCGAGGTCATCCATATGAACGCCAAGGAATACGCCTCGGCCTGCGCCTCGTCCCCGGCGGCGGTGGTCCGCTTTTCCAAGCGACTGGGCTTCAAGGGCTTTACCGCCCTGAAGCTGGACCTGGCTCGGGAGTCCGGGCAGGGCGATGTGGACGATTTCCAGGCCGTCATCCGGGACAACGACGATATGGAGACCATCGTCCGGAAGGCGGAGCGCATCCACCTGCAAAACACCTCCCTTACCTATCAGATGCTCAACGTTTCTATTCTCTCCCAAGCAGTGGAGGAAATCTGCGCCGGCCGACGTATCCACCTCTTCGGCGTGGGGGCCTCGGGGCTGCTGGCCATGGACTTTCTCTACAAATCCTCCCGCATTGGCATCCCCGCCACCTACCACGCCGACGCCCACACCAACCTGGCCACCGCCTCTCTGCTGGGGCCCGAGGACATTGTCATCGCCATCAGCTACAGCGGCGAGACCCGAGAGACCGTGCTGGCCGCCAAGGCCGCCAAGGAGCGCGGCGCCAAGGTGATCGCCATCACCCAGGCCAACCGCAACACTCTGTCCCGGATGGCCGACTATCCCCTCTTCGTCCCGGGCGAGGAAAAAGAGCTGCGCGTCGGCGCCATGACCTCCCGCACCTCCGGTCTGCTGATCCTGGACCTGCTGTACCTGGGCATCGCCAAGCACGATCTCCAGCGGACCGAGGAAAATCTTCGCCAGACCCGGGACCTGATCCGGGCCTTTCAGGAGGAATAAAATTTCAAATTATTTATCTTTTTGTTGAAATCTGATTTTATATATGCTACGCTAGGCACCAAGAAACACAAACGCATAATCCGAAGGGCGCAGCCTTTCGCACAAGGTCGTGTATTCCTGGAGCAGAGTGGAATATAGGGCCCTTTTTTGTATCCAAGGCCGTAAAGGCGGCAGGACGGAGGCATTTTCCATGGATTTTTCGGCGGTCAGCCGTATTTTGGAGGACTACCGCGGGCGGGGCTACTACCCGTCGGCGGTGTGCCAGATTTTTGATGAAGCGCGCACCCTGTACCACCGGGCCTTCGGCGACGTGACGCCGGACACCTGGTTCGACCTGGCCTCGGTCAGCAAGATCATCTGCACTACCCTGCTCCTCTCCGCCATGGACGAAGGGCGGCTCTCCCCTGAGGATCGGGTCCTGGAGCTCCTCCCGCCGGAGCGTCCCGGCCCCGTCACCCGGAAGCGTCTGGAGCGGGTGACGGTGTTCCAGCTTATGACCCACACCTCCGGCATTGTCCCCTGGTACCCCTTTTATGCCGATGGCCGGGCGTTCTACACCGTGCTGGAGCAGGTGCTGAGCAGCACCCCCGTGGAGCCCGGCATGGCCTACAGCGACCTCAACTTTATGCTGCTGGGTCTGATCTTCACCCAGGTCACCGGCCTCAGCCTCCGGGAAGGGCTGGAGCACTACATCAAAGGCCCGCTGGGCATCTCAGACCTCTCCTACGGTCCCGTGGACCCCGGACTGTGCGCCCCCTCCTGCTACGGCAATCAGATCGAACAGCGCATGTGCGCAGAGCGGGGTATCTCCTTCCAGGGCTGGCGGCCCAACGGCGTCCCGGTCCAGGGCTCCTGCAACGACGGCAACGCCTATTACTATTGGCGCGGGGCCAGCGGCCACGCCGGGGTGTTCGCCACCTCGGCCGCTCTTGTCAGGCTCTGTCAGTTCTATATGACCACACAGAAGCCCGTTTTCCTCCGCGCCATGGCGGAAAATGTGTGCGGGCGGGGCCTGGGCTTCGACAAGAGCGCCGTATTCCCCGACGGCTGCGGTCACAGTGGCTTCACCGGCACCAGCCTGTGGCTGAGCCGGGAGCATCACATCGGCGCGGTCATTCTCACCAACAAATACTTCAGGTCCCAGGGCGAACCGCCCGGAACCTCCAACGAGTTCCGGCGGGACGTCCACTACGCCCTGCTGGGCCGCACGCCTCCGGCTTCGGTATAAGCAAGGAATCCACCTTGTGAAATACGATCACCTTATGAAAGAAAAGAGGTTATCTCCATGAACAACGTGAAGAAGTGGCTGTCTCTGTCTCTTGCGTGCGCTATGCTCATGGGCGCCCTGGCCGGCTGCGGCGGCGGGGGCTCCGCCAGCTCTCCCTCCCCTTCCGGCTCCTCCGCTCCCAGCGAATCCGCCTCCGCACCCACCAGCGCCATCCTCCGCTGGGGCACCGACTCCGAGCCCACCGGCTTCGATCCCCACACCAACTCCGAAGAGGCCTCCCTCCGCGTCATGAACCAGCTCTATGAGACCCTGGTCAGCCGTAACGAGGATATGACCTTTTACGGCCGTCTGGCCGAGAGCTGGGAGATCCCCGATGAGACCACCTACATCTTTCATCTCCGCCAGGGCGTGAAGTTCCACTCCGGCCGCGAGATGACCGCCGACGACGTGGTCTACACCTTCGACCGCATCCTGGGCAAGACCGAGGCCGGCGACATCGGCGCTCTGGGCAGCAAGGCCAGCTACTACGGCGGCGTCGCCTCCGTGGAGGCGGTGGACCCCTACACCGTGAAGTTCACCCTGGCGGAGCCCAACGCCGCGTTCCTGGGCAACCTCACTAGCAACTACGGCGCCATCGTGGACAAGGACGTCATTGCGGAAAAAGGCGACCTGATGCGCGCCGACGGTGGTACTGGCCCCTTCCAGCTGGGCGAGTGGCTGCCCGACAACTATGTGACCATCACCAAGTTTTCCGACTATTGGGAGGCCGACCGGGTGAAGCTGGACGGCATCACCTACTTCCTCATCGGTGACGAGGCTGCCCGTCTGGCCGCCCTCCGCACCGGAGAGATCGACTTCGCCAGCCTCTCCGCCACCAATGTCACCGCCGCGGAGAAGGAGGCCAACCTGAAGGTCATCAGCTATCAGACCAACGACTACATCGCCGTAGGCTGCAACCTCTCCACCCCCGCCCTCCAGGACAAGAACGTCCGTCAGGCCATGAGCTATGCTATGGACCGCGCCGCCATCATCAACGTGGTCTACGGCGGCCAGGCGCTCCCCTGCTCCATGGTGCCCCCCGCCATGGGCCACTGGTCCTTGGACGTGTCCGACATGGACCTCTACCAGACCAACGTGGAGAAGGCCAGGGAGCTGATGGAGGCCGCCGGCTACAGCGACAACAACCGGCTGACCCTGAGGGTGGCCGCCGGCCTTATGGATTCCATCCGTCAGGCCGCGGTGGTGCTCCAGCAGCAGTTGGCTGAGATCTACATCGACCTGGAGATCACCAATCTGGAGTCCGGTGAATATGTGGATATCTGGGGCAAGATGAGCACGCCTGAGGCGGGCTTCGACCTGATGATTGTTAACGACGGAGCAGGCACTGACCCCAACCGCTCGCTCTCCTTCTTCTTCGGCACCGGCGCCGGTGCCAACGTCTTCGGCTTCTCCAACGAGCGCGTGGACGAGCTGTGCGCCCTGGGCATCGCCACCACTGACGAGACCCAGCGCGAGGAGTACTACAACGAGGCCCAGCTCATCTGCATCGACGACTGCACCAAGATCTGCATCGCCAGCCCCATGAAGTATTTCGTGACCGCCTCCTATGTGGAGGGCTTCGCCCCCTCCGCCGCCGACGCCAGCAACTTCCGCGACACCAATCTGGCCCGGTAAGATACTCTGCGGGGATGAGGCAGGGGAAAACCACCCGCTGCCTCATCCCGCTTCCATCCTCTAGCTTTGAGGACTGACCATCCCCCATCGGCCGGGCCACCCGGTTGGGGATGGTCAATGCTCAATGGTCTGCCAGGAGTGTGACAGTATGAAAAACTATGCCATCCGCCGTGTCCTGCAGCTGATTCCCGTCCTGCTGGGCATCAGCATCCTCATCTTTGCCGTCATGAAAATGATTCCCGGCGACGTGATCTCCGGCATTCTCGGTGTGGAGGCCACACCGGAGCTTCGCGCCCAACTAGCCGCCAAATACGGCCTGGACCGGCCCTATGTGATCCAGTATCTGGACTGGATTGGAGGCGTGCTCCGGGGGGATTTCGGCGAATCCATCCGTACCTCCGCCCCCATCCTCCCCGAGATCCTCACCCGCTTCAAGGTCACTGCGGAGCTCACCATCCTGGCCGCCGTCATCTCCTGGTGCATCGCCATTCCCCTGGGCGTGCTGGCCGCCGTAAAGCGCAACACCCTGGCGGACCGCTTCGTGCGGGTCTTTGCCCTGCTGGGTGTCTCTGTCCCCGGCTTCGCTCTGTCCATCCTGCTGATCCTGGTGCTCTCGCTTGCCTTTAACTACTTCCCGCCGCTGGGCTATGTGAGCTTCTTCGAAGACCCGCTGCGCAACCTGCAGATCATGATCCTGCCCGCCGCCATTCTGGGTGTGAGCATTTCCGGCTCGGTGATGCGCATGACCCGTTCCTCCGTGCTGGAGGTCCTGCGGCAGGATTTCATCAAAACCGTCCGTGCCAAGGGCGCCAGCGAACGGGTCGCTATCTTCAAGCATGCCCTGCGTAACGCCCTCATCCCCATCATCACCCTCATTGGAATGCAGATCGGCTCTCTGCTGGGCGGGGCCGTCATCGTGGAGCAGATCTTCTCCCTACCCGGCCTGGGCCAGATGACCTTGACCGGCATCAACCAACGCGACTACCCCGTGGTCCAGGGCTGCGTGCTGTTCATCGCCTTCATTTACGTGCTGGTGAATCTGGTGACCGACCTGCTTTACGCCTATATCGACCCCCGTATCTCTTACGACTGAGGTGATCCGCCTTGAAAAGACTTGGACAGACCATACGGGAGCTCTGGCGCGATCCCATGGGCCGCATCGGTATGCTGGGCATCCTCATCGTCATTCTGATGGCCGTCTTTGCCCCTCAGCTCTCCCACTTCGGACCTGAAAAAATGGTGGGACTTCCCAAATCTCCCCCTGACGGGGAATTCTGGTTTGGTACGGACAACTATGGGCGGGACATCTTCAGCCGCATTCTCTACGGTGCCCGCGTCTCCCTTCAGGTGGGCATCATCGCCGTCGGCATCGCCGCCACCGCAGGTTATGTGCTGGGCCTCGTGGCCGGCTACTTTGAGGGCTGGGTGGACCGCGTCATTATGTGTGTGATGGACATTTTCTTCGCCTTCCCCTCCATCCTGCTGGCCATCTTTATCTCCGCCGTGCTGGGCCGCGGGCTGGTCAACACCATGATTGCCATCGGCATCGTCAATATTCCCGTGTTCGCCCGGACGGTCCGCGCCTCCGTTATCTCGGCCAAGGGGCTGGAGTACGTCCAGAACGCCAAATCGGTGGGCGTCAGGACCGGCACCATCCTCATCCGGCACATCTCCCCCAATGTGGTGGCGCCCTTCACCGTGCAGGCCACGCTGGCCCTCTCTAGCGCCATCCTCACCGAAGCCTCCATGAGTTTCCTGGGCCTGGGCATCCAGCCTCCGGACCCCTCCTGGGGCTCTATGCTCTCCGAGGCCCGCACCTATATGGAGCAGGCCCCCTGGATGGCGGTCTTCCCGGCGCTCTTTATTATCGTCACCATCCTGCTCTTCAACATTCTGGGCGACAGCCTCCGCGATGTGCTGGACCCCAAGCTCAAACTCTGAGAGGGGGCGAACGCTATGGATCATTTACTGGAAATACGCAATCTTTCCATTGAGCTCCCCAGGGGGAAGCGGAAGCCCCCCGTCAAGCTGGTGGAGGGCGTGGATCTCTCCATCGGCAAAAGGCAGAACTTCGGCGTGGTGGGCGAGTCCGGCTGCGGCAAGAGCATTACCTGCTCCTCTATCATGGGATTGCTCTCCTTTCCGCTGACTGTGGGCCGTGAGAGCTCCATCCGCTTTCAGCAGAGCGACGGCCGGGAGGTGGACATCGCCTCCCTCCCCCCCTCTGCGCTGCGCAAGCTGCGCGGCAAGGACATCTCCATGATCTTTCAGGAGCCCATGACGGCGCTGGACCCCATGTACACCATCGAGGAGCAGATCTGTGAATCCCTGCGGTTTCACACCGATCTGAGCAGGAGCGACATGCACGAGGCGGCCCTCGCCATGCTCAAAAAGGTCAAGATCCCCCGGGCCGAGCAGATCCTTCAGGATTACCCCCACCATCTGTCCGGCGGTATGCTCCAGCGGGTGATGATCGCCATCGCCCTGATCAACAACCCCCGGCTTCTCATCGCCGACGAGCCCACCACCGCCTTGGACGTGACCATCCAGGCCCAGATCCTGGACCTGATGAACGAGCTGCGGGAGAGCTACGACACCTCGGTCATCATGATCACCCACGATCTGGGCGTCATCGCCGAGACCTGCGAGGAGGTGGCGGTCTTCTATGCCGGCCAGGTGGTGGAGCAGGCCGGTGTGGACGCCATCTTCCACGAGACCGCCCACCCCTACACCACCGGGCTGCTGCGGTCCGTGACCTCGCTGGGCGGCGCGCAGAAGGAGCTCTACACCATCCAGGGCACGGTCCCCACGGCAGGCCACTTCGGCCCCGGCTGCCGGTTTGCCGACCGCTGCGAGCACTGCATGCCCCTCTGCCGGGAACGCGTCCCGGGACTGACGGAAGTCTCTCCCGGACATCTGTGCCGCTGCTGGCTCCACGCCGGCGGGCGAGAGGAGGCGGCGGTATGAGCGAACACAACGTAATTCTGGACGTCCAAAATTTGCGGACCTACTTTCCCATCAAGGGCGGCGTCGTGCGGAAAACAGTGGGCTATGTCCACGCGGTGGAGAACGTCTCCTTCCAGATCCGGGAACAGGAGACCTTCGGCCTGGTGGGCGAATCCGGCTGCGGCAAATCGACCACGGGCAGGACCATTCTGCGGCTCATCGAACCCACCGCCGGGCAGGTCCTTTTCGACGGCGAGGACCTGTGTACGCTGGACAGGGAGGCTATGCGGCAGAAGCGCCGGGATATGCAGCTCGTCTTTCAGGACCCCTACGCCTCCCTGAATCCTCGCATGACCGTGCGGAAGCTGCTGGAGGAGCCTCTCCGGACCCATTTCCGCCTGGCACAGGCCGAGCTGGACCAGCAGGTGTCGTGGATCGCCGGCGCCGTCGGCCTGGCGGAGGAGCAGTTGGAGCGCTATCCCCATCAATTTTCCGGCGGTCAGCGCCAGCGCATCAGCATCGCCCGCGCCCTCATCACCAAGCCCCGGTTCGTGGTGGCCGACGAGCCGGTGTCCGCCCTGGACGTGTCCATCCAAGCCCAGATCCTCAATCTGCTGATGAATCTGCAAAAGGACCTGAAGCTGTCCTATCTCTTCATCTCCCACGACCTCAATGTGGTGCGCCACATCAGCAATCGGGTGGGTGTCATGTATCTGGGCCGCATCGTGGAGCTGGGCGATACGGAGGATGTGTACTGCCGGCCCATGCACCCCTACACGCAGGCCCTTCTCTCCGCCATTCCCAAAAAAGACCCCGCGGAGAAAAAAGTCCGCATCCGGCTGGAGGGCGACGTACCCAATCCGGCCTCCCCTCCCCCGGGCTGCGCCTTTCACAACCGCTGCCCCCACTGCATGGACCTCTGCAAAGAGCAGGCGCCGGAGTCCAGAGAGCTGGAGCCCGGCCACCGCGTCGCCTGCCACCTCTATGACGTGCCCCGCTCCTGAAATCATAAATCCCCCCCTGAACCAGGTTCAGGGGGGAGCTTTTCGTTTTTTCCGCATCAGTGAGAGGTCAGCCGCCCGGACGGGCGTCTTTTTCCTCTTAGAATTTTTCTTTAAGATTTCTTAAGAAGTTGGAAACCATTTGTCATGTTTTTACGTCTATAATCGTTGTAGATGTAGGAGTGGTATATTCGCCGCCCTATCACAGGAGTTTGGAAGGAGCCGTTTCTATGAAACCGAAAAAACTGTCCCGTTTTCTGTCCGCAGTTCTGGCGCTGGCCCTGGTTGCAGGCCTGATGCCCGCCGCATTCGCCGCCGAGGGCGAGGATATCATTGAGCAAACAAAACTCACCCTGAAAATCGGCGATACCGAGGCTCTGATCGCTACTTCCGAGGAGGTAGACATCGAATGGAGCAGCGACAACGCAGACATCGCCGCCGTGGATGACAGCGGCACCGTCACCGCCAAATCGGAAGGCATCGCCATCATCACCGCCAAGGCAGGCGATAGCGTCGATACCTGTTCGGTCACTGTGGAGGAACCCGCAGACCCGAAGGTCACTGGCATCACGCTCTCCCCTGACACGCTGGACCTGACCGTTGGGGACACCGAGATCCTCAGCCCAGAGGTCACCGCCGATGAGGGCGCCGACACCACCGTGACATGGGAAACCAGCAGCAGAAACGTTGCCACGGTGGACAACGGCAAAGTCACCGCCGTTGGGCCCGGCACGGCCACCATCACTGCCAAGGCTGGAGATCAGGAGGCTACCTGTGAAGTCAAGGTCTCCGCCCAGGAAATGCCCGCCGCCAGCATCACCGTGGCCCCCACCAAGCTCAGTCTGATCGTCGGGGAATCCAACACCCTGGCCGTTGCAACTGTCCCCGAAGGCCAGGCAGTCTCCTGGACCTCCAGCGACGATAAGATCGCCGCAGTAAGCGGCGGCAAAGTCACCGCCGTGGCCAAGGGCACCGCTACCATCACCGCCTCCATCGAGGTCGAGGGGCAGAAGAAATCCGCCGCCTGCGAGGTCACCGTCTCGGAAGCGACGGGTACCACCGCCCTCAGCAAGTCCTCCCTCACTCTGTCCCTGAAGGACTCGGAGACTCTGTCCGTGACCAACGCCCCCTCCGGCGCCTCCGTCACCTGGAAGAGCAGCAAGACCACCGTGGCTTCGGTAGACAGCAACGGTAAAATTACCGCCGTGGCCGCCGGCACCGCTACCATCACCGCCTCTGTCAACGGCACCGAGCTCAAATGCGAGGTAACAGTCAAGTCCCCCTCTCTCAATAAGGGCAGCCTGTCCATCGGAGTGAAAAAGACCAGCACCCTGTCTGTGAACGACCTTGCCTCTGGTGCCACGGTATCCTGGAGCAGCAGCAAGACCACCGTGGCCACGGTCAGCTCCAGCGGCACCGTCACCGGTAAGGCCAGCGGCAAAGCTACCATCACCGCCACCATCACCTATGCGGACAAGAGCACGAGATCCCTGACCTGCTCCGTCACCGTCACCTCCGGCACAGACGACATCACCTATTCCGTCAAGGCCGGTGAGGCGGTCAATCTCTCCCGCTCCGATTTCAATGACGCCAGCAAGGACGCCACCGGATACGATTTGAGCTATGTCAAATTCTCCGCTTCCTCCACTTCAAAGGGTCTGCTCTGCTATAACTACGACAGTGGGGATTACGACAAGAAGGTCTCCACCAGCACCTCCTATTACTATGCCGGCAGCTCCAGCAAGTCCTATCTCTCTAAGGTCTCCTTCCTGGCCGACTCCGACGCCTCCGGCGAGACCACCTTCTCCTACACCGGTTACGATACCAAGGGCAACTCCTTTACCGGTTCGATCGTCATCACCATCAGCAAGAGCTCCGGCGACATCAAGTACACCACTGGCCTCAACGAGCCGGTCTCCTTCAGCCGCAGCGATTTTAACTCCTACTGCAAAGATAAGACCACCTCCAGCTCCACGCTGGACTATGTGAAGTTCACCCTCCCCTCCTCCAGCAAGGGCACCCTCTACTACAAGTATGACAAGAGCGGTGAGGAGAAGATTTCCTCCTCCGACAAATTCTACTACAGCGACTCCCCCGCCCTGGAGGACCTCTCTTTTGTGCCCGCCAAGAACTGGTCCGGTACGGTCTCCATCGAGTTCTCCGGCCGGAACTCCAAAAATGCCAGCTTCTCCGGCACCGTGTCCATCACCATCTCCAAGTCCAGCCAGAGCATCTCCTACACCGTGGATAAAAACGAAAGCGTCACCTTTGATGACAGCGACTTCAACTCCTACTGCAAAGACGAGACCGGCTCCTCCATGGATTACGTGAAGTTTACCCTCCCCTCCTCCAGCAAAGGCACCCTCTATTATAAGTACGATAAGAGCGGGGAAAAGGAGGTCACTTCTTCCACCAAATACTATCGCTCCGACAGTCCTGCCCTGGAGGACGTCACCTTCGTCCCCGCCAAGAACTACACCGGGACCGTCTCCATCGACTTTACCGGAAAGAGCACCGGCGACGAGACCTTCTCCGGCACCCTGAAGATCTATGTGGGAACAAGCGC
The DNA here is from genome assembly GCF_001244995.1 of Intestinimonas massiliensis (ex Afouda et al. 2020). Lineage (NCBI taxonomy): Bacteria > Bacillati > Bacillota > Clostridia > Eubacteriales > Intestinimonas > Intestinimonas massiliensis (ex Afouda et al. 2020). Next base: position 1,113,545 of record NZ_LN869529.1, read on the forward strand.
CTCCGGCGACATCACCTACACCGCCGCCACCGGCGCCTCGGTTACCTTCAAGAGCAGTGATTTCAACACCTTCTGCAAAGACGAGACCAGCTCCAATCTGGACTACGTGAAGTTTACCCTCCCCTCCTCCAGTAAGGGCACCCTTTATTACAAATACGATCAGAGCGGCGAAAAGAAGGTTACCTCCTCCACCAGCTACTATCGCTCCAGCAGTCCCTACCTGGAGGACGTCACCTTTGTGCCTGCCAAGTCCGTCACCGGCAGCGTGAGCATCGACTTCAGCGGCAAAAGCACCAGCGGTAAGTCCATCTCCGGCACGGTAGTCATTCAGTACAGCACCATCAAAGACGCGTCTGTGGTCAGCTATACCACCGGGTATGCTCCGGTCAAGTTCCGCGGCAGCGACTTTTCTGCGGCCTGTTCCGCCCGCGGCAGCGCGGCTCTCACCAGTGTCAAGTTCAACCTGCCCGACGCCAGCACCGGACGCCTCTATTACAGCTACGCCAGCCCCACCTCTTATGGCGGCACGGTAAGCAGCGGCACCTCCTACGGTGTGAGCTCCGGCTCCAGCATCGACAATGTAACCTTTGTCCCTAAGGCCGGATATAAGGGCACTGTCCACTTCACCTATACCGGCACCGATAAGAACGGCAGCACCTTCACTGGGCATGTCCAGATCATTGTGACGCCTCCCAGCGCCTCCTCCCACTTCACCGATATGGGCAAATACGGCTGGGCAGCTCCCTCCGTGGACTTCCTCTACGAGAGCAAGGTCACCACCGGCACTACCTCTACTACCTATGGCCCCTCCGGTAATATCACCCGCGGTGATTTTGTCCTCATGCTGTCCCGCGCCTTCAGCTTTGCCGATTACGGCAGCGACAACTTCTCCGACGTGCCTGCCAACAGCTATTATGCCAAGGCCATTGCCTCCGCCAAGGCCATGGGCATCGCTCAGGGAAGCAACGGCAAGTTCAACCCCACCGCCGCCCTCACCCGAGAGGACGCTATGGTACTCCTCCAGCGGACCATGAGCCGCACCGGCCGCTCCATTGCAGACGCCTCCAACTCCTATCTGGATCGTTTCTCGGACGGCAGCTCGGTCTCCAGCTATGCCAAGGGTGCCGTGGCCGCGCTGATTCAGGCGGGCATTATCCAGGGTGATAATACCGGCAGGATCAACCCCAAGGGCTCTCTCACCCGTGCGGAGATGGCCGTGATCCTCCATCGGGTCCTGACCCTGTGACTGTTTGCTTTTCCCCCAAAAGCGTCAGGCGGGCGTTCCATTTGGAACGCCCGCCTGATGCTTTTTTCAGATACCACCGTCCATAGCGTCCTTGAGCTTTTTCAGCGCTTTCTTCTCAATACGGGATACATAAGAGCGGGAGATGCCGCTCTCAGCGGCGATCTCCCGCTGGGTCCGCGGAGGCTTATTATCCAAGCCATACCGCATGGTAATGATCATCTTCTCCCGCTCCTCCAAGCATTCCTCCACCAGCTTTCGCACCTGGATACAGGAGTCCCGGGCGTCCAAGTTCTCCAGCATATCGTCGTCAACGCTGATGACATCCATCAGAGACAGGGCATTCCCCTCACCATCGGAATCCAATGTATCCGACAGGGAGACCTCTCCCTGCAGCTTCTTCTGTGAGCGGAAATGCATCAGAATCTCATTTTCGATGCACCGTGAGGCATAGGTGGCTAGACGCACGTTTTTATCCGGCTTGAAGGTGCTGATCCCTTTGATCAGTCCTATGGTGCCGATGGAAATCAGATCGTCCTGGCTGCCGGTCTGGGTGTAGTATTTTTTTATGATATGCGCCACCAGGCGCAAATTGTGTTCGATTAGCACGTTGCGGGCCTCCATATCCCCGGCGGCATAGCGCTCCAGATACCGCTTCTCCTCCTCAGCCTTCAGCGGCCTGGGAAAAGAACCTCCCCCATCGGACAGACGCAGAGAAAAAAACAGGCTGTTGAGCATCAGCAAAATCCAGGCTGAAAGCATGGCTGCCACCTCCAAGTTCTCATACTCCTTTACTCTATTCCAGCCGCTGCACGTCCTATACCCTGCGCCTTTACGTTGACTTTCGTCTCTTACCGTGCTAAATTGATAGCTATGACTTGCTCAGACGGGAGCGATACATATGGAAAATCTGATGTTCAGCCTCAATGCCACCATGCCGGTCTTTCTGCTGATGGTCGCCGGCTACTTTCTCCATAAAATCTGTCTCATTGACGACCGTTTTGCAGATCGGATGAACAATTTTGTCTTTAAGGCCGCGCTGCCAGTACAGCTCTTTCAAAGCCTTTCCACATCGGATGTTCAAACGGTCTGGAATGGCAGCATGATCCTGTTCTGCTTCGCGGTCTCCCTGCTCTCCATTCTCATCATGGCCGCCATTTCCCTCCTGCTGCAAAAGCGCTCCCTTCGGGCGGAGTTTATCCAAGCTGGCTATCGGGGCAGCCAGGCCCTGCTGGGCGCCGCGCTGCTCCAGAACATCTATGGCGACACCGGCCCTCTGGCTCTCGTCCTCATCGGCGCCGTCCCCCTCTACAACGTGGCCGCCGTGGTGGTCCTCACCCTGCTCTCCCCAGAGGGCGGGCGACTGGATCGGAAAACCGTGGGCAAGACCCTGTGGGGCATCGTTACCAATCCCATCATCCTGGGAATCTTCGCAGGGCTCCTCTGGTCTGTGCTGGGCATCCCGCAGCCGGTCATCCTCCAGCGGACTGTCTCCAGCTTCGCCGCCACCGCCACCCCGCTTGGACTTGTCGCTCTGGGCGCCTGCATCGACCTCAAAAAGGCCGCCAGTTGCCTCCGGCCCACCCTGGTGTGCAGCGCTTTCAAGCTCATCCTCTTCGCCGCCGTCTTCCTTCCCATTGCCGTCTTGATGGGCTGCCGGGGCGAGCTGCTGGTCGGCATGCTCATCATGCTGGCCTCCCCCACCACCGTGAGCTGCTTCAGCATGGCCCGCAGCATGGGACATGAAGGCACCCTGACCTCCAGTACGGTGATGCTCACCACCATCCTCAGCGCCTTCACCTTCACCGGCTGGCTCTATCTTCTGCGACAGCTTGCGCTCATCTGAATACAGAAGACGGGCGGGACCCAATTGGGTCCCGCCCGTCTTTACACAGGGAAAAGCGGCTCCAAACAGGGGCCTCAGGCATTGTCCGCTACGGGCTTAAGCACGTCGCCCTTGTGGACGATCAGGGTACGCCAGACAAAGATGCCCAGACACAGCCCGGCGCACACGAGCCCCACCGGATAGGCGATGGAGGTGGAGAGCCGGAAGCCCTCCTCCGCCTGAAGGATGTACGTAACCGAGACGGCTGACATAAAGGTGGCTGGCAGCGCGGCCATCAGGCTGCACATCGCCGGGAAGCCGTATTTGTGCAGGAATACCGCTCCGGCCCACAGCACCAGCATGGCCAGCGTCTGGTTGGACCAGGAGAAATACCGCCAGAGGACATTGAAATCCAGGCTGGTGGCGATGAATGCGCCCACAGCCAGCAGGGGGACGGACAGGGCGGCGCGCTTGACCACGTTGGACTGGTCGATGTGAAACCAATCCGAGATGGTCAACCGGGCGGAACGGAAGGCAGTGTCGCCGGAGGTGATGGGACAGGCGATGACACCAATCATGGCCAGCACACCGCCCACGGAACCCATCAGGGTGGTGGAAATCTGGTAAACCACCCCACCCTGACCCATGGCGTTGATGGCCGCATCCAAAGCGCCCACGCCATTATAGAAGGTCACACCGGCCGCGGCCCAGATCAGAGCGATGACGCCCTCGCTTACCATGGCCCCGTAGAATACTGTGCGGCCCTCCTTCTCGCTGGTCATACAGCGGGCCATCATGGGAGACTGGGTGGCATGGAAGCCGGAGATGGCGCCGCAGGCCACGGTGACAAACATCATGGCCCATTTGGGCAGGCCTTCGGGGTGGACGATGCCCATGGACTCCCACAGCTCGGGCATGCTGTACTCCGGCTTGAGGATCAGCATGCCTGCAATGCCCACTGCCATGATGATGAGGCAGATACCAAAAAACGGATACACCTTGCCAATGATCTTATCCACCGGCAGGAAGGTCGCCAGCAGGTAGTAAAGCAGCACCAAAACCAGCCAGAAGGTAGTGGACAGCACCATCGGGGGCAGAGACGCACCAAAGCTCTCGCTAATGAGCTGGCTAATCAGCCTGGCGGGACCCACCGAAAAGTTGACGCCCACCATCACCAGCAGGACCACCGAAAAGATTCGCATGACGAACTTCATCACTTTGCCCAGGTACATGCCCACAATCTCAGAGATGGACGCGCCGTCGTGGCGTTCACTCATCATACCCGACAGAAAGTCATGGACGCCGCCACCCAGGATGGTTCCGAACACAATCCACAGGTAGACCACAGGCCCCCAGCAGGCACCGGCCAGCGCACCATAGATGGGCCCCAGTCCGGCGATGTTTAGAAGCTGAATCAGAAAAATGCGCCAGGTCTTCATGGGGACGAAGTCCACTCCGTCCGGGTGCGCTACGGCAGGGGTAGGCCGGTCATCAATCCGGAATACCTTCTCCACCAGCTTGCCATAGGTGAAAAAACCAACCAGCAACAGCACCAGACAGGCAAAAAAGGTGATCATATGGGTTCCTCCTCTGTATTTTCCAAGTCCGCTCTCTCCGGGCCTTGGCGAAAGGTAAAAAGCGGCAAACGAAAGCCTAACGACTTTCGTCTGCCGCCCTTGGCGTCTTTTTATTATAAGCAAAAGTGCCTCGGAGTCAAGCGGTAGCACCAATTATTTTGGGGAGGAATTTCGCTCTCTTTTTGTGCAACTTTTTTTGCAGGCACAGCAGTTCCCCGCGCAGCCTCCCCCGCAGCCGCACTCACCACGGAGCTGGCGCCGGACATGGCGGATCACATACCACACGGCCCACACCGCCAGGACGCCCACGGCCAGATAGATGATATATTTCATACCGTTTCCTCACAGCCACAGGAGCAGACTGCCCACCTGATAGACCAGCAGCGAGCCCAGATAGGCGGCGCCGATCTGCCAAGCGATGGAGGCCAGGGTCCACCCGGTGGAGTTCATCTCCTTGCGGATCGTGGATACCGCCGCCACACAAGGGACGTACAGCAGCACGAACACCAGGAAGGAATAGGCGGCCAGCGGGGTCTGAAAGGTACCGGAGAGGGCTCCGGCGATGGCGGCACCGCTGGCGGTCACCGAGAAGCCGTAGAACATGCTCATGGAGGAGACCACCATCTCCTTGGCGATCAGACCGGACAGCAGAGCCACCGCCGCCTGCCAGGTGCCGAAGCCCAGGGGCTTGAGCGCCGGGGCAAGGAAGGAACCCAGCGTACCCAGCAGGGAGCCGGCCTCATCGCTGACCATGCCGAAGCGGCCGCCCTCAAAGCCGAAGGACTGAAGGAACCAGAGCAGCACGCTCATGGCCAGGATCAGGGTGCCCGCTTTCACCAGAAAGCCCCGCACCTTCTCCCACACATGGAGAGAGATGTTTTTCAGTGTGGGCAGGCGGTAAGGGGGCAGCTCCAGCACAAAGGCGGCGGGCTCGCCTTTGAAGACAACTTTTTTGAGGATGATGCCCGACAGGATGGCGAACACCAGGCCGGTGATGTAGAGAGAAAAGACCACCAGACCGCCATATCGGGGGAAAAAGGCGGCGGTGAGCAGGCCGTAGACCGGCAGCCGGGCCGAACAGGACATAAAGGGCACCAGCATGATTGTCATGCGCCGGTCCTTTTCATTTTCCATGGTGCGGGCCCCCATGACGGCGGGCACCGTGCAGCCGAAGCCCATCAGCATAGGGATAAAGGCCTTGCCGCTCAGGCCAAAGCGCCGCAGCAGGCGGTCCATGATAAAGGCGGCCCGGGCCATATAGCCGGAGTCCTCCAGGAAGGAGAGAAACAGGAACAAAATGGCGATTTGGGGCAGGAAGGTGAGCACGCCCCCCACCCCCGCAATCACGCCGTCCACCAGCAGGGCCTCCACCCATGGGGCTACTCCGGAGACGGCCAGCACCGCGCGGACGAAATCGGCGAAATATCCGCCGATCAGCGTATCCACCCCGTCGGCCAGGAGCTGGCCGGGACCAAAGGTCAGGGCAAACATGGTCAGCATCATCAGGAAAAAGACCGGCACGGCCAGGAACCGGTGGGTAACGATGGAGTCGATCCGGTCCGACAGGGTCAGGGACCCGTGAGGCTGGCCCCGCTTCACCGCAAGCTGGACCACATCCTGGATGAAGCGGTAGCGGCTGTCGGCCACCAGGGTCTCCCGGTCGCCCAGGGCGTAAGCCCCCTCATACTCCCGGCAGATGGATTCCAGCCTCTCCCGCTCCGGACGGGTCAGGTCCAGGGCCTTCTCCACCAGGGCATCCCCCTCCAGCAGCTTGACCGCCGTCCAGTGGGCGGGCAGGCCGGCGGCGTAGGCCCGGTCGTGGACCAGCTCCCCCACCCGATGGTGGATGGCGTGGGTGTAGTCGTCGTAGAGGTCGTCGGGCTCCACCGTCACCCCCACATGCATCTGGTTGTGGGCCACCTCCAGCAGCGTCTGGATATTCTTCCCCGTCCGGGCGGTGATGGGGATGACGGGCACCCCCAGAGCCCGCGACAGCCGCTCCAGATCGATTTTGTCCCCCCGCTTCTCTACCTCGTCCATAAAGTTGAGGGCGATGACCATGGGCCGCTCCAGCTCCAAAAGCTGGGCCGTCAGATACAGGTTCCGCTCAATGTTGGTGGCGTCGATGATATTGATGATGGCGTCGGGGTGCTCCCCCACAATGAAGTCCCGAGCCACGATCTCCTCCATGGAGTAGGGGGACAGAGAATAGATGCCCGGCAGGTCCACCACCGTCACCGGCTTGCCGTCCACCTCCGCCCGGCCCTCCTTCTTCTCCACCGTCACGCCGGGCCAATTGCCCACATATTGGTTGGAGCCGGTGAGGGCGTTGAAGAGGGTGGTTTTACCGCAGTTGGGATTGCCCACCAGGGCCAGCTTCATCTCCCGGGTATCGTGGCTGGCATAGTCCGGCGTACCGCCGTGCTCCGCCTCCTCATGGGCGTGGTCGGCGCTCATGCGGCGCAGAGCGGCCTCATCCGGGATGTGCTGGACCATTCCCTTGTACCGGCTCCTGCCCAAGCCCGGGGCCTGGGCAGGAGGACACACCGTGATCTGGCCCGCGTCCTCCTTGCGCAGTGAGAGCTCATAGCCCCGGAGGTTCACTTCGATGGGGTCCCCGAAGGGAGCAATCTTCCGCACCGTCACCAGAGTGCCGGGCGTCAGCCCCATATCCACCAGCCGGCGCTTCACAGGCCCCTTTTCATTTCCCACCGCAAGGATGACCGCGCGCTCGCCGGGAGCCACCTCCACCAGGGTCCCGGCGCTGTGTTTCACTTCCGTCATCGGTCTCATTACCTTCCATTTGTTAGTCTCTTTTAACTTTCTGCTGTGGTATTATACTGCATCCCCACACCCTTTACAAGGGGCAGAGCAAATTTTCTGAAAAAAAGGAAACGGCCGCACGGCGGATTCTGTTCCGCCGCGCGGCCTGCCGCTGGATTTCACACAGGGCTTGGGTCCAAAGGCTGGGTCCGGGTGCACAGCCGCTCCAGCAGGGCGGGCGTATGGCTGACGATGAGCAGGCCCAGCTCCCGCCGCGCCGCCTCCTCCAGCAGAAAGTTCCAGATCTGGGCCTGGGTAATGAGATCCAGCATGGTGGAGATCTCGTCGCACAGGAGAAACCGGGTCGCCGGCCCCAGAGCCCGGGCGATGCAGAACCGTTGGAGCTCTCCGCCGGAGAGCTCCGTGGGATAGCGCTCCAGCCAGCCCGGCTCGATGTGCAGTCCGTCCAGCACCCGCTGCTCCACCGGCCAGCCCTCGGCCAGGGTGTCTCCCAGCTTCATCAGCGGGTCCACTACCGTCTCCGGGTGCTGCCATATCATCTGCACAGGGCAGTAGCCCCGCCCATGCGCCAGGGGCCGGCCGTCCAGCAGCACCTCTCCCTCCTTCGGCTTTTCATAGCCGGCGAGCAGCTTGCACAGGGTGGTCTTGCCCCGGCCGCTGGGGGCGGTCAGCCCCAGCCGCTCCCCCGGCTTCAGGGTCAGATTCACCCGGTCCAGCACCGCCCGGTCCTTCCGGCGGTAGCCAAAGGACAGGGCCTTTCCCTCCAGGCTCATGCCTCCGCCCCCCTCTCCGGGTGGAGGCAGCGGACAAAGCCGCCCTCCACCGGCCGGTAGGGCACCGCACTTCCGCACTCCGCCGTCCGGCGGGGGCATCGGGGCAAAAACGGGCAGCCCCGCGGCGCCGCGCCCGGGTAGGGCTGGGCCCCGGGGATGGGCTGAAAGCCGTGCTGGGGCATGGCCCGCCACAGGGCCCGAGTATAGGGGTGGCGGAGGGTCTCCTCCGCCGCGAAATCCGAGGCCGGGGCCTCCTCGATGGTCTCCCCCGCGTAAAAGACCGCCACCCGGTCGGCAATGGCCAGGGCGGCCTCCAGATCGTGCGTGATAAGCAGCAGCCCCGCCCCGCTGTCGGCAATCTCCCGAAAGTGGTCCATGATATGGTGCAGAGACCGGGGGTCCAGACCCGGCGTGGGCTCGTCGGCGATAACCAGAGAAGGGGCCTCCACCACGGCGGTGGAGATGAGCACCCGCCGGGTCATACCGCCGGAGAGCTCGAAGGGATAGAGCGCCTCCACCTCGCTCCCCAGGTGATAGCGGCCCAGGATCTCCCGGCTCCGCGCCCGGGAGGCCGGGTCCCGCCGCCCCTTGCGGATCTGGGGCCCCACCTGCATCAGGGGGTCCAGATAGCCCACCGACTGGGGGATGAGGACGATCTCCCGGCCCCGCAGCTCCTCCGCCCGCCGGGGCGTCAGGGGCTCGCCCCGGTAGCGGATGCTGCCCGACTGGCGGGCGTTGTAGGGCAGGATGCCCAGGATGCCATGGGCCAGCAGGCTTTTGCCCGAGCCGCTGGAGCCCACCACCGCCATCACCTGGCCCGGCCGGATGGTCAGGTCCAGGTCCCGGATGACGGGGAGGCTCCGCTGCCGAACACCCTTGTCGTACTGGGTAAAGGAGATGGACAGCCCTTCCACCTCCAAGACCGGCATTGTCATGTCCATCCCTCCCTATTCATGCAGGCTGGCCGGGTCCAGCAGGCGGCGGAGATGCTCCCCCATCACGGCGAAGAGCACCACCGTCCCCACCAGAGCCAGGCCGGGAAACAGGGCCAGCCACCACTTGCCGGTGGTGAGGTAGCGCATGCTCTCCGACAGGATGACCCCGATGGCGGGCTGCTCCGGCGACAGACCGAAGCCCAGAAAGGTGATGCTGGCCTCGTGGAGAATGGCGTGCGGAAACTGCAAAATGAGTCCGGTGAGGAACTGGGGCAGCAGGTGGGGCAGCAGATGCCGCCGGACAATCTGGAGTCTGCTGCGGCCCAGCTTTTCTGCCACCCGGACGTAGGGAGCCTCCCGGAGCTGGAGCACCTCCCCCCGGAGGACCCGGGCCAGGGAGGTCCAGTGGCTGAGGGCCACGCCGGCCACCACGCCGGCGAAGCCCTTGCCGCAGGCCAGGGAGATGAGCATCACCAGCAGGATGTGGGGAATACCCATCACCAGGTCGATGAGCCAGGAGACGGCGGCGTCCACCCACCGGCCCAGAGTGGCGGCAGCCGTCCCCAGGATCAGGGCCACCACGGCGCTGACCGCCGCCGTAAGCACCCCGATCCGGATACTGAGGGACAGCCCGGTGAGGGTGCGGGCGAGCATGTCCCGCCCCATCCAGTCGGTGCCGAAGAGGTGCCCGGCGCAGGGGGGCAGGTTCTTGCGGGAAAAGTCGGTGGTCATAGCCTCTCCGGCCAGCAGCAGCCCCGCCGCCGCCACGGCAGTCAGGAGTACGGCGCAGAGGCACAGCAGGGCCACCGTGCGCTTTCGCCGGTTGAAATGGCTCATGTCCGGGCTGCCCCCCTTCGGATCTTGGGGTCCACCACCCCGTAGAGCAGGTCGGCCGCAAGATTGCCGCCGAACACGATGGCGGCGCTGACCACCGTAATGCCCAGCAGCAGGGGCAGGTCGCTGCCCAACCCCGCCGTCACGGCACACTGGCCCAGGCCGGGGTAGGAAAAGACCTGCTCCACCAGCACGGAGCCGCCAAAGATCTCACTGATGGAGGCGAATTGCAGGGTGAGGGCGGGCAGGGCCACATTCCGCAGGCCGTGCCGCAGGACGATGGCGGCCCTGCTCTCCCCCCGCGCCCGGGCAAAGAGGACATAGTCCGACTCCATAACATCGCACATCTTTTCCCGAGTGTGCAGGGCGATGCCGGCCACGCCGGTGATGCTGAGGGTGAGGGCGGGCAGAACGGCGTGGCGCAGCCGGTCGGCCAGGGTCACGGCGGCGGCGTCCGTTCCGATGGGGACGGACAGACCGATGGGCAGCACCCCCAGCCAGACCGAAAAGATCATCAGAAGCAGCAGGGCCAGCCAAAAGGCGGGGGTGCTGGAGATCAGCAGGCAGTAGCCCCGGATGAGCCTGTCCGGCAGCCTGCCCCGGCAGGCCCCCGCGATCACGCCCAGAGCCAGGCCCAGCACACCGGACAACACCCAGGCCGCCGCCATCAGCCACAGGGAATTTTGCAGCCGCTGGCCCACCACCCGGGTCACCGGCTGGCGGTAGAGCAGCGAAGTGCCCAGGTCCCCGCGAACGAAATCGGACAGCCAGCCCAGGTAGCGCTCCACCGGCGGAGTGTTCACCCCCCAGTAGTCCTCCAGCTTGGCAATCTGCTCGGGGCTCATGGCCCCCAGCGCGGCCTGTCCCACGTTGGTCCGGAGCGGGTCCAGCGGAGAGGCAGACATGAGCAGGAAGGCCGTCAGGCTCACCCCCAGCAGGAGCAGCGCCATACGCAGCAGCTTCTTCCCCGCGAATTGCAGCCGGTGCTTCATCTCGCGTCACTTCCTCTTCCGCTCAAAATGGCCCTCAGGCCCAGGACCAGGCGTCCACGTTGTTGGCGATGGACCAGCCGTGGCCGTGGGGATGGATCTTCTGCGCCGCCACCTGCAGACCGTCCCGGACCCAGTACAGGTGGTTGACGTTGACCAGCCACACCCAGGGGCAGTCCCCTTCACCGGTGACGCCGGTGACGCCGTCCCACTGGGCCTTCTGCCACAGAGTGTAGGACTCCTCCAAATCGCCGCAGGCCAGGGCCTCGTCCATATAAGCGTCCACCGCCGCGCTGGCGTAGGGGGAATACTCCGCAGAACCCGTGTCCCCGATGGTGTGATAGATGTTATAGAGCTCCATGGGGGTGTGGGCCCCCCAGCCCCACATCAGGGGCTCGGACCGGGCCCGGTCATAGGCGGTGTCCCAGCCCACCCCCTCGATGGAGGCCGCGATGCCCAGCTCCCCGAGCTGATTGGCCAGGTCGGCCGCCAGGGCCTGCCGGACAGAATCGCTGCTGGGATACAGGAGGTTCAGCTCCGCCCGGACGCCGTCCTTGACCCGAACACCGCCGTCCGCCATGCGCCAGCCCGCTTCGTCCAGCAGGGCCGCCGCCGCGTCGGGGTCGTACTCCACCTGGGAGGCGGGGTTATACCAGGGCAGCTTGTCGCAGACGCTGTAGGCCGGGGTGCCATAGCCGTTCAGAACGTTGTCGATCATCTCCTGCCGGTCTACACCCAGGTTGATGGCCCGGCGGACCAGCACGTCGGCGGTCAGGTCGTTGCCCACGCCGTCTCCGGCGGGGGCGGCGGGCAGGTTGATCCCCCGGTTGTCCACACTCTCGCAGGAGAGCAGGCTGTAGCCCGCCGGGGCCTGATCGGCGTAGGTGGCGGAGGTGTAAACCAGATCGGCCTGCCCCGCCTTCACCGCCAGGAAGGCGGCGTCTTCCTCCATGAAGAGGACGGTGACCTTTTTCATTTTCGGGGCCTCGCCGTAGTAGTCGGGGTTGGCCTCGAAGATGACCTGCTGGCCCTTGTCCCACTGCTTCAGGATGTACCGGCCGGAGCCGATGGGGGCCTGGCCGTAAGAGGCGGCGTCATAGGCGTGTTCGGGCACGATGCCCACGATGGCCATGGTGTAGGGCCAGATGGAGTAGGGCCTGGTCATATGGAACCGCACCGTGGTGTCGTCCACCGGCTCGGCAGAGGCGAGCATGGTAAAATCGTTGACTGAGCTGGACGCCTTCACTGTGTTGTAGGTAAAGGCCACGTCGGCGGCGGTGAGGGGCTCCCCGTCGGTAAAGGTCACGTCGTTCCGGATCCGCACCGTCCAGGTCAGGCCGTCGTCGCTGACGGCGCAGTCGGTGGCCAGGTCGTAGCCGATGGTCAGGTCGGGATTGGTAACGGTGAGGGTGGATTGGATCAGGGGCTCATGGACGTGCTCCCCCGCTCCCCACCCGTAGGCCGGGTCAAAGCCCGCCTCGGGCTCTGACTCCATGTTCATCACGATGACCACCGCGTCCTTCTCCTCCCCCGTTTGGGAGGGGGCGGGCTGGATGCCGGAAGGGGACGCCCCCCCGCTCTGACAGCCGGTCAGGGCGGAGACCGCCAACAAACCGGATAATACAAGACTGCAAATTCTCTTCAAGTTCCTCTTCTCCTTATAATTGAGATAAGACTTCTTTCCATACCGCTTCAAAGGACAGGCCATGTTCCCGGGCGACGGCGGCCACGTCGTCGTACTCCGGCTTGGCGTGGACAATGCCGAGGCCCTCCGCCCGCTTGACCCGGACGCTCCCCCATCGGGTCTCCGCGCGTTCCGTCCGGGGCGCCAGGAAATACTTGACGCAGCGTCGGGCCCGCAGACCGTTGGTGGCGGTGTGCTTCAGGATGGCCGCCGCCACCTGGCACTCCCGGTCGGGCTCGCACAGGGCGGTGAGCACCCAGCCGGGCCGCCCCTTTTTCATCTGGCCGGGGAGGGTATACACGTCCAGAGCCCCCAGCTCCAGAATACGGGCGCAGGCAAAGGCCAGGGCCTCCGGCGTCATGTCGTCCAGGTTGCACACCAGCTCCACGATCTCCCCGTTGGGGCCGGCGGACTCCACCATCTCCCCCAGAAAGGCCCGGACACAGTTGGCGCGGCCAAACTCCTTTTTCCCCACGCCGTAGCCGGTCTTTTGGATGGACAGAACGGGCATGGGCCCAAAGGAATCGGCAAATTCCGTGAGCAGGGCCGCCCCTGTGGGGGTGCACAGCTCGCCCTGAATCCCCCCGCCCCAGCAGGGTACGCCCTCCAGCAGGGCGGCTGTGGCGGGGGCGGGCACCGGCACCATGCCATGGGCGCAGCGGACCATGCCGCTGCCCACATGGACGGGGGAGACCACGATGCGCTCGGGCCTCAGAAGGGAGAGCGCGTAGCACACGCCTGCAACGTCGGCCACCGCGTCCAGGGCCCCCACCTCGTGGAAGTGGACCTGGTCCACCGGGCAGCCGTGGGCCCGGGCCTCGGCTGCGGCAAGCCGGTCGTAGACGCTCACTGCCCGGTCCCGCACCGCCTGGGGCAGGGGCAGGGCGGCGATGTGGCCCCGGATATCGGTCAAAGCCGCGTGGTGGTGGCCCCCATGGCCGTGGTCATGAGAATGCCCCGGCCCCTCGTGGGTATGGTCATGGCAGTGGGCATGGTCGTGAGCGTGCGCGTGAACATGCTCGTGTGCATGGGCGTGGTGGGAATGCCCCTCGTCATGGCTCTCCTCCTCTTCCCCGCAGACCGTCACAACCATATGCGTGCCTGCGATGCCACAGGTGGACGCCGCCTGGGCCTCCACTGCCACACCGGGCAGCCCCAGGCCGTTCATGGTGCGGAGGAAGCCCGCCTGATCGTCCAGCAGTTCATAGAGCGCCGCCATCAGCATGTCCCCGGCCGCCCCCATGTTGCACTCCAAATACAAAGTCTTCATGACTTTCCGTCCCTTCCTGTCGTTAGTCGGCCTTCAGGCCCTCCATCTGATTGATCATGCTGGCCAGATACCCCGCGCCGAAGCCGTTGTCGATGTTGACCACGCTGCACCCAGAGGCGCAGGAGTTGAGCATGGCCAGCAGGGCAGACAGGCCGCCGAAGCTGGCCCCGTAGCCCACGCTGGTGGGAACGGCCACCACGGGGCAGTCCACCAGGCCGCCCACCACGGAGGCCAGCGCTCCCTCCATGCCCGCCACCGCCACCACGCACCGGGCGCGCATCAGCACGTCCAGGCTGGACAGCAGCCGGTGGAGCCCGGCCACGCCCACGTCGTACAACCGGGTGACGTGATTGCCCATGGCCTCGGCGGTGAGGGCCGCCTCTTCGGCCACCGGCATATCGCTGGTCCCGCCGGTACACACCACGATGGAGCCCAGCGCCGGCCGGTCGCCCGGAAAGGCGATGCCCAGTCTGGCCTCCGGGTGGTATTCCAGCTCCACCCCTGCGGAGACGATGGCCGCCTTCTCTGCGTCCATGCGGGTAATGAGGATGTTGCGGCAGCCCCGCTCCCCCATGGCCCGGGCGATGCCCAGGATCTGCTCCGCCGTTTTGGAGGCCCCGTAGAGGACCTCCGCCGCTCCCTGCCGGACGCTGCGGTGGAAGTCCACCTTGGCGTAGCCCAGGTCCTCGAAGGGAGAGCGCTTCAGCTCCAGCAGCGCGTCCTCCGGAGTGGCCGTTCCATCCGCTACCGCCCGCAGCAGCTCCAGGATCTCATGCTTGTTGTCCATGCGCCCCACCTCCTATCGGGTCTCCAGGTCCAGCAGCACCGCGTCAAACCGGGGACTCAGCGCCTTACGAATGGCCTCCCGCTGCTCCGATGCCCGGTCCCATTGGTCGGCTGGAAGCTGGATGCGGGCCGCGCCGCTCAACAGCCGCACCCGGAAGTCGGTGAAGCCCAGGGCAAACAGAGCCCCCTCCGCCGCCTCCACCCGCTCCAGATCCACGGCCGTGATGGCCGTGCCCGTTGGGATGCGGGTGGCCAAGCAGGCATAGGCGGGCTTATTCCAGGTAAAGAGCCCCGCCTCCTTGGACTGTGCCCGGATCTCCGCCTTGGTGAGCCCGCACTCCCGCAGGGGAGAGCGGACCTCCAGCTCCCGCAGGGCCCGCAGGCCCGGCCGGTCCCCCGCGTCGTCCGAAGCGTTGGTGCCGTCCAGCAGCAGGGTGTGACCGTCCCGGCGGGCCGCCTCCCACAGCAGGGCGAACAAGGCCCGCTTGCAGTGGTAGCAGCGGTCCGGCCCGTTGGCGGCAGCCAGGGGAACGGATAGAACATCCGCCTCCACCACCCGCAGGGGGACCCCCACCTCCTCCGCCAGGCGCCTGGCGTCCTCGTACTCGAATTCCGGCTGGAACGCCGTGCGGACATAGTAGGCCGTCAGGTCACAGCCCCAGTGCCTGCCCGCCCACAGCAGGTAGGCGGAGTCCACCCCGCCGGAAAAGGCCAGGGCCGCCCGCGGGTTGGCCTGGAAAAAGGCTTGCAGCGTCATGTTTTTTCCTCCTTGCGCGTCAAAAGGACAAAAAAAGAGCACACCATCCCTGGTATGCCTTCTGGCCGCGGCGCAGGCTTCTTTCCTGCGCCCGTCGTTGATCGGTATGGAAAAAGTGCGGGGACACCGGGCCCTTCTGGGCCCCAGGACGCCTTCTGACGCTCTGCTGCTGCCATTTTACCAACAGTTGGGGCGGCTGTCAAGAGGGCCGGTCCTCCGTCAGGGAGCCTTTTCCATTGACGAAGACGGTCGGACCCCGTAGAATAAAGAGGACAGACTTTCCATACACGGCAAGGAGCACACTCATGAAAAAGCCACTCACCGCCCTGCTGCTGGCCCTGGTCCTGCTGGCCTCTCTGCGGACTGCGGGGGCCGCCGGGCCCAACGGGACCATCTCCGTGGACCTCTACGACAATGCCGCGGGGCGCTATCAGTCCGTCCAGGCCGACGTGGTGACGCTCACCCTGGACGGCGCCCCCCTCTCCGGCGATTTGCCCGCTCTGGTGCAGGCCGGACGCACGCTGGTGCCCGTCCGTCTGGTGGCCGAAGCCCTGGCCGCCGAGGTCCTCTGGGTGCAGGAAACCGGTCAGGTGATCCTGAAGCGAGGGACGGACACGGTGGTCCTCACCCTGGGCAGCAGCCAGGCCCTGGTCAATGGACAGAGCCTCCCCCTCCCCGACGGGGTGCCCGCCACGGTGGTCCGCTACCAGGGAATGGACCGGACCACGGTCCCCCTCCGCTTCGTCTCCGAACAGTTGGGCGCCCGGGTGGACTGGAATCAGGCCGCCTATAGCGCCCTTCTCACCTCCCCCGCCGGTCAGGCCCCCGCGCGCCCCGCCCTTCAGGTCACCGACATCCAGGCCGACGCCAATGCCCAGACGGTCCTCATCACCACCAACCACAAGCCGGACTACCAGGTGCTGGACCTGGGGGACCGGGTGGTAGTGGATATAAAGGGGGCCGCCCTCTCCTCCGGCTTCCCCGGCCGAATCACGGTGGACAATGAGCTCATCTCCGCCGTCCGCTACGCCGACCACGGCGACGACCTCTATCCGGACTATGCCCATACCGTGCGGGTAGTGCTGGATCTGAGGGACGGCATCACCTATCGGGAAAATGTGACGGTGGAGGTCCGGGACAACGGCGTACTGCTCACCACTTCCCTCCCCGACCGGGCGGAGCCCGACTACATCCCCACCGCCCCCATCGACCCCCAGCGCTCCACCATCGTCATCGACCCGGGCCACGGCGGCGGACGCACCGGCGCCCAATACGAGGGCATTGCGGAAAAGACCATCAACCTGTCGGTATCCAAAAGGCTCCAGGCCATCCTCCGGGGATATGGCTACAATGTGGTGATGACCCGGACCGGAGATGCGGACGTGGGGCTCTATGAGCGGGCCGACATCGCCAACGCTGTGGAGGCCGATCTCTTCGTCTCCCTCCACTCCAACGCCGCCCCCAACTACCCGGACTTCTCCGGCATCTACACCTACTACCACCCTTCCAGCGGACGGGGCGCCCGGCTGGCACAGGCCATCCAGACTCCGCTGACCCGTCTTACGGGCGGAATCGACCGGGGCATCAAAAGCGCCGACTTCGTGGTGCTGCGGGAAACCGAGATGTGCGCGGTGCTGGTGGAGATGGGCTTCATGACCAACCATGACGAACTGATGGACCTCATCGACGACGGCTATCAGGATAAGCTGGCCCAGGGCATCGCCGAGGGCATCGTCACCTACTTAAACGGGCTTCGCTAACGGCAGGAAGGGCCGGGATGGGATATCCCATCCCGGCCCCTTTTTTACATCGCCCAGGCGCACAGGCCCAGCAGGGCCAGCCCCGCCAGATTGGCCAGGGTAAACACCCCGAGATACCGTCCGGGACGGCTGCCCTCCGAGCGGAGATAGGCCCGAAAGGAGATCAGAGAGGCCAGGGAAGCGATCGGGGTCCCCAGTCCCCCCACGTTGGTCCCCACCAGCAGGCCCCGCCAGTCCCCGGTAAAGCCAGCAAGCAGCACGGCGGCCGGCACGTTGCTGACCACCTGGCTGGCCAGGGCGGCCGTCAGGGCGGTGTGTCCCTCCAGAAGGCCGGTCAGCCAATCCCGGACCGCTCCGATGCGGCCCAGATTCCCAGAAAAGACAAAAAAGCAGAAAAAGGTGGCCAGCAGCCCGTAGTCCACCCGCCGGAAAAGCTGCCGGTTGACCGCCAGTCCCGCCGCGATCACCACCGCCGTCAGCACGCCATAGTGGAGCACACGGAACACCGACAGCAGGCACAGGGCAAACAGTCCCGCCATGACCCGGAGCTGCCCCCCCTTCTCCAGCCGCTGTACGTCGCGGAACTCCACCTGAATGGGATCGCCGCTGGTGCACAGCGCGGCGGCGGTCAGCCCCGCCAGACTCACCAGGGTCAGGGGCAGCAGGGTCGAAAAGAAATCTCTCATTGGGATCTGAAATCGGGAGCAGAGAAACAGATTCTGCGGATTGCCCACCGGCATGGCCATGCTGCCCAGGTTGGCCGCCACGGTCTGGAGGACAATGAGATAGATGCGCTCCCGGGTCCGACCGATCAGCCCCAGCACCAGGATAGTAAACGGCACAAACGTGATGAGCGAGACATCGTTGGTGATGAGCATGGAGCTGAAAAAGGGCAGTAGCACCAGAATCAGAGCCAGCAGGCGGAAGCGCTTGCGTCCCGCCAGCAGCCGCCGGGCCAAAACGGCGAACACGCCGCAGTCCTCCGTCCCGGCCACCACCAGCATCAGGCAGAACAGCAGGCACAGCACCCGAAGGTCCACATAGGCGGCATAACCCCTGTCCGGCGGCACCGGCAGCATGGACAGCAGGGCGCAGACTACCGCAAGGGTCAGTACCGGCTCGCGCTTGAGAAATGGGACAACTCGTTTGCCTTGGATGGCTTGCATATCTGCCTTCGCTCTTTTCTTCCTGATCTTGGCTCTCAGGCCAGCAGGGCCGCCGCCGCCGTGCCCAGTAAATTGGCGTTCTCCACCCGGCGGAACACCAGATGACGGCCCAGCTCTTCCGTGATATACGTGTGGCACAGCCGCTCCAGCTTCCGCCGGAAGAGGTAGCCCTTATAGAAGGTGGACCCCTCCGCCACCACGCAGGCGGGACGATGGATGCTCCGGCCCAGATCGGCCTGCTCCAGCACGGCGGCCAGGTTGCAGCACACCAGCCGGGCCGCCCGCTCCACGCTGCGGTCGATGATGGTATAGACCAGCTCCCGGTCCCTCTCGCTGCCGCAGGCCGCGGAGAGCAGCCCGCCGCCGTAGGGACGGGCGGCAAAGGCGTCAGCCTCCACCAGCTCCAGACCATCCAGCGCCCGGAGGGTATCGGCCAGCCCGGAGGAAAACAGGCCGTCCTCCGCCCCCTGCCGCAGCGCGTGATAGATCACCTCGCCCTGGTAGCGGCCGGAGACCATCTTTTCGTAAAGGCACTTCCCCGTGTCCATGCTGCCGGCATCCAGACGCCGGTCAAACGTCCCCTGGGGCACGCCGCAAAAGCCGCCGGACTCCATATTGATGATCATGCTGGCCGCCGACCAGGGTGTGGACAGCTTGGCGATGTTCTCCCGGCGCTCGGAGTAGCAGGTGTTGACCCCCGTACCATAGATGAGCCCCGCGTAGCCGTCAAAAACCTCATCCTCCAACCCGGCCACACCGCCCAAAACGGCGGCCACCGTGTCGTTGAGGACCACAAACTCCACTCCCGGCGCCCCCTTGGCCGCCAGAGCGGCGGAGATTTCCTCTCCCAGCAGCATCCCCTCCGAGCCGGTGATCTGCACCTGCTTGGAGATGGCCACCACCCGTCCGTCCCGGTTGGGCAGGATCTCGGCGGCGTAGGAGAAGCACAAGCCCACCCGGCGGCTCTTCCCCGTCAGCGGCAGGAGGATGTCTGACACCTGGTCCAGAAAGGCCTCCTTTGTGACGGCTCCCCGGGAGCCGGGCATGGGCTGGACCGTCAGGTCCTCGATCACCGGCCCGCCGGCGGTCATCGTAACCACTGCGGAGCGGAAGTTGGTTCCCCCGGCATCCACCACAATGACGCTCCGGTCCCGGGGCAGTTCCCCCTCCAAGGTCAGATAGGTGGGCAGCATCAGGACAGGGGTCTCCTCCCCCCGCAGACCCCTGCCCATCTCCTCCAAAAAGCTCCGGGTACACCGGTGCAGAGCGATCTCCTCCGGCCCCATGTGGTATTTTTTCAGAAATTCATCCGCGCGGTCGGAAACAGCACGCATGGAAACGCACCTCCATCCAATGAGACGGCGGCCAAGCCGCGCCCTTGTATGCTTGATATGTACCCACCCATTTTACCCTATTTTTCTCCCGCAGGCAAGGCAATCGTGTCCTTTCTTTTTTTGTTGGCACTCACCGCAGTTTATGGTATACTTTTACCAGTAACAGCCGGGGCCGCAGTCCCGGCGAAAGGAGCGATACCATATGAAAAAAGTCGCCTTCATCGGTGTGGGCGTCATGGGCCGGGGCATGGTGAAAAACCTGCTCCAAGCAGGCTTCCATGTGCAGGTCTATTCCCGCAGCAAGAACAAGCTCGCTGATTTCCTGGCAGAGACCGGCGCGGTCTGGCACGATACCATCCCAGACTGCGTGGCCGGCTGCGATGCGGTCATCACCATGGTGGGCTATCCGAAGGACGTGGAGGAGGTCTACTTTGGCCCGGGCGGCATTCTCTCCAGCGCCGGAGCCGGGACCTACCTCATCGACATGACCACCACCGATCCCAAGCTGTCCCAGCGCATCTATGGCGAAGCTTCCGCCCGTGGACTCCATGCCTTGGACGCGCCGGTCTCCGGCGGGGACACTGGGGCCAAAAACGGCACCTTGTCCATCATGGTGGGCGGCGAGCAGGCCGATTTTGACGCCTGCCTGCCCCTGTTCCAGGCCATGGGCAAGAGCATCCTTTACGAAGGCCCCGCCGGCTTCGGCCAGCACACCAAGATGGCCAACCAGATCGCCATTGCCGGGGCGGTCTCCGGCGTGTGTGAGGCGCTCTCCTACGCTGAGCATATGGGGCTGGACACCCGGAAGATGCTGGACAGCATCAGCCAGGGCGCCGCCGGAAGCTGGCAGATGAGCAACGTGTGCCCCAAAATGATGGCGGAGGACTACGCCCCCGGCTTCTTCCTCAAGCATTTCATCAAGGACATGACGATCGCCGCCAGCCAGGGCGCGGGGGAGCTGCCCGTGCTGCGGCAGGTCCTTTCGGAGTATCAGGAACTGGAGGCCGCCGGGGAAGGCGACCTGGGTACCCAGGCCCTGATTCGCTGGTACCGGAAGGACTGAAACGCTTTTATGACCGTCTCCCGCCGGACCTCTTTTGAGGTCCGGCTTTTTATTTTGATTGCGCCTGCGCAAAATTTGTAGTATACTGTTTTATCTTTTGTGGAGCCTCATTCGAAAGGAGACGCGCCCATGAGCATTGCACGGCTCTTTCAGGAGAAATCTGTGGTTTTCTCCTGTGAAGTATTCCCACCGAAAAAGACCAGCCCCATTGAAACCGTCTACCGAACCCTGGATCAGCTTCAGGACCTCCGCCCCGACTACATCAGCGTCACCTTTGGAGCGGGCGGCTCCGCCGGAGACAATCTGACCGGCCGCATTGCCGCCGCCATCCAGGACCAGTACCACATCCCCTCGGTGGCCCACCTGTCCTGCGTCAACTATACCCGGGACGAGGTGGCCGGGCTGCTGGACGGTCTGAAAGCCATGGGCATTGAAAACATCCTGGCCCTGCGGGGAGACATGGACCCAAACCACCCCCCCAAGACAGATTTTCAGTACGCCAGCCAGCTCATTGCGTTCATCAAGAGCCGTGACAACAGCTTCCACCTCTCCGGGGCCTGCTATCCGGAGGGCCACATCGAGAGCCCCGACATGGTCAGCGACATCCTTAACCTGAAAAAGAAGGTGGACGCCGGGGCGGAGCATCTGGTCTCCCAGCTCTTCTTCGACAACGACGACTTTTACGATTTCCGCGAAAAGGCCCGCATCGCCGGGATCAACGTGCCCATCCAGGCGGGCATCATGCCGGTGCTCAACAAAAGCCAGATCGAGCGTATGGTCTACCTCTGCGGCGCCAGCATCCCCAAGAAGCTGGCCCGGATGCTCAGCCGCTACGGCGACCACCCGGCGGCCCTGCGGGACGCGGGCATCGCCTATGCCATTGACCAGATCTCCGATCTGGTGGCCAGCGGCGTGGAGGGTATCCACCTTTACACCATGAACAACGCAGGGGTAGCCCGCGCCATCTTCGATCGGGTCTCCACGCTGTTCACCGTGTGAGGCTTCTCTATGGACATCACTCTGACACACATCCCCCGGGAAGAGGTCCTGCGCTATCTGGGCTGCCCCGGCACGGAGGACCCGGCCACTCTGGCCCTGGTGGAAGGCTGTTCCGCCCGGCTGCTCGCCGCCGCCCGGCCCAAGTGGACGTACCGGGTCTTCGGCCTCGCCGTTCAGACCGACGGGGTACGGCTGGACTGCGGGCTCCTGCTGCCCGGCCGGGACCTGGCCGCCCATCTGCGCGGCTGTTCCCGGGCAGCCCTTCTGGCCGCCACCCTCTCCGCCCCGGTGGACGCCCTGCTGCGCCGGGCCCAGGCCGAGGACCTGGCCGCCGCCGTTGCGCTGGACTGCTGTGCCACCGCCGCCGTCGAAGCCGTCTGCGACCTGGCGGAGGCGGAGATCCGGGCCCGGTTCCCCGGCTGCTCCTTTCCCTTCCGGTTCAGTCCGGGCTACGGGGATCTGCCCATCGAGCTCCAGGACCCCATTCTCCGGCTGCTGGACGCCCCCCGGCGCGTGGGGCTGTGCGCCACTGACCGCCACATCCTCACCCCCCGCAAATCGGTGACCGCCGTTCTGGGCATCTCCGACGGCGAGATTTCCCCCCAGAAGCGAGGCTGCGCCTCCTGCACCTTCCGGGACCGCTGTAAATTTCAATGCAAGGAGAGTATTTGATGTGGACTTTCGAACGCTCTTGAACGCGCCCGGCTTTGTCCGTCTGGACGGAGCCATGGGCACCATGCTCCAGCGCAAGGGACTGCCGGTGGGCATGGCCCCCGAGCTGGCCGGCCTGGAGCATCCGGACTGGCTGCTGGAAATCCACCGGGCGTATCTGGCCGCCGGAGCTCAGGTCGCCACTGCCAATACCTTTGGGGCCAGCGCCCTTAAGCTGGCGGGCACCGGCTGCACGCCTGAGGCAGTCATCGCCGCCAATGTGAGTCTGGCCCGGCAGGCCGTAGGAGACCGCGCCCTGGTGGCTCTGGACATCGGCCCGTTGGGCCAGCTTCTGGAGCCTACCGGCACCCTGCGCTTTGACGATGCCTACGACTGCTTCGCTCAGATGGTCCGGGCCGGCGCCAAAGCCGGCGCCGACCTGGTGCTGCTGGAGACCATGACCGACCTCTATGAGGTCAAGGCCGCCCTTCTGGCTGTAAAGGAAAATTCCAGTCTCCCAGTGATCTGTACCATGACCTTTGAGGACAACCGGCGCACCTTCCTGGGCTGCGATCTTCCCTCCATGGCCCTGACCCTGGAGGGCCTGGGAGCCGACGCCATCGGTGTCAACTGCTCTCTGGGGCCCCGGGAGTTTCCGGCGCTGCTGGAGGAGCTGGCCCGCTGGACCTCGCTGCCCCTGGTGGCCCAGCCCAACGCCGGGCTCCCCGACCCCGGCGGCAAGGGATATGACATTACACCGGAAGAGTTTGCAGACAGCATGGCTGACCTGGCCCGGCTGGGGGTCAAGTGCCTGGGCGGATGCTGCGGCACCGATCCCGCCTATATCGCCCTGACGGGGAAACGGCTGGATAAGCTCACCTACCGGCGTTCCCTCCCCCAGGTCCCCGCGGCGGTGTGCAGCGGCACCCGGACGGTGTCCGTGGACCGGGTCCGCATTATCGGCGAGCGCATCAACCCCACCGGGAAAAAGCGCTTCAAGGAGGCCTTGCTCCGGGAGGACATGGATTACATCCTGGACCAGGCCCTGCAGCAAACCGGGGCGGGGGCCGACCTTCTGGACGTCAATGTGGGCCTGCCTGAGATCGACGAGCCCGCCATGATGGTGCGGACGGTCAAGGCCCTCCAGGGAGTCACGGACGCCCCCCTCCAGTTGGATTCCTCCGACCGGCAGGCTCTGGAAGCCGGTCTGCGCGCTTACAACGGCAAACCCATCGTCAACTCGGTGAACGGAGACGACCAGGTGCTGGATGCCCTACTCCCCCTGGTGAAAAAATATGGCGCGGCGGTGGTGGGCCTCACGCTGGACCGGGACGGCATCCCCAAAACCGCGGAAGAGCGCCTCGCGGTGGCCCGGCATATCCTGGACAAGGCCCTCACCTACGGCATCCGGCGGGAGGACGTCTACATCGACTGCCTGACCCTTACCGTCTCCGCCGAGCCCCAGGCCGCCGCCGAGACGCTGAAGGCGGTGGCGCTGGTCAAGGAGAAGCTGGGACTTAAGACCGTACTGGGGGTGTCCAACATCTCCTTCGGACTGCCCGGCCGACCCCTGATTAACCAGAATTTTCTCACCATGGCCATGACCCACGGACTGGACCTGCCCATCCTCAATCCCAATGTGGAGGCTATGACCGCCGCCGTGCGCTGCTATCACCTGCTGACTAATCAGGACGCCGACGCCAAAGCATTTATCACCGCCTATGGCGGGACCCCAGCCGCGCCCTCTCCCGCCCCGGCTGCCGGACGCAGCCTGGCGGACACCGTCATTCACGGTCTGAAGGGCGAGGCTCACGCCGCCGCCCGGGCCCTGCTGGAGACGACGGCCCCCATGGAGGTGGTCAACGGCGTGCTGATCCCTGCCCTGGACAAGGTGGGGGCTGATTTCGAGGCGGGCCGTATCTTCCTTCCTCAGCTCATTCAAGCCGCGGGAGCCGCGCAGGCCGCCTTTGAGGTGGTGCGGGAGCGCCTATCCTCCGACAGCGGCGGCGAGACCGCCAGCCGCGGCACCATCGTGCTGGCCACCGTCCAGGGGGACATCCACGATATCGGCAAAAACATCGTCAAGGTACTGCTGGAAAACTACGGCTACACCGTGGTGGACCTGGGCCGGGACGTGGACCCTGCCGCCGTGGCAGAAGCCGTCCGGCGGCATGAGGCGCCGCTGGTGGGGCTGTCCGCCCTCATGACCACCACCCTGGGCAGCATGGAAAAGACCATTACCCTTCTCCATGAGGAGGGGCTCTCCTGCCGGGTGATGGTGGGAGGCGCCGTTCTGACCCCGGACTACGCCCGGAAAATGGGCGCCGACTTCTATTCCGGCGACGCCAAGGAAAGCGTGGACATCGCCAAGCGCATTTTCGGATAAAAAAGGACCGTGTGCATGCACACGGTCCTTTTTCTGTCGTTACAGCAGATTCTCCTCGCTCTTCGGGTCGAAGAGATGGACCAGGTCCTCCCGGAATGTGAAATAGATGGGCGTCCCATAGCCCAGTCCGCCCCGGAGCTCCTCAGACAGCTCGGTGGTGGGGACCCGCAGGACCACGTCTTTGCTGTCCTGGGTGGTGACGTGGAGGTGAATCTCGCTGCCCATCATCTCGGACACGTCCACCTTGGCGGCTACAAAGTGCTCCCCCGGCGTCAGGGCAAAGGCAATGTGCTCCGGACGGATGCCCAGAATCACGTCCTGGTCGCCGTACCCCTTTTCTGCCAGCCTCTGCTGGATTCGGTCCGACAGCGGCATCACCGCCCCGGCCACAGCCGCCTGGTAGCCCGCGCCGGTCTTTTGGAGCCGGGCGTCAAAAAAGTTCATCTGGGGAGAGCCGATGAAGCCCGCCACAAAGATGTTGGCCGGGTGCTCAAACACCTCCTGGGGCGTGCCGATCTGCATGATGTAGCCGTCCTTCATGATGACGATGCGGTCACCCAGCGTCATGGCCTCGGTCTGGTCATGGGTGACATAGATGAAGGTGGTGTCGATGCGCTGGCGGAGCTTGATGATCTCGGCCCGCATCTGGTTGCGCAGCTTGGCGTCCAGGTTGGACAGGGGCTCGTCCATGAGGAACACCTGGGGGTTGCGGACGATGGCCCGACCGATGGCCACCCGCTGCCGCTGGCCGCCGGACAGGGCCTTTGGCTTGCGGTCCAGATAGCTGGTGATGTCCAGGATCTCGGCGGCCTCCCGAACCTTTTTGTCGATCTCCTCCTTGGGCAGCTTGCGCAGCTTCAGGGCGAAAGCCATGTTTTCGTACACGGTCATGTGGGGATACAGGGCATAGCTCTGGAAGACCATGGCGATATCCCGGTCCTTGGGCTCCACGTCGTTCATCCGCTTTTCACCGATGAACAGGTCGCCCTCGCTGATCTCCTCCAGACCGGCCACCATCCGCAGCGTGGTGGATTTGCCGCATCCCGAGGGGCCTACCAGCACGATGAATTCCTTGTCCGCGATCTCCAGATTGAAGTCGTGAACCGCCGTCACCTTGTTGTCGTAAATCTTTTTTACGTTCTTCAGGGTCACAGTTGCCATGTACCTGGGCCGTAAGGGCCATGCCTCCGCAAAGTCCCCCTCGCCCATGAAGAGCGAACCTCCATGGACGTTACGGCAGGTCTCCACACTGCCGCACCGCCGGCCCGGCGGAGCTGGTCTCCTC
This sequence comes from Intestinimonas massiliensis (ex Afouda et al. 2020), assembly GCF_001244995.1. Lineage (NCBI taxonomy): Bacteria > Bacillati > Bacillota > Clostridia > Eubacteriales > Intestinimonas > Intestinimonas massiliensis (ex Afouda et al. 2020). The sequence goes on from NZ_LN869529.1 coordinate 1,139,646, forward strand.
CTTTTTTACGGCTCCCGCGGCGCTATGAGGTAGGAGTAGCGGAGCGGGGCCTGTTTCGTGGGCCGTGCATCCGGCCCTGAACGGATGATACCATATCTCAGCGGATATTTCCACCGCAAACAATATTTCTCAGTCCCATATTTTTGTCCAGAATGGCCCAATTGGCCCGTTTCCCGGTTTCCAGGCTGCCCACCCGGCTGTAGATGCCGATGCCCAGGCCGGATTGACGGCGGCAGCCTTCACCGCCGCGGTCAGAGGGGCGCCCATGGACACAACCGTACGGATAAAGTCCAGGGCGCCGGCGCGCTCCGGGGCTACCGGCACCAGCTTTACCAAGCCGCCGGCCGCCGGTTATCCGCATACCGTTTCCCCGGCTTCTACCAGCGCGTGGAGCGCCGCCCGATCCCCCACCAGCGTCACGTCGGGATGGAGCTGGAGGATTGAGGCGGGCACCTGAGGGGTCACTGGCCCCCGGAAGGCCCGGCACACGATCTCCGCCTTGTCCTCCCCGCTGACCACCACCAAAATGCGCCGGGCCTGCATGATGTTCTTGATGCCCATGGTCAGCGCCCGCCGCGGCACGTCCTCCCGGGAGGCAAAGAACCGGGCGTTGGCATCGATGGTGGTCTGGGACAGGTCCACCGCATGGGTCTCCAGCTCAAAGGTGTGGCCCGGCTCGTTGAAACCGATATGCCCGTTGTGCCCCATGCCCAGAAGCTGCAGGTCGATGCCCCCCAGCTTCTGGATGACCCGGTTGTACCGGGCGCATTCGGCCTCCGGGTCCTCCGCCAGGCCGTTGGGCACATGGGTGTTCTCCGGCCGGACGTCAATGTGGTCGAAGAAATTCGTCTGCATGAAACGGCGGTAGCTCTGCTCATGAGTGGGGGCCAGGCCGCAATATTCGTCCAGATTGACCGTCCGGGTCTCGGCAAAGCTGAGGTCGCCCTTGCGGTACCATTCGATGAGCTGCTGGTAGGCTCCAATGGGGGTGGACCCGGTGGCAAGCCCCAGGACACAGTCCGGCTTCAAAATCACATGGGCGGAGAGAATATTGGCCGCTCGGCGGCTCATCGCCTGATAATCCTCCGACTGGTAGATCCGCATGGCAGTATGACTCCTTTATTTACAGTATTTGACGCTCCTATGGTGCGCTCCTTTTGCGCACTTTTCATTAGCATATACCATTTCCTCCATCCCCGTCAACTTATCCTGCGGCATATGTGCAAAAGGGCCCCGGATGCGCGGCGCATCCGGGGCCCACTTTTGTCTTACAGCAGCAGGCCGGTGAGGCACTGGCCGGCCAGAAACAGGAGGAATGCGCTGAGGACCGGCGCGGCCCGGCACACCGGGCCGGAGGACAGGCGGTCTGCCATGGAGGTATAGAGCATGGCGGTTACAGCAAAGACTGCCCCGCCCAGCAGGCACAGCTCCAGCGCCTGGGCGGCGCTCACCAGCCCGGCGCACCAGGGCAGCAGACCGAGGGTAACCCCGCCCAGCAGGATCAGGGGGACCCACGCCCGCCTGGCGCCCGGAGCCAGATAGCGCTCCACAACCAGCGCGGCCAGGGAGAGGGCCGTCACCACCGGAACGTTCAGCTCCGGCAGAACTGTGGCAGGCGCAAAGGTCCTCCACAGCAGCACACACAGGCAGGCCAGACCGACCACGGCGGCCAAAATCACATTGAGCAGCAGGCTGCGATTCCGTTCCATTACCAATCCCCCCATTCCGTCGCGCTGGAGGACACATCCGCCCCGGTGACGAAGGCCGCCGCCGAGTTGACCCCCTTGGCGATGGCCTTGGAGGTCACCGTGGCCCCGGTGAGGGCTTCGATGTCCTTCCCCACCGACGCCTCCCCCGCCGTGCCCAGGAACTGGCCCAGGAAGGCGGTGTCGGTCAGGGCCTCCCGGCCCAGGCCATAGGTCTCATGCAGGTCCCGGACCACTACGCCGGTCACGCCGCCGTCCTTGCCCACGCCCACCAGGAGCGTCACGTCCCCCGCATAGCCGGCGGTGACGGTCTCAATCACATAGCCCGCATCCGCCCCATAGACGGCCCGGATGTTCTCGTCCTTTCCGGTGTATTCCTCCGGGACAAAGCCGGAGCCGCCGGGCAGAAGGCGGGCCATCATGGCCTCCCGCTCGGCCGCCCGGTTCCGCTCCGCCGCCGGGCGCAGGGCGGCGGCGGCCCCAAGCAGCACCAGTGCCGAGAGGGCAATGGCGGCTATCGGTCGTAAAAGCTCTTTCATGCCGCCCCTCCTTTCACCGCGCCGAAGCGACGGGGCGCGGTATAACGGTCGATGAGCCACACGGCGGCGTTCATCAGCAGAATGGCATAGGTCACTCCGCCAGGGAACAGTCCGTTGTAGCGGAAGAGCACCGTCAGCACGCCGCAGCCCACTCCATAGAGAAGCTGGCCGCGGGGCGTGGCCGGCGAGGTGGCGTAGTCGGTGGCCATGAAGATGGCCCCCAGCATCACGCCGCCGCCGAATAGGCTGTAGAGCATCCACTGCAGCGGGTCCTCCCCCTTGGAAAATGCCAGGGTCAGCAGGGCCACAGAGCCCAGGTAGGCCACGGGAATGCGGGGAGAAATGACCTTTCGCGCCACCAGATAAACTCCGCCCAGGAGCAGCGCCAGGGCAGAGGCCTCTCCGATGCAGCCGGCCACATTGCCCAGGAACAGGTCCAGAAGCGGCGTTTCGGGCAGAGCGGGCATCTGCATGTGGTGGAGCGGGGTGGCCGAGGTGGCCGCCTCCGCGGCGGAGCCCAACAGGGGCAGCTCCGCGCCGGGGGCGGCAAAGCGCACCAGCCAGGACGGCCACAGCATCAGCAGGAAGGCCCGGGCCGCCAGGGCCGGGTTGAAGATATTCTGTCCCAGCCCACCGCACAGGCCCTTGACCGCCACCACAGCGAACACGCCGCCCAGAGCCGCCAGCCAGTAGGGCGCGGTGGCGGGGAGGGTCATGGCCAGCAGGACGCCGGTGACGGCGGCGGAGCCGTCGGGCAGGGTGTTGTGCTGCCGGGTCAGCACCCGGAACAGCCCCTCGGACGCCAAGCAGGCCAGAACGGTCACCGCCGTCAGCAGGAAGGCCCGTGGGCCGTAGGCCCAGGTCCCCGCCGCCAGGGCGGGCACGAGAGCGATGAGCACGTCGCGCATGATGCGCCCGGTGCTCTCCCTCCCCCGGATGTGGGGGGAGGCCGTCACGGTCAGGTTCATGAGGCATTCTCCTCCTTCACGGCTCGTTTTCCCGCCCGGAAGGACTCCACCAGCGGGAGCCGTCCGGGGCAGACATAGGCGCAGCAGCCGCACTCGATACAGTCGGTGAGATTCAGCCGTCTCAGAGCGGTCAGGTCTCCCGCCTGCTCGAAGCGGTAGAGGTACAGGGGCTGGAGGCTCATGGGGCAGGCCGTCACGCATTTCGCGCAGCGGATGCACTGGGGGTGCGCCCCCTCTCGGTCCTGTGCCCGGGACAGGCAGAGTACCGCATTGGTGCCCTTGACCACCGGGACGGCCAGGTCAGCCTGCGCCACGCCCATCATGGGACCGCCGGAGAGGACCTTCCACACGTCGCCGGTCAGCCCGCCCGCGGCAGCAATGACCTCCGAAAACGGGGTGCCGATGCGAACGATGAGGTTTTTCGGCTCCCGCACCCCCTCTCCAGTGACGGTGACGATGCGCCGGGTCACCGGCTCCCCCTCGTACACCGCTTTGTAGATCGAAGCGAAGGTGGCCGCATTGAACACCGCGCAGCCCACGTCCTTCGGCAGAGCGCCGGGGGGCACCTGCCGCCCGGTGACGGCCTGAATGAGCTGCTTCTCCGCCCCCTGGGGGTAACGGGTGGGCAGGATCAGCAGTTCTATGCCGGGGAAGGTCTCCATCTGTTTTTTCAGGATACCGACGGCCTCGGACTTGTTGTCCTCCACCGCCAGTACCGCCCGCTTGGGCTCCAGCACCGCCATCAGCGCCCCCATTCCCCGCAGCACCTGCTCGGGATAGGTGCACAGCAGCGCGTCGTCGGCGGTGATGTAGGGCTCGCACTCACAGGCGTTGGCAATGAGGGTGTCCACCCGGCCCATGCCGGCCACCGTCTTTACGTCGGTGGGGAAGGTGGCGCCGCCCATGCCGACGATGCCCGCCTCCCCAATGATGGAGACGATCTCCTCCTTGGTCAGGCCGGAGAGGTCCAGATGGGGCTCCAGCGCTGAGGCGGGCGTATCCTGGTAGTCGTTTTCAATGACCACCGACAGCACCTGGCCGCCGCCGGGATGGGGGCGGGGCTCCACCGCCGTCACCAGGCCGGAAACCGAGGCGTGGACGGGCACGCACAGGCCCTCCCCGTCTCCCAGCTTCTGGCCCAGTCCCACGGTGTCGCCGGGCTTCACCAGGGGGGTGCAGGGTGCGCCGATGTGCTGGCGCAGGGGGATGACCACCTGAGCGGGAATGGGAGCCGGGGCCGGGATGCCCCGGCCGGTCAGTTCCTTGCGGTCCGCCGGATGGACGCCGCCGAAAAACAGGTGTTTCATGCTTTCACCTCAAAATCAAGTTCGGATGTAATCGGAAAATCCAGGGCTGTAACGCAATTCCCCATCCAGGTCCACCCACATGGCCTCCGCTCCACAGCGGTCCAGCAGGGCCTGGCCCTCCGCCTGGGGGAGGGTAAACAGAGCGGTGGAGAGGGCGTCGGCCAGGCCGGAGTCGGGGCACAGGACGGTGACCGCCCGCCAGCGGGCGGCAGGATACAGGGTGTCCGGGTCGATGATGTGGTGGTAACGCACGCCGTCCACCGTATAATAGCGCTGATAATCCCCGCTGGTGACCACCGACACATCCTGAACATAGACGGTGTGAAGGTAGTCCCCTTTCTCCCCGTCCGGATTCTGCACCCCCACCACCCAGGGCGCGTTCTCCACCGGCTTGGGGCCGGTGGCCCGGACGTTTCCCCCCACGCTGATGAGCAGTCCGGCCGGAGCGTTCCGGCAAACCTGCTCCACGGCGTACCCCTTGGCCACCGCCCCCACGTCCAGCCGGGCGGCGGGATCGGTGAGGCGGACGGTGGAGGCCGCCTCATCGATGACCAGCGCGTCAAAGCCGGTGTGCTCCCCCGCCTCCGCCAGGGCGGCGGCGCCGGGCAGAGCGGCGTGCTCCGGGTCCTCCACGCCGGCGTTCCGGGCCTCGTGCCACAGGGACAGCACGCTGCCCAGGACCACGTTCACCCGGCCGCCGGTGTCCTCATACAGCTCCCGGCAGAAAAGCAGCAGATCGACGATCCTCCGGTCCACCTGCACCGCCGCGCCCCCGGCGCCGTCGTTGACGGTCTTGAGGTTGCTCACGCCCTCATAGCTGTTGTAGATGTCAAACAGCCGGTGGTACTCCAAAAGCTGGTCGTGGAGCTCCTGGGCGGCGGCCCGGAAATCCTCCTCCCGCCGGGCGTAGCCCACCACGGTGGTGACGGTGTCAAAGAGGGTGAGGAAACTGGCCTCGTAGCGTTTGGGTCCCTCCTCCTCCGCCCGCGCGGAGCAGCCGGACAGCGCCAGCAGCGCCGCCAGCATCAGGGACAGCAGGCGTTTGTTCATAGCGCTCCCCTTTCAGACAGCGATGGGGAGGGCCCATGGGGCCCTCCCCATCGGGAAAAGCAATTGGCTCAGGCTGCGGCCTTCTCGATGAGGGTCTGGAACTCGCCGATGCCGATGGTGACGGAGGCGGCCAGATCGGCGTCGGTGGGGCTCTCGTGGTCGTCCACGGCAATGCCGCTCACCTCGGACACGGTCTTGCCCGTGACATAGGCGCTGAAGGCGGCAGCCTGCTCATACCACTCCTTGCCGATGGAGGACGCCTTTTTCATGCCGTAGGCATCGCCCAGCTCATTCTTAGAGGGCTGCGCGGCGGTCAGGTCGGTGGTGATCTTGCCGGCGGCGTCGAACTTCACATTTGCCTGGACGGCGTCGATGAAGCAGCTCGTGACGGTGTCTCCGTTCAGGGTGACGGCGGCCACGGTGGCGTAGGCCTGAGCCAGGCCGTCGCCCTCGGCGGAGGCGTCCTTGCTCTTGGCCATGTTGGTGACGGAGGTCAGGGCCAGCTTGTCGCCCTTCCGGGCGCCCAGATGCTCGGCGTTGTTTACCGCGCGCTCAATGCCGGCGATGAAATCGGTGATGGACAGGGTGACGGAGGCGGCCAGGTCGGCGTCAGTGGCCTGGCCGTCGGCGTTGACGGCGACGCCCTTGAGCTCCTCCACCGTCTTGCCTACGGCGTACTCCGCCATGGCGGCGGCCTGCTCGTTCCACTCCTTGCCGATGGAGGAGGCCTTGCCCATACCGTAATCGGCGCCCAGTTCATTCTTGCTGGCAAAGGAAGTGGCGGGGTCGGTCGTCAGCTTGCCGGCGGCGTCAAAGCCGATCTTGGCCTGGATGGCGTCAATCACGCAGGCGTCGATCACGCCGTCGTCACCCACCGTGACGGCCACCAGAGACACATTGGCCTGGGCCTGGCCGTCGCCCTCGGCGGAGGCGTCCTTGCTCTTGGCCACGCTGGTGACCAGGGACAGTCCAGTCTTGACGGCCGCGCCGCTCTCCGCGGGGGCGGACTGGGAGGGGGTGGGGGAGGGGCTGGGGGCGGGCGAGCCGGTGCTGACGGCAGGCTTGCCGCTGCATCCGGCCAGCAAGCCCAGGGACAGGGTCAGGGACAGGGCGGTGACAGACAGTTTTTTCAGGTTCATTTCAATTCTACCTCCGTATTGGTTTATTTTGCGGGGGTGTGGGGCTCTATCTGCTTCATTTCAAAGTGGATCAGAAATGACAACAGCGCACGCAGGATGATGACGGCGCCCAGGACGGTGAGTTCGGTCAGGTCCCGAACCAGTACCGTCTTGAGAATCTCGGCCGCCATCTTGAATTCCAGGCTCAGGGCCAGGCCGTTGGCCAGTTGGAATTTAATATCGCGGGGCTCCCGGGTCACCAGTCCCTTCAAATACCGTCCGAAGGCTGCCACGGCGGAGACGGCCACCACGAAGATCCCCATCATCTCACACAGGGGGATGAGGACGGACAGGGTGGTCTCAACGAGGGTTTCCAGCATAGGACACCTCCTGGGTGGGGATGGGCCGCTGTCCGGCGGCCAGCAGAGCGCGGAAGGAGGCGGAGGAGGCCGCTCCGGTGGCCAGGCCGGTGAGGACCGACACCGCCAGCAGGAAGGGCAGATAGGAGATCACGTACACCGAGCCCAGCAGCACCATGGCGGCGCAGATCTGGCCCAGGTTGTGGGCGGCCGCCCCCAGCACACTGACCCCGTAGACCGAGAGAGCGGGGATGCGTCGGGCCAGGGTCATGGTCCCCAGGGCCAGCAGCCCGCCGGTGAGGGAAAAGGCCAGCGCGGACAGCCCCCCGCCGAACAATGACCCCAGGAAGCAGCGCAGCCCCAGAATGGTGACAGCCGGGCGGGTCCCCAGGAAATAGAGGGCCATGAGGGTGACGACATTGGCCAATCCCAGCTTGACGCCGGGCAGAGGCACCGCTATCTGGAGCGGGAGGAATCGCTCCAGATAAGACAGCCCCAGCGCCAGAGCTACCAGCACCGCGCACAGGGCCAGCGCTTTCGCTTTCATCCACACTCCCCCTTATCCTACCACGGCGTCCACATCGGGCGCGCCGGTGAGGCGGATCTCCACCCGGTTGGGCAGGCAGACCACCGCCCGCCCCGCCGCCGAAACCCAGCCGCTGTGAACGCAATCCGCACCGGGGCAATCGGCGTAGGTGACGGCCACCTGGCCGTCCCGGACGGTGATGGTGTTGGTATAGGCCCCTGTCAGGGTGAGGGATGCCTCCCGGTCCAGGGGCAGCTCCCCCACCAGCTTCCCCTCCTGATACACCCGCGCCACCACACGGTCGGTCCCGGCAGCCCGGGCCCAGAGCGCCAGCCCAAGGGCCAGGGCACACAGGAGGACGGCTCCGATGGCCGCCAGATCCCCCCGCCGGAAGGAAAGGCCCCCGCCGCGAGTCATGACTCCCCTCCTCCGCCGCTCCGGCGGCGCATGACCTTCAGAGCCACAAACTGGCTGAGAAGCTCCACCGTCCCGGCGATGCCCAGGGGACCGCTGTCCACCGTCAGGTCATAGCGGGACAGGTCGGCCCACTTGCCTCTGGTGTGAACGCCGTAGAGGCGGGCGCGCTCCCGGTCCTGCCGGAGGGCCTCCCGCCCGGCCTCCCCGGCAGGCAGACCGTACTGCTGGACGATGCGCTCCACCCGGTGGTCCATGTCGCAGTGGATGAACACCCGGATCAGCCCTTCGGTGCCGGAGAGCACGTGGTCGGCGCAGAACCCCACGATGACGCAGGGACCCTGGGCCGCCATGGCCCGGATGGCGGCGAATTGCTCGTTTTCGCCGCCGCGCAGCTCCAGATCGGCGTCATGGCAGGGAATGCCCAGCCGCTGGGCCAGCCGCTGGCCGATTTCTTTGCCGCCGCTGCCGTACTTTCGTCCGATGGTGATGACCACGCCGCTCCCTCCCTGCATGTTTTCTTGCAGGTCACAGTCTAACACTGCAACCTTAACGTCTGATACATGGCGCCTTAATAATTATTAAGATGCCCAAAAAAAGACGCCGCGAAACCCATTGGGTTTCGCGGCGTCTGGTCAATCGGGCTCCGCCTCCCGTGACGTGATGGGAAAGGTCACGGTGAACGCCGCGCCCCCCTCCGGGGCGGCCTCCACCTCAACGCGCCCGCGGTGCTCCTCCACCACCTGCTGGACAATGGCCAACCCCAGGCCGGTGCCCTTCCCGCTCTCCTTGGTGGTAAAGAAGGGCTCGAAAATGTGGGGCAGCACCTCCGGCGGGATGCCCGGTCCGGTGTCGGCCACCCGGAGGCGGATGGAGCTCTGGTCAGCGCTGGTGGTGACCGTCAGCGTCCCACCGTCCTCCTCCATGGCCTGGAAGGCGTTGAGCACCAAGTTCAACAGGAGCTGGGAGAGCTGGGTCTCGTTGCCGTGGAGCCACAGGTGGCGGCAGTCCAGCCCCAAGACCACCTCTACCCCCGGCGGCTGGGCCGGAGCGGCCACCTCCAGCACCCGGCGGACCAGCTCGTCGGGAGAGACATACTGGAAGCTGAGGGCCGAGTTCTTCCGGGACAGGTCAGACAGGCGAGAGATGATGGTCTTGGCCTTGCGGGAGGCGTTGTAAATCTCCAACACGCTGTCGTAGAGCTCCGTGTCCTCCGGCGGCAGCTTTTCCAGCGCCAGAATGCTGTAGCCCATGATGGGGGTGAGCAGGTTGTTGAACTCGTGCGCGATGCTGGAGGTCAGGGTGCCGATGGTCTCCAGCCGCTGATGGTGGGCCAGCTCCCGGGTCTGCCGGTTAAGCTCCTCCATGGCCTGGTTCTTCTTCCGCAGCACCGCCAGCTCCCGGAGGCTGCGCTCATTCCGCCGACCGGCCCGGATGGAGAGCACCGCCAGCAGCACGATTCCGGTCACCACCATGCCGCCGTAGGCCAGAAGCCGGACAGCCGCCAGATGCAGCGGGCCGATGACCCCGTCGTAGTTTACCGAAACCCCCACCGCAAAGAAGCCGTTGGTCTCCTCCGTGGCCGGGAGCACCGCCATGCGGGCGATGTAGGTCTCCCCGCTGCGGCAGTAATTGGTCTCGTAGAAGGCCGTGCCCTCCCGGGCCTGCTCCTGGTGCTCCATCAGATAGGTCAGACCGCTGAAATCGCAGTCTCCCGCCTTCAGGTCGTCCACCAGGTCCACCTGCACGCCGTCCATCGTCCGGTGGAGCAGGGTTTGTCCCCCCGCGTCCAGCAGCATGATGCGATCCTGGGTCCCGACGGTCAGGTCGCCCGCCACCCGCTGGTAAAAGCCCTCCAGATCCATCAGCGCCGCATAGCCCAGCCCCTCCTCCCGCTCCCGCACGAAGGCCAGGTAGATCCCCCCGTCCCCATCCATGCACGGGCGGATGCTGACCATCCCCTCTCGGCCCGCCTGGGGCGGAAAGCGGTAGTCGGTGCGCCCCCCGGTGGAGAGGAACACCACTCCGTCCTGGAGGGCCAGCACCGCCTGGATCAGATCGTCCTGGGCCAGCACGTTCTCCTCCATTCGGTAGAGCAGCTCCGCGGTATCCCCTGTGGTCCGCCAGGTCTCCTCCGCCGTGTGGAAGCCGCGCCGTTCGGTGACGTAGATCAGATTGGTGCCGTAGCGGTTCAGATAGCTCTCCACACTCCGGTCCACCGACCGGGCCAGGCGGAAGAGCTGGTCGTCCTCGCTGGCCAGGAGGATATCCCCGTATCGGTCGAACACCCGGTAGACCATCCCCAGCCCGGTGACGATCAGCAGCAGGATCAGGCCCAGGACCAGAAAGAACCGCCGCTTCCTCCTTTTAACACGCTCCACAGGCAACCCCCCTTGTCAAACGTCCTGTTTTTGTCTATACTAACCATACACGATAGGGTCCATGCTGTAAAGGGGGAGTATTATGCCGGACATCGTGCTCATCGCAGACGACGACCAGGCCGTCCTCACCATGCTCTATAAGGTCGTGCGCAGCAACGGCATCGAGGCGGACACCGCCGCCAGCGGCGAAGAGGCTCTGGCGCTGCTGGAGCAAAAACCCTATGACCTGCTCCTGCTGGACGTAAACATGCATGGCATGGACGGCTTCCAGGTGGTCCAGGCCATTCGCCGCCGGGGGCTGAGGCTCCCCATCATCATCGTCAGCGGCCGCAAGGAGGACTATGACACCCTGTACGGCCTGGACATCGGGGCGGACGACTATGTGACCAAGCCCTTCAACCCCGTCACCCTGGGCGCCAAGGTCAAGGCCCTGATCCGCCGCAGCCGCAACCATTTGCCCGGCGTGGACAGCGTCATCGCCGCCGGTCCCTTCCAGTACAACACCAGCACCCTGCGGTTCTATAAAAATGGTCGGGAGATTCTCCTGTCCTCCAAAGAAAACGCCATGATGAAGCTCTTCATCGACAACGTCAACCGCATCTTCTCCAAGGATATGCTCTATGACCTGATCTGGGGCGAGGCCATCATCGACGAAAACGCCATCATGGTCTACGTCAATCGCCTGCGCCAAAAGATTGAAGAGGACCCGTCCAACCCCCAATACATCCAGACCGTCCGCGGCCTGGGCTACCGCTTTGTGGTCTGACCCCCACCGGACCGCCCTTCCCCAGACCGGAAGGGCGGTTTTTCTGCCCCCCAAAGCATCTAAAGTATCTTATACAGATGGTATAATACGCTTTTTCTTTGGGCTGCTCCTTCCGTCCTTCCCGCAAGTTTTCTCTGCCGCTTCCCACGGGCTGGCATTTTTTACGGACAAAATTGACCGAAACCCACCCACTTTTTTTATTTTCCCCCTCTAAGCCCCTTAATTTGTCGTTCCAAATTATTCCTCAAAAGTAGACATAACTCCTTATATAAAGAATATCTACGCAGAGTTATTCACATTTTCCACAGGGTTTTCCACAGGTTCTCCGCCTTACGCCTCCAAGTTGTGTTCCACTTTTCCACACTTTTATCCACAGCCCCCTATCCCGAAAACCCCCCTGGCGTACCGCTCCGCCATCGGTCAACATAATCATTCTTCCGTGTAAAAAAGGAGACCGGCACAGGCCGGTCTCCTCTTATCCGAGCTGGATGTCGCGGTTGGCGTAGGCGTTCAGATCCATCCCCGCCCGCCGGCCCGCCAGGTACTCATAATAGCCCTGGCACCCGATCATTGCCCCGTTGTCTCCGCACAGGGACAGCCTAGGCAAATAGAGCCGGTCCCCCGACCGGGCGCAGGCGGCTTCCAGGTCGGCCCGGATGCGGGAGTTGGCCGCCACGCCGCCGGCCACCGCCACCTTGCCGTAGTCCCTGGACCGGGCGGCGGCCATGACCCGGGGCACCAGCATCTCGCTGACCGCCGCTGAGAAAGAGGCCGCCAGCCCGGGTAGGTCCAGCTTCTCTCCCTTCTGCTGGGCGTTGTGGATTAGATTGATGGCGGCCGTCTTGAGCCCTGAGAAGGACATGTCCAGCGGGGCGTCGTGGACATGGACCTGAGGGAAGGCGTACCGTCTGTCGTCGCCCCCCTGGCTCAGCCGGTCCATGGGGGCCCCGCCGGGGTAGCCGATCCCCAGCACCCGGGCCACCTTGTCGAAGCACTCCCCCGCTGCGTCGTCCCGGGTGGCCCCTAAAATCTCCATTTCGGTGTAACCCCGCACGTCCACGATGAGGGTGGTGCCGCCGGAGACACATAGGCAGACGAAGGGGGGCTCCAGGTCGGGGTGGGTGATATAGTTGGCGGCAATATGGCCCCGCACATGGTGGACGGGCACCAGGGGAACCCCCAGGCCATAGGCCAGGGCCTTGGCGAAGTTGACCCCCACCAGCAAAGCCCCGATCAGGCCGGGGCCATAGGTAACGGCCACGGCGTCCACGTCCCTCTTGGTGAGTCCCGCCTGAGCCAGCGCCTGATCGGTCAGGCCCGCGATGGCCTCCACGTGCTTGCGAGAGGCGATCTCTGGCACCACGCCGCCGTAGATGGTGTGCATCTCCACCTGGGAGGCGATGGCGTCGGCCAGGACGGTCCTGCCGTCCCGGACCACCGCGGCGGCGGTCTCGTCGCAGGAGGATTCAAAGGCCAGGATGTTCAATGGAATGCCCTCTTTCTCTATACAGTCTCGGTCTCCGGCTCAGTCCTCCTCGGGGATGTGGATGAACCGCCGGTAGAGCCAAGGCGAAAATTCGTAGTGGTACAGCCGCCGGTGGGCCTCCGCGGCCTCCGCCTGGTCGGACTGGCCGCTGACCAGCATGGCGTAGGGGACGCCAAAGATGCGGGCGGTATAGCCCAGGTCCCGAAACCCGCCCCGGCGGTAAAACGCCAGACGCCGGCGGCGCAAAGCGTTCTCCTCCGCCTCCGCCCCAGGCTCCTCGGCCTCCGCCTCCACCAGCAGGCCCCGCCGGTCCCGGCAGCGGTCCAGCAGCAGTCTCAGCGCCGCGGTGCCGTATCCATGGCCCCTGGGCTTGTCCCGGCAGACTGCCAGGTAGTCCAGCAGCACATAGCCACCCTCCGGGTCGTCCCACAGCAGGGCGTAGGCCGCCAGCTCCTCCCCGTCGTACAGGCCCAGCGCCTCGTAGCGCCCGGCGGCCATCAGCTTCTCCATGGCGGACAGGGGCTTGCGCTCCATCCGGGGAAACGCGTGGCTGAGGTGCTCGTGATAGATGTGATGGAGCCCGTCCAGCCCCAGTTCTCTCAGGGTAAATCGGTTATGCTCTGTGTTCATTCCATTCCAATGTCATGAGGATGGCGTCCTCATGGACCTCCGTATAGTAATTTTTGCGCCGTCCCACCGGGCGGAAGCCCAGCTTCTCGTACAGGCCGATGGCCGCCCGGTTGCTCTCCCGGACCTCCAGGGTGAGAAAGGCCAGGTTGGCCTGGCCAAACCGGATAAAGGCGGACAGGATGGCCTCCGCCACCCCCTGGCGCCGCCAGGCATCGGCCACCGCAATCTTCTCCAGGCACCCCTCGTCCAGCACCACGCCCAGCTCGCCGTAGCCCAGGACCGTACCGTCCTCCCCTTCGGCCACCACCAGGGAGACCGTATCGTGAAACAGCTCCTCAGCAAAGATCTGCTCCGACCAGGGCTTGGCGAAGCAGGCGCGCTCGATGGCGCAGACCTGGGGTAGGTGGGAGCGGTCCATGGGGACCAGCTTGTAATTCAAATCCTTCACCTCACAAAAAGAGAGACGGCGGCGGAACCTCTCCCGGGGCCAGAGGCACCGCCACGTCGGTGCGGGCGGGGCCGTAGATGGCCCGGTGGACAGCCATCAGCTCCTCCAGCCGCGCCGGGGGCTCTCCCAGCAGCAGCGCCTGGAGCCGCACCCCGCAGGCCGCCATCTCATAGACGGGGACAAACCCGTTTCGGACATAAAAGCCCACCCGGCGGCGGCGCAGGACCTCCTCCGGCGCGCCGCTGTCCGGGTCCGGCCACTCGGCCTCGGTGAGCACGCCGCACCGCCCCGCGCATTGCCCAGCCAGCTTCCGGAGGATGAGGCTCCCCAGCCCCCCGTTCCGGCGGGAGGCCGTCACGCCCAGATAATCCAGCAGCACATAGCCGGGGACGGCGGGCTCCCGCCACAGGTTGGCATAGCCCAGCAGCGCCGCCCCGTCATACAGCCCCAGGGCCTCATACCGCCCCGCCTCCAGCAGGGCGCGGATGTCGGCCAGGGGCTTTCGCTCGTTGGGCGGGAACGCCTCGGTCAGCTCCCGGGCGTACCACTGCTCCAAATCGGTGATCGGCCGCAGTTCCATCTCCTACTCCTTTGCCTCCGCCCAGCTCTGCCCGGCGGCGGAGTCGGCGTTCAGCGGCACCGACAGGTCGGCCACGCCCTCCATCTCCTGGGTCAGCAGCATTTTGACCCGCTCCACCTCGCCGTCCGGGCACTCCACGATCAGCTCATCGTGGACCTGGAGCACCAGCCGGGCCTCCAGTCCTTCCGCCCGGAGCCGCCGGTCCACCCGGATCATGGCCAGCTTCATCAGGTCGGCGGCCGTGCCCTGGATGGGCATGTTGAGGGCCACCCGCTCGCCAAAGGAGCGCAGGTTGAAGTTGGAGGACTTGAGCTCCGGCAGCCAGCGGCGGCGTCCCATCAGGGTGGAGACGAAGCCGTCGGCCTTGGCCTTTTCCACGATGTCCGTCATATACTGATGGACGCCGCTGTACTTTTCAAAATAGCGCTGCATATACTCCTTGGCCTCGTACCGGGGCACCCCGATGTCCTGGCTGAGGGAGAAGTCGGAGATGCCGTAGACGATGCCAAAGTTCACTGCCTTGGCCCGGCGGCGCATCTCGTGGGTGACGGCCTCGGGGGGCACTCCGAACACCTGGGAGGCGGTGACGGTGTGGATGTCCTCCCCGGTCCGGAAAGCGTCCTGCATCACCTTGTCGTCGGAGATGTGGGCCAGCAGCCGCAGCTCGATCTGGGAGTAGTCTGCGTCCACCAGCTTCCAGCCCTTGGGCGCCACAAACATCTTGCGCAGCTCGGCCCCCAGCTCGGTGCGCACGGGGATGTTCTGGAGGTTGGGCTCGGTGGAGGAGAGCCGCCCGGTGGCGGTCACCGTGTTCTGGAAGGAGGTGTGGATGCGTCCGTCCTGTGCAATGACCTTGGTCAGCCCGTCCACGTAGGTGGACTTGAGCTTGGCAAGCTGCCGGTAATCCAGAATGACGTCCAGGATGGGGTGCTGCCCCTTCAGCCTCTCCAGCACCTCGGCGTTGGTGGAGTAGCCCGTTTTGGTCTTTTTCACGGGGGACAGGCCCAGCTTGTCGAAGAGGATATGGCCCAGTTGCTGGGTGGAGTTGATGTTGAACTCCTCCCCCGCCTGCTGGTAGATTTCCTTCACGTCGGCGTCGATGCGTCCGTCCAGCATCTCCCCGAAGGCGGCGAGGGCCTTCCGGTCCACCAGCATCCCGGCCCGCTCCATCTCGGCCAGCACCGGGCACAGCGGGAGCTCCACCGCGTCGTACAGCCGGCGCATCCCCAGCTCCTCCAGCCGGGGCGCGAGGGTCTGATAGAGCAGCTCGATGAGGGCGGTATGGCTCATAAGGGCGGCCAGGGGGATCGCCGGGTCGGCCAGAGGCCCAAAGGCGTCGGGGGCCAGGTAGTCCCTGGCCTTGGGCACCTCGAAATTGAAATAAGTCACCGACAGCTTCTCCAGCTCATAGCTGCCGTCGGTGGGGGCCAGGAGATAAGCGGCCAGGGCGGTGTCGAATACAACTCCCTCCGGGGACAGCCCCTCGGCCAGCAGCCGCTCCATCAGCGTCTTGGCGTCGTGGACCACCTTTTTGATCTCCGGAGAGAAGACGCCCCGCAGAAAGTCGTTGTAGCCCTCCAGCTTGTCCGCGAAAAAGAGGGCGGCTTTCCCCGCTCCTTCGCCTCCCCACTCCACGCAGACGGCGTCCAGAGTGGGCGTAGCCAGCACCGCCACGTGGTCCCGCTGCCGCCACAGCGCCAGCAGCTCCTCCATGCGCGCCCGGTCCGTGACCTGCTCGCTTTCACAGGAGCCCACACCCTGGAGCTGTTCCTCTACGCCCCCCGCCGGTCCGGCGGACAGGCCCATTTTGTCGATGAGCTTGGAGAACTCCAGCTTCAAAAAGAGCTCGTACAGGGCAAGGCGGTTCACCGGCTTCCGGGCCGCGTCCTCCGGCGCAAAGTCCAGAGGGGCGTCGCAGCGGATGGCCGCCAGGTCATAGGACATCCTGGCCTGCTCCCGGCCCTCGGCCAGTTTTTTCAGCACCGCCGGCTTGGCCTCTACCTGCTCCAGACCGGCGTAGAGGGCCTCCACGCTGTGGTAGCGCTGGATCAGGTCCATGGCGGTCTTTTCCCCGATGCCCTTCACCCCGGGGATATTGTCGCTGGCGTCCCCCATCAGCGCCTTCAGGTCGATCATATGGATGGGCTCGAAGCCATAGGCCTCCTGAAAGGCGGCGGGCGTCATCTCTTTGGTGGTGGTCTGTCCCATGCGGGTGGTCACCAGCTTCACCCGGGTGCGGCCGGTGATGAGCTGCAGGGAGTCCTTGTCCCCGGTGACGATCACCGTGTCCCACCCCGCCGCGGCGTCCCTCACCGAGATGGTGCCGATCAGATCGTCGGCCTCCCACCCCTCCAGCTCGTAGCGTGGGATGTTCATGGCGTCCAGGACCTCCTTCAGGATGGGCACCTGGGCGGCCAGCTCATCGGGCATCCCCTTGCGCTGGGCCTTATAGCCCTCATAGGCCAGATGCCGGAAGGTGGGGCCCCTCCGATCGAAGGTGACGCACAGGGCGTCGGGCCTCTCCTCATCCACCAGCTTTTGCAGGATGGTGAGAAAGCCGTAGACGGCGTTGGTGGGTGTGCCGTCCCGGGTGCTGAGCATCCGAATGCCGTAAAAGGCCCGGTTGATGATGGAATTGCCGTCGATGACCATGAGCTTCATGGGGAGGCCTCCTGCCCCCGGGCCTTTGCCGCCCGGACATAAAATCACAAAATATAGTATAACAGTTTTCCCCAATCAGAGCAAGGGAAAACCGGGCGGCTCAAAAAAGCCGCCCCGTCCCCTGCCCCAGGCATCCCGGTGCAGAGACGGCTGCGTCGGGGGCTGTTATGGTTTCGACGCCTCCAGCCTGCCCAGGGGCCGGTAGACGGTGCAGTACATAGTGAGCAGACAGGCCAGCCCGCCCACCACATTGGAAATAGGCTCGGCCCAGAACACTCCGTCCACCCCCATACCCAGCACGGGCAGCAGAAGAGTCAGGGGCGCCACGATGAATGCCTTGCGCAGCAGGGAGAAGAACACCGCAAACCTGGACTTCCCCAGCCCCACGAAGGTAGACTGGCCGATGAACTGGAAGGACATGCAGAAGAAGGCGGCAAAATAGATGCGGAAGGCCGGAATGCCGGCGGCGATCAGGTCGGTCTCATCGTTGAAAATACGGATCAGGCTGCCGGGGATGGCCAGCGTCATGGCCCAGACTGACAGAGAGTAGAGCATGGTCACCACCGCCGTGAAACGGATGCCCTGCCGCACCCGGTCATACTCCTCCGCCCCGTAATTATAGCCCAGCACCGGCTGACAGCCGTTGGTGATACCCTGTACGGGCATGGAGATGACCTCCCGCACCGAGTTGATGATGGTCATGATCCCCACATAAAGGTCCCCGCCGTAAAGCTGCAGGGAGGCGTTGCACAGGATCTGCACCAGACTGTTGGTCATGGCCATGGCGAAGCCGGACATGCCCAGGCCCAGAATCCGTCTGACCCGGGAGGCTTTTAGCCGCAGGCAGGACGCCTTCAGGCGGAGCAGGGCCCTCCGCCCGGTGAGGAACCGCAGCACCCACACGGCGGAGCAGCACTGGGAGAGGACGGTGGCCAGAGCGGCGCCCCCGACGCCCAGATTCAGCGCAAAAATGAAGATGGGGTCCAGCACAATGTTTACCACCGCCCCCAGCGCCACCGTGCACATCCCCATCTCGCCGAAGCCCTGGGCGTTGATAAACGGATTCATGCCCAGACCCACCATGACAAAAAGAGTGCCCAGGGCGTAGATGGTCAGGTAGGCGTCGGCATAGGGAAAGGTATCGGGGCTGGCCCCAAACAGGTAGAGGATGGGCTTTTTGAACAGCAGGATGACCACAGTCAGCACCGTCCCTACCAGAAGCAGGAGGGTAAAGGAATTTCCCATGACCCGCTCGGCCTCTTCCTCCTCCCCCCTGCCCCGGCAGATGGAGCACAGGGGAGCGCCCCCCATACCGCACAGGTTGGCAAAGCCCATGAGGATGGAGATGATGGGCAGGCACAGCCCCAGGCCCGTGAGCGCCAGGTGGCCCGGCAGCCGCCCCAGATACATCCGGTCCACGATGTTGTAGAGGATATTGATGAGCTGGGCCGCCGTCATGGGCCCCGCCAGCATGAGGATGTTGCGGGGGATGCTCCCCCTGGAAAAATCATTCTGCCGTTCCGCCGTTGGAACCCCCTCCTCGCCTTGCATTCTGACTGGAAAAAGCATACTATGGGATTATACTATTATTTCGGGTCCGGGGCAAGAGCCTCTCCCCGATCCTGCGCGCAAAGAAAGGACGTTTTCTGAATGGATCTGCTGCTGCGGGCCCAGGCCCTTTTTCCAGTCCTCAAGGCCCTCAAGGACGACCTGCACCGCCATCCGGAGCTCAGCGGCCGGGAGGTGCGCACCACCGCGCTTTTGAAGCAAAAGCTCTCCGCCCTGCCTGTGGAATTGGTGGACCTGGGCGTGCCCACCGGCACGGCGGCCCTGCTGCGGGGCGGCAGGCCCGGCCCGCTGGTGGCCCTCCGGGCCGACATCGACGCCATCGTCCAGGACACGCCGGAACGGGGTGCAGTGGTGTCGGAGCACCCCGGCGTCATGCACGCCTGCGGCCACGACTTCCACACCGCCGGGCTCTACGGGGCGGCGGTACTGCTGTCCGAGCTGCAGGACACGCTGCCCGGCGGCGTCATCTTCCTCTTCCAGCCCTCGGAGGAGACCACCGGCGGAGCCCGGCTCCTGCTGGACCACGGCCTCTGGGCCCGCTTTCCGGAAAAGCCCCGGTGGATCTTTGGGGTCCATAACCGTCCCCAGCTCCCTGCCGGGACCATCGCCGTCACCCCCGGTCCCCTCATGGCGGAAAAGTCCAATTTCACCATTACCCTCCATGGCCGTACCGGCCACGGGGGCTCTCCCCATCGGTGCGTGGACGTCATCGTCCCCGCCGCCGCCATTGTCCAGGGCATCCAGTCGGTGGTCAGCCGCAACACCGACCCCACCGACTGCCTGGTGTGCGCCGTGTGCTCCATCCACGCCGGCACGCCGGAGAACTTTGCCCCCGACCTTTTGACCATGACGGGGAGCATCCGGGTGTTTCGCCACGATACACGCCTCCGGGCGGAGCAGCGGGTGGAGGCCCTGGCCCGGGACATCGGGGCGGCCTACGGCTGCACCGTGGACTTTGAGACCGAGGAGGTGGCCCCGCTGGTCTGCAACGGACCGGAAATGACCGCGCTGGCCCGCCGGGCGGCGGAGGCCCTGGTGGGGCCGGAGCATGTGGTGATAGCTGCGCCGGAAATGAGCTCGGAGGACTTTGCCGAGTACGGCAAGGAGGTCCCCTCCTTTTTCTACTGGCTGGGTTCCGGCTTCCCGGACCGGGAAAACGCCGGGTGGCACAGCGACCAATTCCGCACGAATGACTCCGCCCTCCCCCTGGACGCCGCCCTGCTGGCCCGCTCCGCCCTGACGGCTCTCAGGTATGAAGGGTGACGACCGCCCTCCAACCGGTTCCTGCATCCGCCGCCCCCGCCGGGGTGGGAGGAAAAAGAGAACAGAAGGCGCTGCCGGCCGGCAGCGCCTTCTGCTGTTTCCATTACATCCGCTTCCACACGGGGCCCTGGGGGGTGTCGGTGACCTCCACGCCCATGGCTTTGAGCTGCTCCCGAATGGCGTCGGCCTCGGCAAAGTTTTTGGCCTTCTTGGCGGCGGTACGGGCCGCCACCAGGGCGTCGATCTCGCCGTCGCCCTCGGCGGGGGCTGCCTGAGCCGCCGCCTTCTCCCGGAGCGCCTCCGCCTTCTGCAGCAGGTCCAGCCCCAGCACCTGATCGAAGCGAGCGACCAGGGCGCGCTTGGTGGCATCGTTCAGGCCGGATTTCAGCACGTCGTACAGGCGGGTAATTCCCAAAGAGGTGTTCAGGTCGTTGCCGAGCGCCTCCCGGAAGGCATCCTTGTAGGGCGCGGCGGCGGCTTCATCCACCGCTCCCTCATCCTTCAGGGCAGCCACCCGGGCCACCAGCTTGTCGTAGGTGGTTCTGGCGTTGTCCAGATTTTCCCAGGAGAAGGTCAGTCCCTTGCGGTAGTGGGACTGGAGGCAGAACAGCCGGTAGACCAGCGGGTCGTACCCCTTCTCCTCCAGCAGGGAGACGGTGAGAAATTCCCCCTTGGACTTGCTCATCTTGCCGTCGGCGGTGTTGAGGTGGTGGACGTGCATCCAGTATTTGCACCAGGGATGGCCGAGATAGGACTCGGACTGGGCGATCTCGTTGGTGTGGTGGGGGAAGGCGTTGTCGATGCCGCCGCAGTGGATGTCCAAATACTCGCCCAGATACTTCATGGAAATGCAGGAGCACTCGATGTGCCAGCCGGGATAGCCCACGCCCCAGGGGGAGTCCCACTTGAGGGCCTGATCCTCGAACTTGGACTTGGTGAACCAGAGGACGAAGTCGTTCTTGTTGCGCTTGTTGGCGTCCTCCTCCACGCCCTCCCGGACGCCCACGGCCAGATTCTCCTCGTCATGGTCGTTGAACACATAATAGTGCTTCAGCTTGGAGGTGTCAAAATACACGTTGCCGCCGGCCAGATAGGCGTGCCCGGTGTCAATCAGTTTGGTAATCACCTTAATATAGGAATCGATCATGCCGGTGGCGGGCTGGACCACGTCGGGATACTTGATGTTCAGCTTTTTGCAGTCGTCAAAGAAGGCTTCGGTATAAAACCGGGCGATCTCCATGACGGTCTTGTGCTCCCGCTGGGCCCCCTTGAGCATCTTATCCTCGCCGGTGTCGGCGTCGGAGGACAGGTGCCCTACGTCGGTGATGTTCATCACCCGCGTTACGTCGTAGCCGTCGTAACGCAGGAATTTTTCCAGCACATCCTCCATGATATAGCTGCGCAGATTGCCGATGTGGGCGAAGTGATAGACGGTGGGGCCGCAGGTATACATCGACACCCTGCCGGGCTCATGGGGGACAAAGTCCTCCTTTTTATGGCTGGCGGAATTATACAGTTTCATAGATTTTTCTCCTTTGCGCTGTCATCCAGCATTTTTTCCAGCCATTCCAGCCGGGAGCTGATGGCCTGGAGCTCTTTTTGTACGGGGTCGGTGACGTGGATCTGGTCCACCTGGGTGGCATAATCCACCTTTTCGCCCGCCACCCGGACCACCCGGGCGGGCACGCCCACCGCGGTAGCCTCCGGCGGCACCTCGCTGAGGACCACGGCATTGGCGGCGATCCGGGCCCCCTCCCCCACCGTGAAGGGCCCCAGCACCTTGGCACCGCAGGCGATCATGACGTTGTTTTCAATGGTGGGGTGGCGCTTGCCCTGGTCCTTGCCGGTACCCCCCAGGGTGACCCCGTGGTAGATCAGGCAGTCGTCCCCTACCTCGGCGGTCTCGCCGATGACGATGCCCATCCCGTGGTCGATGACCAGCCGCCGCCCGATGTGTGCGCCGGGGTGGATCTCGATGCCGGTGAGATGCCGGGCAAGCTGGGAGTTCAGCCGGGCCAGGAAGAACAGCCTATGCCGGTAGAACCAATGGGATACCCGGTGGAAGAGGACGGCGTGGACGCCGGGGTACAGCAGAAAGATCTCCAGCTTGGAGCGGGCGGCCGGGTCCCGCCGCTGATAGGCGCCCAGCAGCTCGGATAGACGTTTGAACATGGGTCTCCTCCTGACGTGATACAAACCGAACAAACGAAAAACGCCTCCCATGCCCGCAGGCATGAGAGGCGGCTGAAAAAGTCGCGGTTCCACTCTCGTTTCTCGCTCAATGGCCGGTAACGGGGCCAGACCGTGGGGCATTACGCCCCCGCGCTCCCGGATGCACTTCGCTCGGGGCTCCCGTGGGACCGCTTTCAGCCGGTGACGTTCCCTCTCTGTCCGGTCAACCCCCGCGCTACTCTTTCCGTTCCCCGCGCCGGTTTTTCCTATGTCCTCAGTATATTATCATTCCGCCGCTTTCGTGTCAAGTGCCGGAATGTCCCTCTCACTTGTTCCAGTTGAGCACATCCCGGTTCTTGACGAAATACTCCACGCCGGAATAGAGGGTGGTAGCCACGATGAGGGCCACGCACAGGGTATTGGCCGCCGCCGGGATGGGCAGCAGCATCAGGCAGATACACACCATGGTGGTGGCCGTCTTGACTTTGCCCGACCAGCCCGCCGCGATGACCCGGCCGTTGTCCACCGCCACCAGCCGCAGCCCAGTGACGGCAAATTCCCGCGCCACCACGATCAGGACGCACCAGGCGGGCATCCGGCCGATCTGGACGAACCACAGCATGGCGGATACCACCAGCAGTTTGTCGGCCAGAGGGTCCATGAACTTGCCGAAATCGGTGACCTGGTCGTAATGCCGGGCCACATATCCGTCAATGAAGTCGGTGACGCTGGCCAGCACAAAGATGGCCAGGGCGATGTAGTTGTGGTAGGGCGGAATAACCAGATAGAGCACCGCCAGGAAGATGGGAATCATCACCACTCTGGCCATGGTCAGCTTGTTGGCTGTATTCATCGGTCCTTACTCCTCGATTTCTCCGGTCAGATCGCCGTCGGCGGTGCCGGTAATACGCACATTGACAAAGCTCCCGGCGGGCACCATGCCTCCGGCAGTAAAGTAGACATGGCCGTCCACGTCCACCGAGTCGGCATAGGTCCGGCCCGCCCAGCAGCCCATATCCGGGTCGAAGCCCTCGCAGAGGACCTCCATCACCGTGCCCAGCCGTGCCTCGTTCCAGGCGTCCATGACGCCGGACTGGAGATCCACCAGCCGCTCCACGCGGTGGCGCTTCACGTCCTCTGGCACCTGGTCCGGCATATCAGCAGCAGGTGAGCCCTCCTCCGGAGAGAAGGCGAACACGCCGGCCCGCTCCAGGGCGTTTTCCCGCAGGAAGCCGCACAGTTCCTCAAACTCCGCCTCTCCCTCGCCGGGCAGGCCGCAGATGATGGAGGTGCGGATGACCAGGCCGGGAATCCGCGCCCGGAGCTTGCTCAGCAACGCTTCGATCTGCGCCTTGGTGCCCCGGCGGTTCATGGCCTTCAGGATGCCATCGTTGCAGTGCTGGAGCGGGATATCCAGATACTTGACGATCTTGCGCTCCGAGGCCACCACCTCGATGAGCTCGTCGGTGACCTCGTCCGGGTAAAAATAGTGCAGCCGAATCCAGTGGAAGTCCAGCCTGCACAGCTCCCGCAGCAGTTCGGGCAGGGCATGGCGGCCGTACAGGTCGGTGCCGTAGCGGGTGATATCCTGGGCCACCAGGATGAGCTCCTTGACCCCGGCGCCGGCCAGTTGCCCCGCCTCCGCCAGCAGGGACTCCATGGGTCGGCTGCGGTAACGGCCCCGCAGGGACGGGATGACACAGAAGGCACAGCGATTGTTGCAGCCCTCCGCAATCTTCAGGAAGGCGGTATAGGAGGGCGTGGAGACCAGCCGGGCCCCATCCTCCACCGTCCGGTCGATGTCCCCAAAGAGCTTGGGGGTCTCCCCCGCCATGGCCGCCTCGGCCGCAGAGACAATGTCGGTATAGCTGCCGGTGCCCAGGATGCCGTCCACCTCGGGCAGCTCGGTCAAGACCTCGTCCTGATACCGCTGGGACAGGCAGCCCGCCACCAGCAGCTTCTTCAGCCGCCCCGTCTCTTTGAGCGGAGCCACCTCCAGAATGGTGGCGATGGCCTCCTCCTTGGCGGAGTCGATGAAGCCGCAGGTGTTGACGACCGCCACGTCAGCCCCGTCGGGCTCGCCGGTGACCTCGTGGCCCGCCGCCTGGCACAGGGCCATCATCTGCTCGGTGTTCACCCGATTCTTATCACAGCCCAGAGAGATAAATGCAATCTTCAAAGGTCGATAACTCCTTTTTATTCCTCGATATCCGCACCCCAGCGGCGGAGCCCCTCGCTGATGTCCGACCAATGGTAGCCCCTGCGGGCCAAGGCGTCGGAAGCCTTCTTCAGCTCCCGGCGGTCGGTCGGGGCGCCCTTGAGCTTCTGGCGCAGGAAGGCGTCGATGGCCGCACACGGATCGGCGGTCTCGGCCAGAGCGTCCTCCCAGAGCTCCCGCGCCACCCCCCGGCGATAGAGCTCATCCCGGATCTTGTAGGGGCCGTAGCCCTTGGCGGAGTAGTGCCGCACCACCGTCCGGGCGTATTCAGCGTCGTTCAGCAGTCCCAGCCGCTCCAGCCAGTCGGCGGTCTCCGCCGCCTGGGCCTCGTCGGCCAGGGGCGGCTTCTCCCGGTCTCGGGGGCAAGCGGTGAGCCGGTCGATGAGCTCCCTGCGGGACATGGGCCGGGCGGTGAGCAGGGCCAGGGCCTTTTCCCGGAGCCGGCCCTTCCGCGCCGCCGCCAGCAGCCGGTCGGCAGCGGCATCGTCCAGCTCCAGGCCGGCGTGGAGGGAAAAGTCCAGCATCTCAGCCTCCCCCACCCGCAGCAGAGAGCCATCCTCCAGCCAGATCAGCCAGCGGCCATCCTTGTGTCTGGAGGGGGCAATTTTACTGATCCGCATCCTCAAAGTCCTCGGCGGACACATCCACGGCGCGGCCTGCCGCCCGGGCGGCGGCCCTGGCCTGGCTGCTCATCAGCTTGTAGGCGTTGGCCCGAATGTCGGCCTCGATGCGCTCGGCCACCTCGGGGTTTTCCTTCAGATACTGCTTCACAGCGTCCCGGCCCTGACCCAGGCGGGTCTCCCCCATGGCGAACCAGGAGCCCGACTTCTGGATCAGGTCCAGCTTGACGCCCAGATCCACCAGCTCGCCCACCTTGGAGATGCCCTCGCCGTACATGATGTCGAACTCGGCCTCCTTGAACGGAGGGGCCACCTTGTTCTTCACCACCCGGGCCCGGGTGCGGTTGCCGATGATCTCGGAGCCGTTTTTCAGCGACTCGGTGCGGCGCACGTCGATGCGCACGGAGGAATAGAACTTCAGCGCCCGGCCGCCGGTGGTGACCTCAGGATTGCCGTAGACCACGCCCACCTTTTCCCGGAGCTGGTTGATGAAGATGACGATGCAGTTGGTCTTAGCGATGGAGCCGGCCAGCTTGCGCAGAGCCTGGCTCATCAGCCGGGCCAGCAGGCCCACATGGGAGTCGCCCATGTCCCCCTCAATCTCCGCCCGGGGCGTCAGCGCGGCCACCGAGTCCACCACCACCACGTCGATGGCGCCGGAGCGGACCAGGGCCTCGCAGATCTCCAGCCCCTGCTCGCCGGTGTCGGGCTGGGAGATGAGCATGGAGTCGATATCCACCCCCAGGGCCCGGGCATAGCCGGGGTCCAGGGCGTGCTCGGCGTCGATGAAGGCCACCTCGCCCCCCCGCTTCTGCGCCTCCGCCACGATGTGCAGGGCCAGGGTGGTCTTGCCCGAGGACTCCGGCCCGTAGATCTCCACGATGCGGCCCTTGGGCACGCCGCCGATGCCCAGCGCCAGGTCCAGGGAGAGGGAGCCGGTGGGGATGGCCTCCACCACGATACCGGTGTTCTCCCCCAGACGCATGATGGACCCCTTGCCGTAGGTCCGCTCGATCTGGGCCATGCAGGTCTCCAGTGCCTTCTGCTTGTCGGAGGCGGGGGCAGCAGCCTCCACCATAGGCTTTTTCGATGCCATAAGCTGTTCTCCTCTCAGGGCGCCGCCCCCCGGCGGGCCCTATGCTTCAGTGATTGACGGTCCCCTCCACCACGCGCCAGATCCCCTGGGTGTCCTGGTGGGTGAGGATATTTTCATAGCCGTTCTGGGCCAGAATGAGCTCCACGGCGGGGGCCTGTCCGGCGCCCACCTCAAAGACCAGGCTGCCCCCCAGCCGGAGAGCGTGGCCCCATCGGGCGGCCACGGCCCGGTAAAAGTCCAGTCCGTCCATGCCCCCGTCCAGCGCCCCCCAAGGCTCATAGTCCTTGACGGAGACATCCAGGGTGGGGATCTCCTGATGGGGGATGTAGGGCGGGTTGCAGGCAATAACGTCAAAATCCCACAGGCTGGCCGCGGGCTGGGTCAGGGCGTCGGCCTGGACGCAGGTGACCCTGGCGTTCAGGTTGTTGCGGCGGACGTTCTGCTTGCAAATGCG
Organism: Intestinimonas massiliensis (ex Afouda et al. 2020); assembly: GCF_001244995.1. Classification (NCBI taxonomy): domain Bacteria; kingdom Bacillati; phylum Bacillota; class Clostridia; order Eubacteriales; genus Intestinimonas; species Intestinimonas massiliensis (ex Afouda et al. 2020). The sequence goes on from NZ_LN869529.1 coordinate 1,165,977, forward strand.
CAGGGCCCCCTCGGACAGGTCGGCCAGCACCACGCGGCAGTCCGGGGCGTTGGCCGCCACCGCCAGACCCACGCAGCCGCTTCCGGCACACAGGTCCAGCACCCGGGCCCCCTCCCCCGCCGCCCGGGCCAGGAGGATCGCGCGCTCGGCCAGCACTTCCGTGTCGGCCCGGGGGACGATGACCTCCCGGGAGATGTCCAGGGGCAGGCCGTAAAACTCCCATTCCCCGATGATGTAGGCCACCGGCTCACCGGCCAGACGGCGCCGGGTCAGCTCCTCCACCCTGCGCTCCACCTCGTCTGAGGCGTAGAGGGGCAAGTCCCGGAAAAACTGCTCCCGGGTCTTGTCGGCGGCAAAGCAGACCAGCTCTCTGGCCTCCAACTGGGCCATCTCCACCCCCGCCGCCTTCAGCCGTTTCCGGGTGTCCAGATATAAATTATTATAGGTGGTCGCCACGGCGTTTCACCTCTCGTCACGGTTGCTTTTTACCACTGGTCCTTGCCCTTCTCCTCCGGCAGTACCTCCTTGAGGGCGGCGATGCCCACCTCGATCATGGAGTCGTCCGGCTCGAAGGTGGTCCAGCGCTGGATGGCCATACCCGGCCGTCGGACGGCCCGGCAGATCAGGTTGTCGTGCCCGCCCACATAGCGGTTGAGCTCCCAGGTGATCCCCACCACCACCGGCAGCAGGGCCAGATGGACCAGTGTGCGCAGGAACGGGTTGGTAAAGTGGAAGGCCGAAAAGGAAAAGACGATGCTGGACAGCAGGATGGATACCACGATGACCACCAGCAAAAAGCTGGTGCCGCAGCGCGGGTGGTGCTTGGGCTGGGCCCGGACGTTCTCCACGGTGAGCTCCAGCCCTTTCTCATAGCAAAAGATGCTCTTGTGCTCCGCCCCGTGGTAAGAGAACACCCGCCGGATGTCCTTCATTCTGGAGCAAAAAATCAGATAGCCCAAAAAGAGAACGATGCGGGTGAGTCCCTCCACCAGGTTCCGCCCCCACAGAGGGATGCCGGGGAAGAAATACATCACGCCGCCGGAGAGCAGGGTCGGCAGGACGAAAAAGAGTCCCACGGAGAAGGCCATGCCCAGGATGACGGCCAGGGTGATAAAGAAGCTCATGGCCTTTTCGCTGCCCAGCTTCCTGTCCAGCCACCGCTCAAATTTCGAAGGCTCGGCGTCGGCCTCCTCCCCGTCCTCCGGGTAGAACTCCGCCGAGTACATCAGGGCGGTGACGCCGGTGTACATGGACGTGCAGAAATTGACCACGCCCCGGATGAACGGCCAGCCCAGCACCGGATGCCGGTCCTTGATGAGCTTGCGCGGCTCGGTCTTGATCTCCAGGTCGCCGTCCGGCCTGCGCACCACGATGGACTTTTTCTCGGGGCCCAGCATCATGATGCCCTCGATCAGAGCCTGGCCGCCGATCATGGTGCGGAACGGCGTGGCGCAGGCTTGGTTTTCTTTTGGCATTGTGCAGAAATTCTCCTTCACGCTTATGCAATCGTATTGTATCAGACTCGCATGGGAAATGCAAGAAATTTTCGAACTTTTGTTCTACTGTGTTTCAGGCCGCAGTGTTGCCGATGGGCAGCCGGATGGTGACGATGCAGCCGCCGCCCTCGGCGTTGCCGATGTCCAGACGTCCATTGTGGCGGGTGACGATCTCCTCGCAGACAGCCAGGCCGATGCCGGAGCCTCTGGCCTTGGAGCTGCCCTTATAGAACTTGTATTTGACGTGGGGCAGCTCGTCGGCGGGGATGCCGGGGCCGTAGTCCCGGATGGTGATGACCACGTCGTTGTCCGCGCCGGGCCGGATGGCGGTCTCGATGCGCTTGCCGGAGCCGCCGTGCTTGGCGGCGTTGTCCAGCAGATTGCAGAACACCTGCCGCATCCGCTCCGGGTCCCCGGGAATGGGGGGGAACTCCTCGTCACAGTCGGTGTGGGTCAGGGTGATGCCCTCCCGGCGGAAGAACTCGGTGTAGGTGTAGACCGCGTCCTCCAGCTCGGCCTTGATATCCATGGGCTCGATGGAGAGAGTGAAGCGGCCGTCCTCAATGCGCGAGAACTCCAGCAGCTCCTCCACCATGTTGGTCAGGCGGCGGGCCTCGGACACAATGATGCCCATCCCCTTCTTCACGTCCTCGGCATCCCGGACTTCCCCGTTCATAATGGTCTCCGCCCAGCCGTTGATGGCGGTCAGGGGGGTGCGCAGCTCATGGGAAACCGAGGAGATGAACTCGGACTTCATGCGCTCCGACTGCTTGATTTTCAGGGACATGTCGTCGATGGCGTCGATCAGGTCCCCGATCTCATCGTCAAATTTTTTTTCGATCTGGATGCCGTAGGACCCGGCTGCGATGCGCTTGGCGGTGTCGGTGACCACGCCCAAGGGCTCCACGATGGAGCGGACAAAATAGAGGTTGGAAAAGTACACCATAGAGACAATGACCGTCCCGATGGCCAGGGCGATGGCCACGATGACCATCACCTGCTTGTCCACCTGGCCCAGAGAGGTGACCACCCGCACCACGCCCCGGACGCTGCCGTTATACAGCACGGGGGCGGAGGCGGCCATGATGCGCTCCCCGGTCTCCGGGGAACTGCCCGACCAGGTGCGGACGAACTGCCCGTTGCCGGCCAGCGCCTCGTTGACATCCTGTGTGCCGGGATAGGAGCCGGGCAGAGTGAGCTGGGCGGAGGAGTACACCACGGTGCCGGACTCGTTCAGGTACTGGAGCTCCAGTACGTTTTTCTCCTCAAAGCCCTCCACCGTATCCCGGGCGGTCTGGAGATAGGCGCTTTGAGAGTTGCGGATGGTGTTGGCAAAGCCCCGCACCTTGGCCTCCAGACCGCTGCTCATGGTGGAGTAGAAATACCCCGCAATGGCCACGGAAAAGGCCGTCACGGCGAACAGGACGATGAGCAGGACGGCGGAAATACTGTTGAGCATCCAGCGCTTTCGAATTCCCTTGACCTTCGCCATATGTATTTCCACCTCCTATCACCTGCCATTCCCGGTGCGAGTGCGCCGGGGCTCCACGCGCTCTTGGACTTGCCCCTCAGAGCGCGGAGGGGCATTCCACCCGGCGGGCACGTGGGCTAAGGTTCTCCTACCAAAAGGCCCTTGCCCTAAAATCCCCACTTGTACCCATATCCCCACACTGTGGTGATAAAGGTCGGATTGGTGGGGTCGTCCTCAATCTTGATACGCAGACGCCGGATGTTCACATCCACGATCTTCAGTTCGCCAAAATAGTCTCTGCCCCAGACCGAGTCCAAAATCTCTTCCCGGGACAGGGCCTTGCCCGGATTGTCCATGAAGAGCTTGACGATGTTGTACTCCACCTGGGTCAGCTTGACCCGCTGCCCGTTTTTCTCCAGCGTACGGTTGCGGGTATTCAGGAGGAAGGGCGGCTGGCTGATCTCCCCGGTATCCAGCGGCACGTCGCCTCCAGTACGGCGGTAGAGGGCGTCGATGCGGGCAGTCAGCTCCGCCGGAGAAAAGGGTTTGGTCACATAGTCGTCCGCCCCGGTCATGAGGCCGGTGATCTTGTCCATCTCCTGGGTCCGGGCCGTGAGCATGATGATGCCGATCTTTGAATCGCTGGCCCGGATGCGGCGGCAGACCTCGAAGCCGTCCATATCGGGCAGCATGATATCCAGCAGGGCCACCTTGATATCCGGATTGCGCCGGAGCTGGGCCAGGGCCTCTTCCCCGGTGTCCGCCTCGATGGCCTCATAGCCCGCCCGCTTCAGGTTGATGACCACAAAGCTGCGGATATTGGCCTCATCCTCCAATACCAGTACCTTTTTCATCTCCCGCACTCCGTCCTTTCCTTATCAGGTATCGGGCCACTCGGGCTGGATGAGCTGGAAGAGCTCCCGGAGCCCCTCCTCGTCCAGCCCGCAGTCCCAGTCGCAGCTTTTGAACTCGGCGGCGTAGATCGTGCTGTCCCCGTCGGCCATCAGTACGAAGCGGTTGCCGGTCCGGGAGCGGGTCTCCCGGTTGGGACCGGTCAGCTTGTAGATCGTCAAAAATTCCTGGGGCGCCGCACCGGGGTCCTGGTCCTTCCAGTAATAGAAGGTCGTGGCCCGTTCGCCGCTGACAATGTTGCTCTTTGCCAGGGTGATCACGCCGTCCCACGCATCGGGCAGGATCAGATACCACCCCTCCGAGTCGTTAAAATAGGTGTTAAACACTCGGATGGGGCTGCCCTGCAGGTCGTACTGCTGCCAGAGCACCGACCAAAAGCTCTCGGCATTCTCCTTGGCGTAGGCGGGCAGCAGACTGGGCCGAGGCAATTCCAGGATGCCGTCCCGGTTGATGTCCCGGGCCGCCACCGTACGCATGGAGTTCACCCGCCGGGTGCTCTCGCTCATGCCGCTCTCCGTATTCAGCGTGATGTTGACCAGGCGGCCATCCCGCCAGGCAAAGATGTCGGTGATGGTACTGATGCCGTTGCTCAGGTCGGAAGTGACGAAGAGCGCCGGAGCGGTCAGGCCGCCGTTTTTCACCGACCCGTTTCGCATGGCGGATATGCTGATAATCTCCTTCGACATGGGAGCGGTGTCCCGCAGGTTCATGGTCTTGTCGTTGGAGTCGTAGTCGAACAGGTCGGCTTGTCCCTCGCCCTGGATGCTGTTGAGGTTGAGCACCATGATCTCCTTCTGGTTGTCCTTGTCGATGTCCAGCAGGGAGAAGCGGTTATAGGAGGTGAACATCAGCTCCACATACTGCCCCTCCTGGTCGGAGTAGCGGTAAGCACCCAAATTATAGACCAGGCTGCTGATTTGCCAGCTCACCACCAGCTCCTTGTTTCGGAGATCATCGTCCAGGTTCTCATAGTCTACCGAGTAGATGGCGTTGCCGTCCCCCTTGATGACCGACTGGACCTCGTAAGATTCATCCTCCAATTGATGGAAGATGTAGATTTGAAGCTGCTGCTCGTCCCCCAGGATACGGAAAAAAACCACAGCCTCCTGCACGCCGTCGCCGTCCAGGTCCACCAGTTGGATGGGCTGGGTGTTGGTGCCCTGAACAGGGCCCGCGTACTCCGCACCGGCGGCCCGGACCTCGTCAATCTTGGTATACAGGTTTTGATAGTCTGCCGGCGGCTCCGGCAGGCTGTAGAGATCGTCCGGCGGCTGAAACAGGCAGCCGGTCAGCAGAAGGAATACCGCGGCCACCAGGACCATTTTGCATTGAGCCACTCGCATGTCCGCTTTTCCCCCTCCTTTTGACCGCATGCTGCTATCTATCTAAGTATCATACCATATATCTGTTGTTTTGGGTATGGGGATTTTTTGATTTTTCACCCATATTGTTTCAATTCCGCTCTTGCCATTCGGATTTTTTTTGTGTATAATACTTGAGTATCCTTTGCCGGTGTGATGGAATTGGTAGACGTGACGGACTCAAAATCCGTTGGTGGCGACATCGTGTCGGTTCGAGTCCGACCACCGGCACCATGTCGAATGTTCATAACGACAATGAACATTCCGTAGACAGGAGTAATCGAAAGATTGCTCCTGTTTTCGTTTATCCGGCCTTGCGTGTGATGTACTCGACGGCCACGCCCTGTCGGGTGTCTATCGTCACGCTGGACGGCAAAGAAGCAACCTCCGGCATATCCAGTACGCCGATAAAGTTGTAGTGGATGTCAAGCTGCTGCGTCCGGTTTTTCCCGGTCCCCTGTGCCTGATGGACAACGATCTTTTCCACCATTTCATGGAGGACCAGCGGCGTAAGCTCCTGTATGTCCGTATACTTTCGGACAAGCCGCAGAAAGCTGGCAGCGTTCATTCGGCTTTTCTTATCCTTGTCGATCTCCGCCCGCAAAGCGGAGATTTTCTTTTTCAGGATAAGCTGCTCGTCGTCATACCGCTTCGTGAGCATCATAAACCGCTCGTCGGACAGCTTTCCGCTGGCATTGTCCTCGTAGGTCTTGGAGAAAAGCCCGTCCAGCTCGGCACATCGGGTCAGGTTGGCCCGAAGTTCCTCTTCGCGCCGTGCACTCTCACGCTCGGCCACTTCCAGGGTCTTTGCCATCAGCAACTTTACAAAGTCCTCCTCCTTATCCTGTAAGAAGGCCGTCAGCCGTCGAATTTCCAAAAGCATGACCTGTTCCAGCGCGTCCACCCGAATATAGTGGGTCTGATTGCAGGTGCCCCGATTGCCCCGATAGTTGGAGCAGTTGAAGTATTGCAGTTCCGTATGCGGGTGATTGACGTTGAAATGCAGCTTGCGGCCACAATCCGCGCAGTAGAGAAGTCCGGCAAACATATTCTTTTCCACCTTCTTCGGCTGCCTGCGCTTCGTACCCTCCCGGATACGCTGTACCATCTCCCAGGTCTGACGGTCAATGATGGGCTCATGCACGCCCTCAAAGATCACATGGTTTTCCTCGGGGTTTTCATACCGCCGCTTATCCTTAAAGGATTTGGAGTAGGTCTTGAAATTGACTACATCCCCCATGTACTCGCGGGAGGTCAATATCTTGTTCACCGTGTTTGAGCTCCAATGATAGGGGCTTTCGGAAAAAGGCTTTCTCCCCGGCTTCCTGACGCCTTTCAGCTTCCAATACTCCGTAGGCTTCAGGATTTCCTCCTGTTCAAAGATAGCGGCAGTCTTGTCGATCCCGTACCCGTCAATGCACATCTGGTAGATGCGCCGCACCACGGCGGCCGCTTCCTCGTCAACGATCCAGTATTTGGGGTTTTCGGGGCTTTTCACATAGCCGTAGGGCGGCAGAGAAAGCGGGACACCGGCATTACCGCGCAAACGCTGGGAGCTTCGGATTTTACGGGAAATATCCCGGGCGTACCACTCGTTAGACAACCTCGAATAAAGAATGACGGTTTCATTCCTCAATATAGCCTACAAAATTGTAGTAGATGTGAATATCCCGTTCCTCATGACCGTCCACAGTATGGCGTTCGCTGATCTCAATTTTCTGGATCAGCCGCACCAGCGTGGGGCGGTCAAGTTCTTCAAGCTGGGCGTAATCCTGCATCATATCCAGCCATGCGTCCACGGACTTCTCACTCTCCCGGCTGACGGCAAGTTGCTCGGTCAACTCCCGGCTGCGCTCCTGCTTTTCTCTGCGCTCGACCTCATATTGATTGAGCAAATTGATGCACACGCTCTCCGGGATGCGGCCCATGACCTTATCCTCGTAGGCGGCTTGAATCAATCTATCCAGTTCCGGCAGCCGCTTGCCAATGGCGTTTAATTCCGCTTGCAGCGTCCGGGTTCTCTCCACGCTGGCCGTGTGTTCTCTTGCGAGAAGCTGTTCCCGCAGACTCTCCCGGCTGTTCTGCGCCCACAACGCCTTGCAGCGAATATCCGTCAGCACCACCTGTACCAATTCCAACCGCCGCTGTTTGCTCATTCTCGGCATTTTCACGCTCCTGTCTGTCGCCAAAGCACCACGCTCCGGCAGACGGTCAAATTGTAAATCCCGGTATCATTTTCGGGCTTTTTTCGCTCTGTACGCTCCGTTTGTAGAACGTGCGGTATTGCGGTATGGGTAAGTCCCTTCGGCGCGTTCTGTGCGCTTTCGGGTCGGGATATTTGCCCCGGAAAAACGTGCTAACGCAGCTTAGCTCATCATGCTCTGAATGACCCTCACTACAAGTGAGGGTCATTATCGCTCCCGTGCGCTCCATTTCGGTCACAGAAAGTTATCGGACGGTTCACAAAATATTTCGCACGAATCGGTTGCATATTTCGTCCGATTCGGATATAATAAGAATGAACCAAATCACGAAGGGAGGAACCAGATCATGTCGATTACTGCGACGGAACTGAAAAGCAATCTCGGAAAGTATCTTCTGCTTGCAGCGACGGAGGACATTTTCATCACCCGCAACGGCAAGGTTGTCGCCAAGCTCTCCAATCCCCATCAGGACAGAGTGGACATTGCCAAGTCCCTGTTCGGGATTCTTCCGGCTGATGTGACGTTGGAGGAAGCGAAGGAAGAAAGGCTGAACCGGATATGAGAGCTGTCATTGACACCTGCGTCATCGTGGACGCGCTGCAAAGCCGCGAACCGTTCTGCAAGGATGCGCAGTCGATTTTCCTGCTCTGTGCCAACCGGCAGTTTGAAGGCTTCCTGACGGCGAAAGCTATCACGGATATTTACTATCTGACACACCGGCAGACCCACAGCGACAAAGCAACCCGCGACGTTCTGACTAAGCTCTGCGCGTTGTTCGGTCTGCTGGACACTACGGCGCTGGACATCCGCAAGGCGATCTCAGCGGAGATTTCCGATTTTGAGGATGCCGTGATGGTCGAAACGGCGGTGCGCTCCGGCGTGGACTGCATCGTGACGCGGAACACGAAGGATTACAGCAAAGCGCCGATCCCCGTGTACGCTCCGGCAGCGTTCATAGAGCTGCTGACCGAAACAAGTGAAGATCAGACGGATTGACCGTCCGCAAATGCCGCCGCTTCTGGCGGCATTTTGCTTTTTATCGCTCCTGCTCATGGCTGCGCCCTCGCTTCGGCTGCGGCATCGCCATCTGATAGTTGCGCTGCATAGTCATCAGCTCATGCAACCGGTCGCTTTTCTCGCGGTAATCGTTGTAACACTCGTTTTTCTGGGACACGAGGGACTGAATCTCTGCAACGACCTCCTTGCGCTTCGGGAGCTGCTTGGGTGTGCCCAGCTTGTCAAGCTGGCGCTTGGCAGCGTCGTTGATGATAAAATCCGCTTCATGCGCGGCATGGAATTTCTGCTTGTCCTTTTCCTTGCGGATCGCACGATACTCCTTGATGACAGGATAGGTTTTGCGGTAATTGTCCATCGCTTCCAGCAATGCCTTTTTATCCGTCACCTTGGCAGCGGCTGTATCATAGCGGCTGCGGGCTTCCCGTGCTTCCGCACCGGCGGCATCCACGGCGGCGTTCAGCTTATCCGGCGATAGAAGGTCATGCTCCTGCAAGTATAGGAAGGTTTTTGACCATGCCTTGAGGTTGTGCATCGTCGCCCAGCGGTCATAGCCGATGCCCTTGCCCTCGGCGCGTTTTGCTTCACGGTCAACCATGCGCCCAATGGAGGGGGCTTGTGGTACGCTCTGCTTCGGGGCAGACCTGCCGGATGCACCCTCGTTTGAAGATAGGGTGCGGTCAAGAGGAATAGCATCATTTGAAGTGAGGGTATTTTCAGGACGCAGGGCTTTTTGCTCCAAAGCGGCAAGCACGGCAGCTTTATCAAAGCTGTCGCCCAGCTTCCGCGCCGTGATGGGCTTCGTGCGGTCTGGGGTGAGGTAGGAAAACCGTCCTCGGCTCTCCTTGACGGTCACGCCGTATTGCAGGAGCTTCCGCGCAAAATCCTCGACGGTGAACGATTCGTTCAGAGCTTTTTGGATAATCTGTCGCAGCTTCTCCTTGTCGGTTTCAAAGCGTGTCGGCTTGGTGGGCTTGCCCTCTGCGGCAAGGGCGGCGTTTTCCTGATCCAGCGCAGCCTGCCCCTTTTTCTTCGCCCAATACTCGCGCTCGGTGACGCGGCTTGCGCTGCCGTTCAGAAGGTCGATCTGATAAAGCCCGGCTTCGTGGCACAACTCCATGACCTCGGATTTGAAATATTCCATCGCAGCGTCGGTGCAGCGGTGTTTGCATCCGGCTTTTGTGTCGGCGGGTCTGTCCATGTAAGGCAACAGCGGTACATTTTCAATTCGCAGACTGTTGATGACGATATGCACATGGATGTTGCCGGACTGATTATGCCCGTCCGGGTGGGTGCAGACGAGCGCCTGATGACCGGGAAACTGCTCCCAGCAAAACCTCTCGCCAAGCTCCTGCGCCTTATCTACGGTCAGCCCGTTGTCCGGGCCGTCCCGTGGATCAAAGCTGATGATGTAATGGTGGCTCTTGACATCCTCGCGCTTCTGATTCTTGCCATAGCGGAGATTGGAGCGCATACAGGCAACCGCAAAATCTTCCTCGCCGCAGTTCAGGGTGGAAATGCGGTAATCCTCTCTCGGCACAAGCCGCCCGTCCGCGTCCAGCGTGGGCTTCATGGTAAACTCGTCGTGCGCAAAGGTCAGGTATTTTTCAGCGTCACCGTAGTTTGCGTTTTTAGAGCTGATATGTTTGAACGTTGCCAACGGCTTATTCCACCCGGTGCTGGGTGCAATGGTTCTTGCCGAACGCACCATAGGTCTTACAGGCGTAAATCTGCTGCGGGTGCTTGGCGTGGGTGGTGCGGATGGTCAGTGACTTGCCGCACTCGCCGCACTTGATAAGCCCGGCAAACAGGCTGGTTTCCCCGTCTTGCCGGGGGCGCTGGCGGGATTTCAGTCCGGCGTCCTCCAATTCTTTCAGGGAACGCTTGACGGTCACGGCGCTGCGGGACAAGGCCGCTGCCAGCTCCACAATGGGGAAACGGACAAACAATATCCCGTTGGTATCCTCCGCACCTCCTGCAAGGGTGGCGTCCAGCAGGCGGGCATACATTACCTTTGCGGTGCTGCTGATTGGTAGCCGTAACATGGCGGCGGGAAGTGGCATACAGGGCGGCAGAACGGTGTCTGCGGTCATAAATTCAAATTCCATTTAGTCGGTTTTCTCCTTTCGCTTGGCTCGTTTGGACAGGTAATGGGGGCAGTCGATCACGACAGCCCGGAAGCTCTGTTTGCACTCATGCTGACACTTCCGGCACAGGTCGTTGTAGGCCACACGCCCCCGGTCATTGAGGAAGAAGGACAGCTCCAACTTCCGTTTCTTGCTCATTCTCGGCATGGTACCTCCTATCATAGAAAATCCGCCCATTTCAGCCGTAACGGTAGAGATGGGCGGATAGCGGTTTCTGGTGTCATGTTTCGGGGCGATTTTCAAGGAAAACACGGCCATAGAGCCGCCCTAAAAAGCCCCATAGTATCACGGACAGGGCAGACTACGCCCTGCCGATTTGTCGTGTTTGGGTAGCATTTTGGTGTCAGTTCTGCCGTGTTTCCCTGATGTCGTTCCTGCCCCTGAATCTCACAGCAGCGTTTCGTTCCCGTTGGTACGCTCGCTGCGGTCAAGGTTCCTCCAACTCCTTGCCGCAGGTCGTTGCGCTACATCGCCGGGGAGCATATCCCATCAGGCCGGTCATTCGATTGGAATAATCCATCGATGAACTGACTACATCATAGCTCATTTTTGAACCCTTTCCCGTATGTCCAGAAAGTAGGAATACCGCCCCAAAATCGAAAATTTCCACGATTTCGGAACGGTATGGTATAATGGCTATATATGCTCAAAAACCACATGGGAAGGGAGTGGCAAACCAATGAAAGACCATGTTTCCTTGCAGGAACGCTTGAAAGATTTACGGGTAGAAAAGGGGTTGAAGCTGGAAGAATTGGCAGAAAAGACCGGCATTTCAAAATCTGCTTTAGCCAGCTATGAAAATGAAGAAAATCGAAACAAGGAAATCAATCACGGCAACCTTATCACACTGGCAGACTTTTATGAGGTGTCCATTGACTATCTGTTTTGCCGGACAGAAAACCGGGAGCAGATAAATACCCCGCTGTCTGAATTACATTTGACCGATGAAGCCGTGGCGCTTCTGAAAAGCGGACGAATCAATACCCGGCTGCTGTGCGAGATGATGTCCCACGAAAAATTTGCGGAGCTGATGGCTGACGCAGAAATCTATGTGGATGGAATGGCTACCATGCGGTTCCATGACATCAACAGTGCGCTGGCCGCTGTCCGGGCAATGATACTGGAAGAACATCCCGAAGCTGCCGCAGACCGTTCCCTGAAAATTCTGGAAGCCGGTCAGATAGAGGAAGAAGATTTTTTCTGTCATGTGACACACAAAACATGGGACGCTATCCTTCACGATATACGCAAAGCCCATGAGAAGGACATGGAGAGTGCGCCGGACACCACGCCCGCCGATGAACTGATAAGGGAAGTCCGAAAGGCCATGCAGTCCACCGGCGATAGGGTACAGGAATTTCTGGAAATCTTCTGCAAGGCGTTCCAGCTAAAATACAAGCGGCTCACAGACGAGGAAAGAACGACCCTGAAAAGGCTGTTCAAAAGATCGCCGCTGATTAAAAATTCGGGGATCAACTTCCGGTGCAGACCGTGGAGATAAAAACAGCCGTTGCGGGGTTGGCTCCTGCAACGGCTGTTTTGAATAGTATAGAGAATGTATCACGTTTTATTTACTCAATGGTAAATCAATCATCCATTTTCTGCGCTTTATTATTACTTGTGAATGACCATCTTCATACCAGAACCGCAAAAGTCATTCGGAATCCGTTTAAAACCCAGTTTTTCATAAAATGGCTCTTTTCCTTTCTCTGAAATCAACTGGATACTGATTCGTCCTCCGTCTGGAATCTCCTTAGTCGCACATTCTCTAAGCATACTAACAATTTTGCTTCCAATTCCTTTCCCTTGATAAGCAGGATCGACTACAATATCAACTATTGTCAAATACATACCGTCACCTATCAATCTGCCCATTCCGACAGTCTGATTATTTTCAAAAACTGCAACGGTACATAAGCTATTACTCAATGCAGCCTGTGTTTGCTCTTTAGAAAAGTTCGTCCATCCAACGCTTTCCCTCAGCCGACAATAATCTTCATAGCATAATACATTTGTCTGATACTCCATATTTTGTGTTTCCTCCTATGAATATGTTTCGTCATGTTCCAACTCAATCACATCCAAAATCCCACAATTCAAGGCTTCGCAGATACGCAGCAGCGTTTTCATACTGATATGCTCGCCCTTGCCCATGTTGGCAATCATATTTGTAGTCAGACCAGCGGCCAGCCGCAAGTCCTCTTTTCTCATGCCGCGCTCTTTCAGGGTGTCCCATAGCGGCTGATAGCTGATGTGCATAGGCTCCCGCCTTTCTCTCCATCGTCAAGTGCTGATGGAACCATTATAGCAGAAGTCTTGTCTTTCCACAATATTTCTTGACACAACCGCCGGTTCCGTCTGGATTGTGCTTTTCCTTTCTTGTGTGATTACATCTATTTCGCCATTAACTGCTTGATGCCCTGACTTTTGGCGCCTGGATTATCCGATCCATAACCCTCCAGCAAGTTAATCACGCCCCATACCGCAAGGCCCGCGCCCAAAGCCACGACCAAAGTTTGCAGGGTATCTACCGCGCTTGTAAAGAATCCCATGGAATGTTCCTCCTTTATATGTTCAGGTGTGAAAAAAGCCGCCTCCAGGGCGGCGGACTTCGGGCCAACATGGCCCGAAGTTACGCGAAAGCGTCCGGGTCGTCTATATCGTCATAGTTCAGGATGTCCTCGTCCTCGTCTATGGCCGATAATTCGTCCTCAGTCGCTTCGTAAACTGTATACTGCTCGTTTTCATTAAGCTCTGTCATACGCCGGGTCACGAGTTTGGAGAGATCAAAGGCGTTCTTTTCTTTGTCGGCCTCGGCGGTGTACTTGTAATTCGGATGCTTTTTCAGGTCATACTTCGGGGAATAAAAAGGCCGCAGCCCTCGCAGTTGGAGGATGCAGCGGTTTCCGTCCATGGTGGTGAGTTCGTCCATGGTCATAAGCTCTTTCCCGAGCCGCTGAGTGTTTTGTCCGTAGCTCTCCGATTGCCCCCGCGTTCGGCTTTCCGTGTTCATGGAAATGGTCTCTTTCCCCAAAGCCTCCGACAGTTCCTTGATGGTGGTATGCTCTCGGCCTCCAAGGAAAATCACACTGTCCATGTTTCCCATGATGGTCTCCGCGTGGTCTTTATACAGAGCCTTTAGCTGGCTCTGCGCCTGCAAGAACATGGTCAGGCTGATTTCCCGGGAGCGGATGACCGCCACGATTTTTTCAAGCTGTGGCACCTGCCCGGTGTTGGCCGCCTCGTCCCACAGCACACGCACATGATGGGGCAAACGGCCCCCGTGTACGTTGTCCGCCCGTTCACACAAGAGATTGAACATCTGCGAAAAGGCAAGAGCAAAGCCGCCTATGGCGGTGGCAAAGCCACTCTTGACAGACCACGCCCGGATATGCAAAAGAACAACCGGCGACGGGGAATCATTCAAGAGCCGTGTCATGGGAGGACAGCAACCTCGGGCCAACATGGCCCGAAGTCTCTTACTTTTCCTGCTCGGCCTTCTTTTCCGGCTTGGCGATCTCCTTCTGCTTGCCTTTCCACTCGTCCAGAAGTTTCAGAATCTGATCCTTCATTTCACGGGGCGTCTTGTCCTTGCCGAAATACTGGCTGAGCTCCTGACTGGAAATAATCACCTTGTCTACCTCCTTTTTCTCTTCGAGCATGATACCGTCGATCACGTCGCCGTTGAGCATGTTCTTTTGGTCGAGTTCCCTCATGCGCTGTGCCTGGGAAAGAGAGGGGGCCGACTGCTGGCCCTCAATGGCGATAGCAATATACCGCTGATTTTTGGGTCTGATATAAGCAAGCTCCACGGCGGGAGTGAAAGCGATCTTTTTTTCATCCACCATTTTCATAAGGTCAGGGACAAGATCGTTGAGCTTGATATACCGCTGTACCTGTTTGACTGCCATCTTGTTGCGTTCTGCGACGATTTGATTGGACCGCTGGCCGTTCTCCAACTTCGAGCCATTTTGGCCCGAAGTTGTGAGGTCGCCTCGTGCGCCCTGCCGCTTGATAGCCTCCAACTGCATTTTCAGAGCCTTGGCCCGTTCACTGGGGAGGATGCTCTCACGCTGGTTTGTGTTATCCTCTACCATCTGAGTAATGGCCTGTTCGTCTGTCAGGTTGCGAACAATACAGGGCATGTCTATAAATCCGGCAAGTTCGCTGGCTTTCATACGACGATGCCCGGAGACCATCTCATACCCACCGCCCTCGCGGGGCCGGACTATGGCGGCATTGGTAATACCCTTGTCCTTGACACTCGAAACCATAGCCCGCATTTCTTCATCGTCCCTGACTTGGAACGGATGATTTTTGAACGGGTGCAGTTCTGAGAGCTTGATGTATACGACCTGCTCAACCTCATTTGAGCGAGGAGCGGCAACAGGCCCGGTTTTCGCCGGAGGCACTGTCTCTTGGGCAGGGGGCTCTGTCTTTGCCGGAGTCTTGGACTTGGAGCTTTTTGCAGTCTTCTCCGGCTTCGCCTTGCTGGCAGAGGATTTTGCGGCGTCTGTCTTGGCAGGAGCAGCTTTATCTTTGGGCGCCTTACTTTGCTTCGGCGCTTTAACGGGGGCCTCTTTCTTGACCGTATCCGTTCCGGGGACTTGCTTCTCTGCTTTGATCTCACTGATTTTCTCAAATGGGATCACAACATTCTCTGTCGATGAAATGTCCTTATTGTCGGAGCTGGAGGGAACTTCCGCCATTTCAAACAGGGTGGCGGGGCTCTCGGAGGCAAGGGGCTCAGGCTTCACTTCCGATGCCTCCGGGGTGGGAGGAGCAGATTTTGTCTGCTCCACATCCTTGACAGACGATACCTGGTCCGTTGTACTGGCTGTATTTTCTTGTGCCATTATGCAACCTCCTTTGTTCTGGCATGAAAAAAGGGCCTAACCTTTGTTAGACCCGTGGATAAACGGGGCAGCACCATCTCCTTTCCTGCATTTATATAGCAAACGCCGCCCATAGTCTCACTTAGGCGGCGTATTGATTTCCGATTCAATTCGTGTTAGAATGTAAAAGCATTTGCGGCTGTAAAAAACGTAGATTTTATGCGCGTTTCCGGGTTTGTCGTTATCGACATTCGTACCAAAGCAAAATGGCGGGCGCAGCCGTTTTCACGGTGCGCCCGCCATTTTCGTCCAAATTATCTAAGTTCGCTTTTGGGGGAAAGATTGACAAAACCGTAGGTTTCAGCTATAATATAAATACTCTAAACGTAGGTTTATAGGAAAAAGATTGTTGTCAACAGTCCAGAACAGATTTCTACAAGAAATCTAGATTGGAACTGGGTATCGCAAGTCCACGCCAGCCGCGCGGCTGCCGCTAGGATAATGATGCACAGGAACATGTTGTCACAGTCCCCCCTTTCAATTATAACATGATTGAAGATTGGGCGAATTGAAGGATGGCTGGTATGACATGCACAGCAAGGCTTATTGCCGAGTAAGAATACCAAGTTAAAAAGTATACCCGTCAGCTAAGGAATGCCATCCTCCATGCTGACGGGTATTGCGCTATATAGGAGCATTTTTTATGGATAGAAATGAATGGAAAGAGAAGCAAGCGAAAAAGCCAGCCCCACAATATACTCATTTTGATCGTAGGATATCTCTTGTGCAATGCTTTAAATACGTCACTTCCCCAGAAAAGATTTCCCGTCATGGTTTCTATCCTTTTATCCACTATACGATAAAAAGCAGAAAGGTAAAAGATGGGCGGAAAGAAAAGCCGAAAGAGCGGCAGATATATTATGCCGCGCACTTAGACGGCTGGATATATAGATATTATTCATATTTGATAAATGAGGCATACAATCGAAGGGTCAAGGTGGAAGATATTGATGATGTAGCAGTAGCCTATCGAACGGATCTTGGTAAAAGTAATATCCAATTTGCAAAAACAGCATTTGATCACATTCGCAAGGCGTGTGTCTGTTATGTAATGATAGGAGATTTTACTGACTTTTTTGATAATTTAAATCATGTATATTTGAAAAAACAATTATGCGATTTACTATCGGTCAATCGCCTGCCAGATGACTTTTATGCCGTATATAAAAATGTTACTCATTTTTCTTATGAATGTTTCTTAATAGGAACGCTGTAAATACAAGGCTTTTCGGAGCCTGCTAACAACAAAAAATAATATTTGCACTATCACATTACGCAAAAGGCCGCCCGGCTGAGACTTCGGGCGGCTTTTTGCGTGGGATAGGCGGAAGGATGAGAAAAAATTATTACAGAAATTTAGTCTCAAAATTTGTGCAACTTTCACGAAAAGGAGGATAGCGAATGTCTGATGAAAAACTGAACACGGGCCCCGAGGAACCGAAGGCCCCGGATGTTTCCGGGGAGGCTCCCGCTGGCCCGGCACCCGAAACACCTAAGCCAGAACAGGCCGGGCCCGCCCAGCCTGCTCCCGGCGACGTGGTGATCTCCGCCGACCAGATTGACGAGCTCATGGCCCAAAAGCGGCAGGCGGCCCGGGATGCGGTTGAAAAGGAAGGCGATCCCCCGGGAAAGGAGGCCGGGGCTCCCGCTAAAGAACAGCCGCCTACCGGGGACAAGGAACCCAAACAGCCTCGCCGGGGACGGACTGCGAAAACAGAAAAGCCCGCGCCCGAGGCCGGGAAAGAGCCGAAAACGGCAGGGGCCCGCAAGGGCCGCCCACCCAAGGCGGATAAGGCGGCCCCCGACAAGCCCCAGCCGTCCAAACGGGACACTTTGGAGCTGTTGACAAAGTGCCTGATCATTTATTACGAGCGGGAAAATGGCAATAAAAAAGACGCCTATCGGCGTCATCCCATGTACTTTATCATCCTTTTTAGGTTTAAGGCCGTGGCTGAAAGGAGACAGTGGTCTTCCGCTGCCTCTAAACCCCGCCGCAAGACGCGTGTTAAGTTATGCCCCCACTTCTGAGCGGCAAACGTGCCCTCGCACCAGATCTGCCGCTTGCGCAGCGCATCCAGATCGTCCGGCTCGTTTTGCCGGGCGAGATGCCGTCGAACCGTGGGACGGAAGTAGGTGTCCAGCAGCCTTCGCGCACCGCGCTGATCATTTTCGCTCAAACATTTCTCCCGGCAAGGACAGCTCCGGCAGTCTCCGCGGTCTGCCCAATACTCCCAGTACACACCGCTGGCGCTGCGGTACAGCCCCTTCACGCGAAGTTCTTTCCCATTGGGGCATTGATAAACATCGTTCTCCGCATCATAAGAAAAGGCATCCCGCTTGAATTCCACCTTGGTCCGATCGGCAAAAGGCTGCGGCCTGACATAAAAAGAGATTCCCTGCTCCTCCAGCACACGGTGAGCCAGAGGGAAATCGTAAGCGGCGTCCGCTGTGGCTGCCTGAATGGGGAAGACATTTCGATGGATCTGCTCCAGGTGGTCCAGGTATGGCACGGAATCATGCACATCACCCGGTGTTACTGTCACGCCCAGGATCACACCGTGGTCCGTGTCCAAGGTCTGGTGGCTCAGGTAATATTGGCCCTCCGGTTTCCCCGGCCGTTTCATATGCCCTGCCTCCGGATCCGTTCGGCTCACCCGCTTGTGGCTGCGGCGGCTATCCCGCTTGATCTGCTTTGTCCGCTTCTTCCGGCGGTGTCCAGTCCGTTTCTCCAGTGCCTGCAGTCCTTCTTCCTCGTAGCTGTCCAGCCGTTCCCAGTATGCGCCCGGTTCCTCCAGCATTTCCACCAGATGCTCCGACGCCCGGGAGGCATTGGCCTTTACATGGGTGGAGTCAGTGGCTGCCAGCCGCCCGCTGACCAGACCTTTCTCGATGCACTGACGCACCACTTCCTCAAACAGCCGGCGGAAAACCTTGCGGAAAGAAGGCTTGCGGCGACGAAGCTGTGAGATGGTGCTGTGGTCCGGTACCCGGTCAAACAGATCCAGGCCCAGATACCACCGCAGAGCCACATCTGTCTGGATACGCTGTTCGATCTGCCGTTCCGATGGAATCCCGTACAGGTATCCTACCAGCAGATACTTCACCAACATCACTGGGTCGATGGGCGGGCGGCCATACCTGGGGCTGTACAGATGGGCTGTTTCTTCACGCACGAAGGACAAGTCCAGCGTGGCTTCCAGTTTTCGCAGAAAGTGTCCCTCCGGGACCAAATCTTCTATCGTTACCATGTGCAGTTTTAGCTGCATTCCCATCCCCCCACTGCTCTTTTTTCATTATATCATATTTCCAGTGATACATGGGCTTTGTCAACAGCCCCCAGCTTCTGCCATGGTACCCAGTGTTGCTTGTTCCGCTTCACTGGAAAGCCATTTCAAAGAAAAGGGATTTTCATTCAGAAGCAATGCCTGCTCCTTGCTGTCATTTGGCAGCGTAGCGGCGTACATGCCGGTATTCAAGCCTGTTAAGTACACCTGATCCAGGAAATCCTCCAACGCTGCTTTGTCCATGCGTTTGATGGCGTCAAAGTTATCCATGTGAGGTTCCTCCTTAATCAGCTGCCTTGAAGTTATACACAGGGCGGATGCGCTCAATGATTTCTGCAGTAGGCCCAATCTGAGCGACAATTTCATCCATCCTCTTATACGCCATGGGAGACTCGTCTAGGGTGTCAGGCACAACGCAAGTGGTGTAAATGCCCTCCATTTCCTTCTGGAACTCTTCCATGGAAAGTGCTCCGAAGGCTGCACGACGGCTCATCAGGCGGCCAGCACCATGGGGTGCAGAGCAATTCCAGTCCTCATTACCCTTACCAATGCAGATGAGACTACCGTCACGCATATTGATGGGGATCAGCAGCTTCTCCCCTGCCTTTGCAGATACAGAACCCTTACGCAGAATCATAGCGTCAGTATCAATATAGTTGTGGATGGTGGTGAAGGCCTCCACAGCGGTAAAGCCCATGCCCTTCATAATGACATCAACCATGGCCTTCCGATTGAGCATAGCGAACTGCTGAGTTAGCTTCATGTCATGGATGTAATCCTCAAACAGCTTGCCTTCTACATAGGCCAGATCCTTAGGGATATTCAGGCTGTGCTCCTTCTTCAGGGCCTTGATGGTCTTCTGGATTTCCTGGAAGCGTCCCTCTGCCTTCAGCTGAGCGATCACTTCCTGAATCTGATACTTCGCACCGCCCCAGAGTGCACGACGGCCTTCATTCTGATAGTATTCAGCCACCTCGGTACCCAGATGACGGCTTCCGGAGTGGACAACCAGGAACAGTCGTCCATCTTCAGAACGATCTACTTCAATGAAGTGGTTACCGCCGCCCAGAGAACCAATGCTACGCATAGTGCGATTGAGATTAACCTGGTCCGCACAGTGCAACTGGGTCAGATCGATTTCAGCATTCAAAGCATGCAGCTCATCACGCACCTCACGACCGTAGGGGATCTCCTTGCGGATCAGCTCATCCAGCTTGGCAAAGTCGACCTCACGTTCAACGAGCTCCACAGTTTCCATGCCGCAGCCGATATCGACCCCAACCATACCGGGAACGATCTTATCCTGGATGGTCATTGTGGTACCAATCGTGCAGCCCTTACCTGCATGTACGTCAGGCATAATGCGGATCTTACAACCGGCAAACTCCGGCTGGTCGCAAACCGCCTTGATCTGATTTGCCGCCAGTTCCTCCAACTCGGGAGTATAGCAAACGGCAGCATTATATAAACCTCGAATCGTAACCATAACGATCTCCTTTTTAACTCTCTCGTTTAATATTACGTGTTCATGCATCTTACAGCAATAGTTTTCGGCATTCATTGCAAAATAAAAACAGCAGGAGATGATAACAGCAATGTTATCACCTCCTGCATCAACAGCGTTATGCCACTATGGCTGCGTAGCGCTCGGAACCCAGCACATTCATCATGAAGGCGTAGGGCGACAGGATACCAGCCTTCAGCATGGAGAAGATGCGAGGGTTGCAGCCAGACACCAGTGCGACGCCCTTATCATTGACCTTTACGGGCTGCTGCTGATTCCTGCTTGCCACATTCCAGAACACCACTTCAGGCAGGTGGTAGCCATGCTCTGCAAAGAGTTGCCGTGCATACTCGAAGTTGGTCAAAGAACAATCTTCGGTACAGTAGTCGAACTCCATATCAGAGATGATGTAGATCTTGGCAGGCATATCCTTCTGAGGTACCCGGTTCTTCACAGCAGTCTTCAGGATCAGCTCGAACACACGCTGGATATTCGTGTTGGCTACCTCGTTGAACTGGTGACAGTAACGGACCTTTTCATAGATATCCTTACCCTTGATCTCAACCAGCTTGGGATTCTCAGAGAAGGTAATGAAATGGTTTTGGAATGCGCCGGTGTTACGCTCGGCATAGTAGATACCCAAAGACAGCGCCACAGTTGCGGGAATGGGATCCGCACCACCATACATGGAGCCGGAGCCATCAATGACGACCAGAGCGTTCTCCTCGCCAGTGAAATCCTCCTGGGCCTTCCAGGTGGCATCGATAGCCGTGCGCTCAGCATCGGAGATAGAGCCTCTATTGAAGAAGGGCTTGATCATCTCATACGGAGTCAGGGCACCGGTATGAATCTGCTCCACCCCCTCTGCGACTCGATTCATGAAGTTGCCGTAACGCTCGCCATCATTCCGCATGAAAGCCTGACGGTACTTGAACATCGCCTTAGAGGGCTGCTTGGAGTAATCGAAGGTGTAGTCTTTTTTGCGAAGATTATTCTCAATGATGCCGATCTTCGCACGCAGGGCACTCAGCGTCTTGCGGTACTGGGCATCGTTCATACCCATTGCACGAGCAATACGCTTTGCCTGACGAACAGTATCATCATTGGATGCATTAACAGAAGGCAGCCACTTGGCCAGCAGGGATATAGAGTCACCGGCCTCCAAAGCTGCACAATCTGCAGTCAACTGCTTTTTAATCTGCTGCAGGGCCTTACCTTCGCAAGTAGTGCTCATCAGAGCCAGCAGGTCATCGTAACGACCATACTCCGCAATGTACTGGATGTTTTTCTCCAGAGACTGGGGCTCATTGGCCGCCAACCACTTGAGGATGGTACGGAACACACGGCGCTCACCAATACCACCACGGATATCACGTGCAAAGAACAAGGTCTTCATCGCCAGGTCTGAATCCTCAGCATAGGCACGGAGGAAGCGATTGGTGATCTCCTCATCACTTTCTCTACGCAGCGCACCGATCGTTGCAAACAGATCCAAACATTCAGACTGGGTGGAACGATATGTAGCTGCGCCATTCTCGGTATAGGTCATGTTCGCCTCTTTTTTCAGAAACTTAAGCATGTAAAATCACTCCTCCGTGACAGAATTAATAGAACAAGGCACCATTAGGGATTTGAACCCAACGTAAGAGACGTTACCAATCATTGCTGTTGGTGCCTTTGGTGGCAAGGCGCTGCTGTCTTCAGTTCCGGCAACTTCGGACAACTATGCAATCATTCATCGCTACTGCCGGGGATTAGATAAGTGGCTCAAGAGCATGAGCCAGACCTTTGCGCTCTTGCTGTCCGCGCCTTTAACAAGATGCCATTTTGTGATTTGCCACTTTCGTGAGCTGTTATTTTCCCGGCAGCCCACTACCTGCAGTAGCTTCGGACTCAAAACCGTCATGTTTGATTGCTGTTGGCATCTTTTAATTGATAAAACAAGGCACCATGTGAAGTGGGAGTCGAACCCACGAACGATGGGTATGAACCATCTGCTATAACCAACTTAGCTATTCGTTCTTTGCTGTTGGTGCCTTTCATAAAGGTGGCAGACCGATTCTCTACATCCCAGCTTACGGCCACGCGGATATCTCACGGCCAGCTACCGCCTTTATCATTGAAGTGCATCATCCGAGTGGGACTTGAACCCACGACACTGAGATTTTTAGTCTCCTATTCTACCAGCTGAACTATCGGATGATGCATTCACAAGACGCCATTATGATAATTACATGTTGGGGATCTCACCCAACTTTGGCCTGACCTGAAGTCAGGTGCTCCTTAAGTGAGCTAATGTAGGACAATATCAGATAATTGCTGTTGGCGTCTTTTACAAAGCACATTTCACCGCCCCAGTGCTACGTCCATAAGTGGCCTCGCAGGGGGCATATAGCTTCTACGGTTAACAGTCGTATGCTTTTTAGTGTTGCTGTTTGTGCTTTTCGTGAGTTAAGAATACCTCCCAGACAGAGGAAAATCACGGAAAAAAAGTTGCGAACACTGTTTATTGCTGTAATCACATATAAATTTTTCCGGCTAAATACAATTACAACTTCATGTGATATGCTTAATGTATAAAAGCTTGGGGGGTTCATAAAATGAGATATAATCAATCCAAATACTGGTTGGAAAACAGCACCGACCTGCAGCCACGCCCAATGGCAGATGCGCTAAGTCGTGTGAAACGGATCGAACATGGTCTTTGTCTGGATTTGAAGTATATCAAAGATGGAGGTAGCTATGTCCTCAATAAGATGGAATACTCAGCCACAGACGAGAGCAACTCAAAACAACCGCCCATTGGACTTACGCTCAAGCCTGGTGCAAACATCCGCAATGGTATGGCATCACTGAAGGCTGCAGCTAAGCAATATTTTAATTTCTGCCATGCGACAAATTATCAAAAGTAAGCACAAATGAAGCCCTGTCCACGATGGACAGGGCTTTTGCAATACAAACTTATTACTGACACAATGTGCCTGTGGGCTCACTTAGAGATTTCGCGTCAATTTTGGTAATCGTACAGAATGTATCAAAGAACTCCTTTGCCAAGTCTTCGTCTTCAGTACCTTTCTTAATTTCAACAATATCTCTGAGGACCTGAGCAGCCTGCTCATCTGTAATATACCGGTGTAATCCGGAGCTCCACACAGCAACATCAGGTTGTTTTTCATTTGCGTGGTAGCGCCAGAACGGCATCTGGTGAGCCTGATCAGATGTCAGCTTAATCTTGAATTTTGACTTAGTTGACACAAAGCCTTCGTCCAGATCATCTCCATCATAGGTCTGATCTACCAGGAAGACAGCAAAGATAAATCGATCTTATTCCGTGGTATAGGGCTCACGAGTGGTCAGAGTGCAGAGGCTGTTCGTTTGGACACCACTCAAATGCATGGGTTGACCTTTGCGGTCACCGTTCTGAACAATGCCAGCCATCGCCTTCCATTCACGCAGCATCTGACTTTCATAGCAGACCAAGTCTCCATTGGCTAATACATCTTCAAGATCTTGCCGGGTAATCTAGCCATTCTTGCTGCCGAAATGAACGGACAGTGTTTTACCCTCCTAGCTAATGACAGTTCCAACGCCCAGAATTTTATGTAAGACTTCTTTTTCAATGATATCCATGCCAATTCCTCCACATTAAGTACGTTGGATGCGGTCAGTGTCATTCTGCTCATCATTTAACTTGTGCAGTTTAGCTAGGGAAATACTGCGCTGGCCATTCTTCTGAATGGGACCAGCGGCGTTCCATACTGTGGCACCTTTTCCGTTGTAGCATTCTTCGAACGATCGATCCATCTGGTAAGAGTTTAATGACAATCAAATAGTCTGGCTCACTGCTGATGGCAATTCGATTAATCTGCGTGGCCTTAATCTGAACATAGCGACCATCCGGCACTACAGCATGGTGAGTCTCATGGGAAGCTGGCAGTAACTGCAAACCACAGTTCTCGGCTACCAATACTTCGCCAATACTGCCAACCATATGTCCGTCCGGAGTAAAGTGACGACCGGGATACAGAGCCTCAAGTTCTGCGGTAATCGCATATATTCTCTTCACCTTCTCTGAAAGCAGAGCGTTATTCTCAGAAGTGCTCAAATGTATCACCACCTGCAAGTATTGTACCCATCTTACAGAGAAATGGCAGCTAAACCTTTTAATAAGTTGTCTCGCTGTCCTTTTATTGGGACAGGATATGTGATAAAATATCAATATAAACTGGTAGTGAAGGTGGATTTGATGGCATACAGCGAGCTAATAAAGAACTTCGAGCGTATCCGTGACTACATGCGCGAATTCTATGTCTATGGCTTCAAGAGCCGTGAGGAATATGATGCCAAAAGCGCACGTAGCTATGATAATGAGCGCCGTAGAATTGAAAGCTGGCTCGGCGACTATATGTCCTTCCATCAGGATGCAACCGGAAAGAACGTGTTTCTATCTGTAGATAGCCGGAGAATCCCTCAGAATCCCCTCCATAAAGCTTTCAAGGCAAAAAGCTTTACAGACAAGGATATTACACTGCATTTCTACATTTTGGACATCCTGGCTGATGGAAACGCTCTCTCCTCTAAGGAAATTATCGACCGGATCACAGATGGCTATCTGTCTCATTTTAATGATGTCTTCTCTTTAGACGAATCCACTGTACGAAAGAAGCTGAAGGAGTATGAAGCACTCGGCCTCCTCTGTTCTGAGAAACGTGGTCGTGAGGTATTCTACAAGAGAACAGACGATGAGTCCTTTGATCTGACCACTTGGGCGGATGCTCTGGCATTCTTCTCTGAGGAAAACCCCATGGGCGTTGTCGGTTCCTTTCTGATGGATAAACTGGAGGAAAACTCTGACGCCTTCCGTTTCAAGCATCACTACATACTCCATGCTCTGGATAGCGATGTGCTATGCGACCTACTGCTTGCCATTGATGAGCAGCGTGCTGTGGAATTAACAGTCAAGAGTCTCCGCAGCGGTCGCGATTACCAGCGTACAGTGTGCCCCCTGAACATTTATGTCAGCACACAGTCCGGTCGTCAGTATCTACTGGGTTACCATTATCGTGGCAAGCACATGACTTTCTTCCGACTGGATGCAATCAAGAAAGTGGCCATCGGTAATGTTGAGAAGCATTATGAGAAGTATGTGGGGTATCAGGAAAAGTTTGACCAGCACCTCTGGGGTGTATCGACTGGCCCTGACCATAACCTGGATCATATTGAAATGACGATCCATCATGGCCCCGGTGAAGAGTTCATCCTGCAGCGTCTTGATCGTGAGAAGCGACACGGGCGCATCGAGATCATTGACGATCATACTTGTAAATTCGTAGCTGACGTTTATGACGCTTCTGAAATGCTTCCGTGGCTGAGGACCTTTATTGGCCGTATCGTAGATCTGCAGTGCAGCAGCCAATTCGTAGTAAAGACATTTTATGAGGATCTCGAGCGAATAAATGCTATGTACGGAGGTGACAACGGTGCTGTTCAGTGAAATCTATGGCAGCTACTTCAACGTTGTCGCTGCCGTTCTCTCCGAAGCATCTGCCGGTTGCCTGACTGATCGACGCATGACAGAGCTGATCCAGGCTAAAGCATTTGCGGAAAGCTCCCTCTCAATTCCTGCAGCACTCAAAAAGGAAGCATGGCCTCTTCTTGACCAGGAACTGAAAACAGTGATCCAGCACTCCCCTACTATGCCTCTGACGTTGCTGCAGAAGCGTTGGCTCAAGGCGTTGCTGCAGGATCCACGCATTGCTCTGTTTAATCCTGATACCAATGGTCTTAAAGATATTGAACCGTTATATCAGCCGGGTACATTCGTGCTGTTCGATCAGTATGCTGACGGCGATCCTTATGAGGATGAAAACTATATCGCGTGTTTCCGGACAGTGCTGCAGTCGATTAGGGAAAAGAGAATGCTCCGCATCCGCTTCCGGGGACATACCGGAATTCGTCACTCTCTAGTCTGCATGCCCTATCGCTTGGAGTACTCTGCAAAGGACGATAAGTTCCGGCTTCAGTCCCGAGGAAAGCGAAATATGCATACCATCAACCTCGCTCGCGTCCGGTCCTGTGAGCTGCTGGAGGAATATGACGTCACCAACATGCAACTACCGCAGGAACGCATGTGTGCACTGACTCTGCTTCTTCATGATGAAAGAAATGCTCTGGAGCGTGTATTACTCCACTTCTCTCATTTTGAAAAGGAAACGCAGAAACTCGATCATCGTCTCTACCAGATCAAGTTGCGCTATGATCGTGACGATGAGACTGAACTGCTGATACGTGTTCTGTCATTTGGTCCCGTGCTGGAGATTGTGTCTCCTGATGCATTCATTGATTTGATAAAGGAGCGACTCAAAAAGCAACATGCCTTCTCTCCTCAGAATTTGTTCCCGGTAGTTAAGTGATTTACGGCGAAATTAAGCAATAAGGAAGGGCCTCTGCTATTCAGCAGGGGCCCTTGCTCCTACTCAGAAAATCATTATACTCGTCCGGAGGCCATAACCAATATCTTCATGCGTCTGCTGGCCTCAGCCAATTCTTTCATGGCGTGCGTCTTTCGCTCTTCCCATGTCTTGTTTTATCTTCGCTATGGTCACTAACAAGAGCAGCAATGTCGTACCGAATTTCTCCGCAATCTCCTCAACCGTCGTATCTGTATCTTCAACAGTGTCATGCAGAAGTCCCTGTCTTGCGCCGTGTACTTTCAGCCCAATTCGGCGAAGCAAGTTCGTTTAGCCTGTTTTCGGCCACTAACAGATTTACCGCAGCCGTGAAAGGGCCACTTTGAATAGCATTATTAGAGGCATTGCTCTACGGCTTGTTTACACTTCGGTACTCAGCAGCAATTCGACCGGCAAGGTGTTGCAAGGCAAAAGCCAAACTCGTGTCAGAGCGTTTAAAAAATGCTGTAATTCTCGGCAGTTATTGCATCGTACGCCATTGTGATCTACTGCGTACCCCCGGAGCACCGCTTTCTCGGCAGAGGTTTTCATGATACGGATACGGGCAAATACATCTTGTATCCCAGTCTTCACTAATCGTACATTTGTCATTATTACATCATCCCTTCGTATTCTAAATTATAGCAATTTTCAGAATTAAAGCACATATCCGCAGGAGTTAACCATCCTGAGCAATCAGAAGCGGTTACTGTATGAAAAGCGACCTGAATGGCATCCGGGAGTTGATCTGCCATTCTGGCCTTGCATTTACGCAACAGAGCTTTTACCTTTGACCAAAGCTTTTCAATCGGATTCAAATCAGGGCTATAGGGCGGAAGATAGAGATACGGAATCTTAGCCTTATCTAACAGCGCCTTCACAACCTTAGCATGGTGCGACTTCATATTGTCCATAACGAGAACGGAATCTCCGTTCAAATATGGCAATAAGTCATGTTCCAAATATTCTTTGAATTTTTCGACCGTTGTTCCACCGGAAAAAGTTGTGTACCGTAAGGTTCCATCCCGCTGAATAGAAGACAGAATCGTCGTGTTCTTCGGCTTGGAGAGTGGCGCGGAGTCAACTGCTCTGCTTCCGCCAATCGAATAGGCATACCGCCTTGTCATATCGGTATTGCAGCCGCTTTCATCCTGGAAAACGAGATGATTGATGTTGAACCCAGATATAAGGTCGTGCCAGTCTTTCCGTTTCCTTGCCACATCGGGGACGCTCCTGTTCGCTGGCATGGAGAGATTTCTTCTTGCGGCGATAACCCTGCTTTTTCAGAAATCGCCATACTGTATCAATGCTCACAGAAAGATCCAAGGTCTCTATGATTTCAAGACAGGTGATATCTGACCGTTTGCTTATAAGCGCCATAATATTTTGGCGATCTGCGTCCGAGAGCTTGGGCTTCTTTCCTCGAAGATTGGTTTGGGTTTCATAACTTCCGGTCTCGTTTCGCCGCTTCAGCAAACGGTAGATCGAACAGGGATTCACGCAAAAGCATTCCGCCAGTTCTTTCACGCTGATACCTTTGTCATACGCTTCCAAAATCAATTTTCGTGCTTCGTTATGTAGCATGACACTCACCTTCCCTGGCTCTGTTATACCACTTTTGGCAAAAAGTTAAAGTGCTGTGCGATATTATTGAAGATTGCTATAAAATACAAAAAAGAGAGCTAACTGACTAATCAAAATCAGTTAGCTCTCTTTTTATGAATAATGAAAAAATGTTGCCAAATCGTTGCCACGGAGGGTATCAAACCTTAGAAAAACCAGTCATATCAGGCTTTTCCGGGCCTCTGAAATCATTCCCATTCTATTGTGGCGGGCGGTTTGGACGTGATATCATACACGATTCGGTTGATGCCCTTGACCTCATTGACAATTCGGGCAGACACCCGGTCCAGCACCTCGTAGGGGATGCGGGCCCAATCGGCGGTCATGAAGTCGCTGGTGGTGACGGCGCGCAGGGCCAGGGTGTAGTCATAGGTCCGGCCGTCGCCCATGACGCCCACACTGCGGGTGTTGGTCAGGACGGCGAAGTACTGGTTCAGATTCTTGTCCTCACCGGCTTTGGCAATCTCGTCCCGGAAGATGGCGTCGGCTTCCCGCAGGGTGTCCGCCTTCTCCTTGGTGATGTCCCCGATGATGCGGATGGCAAGCCCCGGACCGGGAAAGGGCTGGCGCATGACCAGATACTCAGGCAGTCCCAACTCACGGCCCAACTGCCGCACCTCGTCCTTGAACAGAAGCCGCAGAGGCTCAATGATCTCCTGGAAGTCCACATAGTCGGGCAGTCCGCCCACGTTGTGGTGGCTCTTGATGACAGCGGCGTCCCCGGCGCCCGATTCGATCACGTCGGGATAAATGGTGCCCTGCGCCAGGAAGTCCACCTTGCCGATCTTTTTGGCCTCTTCCTCAAAAACCCGGATGAACTCCTCCCCGATGATCTTCCGCTTATGCTCGGGCTCGTCCACCCCGGCCAGCTTCAGCAAAAACCGGCTCTCGGCATCCACCCGGACAAAGTTCAGGTCCCATTTGGCAAAAGCCTGCTCTACCTCGTCCCCCTCGTTCTTCCGCATAAGCCCGTGATCGACGAAGACACAGGTAAGCTGCTTGCCGACGGCCTCGGCCAGCAGGGCGGCACATACGGAGGAATCTACTCCGCCGGACAGAGCCAGCAGCACCTTCCCGTCCCCCACCTTCTCCCGGATGGCGGCCACGGAGGTTTTCAGATAGTCCCCCATGGTCCAGTCTCCCACGGCTCCGCAGACCTCATAGAGAAAATTGCGGATCATATCCATGCCGTGCGCGGTGTGGTTGACCTCAGGGTGGTACTGCACTCCATAAAAGCCCCGGGCTTCGTCGGCGATGGCCACATTGGGGCAGGCGTCCGTGTGGGCGGTGAGAGCAAAGCCCTCGGGCACCCGGGCCATATAGTCCCCATGGCTCATCCAGGACACGCCCTGCGCCGGCAGGCCCCGGAAGAGCCGGCAGGAGGTATCGTAGTAGGTCTCCGTCTTGCCGTACTCCCGGGCGGTGTCCGCCTGGGCGGCGGTGACCTGTCCTCCCAGGGTGTGGGCCATGAGCTGGCAGCCGTAGCAGATACCCAGCACGGGGACTCCCAGTTCGAAGACAGCCGGGTCCACATGGGGCGCGCGTTCGTCATAGACGCTGTTGGGTCCGCCGGTGAAAATGAAGCCGATGGGCTTCATGGCCTCAAGCTCCGCCAGTGGGGTGGTATAGGGGCGCACCTCGCAGTAGACGCCGCACTCCCGGACCCGCCGGGCGATGAGCTGGTTGTACTGCCCGCCGAAATCCAGTACGATGATCAATTGATGCTTCATACTCCTACTCCTCTCCGGGGCCTCAGATCCGGGTAATGTCGATGGGACGCAGGTCCACGCTTCTCCCCTGCTCCCGGACGGTCAGAACGGCATGTGCGGTGTCAATGGCGGTGACGCAGCCCACCGAGTGCTCCACGGCAGCCCGGCGAATCTTGAAGCCGTCCGTGTCGTGCTTGCGGCCCTTGGTGGGGGTATTGATGACCAGGTCCACCGAGCCGGAGGCGATCATGTCCAGGATATTGGGGTGGGCCTGGGTGACCCTGGCCACCTTCCTGGCCTCCACGCCGGCGGCGTTCAAGGCATCGCAGGTACCGGAGGTGGCCAGAATCTCGATGCCCATCTCGGCCAGGCCCCGGGCAATCCCCACGATCTCGCCCTTGTCCTCGTCCTTGACGGTAATGATGACCCGGCCGCCCCGCTTGGGCACCTTCATATTGGCCCCCTTGAAGGCCTTCAGCAGGGCCTGGGGGAAGGACTCCGCGATGCCCAGCACCTCGCCGGTGGATTTCATCTCGGGCCCAAGGCCGGTGTCCACGTCGGTGAGCTTCTCAAAGGAGAACACCGGCATCTTCACGGCGTAATAGGGGGCCTCGGGGTAGATGCCGGTACCATAGCCCAAGTCCTTCAGCTTCTGGCCCAGCATAACCTTGGTGGCCAGGTCGATGATGGGCACGCCGGTGACCTTGGAGATATAGGGAATGGTGCGGCTGGAGCGGGGGTTGACCTCGATGACGTACACCTGGTCGTCGTACAGGATGAACTGGATGTTGATGAGGCCGATGACCCCCAGGGCCTTGGCCAGATCGTAGGTGTACTGCAAAATGGTCTGTTTGTGCTTCTCCTCGATGTGGAGCGGCGGATAGACCGAAATGGAGTCGCCGGAGTGGACGCCGGCCCGCTCCACATGCTCCATGACGCCGGGGATCAGAATGTCCTCCCCGTCGAACACGCCGTCCACCTCCACCTCCCGGCCCATCAGGTATTTGTCCACCAGGATGGGGTGTTCCTGCTCGGTCATGTTGATGATCTTCATGAACTCCACGATGTTGCGGTCGTTATAGGCGATCTCCATCCCCTGTCCGCCCAGCACATAGGAGGGACGCACCAGCACGGGATAGCCCACCTCGTGGGCGGCGGCCAGCGCCTCTTCGGTGGTAAAGACCGTCTTGCCCGCGGCCCGGGGAATCCTGCACTGCTGGAGGATCTCGTCGAACCGCTCCCGGTCCTCGGCGGCGTCCACGCCGTCGGAGGAGGTGCCCAGGATGGGCACGCCCATGTCGGTGAGGGCCTTGGCCAGCTTGATGGCGGTCTGGCCGCCGAACTGGACCACCGCCCCCCAGGGCTTCTCCAGCTCCACCACAGCCTCCACGTCCTCGGGCGTCAGGGGCTCAAAGTACAGCTTGTCGGCCACGTCAAAGTCGGTGGAGACGGTCTCGGGGTTATTGTTGATGATGATGGTCTCATAGCCCAGGCGCTTGAAGGCCCAGACCGAATGGACCGAGCAGTAGTCAAACTCGATACCCTGGCCAATGCGGATGGGCCCGGAGCCCAGCACCAGCACCTTCCTCTTCTCCCTGGCCGCCTGGGTGCGATGGGCCTCGCCCTGGCTGGCGGAGAGATAGGGTGCTCTGGGAATATCAGGCGCCAGCTCGCCCACGTCGGGGAGATGGAGCGGTTCGGCGGCCTCGTTTTCCGCGTCGTAGGTGGAGTAGTAATAGGGGGTCTGGGCCTCGAACTCAGCGGCGCAGGTGTCCACCATCTTGAAGGCGGGCACAAGGCCCTGCCGCTCCCGCAGGGCCTTGATCTCCGCCCGCTCCTTCCCCGCCAGGGCGGCGATCCAGGCGTCGGAGAAGCCCATCTCCTTGGCCTGCCGGAGGGTATCCGGGTCCAGCCGGCCGCGCTCCAGCCGGTCCTCCATATCCACGATATTTTGGAACCGGTCCAGGAACCACAGGTCGTATTGGGTGATTTTGTTGATCTTCTCCGGCGAGAAGCCCCGGCGCAGCGCCTCGGCCACAATGAACAGCCGCTGATCGTCGATGTTGACCAGCCGGTCCTCGATGTCCTCGGTATACAGCTCGTCCAATCCCGGCAGGCGCAGGGACTTGACGGGCAGCTCCAGTGAGCGGATGGCCTTCATCAGGGCCCCCTCGAAGGAGTTGCCGATGGCCATGACCTCGCCGGTGGCCTTCATCTGAGTGCCCAGAGTACGGCTGGCGGTGGTGAACTTGTCGAAGGGCAGGCGGGGGATCTTAAGCACACAGTAATCCAGGGTGGGCTCGAAGCAGGCGGTGGTCTTTCCGGTGACGGCGTTGGGGATCTCGTCCAGGGTGTAGCCCAGGGCGATCTTGGCGGCCACCTTGGCGATGGGATAGCCGGTGGCCTTGGAGGCCAGAGCGGAGGAGCGGCTCACCCGGGGGTTGACCTCGATGACGGCATATTCAAAGGAATCGGGGTTCAGCGCCAGTTGCACGTTGCAGCCGCCCTCGATCTTCAGGGCGGAGATGATGTCCAGCGAGGCGGAGCGCAGCATCTGATATTCCCTGTTGGCCAGGGTCTGGGTGGGGGCCACCACGATGGAGTCGCCGGTGTGGACGCCCACGGGGTCGATGTTCTCCATGGAGCAGATCTGGATGACATTGCCCGCCGAGTCCCGCATGACCTCGAACTCGATCTCCTTCCAGCCGGCGATGGAGCGCTCGATGAGGACCTGGCCCACCCGGCTGAGGTGGATGCCCCGGTCGGCAATCTCCCGCAGACCGGGCTCATCGTAGGCGATGCCGCCGCCGGTGCCGCCCAGCGTATAGGCGGGGCGGACGATGACCGGATAGCCGATGCGCCCGGCGAAGGCCACGGCATCCTCCACGGACTCCACCACGTCGGAGGTGACGCAGGGCTGCCCGATCTCCTCCATGGCGTCCTTAAAGCCCTGGCGGTCCTCCGCCTTGCGGATGGACTCGGGGGAGGTGCCCAGCAGCCGCACGCCGTACTGGTCCAAAATGCCCTGTTCATGGAGGTTCATGGCCAGGTTCAGCCCGGTCTGGCCGCCCAGGGTGGGCAGGATGGAGTCGGGCCGCTCTTTCTGGATGACCTGGGTCACGCTGGCGATGTTGAGGGGCTCAATATACACGTGGTCGGCGATGTCCTTGTCGGTCATGATGGTGGCGGGGTTGGAGTTGACCAGCACCACCTCCACGCCCTCTTCCTTCAGGGCGCGGCAGGCCTGGGTGCCCGCGTAGTCGAATTCGGCGGCCTGGCCGATGACGATGGGGCCGGAGCCCAGCACCAGCACCTTTTGGATCTTAGGGTTTTTCGGCATTACCAGGCGCCTCCTTCCATCTTGCTCACAAAGCGGTCAAACAGGTACTCCGTATCCTGGGGGCCCGGGGAGGCCTCGGGGTGGAACTGGACGGTGCACACGTTGCCGTTTTGATAACGCAGGCCCTCCACTGAGCCCTCGTTGACGTTGACGTGGGAGACCTGGGCCACCGCAGGGTCCACGCTCTCCGCCGTGACCACATAGCCGTGGTTCTGGGAGGTGATGAACACCCGTCCGGCGGCCAGGTCCTTCACCGGGTGGTTGGCCCCCCGGTGGCCGAAGCGCATCTTCCGGGTCGCGGCTCCGGTGGCCAGGGCCATGAGCTGGTGGCCCAGACAGACGGCAAAGATGGGCAGGCCGGAGTCGTAGAGCTTCCTCACCTCGGCGATGATGGCCACGTTGTCCGCCGGGTCACCGGGGCCGTTGGAGAGCATCACGCCGTCGAAGTTCCCCTCCAGCACGGTCTCGGCGGGGGTATGGGCAGGGTAGACCGTCACCTGGCAGCCCCGCTCCTGGAGGCAGCGGACCATGTTCTCCTTGACGCCGTAATCCATCAAAGCCACCCGCAGCTTCTGCACGCCGTGGGCGGGGCAGACCTGGGGGGCCTTGCGGGTCACCCGCTCCACCGTGCCCTCCACCCGGTAGGCGCGGATTTTGCTCAAACAGTCCTCTATACAAAAATCCTCCGCACAGGTGATCATACCGTTCATGGTGCCCTGATTGCGGAGAATGCGGGTGATCGCGCGGGTGTCCACCCCCTCGATCCCCGTGATATTATGTTGTTTCAAATAGATATCCAGATCGCCCTCACAGCGGAAATTGCTCCCGCGCCGGGCCAGATGACGGACCACAAAGGCCTCCGCCCAAGGCCGGGCGGACTCATTGTCCGCGCCGTTCACGCCGTAATTGCCGATGAGAGGATAAGACATCACGATGCCCTGTCCCGCATAGGACGGGTCGGTCAAGATCTCCTGGTAGCCGGTCATGGAGGTGTTGAACACCATCTCGCACACCCGGTCTCCCGTAGCGCCGATGCTCTGCCCGTGAAAGACCGCGCCGTTGCCCAGAATGAGGGTCGCTTTCATCGTCTGGAATCCCGCCTTTCGTATTCTGAATGTGATCTGTCCAATTTTATCCCAAAGATCACCCGTTTACAAGTTCCGACCCTTCTCTTTTCGGCCCAAAAACGAAAAAACGTGGTTTTGGACAAATGCCCGCGCCTCAGCAGGCAGGCGTCACGTCAATGATGACCAGTTCCGGCCGGTTGAAAACCCGGGGCACCCGGGTGGACTCCCTGGCCAGTCCCCGGCTGACGATCAGCGTGCCGCCCTCCAGCTCATACCGCCCTCCGGCGTATGGGGGGAACAGGCCCTGATCCGGCGCGAGCAGGCCGTTGACCACCCCAGGCAGCCGCCACTGGCCTCCATGGGCGTGGCCCGCCAGGATCAGGTCGAAGCCCCGCCCCCGGTATGCCTCCACCCGCTCGGGGCGGTGGGTCAGCAGTATGGTGAAAAGGTCTGGATCGGCCTGCGCCGCGGCCCGCGCAAGCTGGGCGCGCCAGACCGCCTCCCCCGCCGCCGGGTCGTCCACGCCGCAGAGCTGTATGGTCTGCCCGTCCACGGCCACGGGGACGCACGCTCCCTCCAGCACGGTCACGCCCCGTGCCTCCAGCGCGGTCTTGATGGCGTGGGCCTCTCCGCTCCAGAACTCGTGGTTGCCCGAGACATAATAGGTGGGCCAGCTCGCGGCCAGGGCGGACGCCGCCGTATAGGCCCGCTCCGGGTCCATGCGCGCGTCGTCGTCCACGATGTCGCCGCCCAGCAGCACCACGTCCGGGCCCTCTGCCGCCACCGCCTCCAGCAGCCCGGCCTGCCCCTCCCCGTAATCGCAGCTATGCAAGTCGGTGAGCAGGGCGATGCGGACCGGTACGGACACCCGGGCGGTCTCCAGCCGGTAGTGGCGCACCGCCAGCCGGGCATCCAGCGCGGCAACTACCGTCCCCGCCAAAAGGACCGCCAGGGGCAGCCAGATGCGCCGCTTCTTTTTTCCCAACACAGGGCCTCGCCTCCGCCGTTTTCTTTGAGGATACCATACCCCGCCCCGGGATGTCTGAAGAAAGTATGAAGATTTGTTCCGCCGCCGCAGGAATAATCCATCCCCGCCGGGCCATACTGAGGTGTGAATCCTACCGACTGGGAGGGCCTTCCATGGTCATCGCATTTACCCGTACCATCATTTTATATCTGCTCATCATCGCGGGCATCCGCCTCATGGGCAAGCGACAGGTCGGTGAACTGGAGCCGTCGGAGCTGGTGCTGGACCTTATCATCGCCGATCTGGCCGCCGTCCCCATGCAGGACTTCGGCATCCCGCTGCTCTCCGGGGTCATCCCCATCCTCACCCTGCTGTGCGTCACCATGATCCTGTCGGTGCTCACCATGAAGCATGTCCGCTTCCGGGCCCTGATCTGCGGCCGGCCCAGCATCGTGGTGCAGAATGGGCAGCTCAACCAGCGTGAAATGCGCCGCAACCGCTTTACGGTGGACGAGCTCAACGAGGAGCTGCGGATGCAGAGCGTTACCGATCTGTCTACCGTCAAGTACGCCATTCTGGAGACCAACGGCCGGGTGTCCGTCATCCTCTACGCCAATCAGCGGCCGGTGACGGCGGAGCAGATGAACCTCTTCCCCGACGACGTGGGACTGCCCCTGGTCATCATCGACGACGGCCGCCTGCTGGAACGGAATCTGAAGCTGCGGGGCTTCAACGAGGGGTGGCTGCAAAAACGGCTGGAGGAGCACAACGTCCACCACGTCCGGGATGTGTTCCTCCTGTCGGTAGACGAGCAGAATCGGGTCTATTTTGTGCCCAGGGAGGTGGGGAAGGGATGAAGCGCCTGTGGTTCGCCGTGGGGGTCATGGCCGTCCTGTTTACCGCTACCCTGCTGAACTCCCGCTATCTCAGGAACTTTTCCGCCGGCCTCACCGACCGTCTGGTCCAGGCGGAGGTCCAGGCGGAGGCCGGCAACTGGGAGGAGGCCGGGCGGCTCACCAAGGAGGCCCTGGACGTCTGGACCAGCCACGACATGTACCTCTATACCGTACTCCGCCACTCCGATACCGACCAGATCCATACCGGCTTTCGAGAGGTCCAGGAGTTCATCAACTGCCAGGAGGGCGGTGAATATTCCGCCGCCAACGCCCGTCTCATCTCCCAGGTGGAGCTTTTGTACGAAATGGAGCAGTTTAATCTGAAAAACCTGCTGTAGCCAGTCAAACAGCCCCCGGACCATCTGGGCCGGGGGCTGTTTGACTTTTTTAGCCGGGCTTTCGGCGGAGCTTCAGCTCCACGCCGCGCTGCGCCGCCATTCGCCGGAACAGGTCTGCGGCAACGGCAGCCCGCTCCTTGCGCTCCATACCGTCCACGTCCTCCCGGGCGGTCAACTCCGCCATCACCGTCCGGATCTCTTCCAGGTCGAGGAAACACATGGCTGCGCAGTAAAAGCTCTTCTTCCGCCCATCGTTGAAACCGTCCAGCAGGAACTGAAGAATCCGAATCTTCTCGTCCAGCTCCGCCAGATATGCCGCTTCTCCGATCCGGCGCGCCCGTTCGATGTCCTTGTGCCGGCCGCGGCACGGGACAAAGGAGTCATACGCATCCGCCTCTCCGAAGCGCCGGCAGGGAAACTCCCCGCACTGCCAGCAATACGCCACGCCGCCGTGCTGCTGGCTGCATCGGGCGATGGCGCAGGACTGGTTGCCCTCCCCTCCGCCACAGCCAGGGCAGTGCCCGCCAAGGTGCATCGTACACAGGCCGCAGTTCAGCCCACAAAGGGAAAACAGGGGATGCTCCCGCACAAAGTCCTTCATGCCTATTTCTCATCCAGGAGCCGGTCCAGCTCCTCCTTAAAGGTGCCGATGTCCTTGAACTGGCGGTAAACCGAGGCAAACCGCACATAGGCCACCTCGTCCACCTCCTTCAACTTCTCCATCACCAAATCCCCGATCACCGACGAGCTGACCTCCCGCTCCATATCGTTTTGAAGGGCCTGCTCGATCTCGCCGGCCATCCGCTCCAGGTCGGCCAGCGGCACCGAGCGCTTTTCACAGGCCTTGAGCATACTGCCCAGCAGCTTGTCCCGGTCGAAGGTCTGACGGCTGCCGTCCTTCTTGATGACCACCAGGGGCAGGCTCTCCATGGTCTCATAGGTGGTAAAGCGCTTATGGCATTCCAGGCACTCCCGCCGCCGGCGGATGCTGGCCCCCTCGTCCGAGGGGCGGGAATCCACGACCTTGCTCTCCAAATTGCCGCAGAATGGGCATTTCATGACTTGCAGCCTCCTTTGTACGCCTATATTGTTATAAGTATACCACAGTTTTACTAAATATGGTATAGCCATTTCTAAAAATACCCTTTTTCTCATTCTGTGTATAGGACCCCCCACTTTCTGGAAATACTAGGGACGCGAAAAGAGGTGAGTTTTATGAGCGACAACAAGCAAAATCGCAATCAGAACAGCTCCCAGAACAATCAGTCCCAGAACAATCAGCGCAACAACCAGTCCCAGAACAAGAAGAACCAGCAGGAGCAGAACAAGAAAAATCAGCAGGAGCAGTTCTAACAGGCACACATAGAAGAGGTTCGGGAGGGTTCCCGGACCTCTTCCCTTTTCCTGCGGCCGGAAGGCGAATGAGCTTTGACTATTGACCCAGCCCCATGTATAATAATGTCTACGGAATAAACCGCCAAGCGGTTTATTCGTGCGGCCACTGCCGCACCTCTGACTGCCATTCCACATCTGCCACAGAAGAAAGAGGCCCCTTGTCTTGAAGAAATGGATCGCCCTGTGCGGCGCGGTGCTCGCGCTGGGGCTGCTGGCCGATCTGGAGACCTTTGAGGGGATCACTGCGACCGCCCGCGCCTATTACGCATGGACCGATTCCCTCACCGACGCGCCCGACGATGGCAAAGCCTTTTTCGGCCGGGACGCCATGGCCAACTACTGCATCATCGGCAGCCGCCAGCTCGGCGCGGAGGTGTTCGGAGACGGTACCCTTGTACCGGACAAAGACGTGTTCCGCCGCCTCTGGGACAACTACTATGTGCCCTACATCAACGGCTGGTTCACGGCCAGCGGGCGCTTCCGCTCCGATTCCGCCCGCACGGGGGATATCGTCGCCCTGGTGGGCTCCTCCTCCGGCTCCATCTACTTCCCCTCCGCGGTGTCCGTCAGCGACTCGGAGAGCTACCGCATCACATGCACCGTCCTGCCCGCCCCCATCTTTGCCGGAGGCGAGCGCTATGCCGTACAGCAGGGAGCCGGCATGTGTGTCATCAAGTCCGACTCCGCCACAGAAGACGACGCCACCCGCCTGAAGCAGCAGCGCTGCCAGCGGTTCGGGATGCACATCGCCATGGACGACTTCGGCACGGGCTACAGCAACGACTCCGTCCTGTTTAACATCAGCCCCGACTTCGTAAAGGTGGATATCGGCATCATCCGGGGCATTGACCAGGACAAAAACCGGCAGACCCTGTTCCGCAACCTGGTCTCCCTGTGCCGGGAGATGCGTGTCCAGGTCATCGCCGAGGGGGTGGAGACCGCAGAGGAGCTACGGACCGTCGTGGCCTTGGGTGCGGACTACCTTCAAGGCTACTATCTGAGCCGTCCCGCCTTCCAGCCCGCCCCGGTATCGGAGAAGGCCCTGCAGGAGCTCCGTGCCGCCTGGAACAGCCGGGAAGAAACGACGCTTCCGCCCTCCTGACCGCTGTCCTCCCCACACATGCCAAACGGAGGCCCTTTTGAAAGGGCCTCCGTTTTTTTCAGCTTATGGAGCCTTTTGGAAAGTATTACAGCTTGCATCCACCCGGCAAATTGGTTACAATCCGGTTACAACTTGTAACAGAAAGGTGTGTCAACGATGAAGAAATGGTGCGCATCCGTGCTCCTATGCGCGGCCCTGCTGCTGGGCCCCAGCGCCCAGGCAGCCGGTTCCGTGCTGGTGGACGGGGCTCCCCTGGAAAACAACGCCTCCGCCCAGGTCCGCAACAACACCACTTATGTCTCCCTCCGGACCGTGGCGCAGGCGCTCCGCCCCACCGCCACAGTGGTCTGGGAGAACGGGCAGGCCACCGTCCGGGACAGCACCCTCTCCCTCACCGCCCGCCCAGGCTCCATTTACATAGCGGCCAACGACCGGGCCATCTACCTCCCGGACGGGGTGCTTCTGGAGGACGGCTGCACGCTGGTCCCCGTCCGGGCGCTGGCCTCCGCCCTGGGCGCGCAGGTGGATTGGGACGCCGACACCGGCACGGTCTATATCACCTCCGGCGCCGCCGCCTTCGCCGCTTACGACAGCAACAGCCTCTATTGGCTCTCCCGCATCATCTCTGCGGAAAGCCAGGGGGAATCCCTGCTGGGCAAGATCGCCGTCGGCAACGTGGTGCTCAACCGGGTGGCAAGCGCGGAATTTCCCGACAGCATCTACGGTGTGATCTTCGACGACCGCTGGGGCGGCCAGTTTGAGCCGGTCCGGAACGGCTCCATCTATCAGGAGCCCACCGAGGAAAGCGTGCTGGCTGCCAAGCTGGTGCTGGAAGGGGCCAGCGTGGCGGGAAACAGTCTTTATTTTCTGTCCCCCTCTCTGACCAGTAACCACTGGATCATGAACAACCGGCCCTATGTCATGACCATCGGCTGCCATTGGTTTTATGCGTGATTGATCTTTGAGAGATCGGAAAAGAACGCGTCTTCGCTTTCCCGTGCGGCTTCGTAATCCTCCTCCACATCGGATTTTCCCACCGGCCATCGTGATATGGTGACACCCCGTCTCTCCTCAATTAGCGGGAACTTTTCCCGCGCCGGTGCGTCAAAAAAGCAGACTGATTCTTTGAAAGGAGTGTCCCTGCTGATGAAAAAGCATCTCTTGCCGCTTTTCCTCTGCCTCTCGCTCCTCACGGGCTGCGCCGCTGCGGGAGCGGCCGCTCAGTCTGTCCCGAAGGCCGCCGGGGATGTGTCTATCCCCGTCCTCGACGCCGATAGCCACCCGGATACGTCCTACGCCGCCTTTGCCGCGGAGCTGCTGCGCCAATCCCGGACCGAGGGGGAGAATACGCTCCTCTCGCCGCTGTCGGTGATGCTGGCGCTGGGCATGACCGCCAACGGAGCCTCCGGGGAAACGCTGGCCGGGTTCCGGTCTCTCTTCGGCATGGACCTGGACGCCTTGAACGCCTACTGCGCCTCCGCGCTCAGCACATATTCCAAGCTGGGCGGCTCCACCCAAGCCACGCTGGTCAACAGCCTGTGGTGCGATCCGGACCTCACGCTTGAGGATCGGTTCGTGGCCCGGTGCCAGCAGAACTATGGCGCAGAGCTCTATCAGGCCGACCTTTCGAGTGCCGCCACGGTGAAGGCGGTAAATGACTGGGTGAAGGAGGCCACCAAAGGCCTCATCCCCAACACGGTGGACCAATTCAGCGAGGATGCCGTACTGGCCCTGGTCAACGCCATCTACCTCAACAATCGGTTTGAGCGCCCCTTTGAAGCGCCTGTCTCAGATTGGGAAATGGACTTTACCGCAGAGGACGGGACGGTTTCCCGTCCCAAGGGGATGAGCAACGGCATCCGGACGGAGCAGTATATCGCCGCCCGGAAGGGACAGGGCGTGGTCCTTCCTTATGATGATGGGCATCTGGGCTTTCTCCTCATGCTCCCGGACGAGGGAGTCTCCCTTACCGCTTATCTCGCCTCCTGGAATGGGGAGACGGCAGGCGCTCTTTTAAAGGCCCGCCAAGAGGCTAGGGTCTCCCTTGTCGTCCCCAAATTTGAAGTGGAGTGGTCCGGCTCTCTGGGAGACACGCTGGCGGCTATGGGACTGGCGGACGCCTTCGATCCGTCCGCAGCCGATTTCTCAGCTATGGGGAGCGTGCCGGGCAAAAGCCTCTGCGTTGGGGACGTGATACATAAGACGGTGCTGAAGGTCAACGAGAAGGGCACCGAGGCCGCCGCCGTCACGGCGGCGGTCATGAAGGCCACCAGCGCCGCCCCCGCAGAGGACCCCATTGTCCTTCGCTTCGACCGCCCCTTCGTCTGCGGCATCGTGGACCTGGAAACCGGTGCGCCGCTGTTTCTCGGCACAGTGGAAAATCTGACATAGCAGGTCCCGGAAGCGCCAACCAGCACATCGTGTATGGTGGTGGATCTGCGTATGTTACCCCGCGCTCCAAGGTGAAGCTGGTGGCCAAAATGCTTAAGGCCGTCCATGCTCAGGAGAGCAAGAAAGCCGCCCGCGAGAAAGCCAGAGCCGTTGTGGAAGAACTGCGGGCGATGAAGCGGAAGGGGGCCGCCAAGAAGGCGGAAGACGGCGTTGAGGAGACGCTGACTTACTGCGAGTTCCCGTTTGAGCAGTGGACTCGCATCCGGACCAATAATGTCATTGAGCGGCTCAACCGGGAGATCCGCCGCAGGACCCGTGTGGTGGGCACTTTCCCAGACGGCAACCCCGCCCTCATGCTAGTTTGTGCCCGCCTGCGCCATGGGGCCGGTACCCAGTGGGGCAACAAGAAGTACATGAACATGAAGCATCTGGAGGGCGCCCTGTAGGACGCCTCTGTTGCCAGCTGACTTCATTTTCACGAGATCTGTAAACTAATTTGCGCATAACTCTTGACCTGTTGACAAAGTGGCGTATAAACCCTTCCTATGGTACAATAACGATAGGGAGGGATGCTGCATGATGGGATACCAAAGCAGACAAATGGCAATGATTTTCGTGGATATGGAGTCATTAATCCCGGAAAACCACCTGCTGCGGAAAATCGACCGGATGGTATCCTTCGACTTCATCTATGATCTTCTGGCGCCATATTATCCGGCAACAGGTCGCCCATCCATCGACCCTGCCAGTATGTTTAAAATGCTCTTGATCGGATATCTGTATGGCATCAAATCAGAGCGGCGGCTGGTAGAGGAAGTTCGGCTCAATATTGCCTATCGCTGGTTCTGTGGATTTGAACTGGATGACGCCATCCCGGATCACTCTACATTCAGCAAAACCAGGACGCGAAAATGGCAGCAGAGCGCTCTCTTTCAGAAAGCTTTCTATGAGATTGTCAAACAGTGCGTAGCTGGCGGTCTTATCGACGGAAAAGCCATGGCTGCGGACGGAAGCTACATTCCAGCCAACGTATCCAGAGAAAGCTGGATCGATGTAGAAATCGAAGTTGAACAAAGTATGCAGAGCGATCTTGATTCCCTGGATGAAGAGCTTTCCAACCAACCGGGGTTCAAAAAGCCGCCAACGAGAATAGCAAGGAAGTGACGCACCACCAGCCAGACAGATCCAGACAGCGGCTATATCAATCACGGCAGCAAACGCGGCATTGGGTATTTGATGGAAGCAACTGTGGACTGTAAACACGGCATTTTAACAGGTGTTGATGTATGTCCTGCCAATGAGAAGGAAAGCCTTCTGGTCTTGCGGCATTTGGAACGGCAGATAAATCTTGGCATCCCAATGAACCGGCTTGCTCTGGATCGTGGATATGAGACTGGTGCTGTTCACCGGGGGCTGGAGCTGTTGGGTATTACCGGATATATCCCCGCGATCCAATTCTCCAATCCACCCGAGAAGTATGGATTCTCCTACGATCCACAGTTGGACGCATTCATCTGCCCGGAAGGAGTCCCTCTTACATACCATAGGCTAAATTGCAACAAATCAACCGGTAAATATCTGCGTTGCTACCAAGTCGAGAGTGATGTCTGTATGCACTGTTCAAAACGGCCGAACTGTTTTGACAAGGCCGGAATTCGGCGCAGGGTGCTGGCCAGCATCTGCTATCCGGCATTTTACAGAGGACATCAGCGTGTTGGGACTCCTGAATACCTATCCATGATGCGGCTTCGTAAAATCTGGGCCGAGGGCAGTTTCTCTGTCTTGAAACGGGAACACTGCATTTCAAAGATTCGAAAAAGGGGCATTCTTGCAGCAACGGAAGAATGCCTCCTTGCAGCCATGGCCCTAAACCTTAAGAGGATGGCAAATGCCATCTTTTTTATCTCCATATTTACTATTCTGCCGATACCTCTGCGAGTTTCGGCAGAATTTTTGCCTTTGTCAACAGGTCCAACTCTTGACGGCACCAACGTCTACTTTACCGACCCTTACTGCGCTTGGCAGAAGGGTACCAACGAAAATTGGAGCGGCCTGCTCCGGTATTTCTGCCCGAAAGGCAGAGTTCTGTCTCGTGCTGCTCCCACCACTCAAAAACGAGGCCTG
The DNA here is from genome assembly GCF_001244995.1 of Intestinimonas massiliensis (ex Afouda et al. 2020). Classification (NCBI taxonomy): domain Bacteria; kingdom Bacillati; phylum Bacillota; class Clostridia; order Eubacteriales; genus Intestinimonas; species Intestinimonas massiliensis (ex Afouda et al. 2020). The sequence continues at coordinate 1,209,666 of NZ_LN869529.1, forward strand.
GCGTTGATTCACGCCAGGCCTCGATCCGCCCAGGAATTATGGGACTTCGAACTCAATTTCGGTTGCACTTAGTTTGACAATTCACTCGCTTCTTCTTAATCCCCAAACACCGAACTGGTGTTGGAGGAGACGACCTCCCCGGGGCTCTCGGAGGAGTTGGCCTCCGACCACGCCCGCTCCAGGGCCGCCCAGTCGCGGACCGGCCGCAGACCGGTCCAGACCTCGTAGACATTCCCATCCTTGTCGTACTTCGGGTCATAATTGTGGGAGTTGGTGGCCTCCTGCACGTCGGCGTAGTACCACTTGGCCGTATCCGTGTTGTCCGGCCAGGTGATCATATCGTCCAGCAGGTAGTCCTTGTGGGGCGCGCGCTCCAGGACCCGGTTGATGATGGTAATGGCCTCCGCCCGGGTGATGTCGTTGTCGGGCCGGAAGGTGCCGTCGGTGTAGCCCTTGACCAGATCGTTCATGTACGCCCGGTTGATCTCGTTGCTGGCCCAGTGCCCGCCGATGTCGCTGAACTGGTCCTCCCCCTCGTACTCGCCGCCGAAGAAGCGGACGGCGATGGCGGCGAACTCGGCACGGGTGATGGACGCGTCGGGATCAAACAGATTGCCCGGCTTGCCGTAGAGGATACCGGCGTTGGACAGAGTGGACACAGCGTTGTTGTACCAGGCGCCAGCATCCACGTCGCCGTAGGAATTGCTCTGGCTCCAGTAGTGGCCGCGGGAGTCCTCCGTCAGCAGACGGAAGAAGATGGTGGCCACCTCGGCGCGGGTGATCTCGGCCTCGGGATGGACCAAGCCGTCGTCCCGGCCGATGATGTAGGCAAAGTGGTCGCCCTTCTCCAGCTCGGGCAGGGGACCCAGAGGCGGATTCGTCTCAGGGATTTCGGTCCCGCCGCCACCGCCGCCGCCACCGCCGGGGATGTACTCAGCGGTGAACACCCACGCCACCGCGCCCTGCAGGCCCTGGAGGCCGTTCCCAGCCGTCAGGGGGATGTTCAAAGTGACGCTCAAGTCCAGCGTGTCGCTGCTCTTCAATTTTCCCAGTTTGACGCCCTCGGCCAGGCTTCCCTCGGCCAGGACGGTCTCCCCCTGCTTTACCGTCAGGGTGACGCCCTCCGCATCCAGGAGCTCGGCGTAGTCCAGCTTCTCGTCGGCGCTGATGCCGTCCCCCTCCGACTCGACCTTGAGGTACATGTTGACCGAGCCTCTCCCCGTGCCGGACACCTTGACCTTGATCGCCTGGCTGACAGCGTCGCCCGGCATCAGGTTTTTCAGGTCCCGGAAGAGGTCGGGGTACTGATGGCCGTGTTCGTCACTGTAGGCGGCCACGTTGGTGAATTGGAACTGTTTTACACTGTGGTCATAGGTGACCGTCGGCACGCCGTCATCCGCCAGGGCGGTGACCGCCACGAGGCCCACCATCAGCGCCGCCGCCAGACCCATGGACAGCAGGGCGCGCAATTTGGTTTTCTTCATAGCATGTCACCTCCTCACGGTTGCTGAATTCGAAGCATCGTGCCATTGACTCCGGTCACTGCGCCCCCCTTGGCTGTCCCCCACATGGCCGTTACAGCTCTTGTGGGATCAGCCTGAATGGAGTCGGCCATGACCTGGAGGTTCATATGGTAGCCGTTCTCCGTCCTAACGGTCGCCTTTTCGAGCAAAACCGCTGTATAGGCTCCCGGGGCCACTGGGGTCTGGTAGTAATAATAGCCGTCAGAACCTTTCAGCCATCCTGCCCCCGGGAACGTTCCCTCAATCTTCAAACCCTCCAGGCTGGCGGGCTCCCCCACTGGATTTTTCCCCTCTGCATCAGAGGTCCAGGTGGGAATCAGCGCCACACGGATATAGGCTTCCACCTCGCCGGTGTTTTTCACCTGGACATTGCTTTTGGTCTGTTTGTCAAATCCTTCTTCAATCTCCACGCCCGGCGTGGCAACGGTGAAGGTGTTAGTGATAGCGTTGGTGTGGGCGGTGAGCCAGGCCAGAGTACCACCCACCGACATGAACAGCACCATAAGAAGGGCTGCCGCAGCCAGCGGCGTCAGCCTGCGCCTCTTCAAAACGCGCTTTCCTCGATAACTCGCCATGGCTTACACCTCCTCCCCGTTCAGCTCAAGTTTCTTTTCCGGCAGGGCTGCAGGCTGGATGTCCTGTGCCTGATTCGTGGTCACCACATGAAACACGTTGTCCGCCTTGTCGCTGGCGCCAAACCAGTTGCTGGTCTTCTCGTTGGTAAAGGAGACGGTCCCGGCGCCGCCACCGGGGACGGTGACATCCTTGCTGGCGTCACCCTCACACTCGTACTTCCAAGACCAGCCGGTGCGCTCGGCGACGGTGTAGCTTCCGGCGGTCAGGCCCTGAATCGTCGTGCTGCCCTTGCCGTCGGCATCGCAGCTTATGACCACCGTGTAGGTCTTGCCCCCACCTGTTACATCAAAGATGAAGTCCTGCTCCACCCCGCCCACGACGGTTTTTTCGATGGTCAAGCTGCCCTGGTTGGGCTCAAACTTGGCGTAGTAGGTGGCGGCCACGTTCTTGCCGTCTACCTTTTCAGGAACATACTTGCTGTCAGCAGACACCCGGTTCGTGCAGGCCGCGTCGCTGTACCAGCCCACGAAGCGGTATTCCTCACTGCTGGCCGCGGCGGTGGAGCCATTGGCGGTGCCGCTGAGGACTTTTACGGTCTCGCTGGCGGGGACAACCGTGCCGCAGCCCTCCGGGCCAACCACCTGATAGTGGATAGCGACCGTCTTCTCCTGATAGTAGAAGGTAATGACGTTCAGCTTGGCCTCCGTCTGGCTTTCCTCAATGCGAATGTTCAGGGTCTGGGGGGTGGAAGTCACTAGGTCATAGTCCTCAATGGAGATGGCCGCCTCGGAAATGACCGCCCCATACCTGCCTTTGCCGTTCTTGGGTTCTGCCAGCGGTTTACCAGTCCCCTGCTCCAGATAGCGCACCTGATAGGGGTACTCATTTCGGATGTAATACAGCTTGAGCTCCAAGCCGCCGGCCGTCAGTTCGCCGCTGGCTACCGCACCCGGCACCGCAGAGTCATAGGTAAAGCCGGGGATGGTGAGGGGGTCGGCGGTGTAGGTCGTGCCGATGTCGCCCACAGCCTGGGAGGAGGCGTACTCCGTCCAGGTCGCCCCGTCGGTATTCTGGGTGTAGTGGGTGATCTTGTAGTAGGCGTGGGTGGTATCCTTGGTATAGTAGAAGATGATCTCGTTGACCGCGCCCTCTTCCGCGCTGACTACCAGACGCTTCTGGTAGGCGTCGGGCATCATGCCGGAGACGGGCACGAAGGTCTCGGTGACCACGGCCTTCCGGTTGTTGTCGACCGTCTTTGTATCAGCCACGGGTTCACCAGTCTCTTTGTTCAGGTACCGGACGGTGTAGGGTACAGCATCCTTCTGGATGTACTCGAAGGTAAAGATGTTCTTGGTCGGGTCGTCAATGTCAATGGTCAGGGAGTGGGACTTCACCACGGGGAAGTAGCCCTCCTGATAGCCGTCATAGAGGTCGGCGCCGCCCTTGGCCTCAAAGGTCTTGGTGACGCCCGCCAGACCGGAGCCAGTGGTGGGCGCGGCGATCTCGGTGTCAGTGCCCTGGAGCTTGTAGGAGATGGTATATTCCATCAGTGTGTTGGAGCTCCACTTGCCGTAAACCTTCAGATCCTTGTTGACGGGCATGTTGGCAAAGTCAAAGGCCTTCTCCACGCCGTTGTCCAGGTAGAACCAGCCCACAAAGGTATAGCTGCCGTTGGCAGGGGCCTCGGGAGCCGGGTCCACCAAACTACCGTGGGAGACCGTCTGGTCGGGGTGGGTGTCGAGTTTGGTCCCAGCCTCCAGCGCGGCCTTATCCAGATAGAACTCCACCGTGTGGGTGACGGGCACCCACTTGGCATAGAGGCTGAGCGCCACCTCTCCATTCACATTATTGGGTCCAGCGGGCATAGTGTGTGCGGAAAAAACAAATTCCTCTCCGGAGCATTCAGGGTTTAAATACCAACCAGCGAACGTCACAGAACCGGGCTCATACTTTGCAGGCACCTGATCATCCGTTGGAACATAGGCATAGCTGCTCAGATTTTTTTGATAGGGGATATTTTCTTCCGTGTGAATTAGCTCTGTAGGATTGTAGAACACAATGTCAAAAGAGTTCCGGGTATAATAGAGATACATTTCTTTGCTTACCTTGTTAAAAATGGTGTTGGGATAATAGTCACCTTTCGTAAAGCCAATGATCTCATGAAACTCTTCAGATTCCGTTAAACGTCCACTATTCGGCAAGTACACTGTTTTATACAGGTCGTACTTCTTCCCACCGTGTTCATGTGCTCCGGTACCGTCCAAGGACTCGACATAATAGTACAGCGTGGCACTATCGTCTGTATTATTCCTTGTAAACGTGATATTCTCACTGGGCATAGTGTCAATAGACAGTACATTTGTGCCAGGTTTGAATGTCTGACATCCGTCGGGAACTTTCCACTCTGTACCTTTATATGTTGTCCCGTTAGTTCCAACAATTGGGAACATAGTATGAATATCCGCGCCCCACTTATCCGTGATTGTCGCAACAGTATTGTTGCTTGCCCGGAAGGTCAGCGTAAAGGTGGTGCGGTCGTAATAGACATTGACCACGCTTGAGCCATCGGCGGCCACGGTTACAGTGTCGGAGCGAACAAATGTCCACAACTTGGGGTCCAGGCCCGCGCTGCCCATGTAGCAACTGGAGGTATGGGTGTGTTCCGTTTTGCCACAGCCCAAGCAGGCATCGGTGTGGGTGTGGGTACCCTCAGTCTTGCCACAGATAGTGGGAGCAATCGACCCTGATGCTGTAGATCCTGTGTAGTAGTACCACGTACCCTTAATATAAATATAGGTATCAAACTTTCCCTCATACACCTGACCCTCAGCAGGGTTCTTCGGCTTTCCAGTGCTGCCGGTAATAGCCCTATCTCCTACTCCAGCATAGCAGTCGGTACTGTGTGTATGGCTACTCTGCCCGCAGGTATAGCATGTATCGTCATGAGTATGCTCCTTCTGACCACAAATCAGGAAGCCGTCCTCACTATAAGTAAACTCCGTGCCGGGCTTTACATTGACTTCCGCAGAGTCGAGATAGGAATATTCCTCGTCATCCGCGTTCTCGCCCCAGAACACAATCGTGACCTTAGCGGTGTTGTCCGGCTGCCAAAGCGCCTTGTAGGTCTTATTTGCGGCGGGCATTTCGTCGGGCAGATCCACAACAGTCGTTCCGTCCTCAGACCACCCCTTGAAGGTATACCCAGCCTTGGTGGGCGTACCCACATTACCGATGGGCGTGCCGTAGCGGGCGTAGATGGGCTCCACGCCGTAGCCGCCGTCCAGGTCGAACAGCATCAGACTGTAGATGCGGTCATAGTAGACCTCCACCACGGTGCTGCCGTCGGCGGCGATGGCGGGCTTCTCATACAGCAGGGCGTAGAACCCCTCATAGGTCTTGGCCACCTCGGGCACGTTGGAGTTGGTCAGGCCCTGCCTGGTCTCCCGCCCTACCTCCGTATACTGGTCGTTGTCCACGTTCTGCTGATAGTGGATGACGGTGTAGTCCACGTTGGTGGGCTTGTAGACCACGGTGATCGTGTGGTCCTCTTGAATGTTGGTATAGTTCAGTTCAATGGAGGAAGAGGTTTCCGCCGCTTCGCCCACATAGGGCAGATAGCCCTGCACGACCGGGAAGGTGACCGTAGCGCTGAAGCTGCTGCCCGCGGCCAGGCTGGCGGTGTAGGGGTCGGCTACCATCTCGCCATTCTCGAACACATAGTGGATGACCACATTGTAGGTCGCCGGGGTAGGCGTCTCATTCGCCAGAAGCATCCGCTTCAGGGAATAACCATGGACCACAGGGGTGCTGTAGTCCACTGCGCCGGCCTCCTCGCCGGAGGCATCCTCCCCTTCCGCCGCTGGCTCCTCGGTGGGCGCAGGGGCCTCAGGTTCCTCGGTGGCCGCGGGGGCCTCGGGTTCCTCGGTGGGCGCGGGGGCCTCAGGTTCCTCGGTGGGCGCCGGGGTCTCGGGTTCCTCGGTGGCCGCCGGGGCCTCGGGTTCCTCGGTGGGCGCAGGGGCCTCGGGTTCCTCGGTAGGCGCGGGGGCCTCGGGTTCCTCCACAGGCTCCTCCGGCAGCTCGACCACGGCAGGCTCAGTCACGATGGCCACCACCGGCTCCTCCGGCAGCTCAATGACGGTGGGCTCGGTCACAGTGACCACCACAGGCTCGCTCAGGATGGTCTCCCCGCCGATGACACTGCGGCAGCGCACATAGGCCTGGCCGTTCTCGTCCAGCAGGTTGACCACCATAGGGTAGCTCAAATTACACTCCGCCTCGGTCTGGCCAAAGATATCCACCCACAGCTCCGGGGATTCCATCACCCGGATCTGCCACTGATAGGTCTCGGCGTCCGCAGGGTCTGCCGTGAGGACCGTCTTTTCGTTTTCCGGCAGCTCGACCGCCTCGACCGCGTCCTCCTCCAGCATCAGGGCGAGTGTACTCACATCCGGCTCGAGCCCCGGCTCAAAGGCGTAGGCTGGGACCATGCCCGCAAGCAGACCCAGGCACAGCGCCAGCGCCAAAATTCGTTTCTTCATCCTAAGTCACACCTCTTTTCCGGGCGTCACGCCGCCGCCGGCCAGCCCTGCACGTCCAGGACCGTGCCCCCGGCCGGGATCGGATTGTTCTTCACCTGCACCGCCTGGGCCTCAATGTCGATGGCAACGGTGCAATTCTGATATGCATTGCCCATATCGGCCGAGAAGGTGACGGTATCAAACAGGGCCACGCGGTTTTCCACGCCGGAGGCCACAGGCTCGGCGCAGTAATACCAGCCGTCCTTTTGCAGCCACTTCCGGGCATCCACATTCAGCGACACCACATCGCCGGAGAGCGGCGTGCCATCCGCCCCGGTGACGGTCACCGCCACCTTCACACGGGTATAGAAGGGCTGGCTGCCGCTGTTCTCCACATAGGGGATCTTGGACACCGACTGGCCGGGCATCACGCCGGTGATCGGCTCGTCGGGATACTCGGCCAGTTGGCCGTCCGCACCCTGCTGCATCTCGTGCAGGGTCAGCTCCACGGTGCCGGTGGTAATCACGTTGGTGGCTCTGCCCTCCGCCGTGAAGTAGGCCAGGGTGCCCAGGGCGCACAGGGCCAGCACCGCGGCGATCACGCCGGCAATCGCAAGTCGTTTCTTCATCCTCTTACCGCCTTTCCGTCCGGAATCGAATGCTCTCTATGTTCACTGCTGTTCTCACAGGAATGGTCAAAGTCATGTGCGGGGATGGGGTCTGCAAGGGGTCTTTTCTGGCAGGGAGGCCGAAATCAATGGCGGAGGGGAGGGGGAAACTCCCCTCCGCCCGTTATGTCTGGGAACCGGTACCGCTGGGAATGGGAAATCAAGCCAGAAGGGTCTCGTCGGGGAACAGAGCCTTGAACGCCTCAGCGCGGGCGGCCTGCTTGGCGTCCGGATCCTCGGTGGTGTAGAAGCCCTCGGCCTGGATGGCGTAGGCAGTAATCACGATGCTGTAAGTACCGTCAGCCTTAATCATGTCCTGAGTCACGGTCGCGGGAACAGTGACCTCGTCAAAGTAGGTCACGGACTCGCCCGCCGCCTTGGGGCTGAGCACGCCCAGGATGACATAGCCTTTCTCGATGTCAGCGGCCATGATCTTGGGTTTGACAGTGCTGGAGAACCAGGCGCTGATCATTTCCTTGGGGTCGCTAACCTTCTGGGCAGTTGCCCAGTCCTTGATGAGCTTCCGGAAATCATCCGAGAGCTGTACCTTCATAAAGGTGTAGGCAGTCTGGCTGCCCTGCGCAACGTTGATGGTGGGGTCCTTGGCGATGGTCTTGCCGGGGATCAGGCGGACGTCGTCCGCACTCGTATCGCCCAGCCAGCCAGGCTCGGTCAGGGTGATGTCCACGTTGCCCACGGTAAAGGTGTTGGTCTTGCTATCAGTGTCAGTGAAGTAGGCCAGAGACGCACCGATGACCAGAGTGGCCAGCATGCAGACGGCCAGAGCGGCAGTCAGAATCTTTTTCTTCATGATCCAGCTTTCCTTTCTTATCTTATTTCTTAACTATGTAGTATGGCTTACTAATTAAGTAGCGGAAACCGTTTCCCAAGCGACCTGAACGGGAGTCTTGCTCTCAGTTCCCGTAATGCCAGCAGACTGGATGGCGTAGGCCTGGAAAGACAGGGTGGCATTTGCATCCAGTGTAGTAATGCTGTCCTTAACAGTAATGGTATTCTCTGCAAGAACTTCATAAGATACATCCGAAGTGGTTGCATCCACAGTACGGTAATAGATGCCGGAACCTTCCGTCAGTTCCGTCCAACCAGCGGCAATGGTATATGCGAAGTTGGCATCAAAGCTGTTGCCTTTTACTACTTTTACAAACAAATAGCATGCTTCACTGTTAGCCTTAACGACGACCTTAGCTTCTTTCTCAATGTTTACGCCAGGGCTAACCTTATAAGTCTGGGCTTTCGCTTCAGTCTCGGCATCCAGGAAGGTATTCTTGCCGATTTCTTTCTCTTGCAGGGTAATATCAACCTGCCCGACCGTAAAGGTGTTGGTGATGGTCGATGTCTGCGCAGTCAGCCAGGCCAGCGTGCCACCGATGCCGATGGCCACGGCCAGCGCCAGGGAAAGTACCAGGGTCAGTGTCTTTTTCATGTGTTTTCTTCTCCTTTCTTCTCTTGGGGTCGCTTGTTTTGGGTACCGGGTAAGTTTATCAAATGCCTTTCGGCTTTCCCCCTGTATCAGGCTGGGCGGCGCGCTTTTTCTCCGCCGCCTTCCGGTCGGACTTTTCCGCCCATTTGAGCAGCTCGGGCGTGAACAGAAGCACCAGCAGCACGCCGATGACGCTCCAGCCCACATACATGCCGGGCGGATGGGTGAGAAAATTGGACAGATAGCCCAGCTTGGGTATGCAAAACACCGGCTTACCGATCAAATTCTTGAAGTGGACCGGCGCGCCGTCCACGGCGTCGTTGGCGTCGCCCTTGGTGGTGAAGCGCTGGTTCTCGCCGTCAATGTCCACCACCCGGTGGGTGGCCACCACCAGGTCCTCGTTCATGACAAAGGTGATGGGGTCCCCCACCTGAATCTGCTCCGCCGGGACCTTTTTGACATAAATCAGCGCGCCGGTGGGGTAGGTGGGCTCCATACTGCCGCTGAGGACCACGAAGGGGGTCAGCCCCACCAGCCGCACGCCCACCAGCAGCACCGCCAGCAGAACGACCGCCGCCACCAGCACCGTCGTCACGATATTCCACAGCCTTTTCAGCAGCGTGGGCATCGGCTTCCCTCCCGTTTGGTTACAAATTTCATTTTTGCTGCGCTGTTTGGCGCAATCATGCGCTTTTTCTTGTGTCGCATCAAATTCCTACAAATATGCTTTGTTTTCTCAATTTTACACAGAACATGGAACTATTTGTATGGTAACACTTTCGTGCAAGGAAGTCTACGCATAAAAGCAAAAAATTTTTACTAATCACTTCTCTTTTTGTAACCAAAGCATGCGTCCCCCTCACAAAACGTGTTTTGGGAGACTTCCAGCACCGTCGCCACGATATTCCACAGCTTTTTCCGCAACGAGGGCATTGACTTCCCTCCCATTCGGTTACAAATTTCATTTTTTCCGCGCTGTTCCGCGCAACCATGTAGACTTTCTTGCGCAAGAGTGATACGATATCAACAGTGCTGGATTCTATGTAAAACGGCGAAATAACGGCACCTTTGATGGGACTTCTATCCTGCGCAGGAAAGTCTACACATAAAAGCAAAAATTTTTTACAAATTACTTTTCTTTTTGTAACCGAAGCATGTGCTCCCATTTCAAAAATGTGTTTTGGGAGACTTTCAGCAGCGCCGCGGCCTGGCGGGAATTGAGCTCACCCTCCGCCCAGCGCGCCTGGACCTCCAGAAAATCCGCGGGCACCGGGATGGCCTCCCGCCCGAACCGCACGCCCCGCGCCTTGGCCGCCGTGATGCCCTCCCGCTGCCGCTGGCGGATGAATTCGCGCTCCGTCTGCGCCACATAGCTCAAAAGCTGCAGCACGATGTCCGCGATCAGCGTCCCCGTCAGATCCCGGTCCTGCCGCGTATCCAGAAGCGGCATGTCCAGCACCACAATGGCGGCCTGCTTCTCCTTCGTGATGAGCCGCCACTGCTCCAAAATCTCGTTGTAGTTGCGCCCCAGCCGGTCAATGCTCTTGACGAACAGCGTATCGCCCCGTCGAAGCCGGTGCAGCAATTGCTGATACCCCTGCCGGTCAAAGTCCTTGCCCGACTGCTTGTCCATATAGATTCTCTTTTCCTCTACCCCGGCTCTATAAAGGGCGTCGAGCTGTCTTGCCTCGTTCTGCTCGCGGGTGGATACCCGAATATAACCGTAGGTCTGCCGCATTACATGCTCCTCCTTTATTATTTTGATCCATTTATTCTAGGGAACCTGCCGCCCTATATTTCGGTCTTTTCCATAGAAAAAGGGAAAGCCCGGACCCTCAAAGCGAGGATTCGGGTCTTCTGCCTGTAGTGTTCCGATTTTCGGCGCTTCCATACGCCTGTTTCCGGCGGCCGCAACCGCCAGTTGCAAAATTTCAAAGGCGGCTTGGTGGACTTTTTGCGCCCCCCGGGCTATACTGGGTCCATCAAGCTTCAAAGGAGGACCCACCGATGTCCCTTGGCGAAACCATCCACCGGCTTCGCACCGAGCAGAACCTCTCCCAGGACGGCCTGGCCGACGCTCTGGGCGTCTCCCGCCAGTCCATCTCCAAATGGGAGACCAACCGCTCGGTCCCCGATCTGGACAAGCTGGTCAAGTTGAGCGGCGTATTTGGCGTTACACTGGATGAGCTGGTCCTGGGCGAGCGCCCCGCCCCCGCGCCGGACCCCGTCCCGCCGGCTCCGCCGCCGCATGCCGCCTTCCCGCCCCGGAAAATCGCCGGGGCTATCCTGCTCTGCATGGGGTTTCTGGTGGTTCTGTCCTGTACGCTGCTGGGCTCCCTCCTCGCCGGGCTGCTCTTCGCCTCTCCCCTTCTGCTCTGCGGCGCCGTGTGCTTCCTGCTCCGCACCCATACGGGGCTCTGGTGCGCATGGGCCGTCTGCATCCCCGTGGATGTCTACCTGCGCTATGCCACTGGAATCGACTGGAGGCTGACCCTGTTCACCCCCCACTTTCAGCCCAGCATGAACTACATCCGCCTGGCCGTCGCGTGGGGGCAGTTGGCAGCCATGGTGCTGCTGGTCTTTCTGACCGCCGTGCTGCTCCGCAAAAAAGAGCTGGCGGACACCCGCCGCAGTCGGGGCCTGCTTCTCGGCGGCTGGGCTCTTTTTCTGCTTTCGTGCGTCCTGCCCTCCCTCCTCTGGTCCAGCCAGAGGTGGTTTGCCTTTTTCTTCGCCGCCCTGGACTGGGGCCGGATTGCCCTGCTGGCCGCCCTGCTGGTGCTGACACTCCGCTTCCTGCGGGGCCGAAGGGCGGAAAACACAGCCGCCTGCTGACCGGCGGTGGGGGGAGACGCGAGGTCTCTCCCCACCGTTTCTTTCTTTTTTTCTGGAAAGCATTTGCATCAGGCTTCCTGGAACGATATAATAAGCCATATTGAATGCCCATATCCAAAAGGAAAGGAGGGCCGCCCTGTGGGAAGGCAAAAGAAGATCAATCCGGCCGTCCTCTATTTCCCTGCCGGAATCCAGGAAAAACTGTGCTACCTGCGGCAATACCCGCTGACGGTCATCCACGCGCCGGCCGGCTTTGGCAAAAGCACCGCCCTGCGCCGTTTTTTTGAGCAGAATGTCTCCCCATCCACCCCGGTCCTGTGGCATACCTTCCTGGCCCGGCAGCCCTCCGCCTCCTGGCGCTCCATCTGTGCCCTGATCGGTCAGGCCGACCGAAAATGCGCCGACGAGCTGGCCGCCATCGGCCTGCCCGACAGCGACGTGCTGCCCGAGCTGGCGGAGGCGCTGGAAAATCTGGAGTGCAACGAGGAGACCTATCTGGTGCTGGACAGCTTTGAGCTGTCTGGCCTGCCTACCCCGGAAACGCTGCTGGAGCTCTTCTCTAAGCAGGGGAGCGAGGGGCTCCACATCGTCGTCGTCACCCGGGAGCTGGCTGCCAGCGTCCTGCTCTCCAACCACCGCGTCTACCGGCTGGAGGCGGCGGATTTTACCTTCTCCGCCGCGGATACGGAGGGCTACTTCCGCCTGGCCGGGCTGGACGTGGCCCGTGGGCAGGCGCTGGCCGTCCACCAGGCAACCGGCGGCTGGGTGCTGGCGCTGCACATGCAGATCATGGCTTACCTGAAAAGCGGCGCCTTCTCCAGCGCCGACACCTACCAGCTCATCCAGCAGGTGGTGTGGGACGGGCTCACCGACGCCGCCCGGGAGCTCTTTCTGTCCGTATCCATCCTGCCCCACTTCACCCTCTCCCAGGCGGTCAGCCTCACCGGCCAGGATGTGGAGCAGACGGAGCAGCTCATGCTGGAGCAGGCCGCCTTCGTCCACTTCGACGAGGAGACCCACTCCTTTTACCTCCATACGATCTTTGCCGCCTTCCTCCGCAACAAGTTCCAGCTCCTGCCCGAAGCGCGCCGGAAGGCCATTTACCTGGCGGCCGGCGATCTGTCGGCCCGGGCCGGCGACCGGACCAACACCCTGCAGTTTTATTACTACTCCGGCGCGTGGGAAAAGCTGCTGGCCCTGCCCCTGACCAGCTACGACCTGGCGGACGTGCTCGACGAGACCACCAAGCCCATGATCGTCGATGTAGTCGAGCATACCCCATACGAAATCAAGGCCAGATACCCCTTTGCCATGGTGCCGCTGGCCTTTACCCTGTTTTTTCTGCACGAAAACGAAAAGCTGGTGGCCGCCAGCGGCGAGATCGAGCGGATCATCCGGGAGAGCGAGCTGTCCCAGCGCCAGAAGAACAGACTGCTGGGCGAGATGGAGCTGCTGCTCTCCTTCCTGGAGTACAACCGCATCGACGCCATGAGCCGGCGCCACCGGCGGGCGCTGGAGCTGCTGCGCGGTCCCGCCGCGCTCATCAACACCAAGAGCACCTGGACCTTCGGCTCCCCCTCCATCCTGTATATGTACTGGCGGGAGACCGGCAAGCTGTCGGAGGAGCTGGAGCAGATGGATGCGTGCATGCCCATCTACTACCGCCTGACCCAGGGACACGGCACCGGCGCGGAGCACATCATGCGGGCCGAGGCCCAGTTCCTCCACGGCGAGACGGAGGAGGCCGAGGTACTCTGCCACCGCGCCCTGTTCGCCGCCGACACCAGGCACCAAAACAGCATCTATCTGTGCGGCCTGTTCCTGTTGGCCCGGATCGCCCTGCTGCGGGGGGACAAGGCGCTGTTTCAAAACGCCGTCCAATCCATCGCCGAGCGCTCCCGGCAGAATGCCGAGGACCTGTGCCGCTACACCCAGGATCTGTGCCTGGGCTATCTCCACACTCTGCTGGGCAACGACCAGGCCGTGGCCCCGTGGCTGGCCGAGGGGGAGATCACCGACCGGCGTCTGGTGGTGATGACCCAGCCCTTCGCCTACATCGTCTATGGCCGCTGCCTGCTGCGGCGGCGGGAATACCGCAAGCTGCTGGGGGCCTGCCAGCACATGGCGGCCCTGTCCTCCATCTTCCCCAATCTGCTCTCCCAGCTCTACGCCAAGCTCTACTTCGCCCAGGCCCTGGACGCGCTTGGGAAACACCCCGAGGCTCAGGCGGCCCTTCAGGAAGCCCTGGACATGGCCCTGCCCGACGGCGTCCTCTTCCCCTTTGCGGAAAATTACGACGGGCTGCGCTCCCTGTTGCCCGGAGTGGTCTCCTCCGCCCAGCGGGACGACCTGTCCCGAATCGAGGCCCTGGCCGGCCAGCTCGACCTCTCGCTGGGCCGCCTTCAGAGCACCCGGCCCGAGCTCTCCCCCCGGGAGCGGGAGGTCTACGAGCTCATCCGGGCGGGCGTCACGGGCAACCGCGAGCTCGCCGAGACCCTCCACGTTTCCGTAGCCACCGTCAAAACCCTCCTGGGCCGCATCTACGAAAAAACGGGGGTTTCCTCAAAAACCCATTTGGTGCTGTCTGATTTATAGAATCAGACCCGGCTTTTCGAAAAATAGCCAATCGGATGACTGCCATCCCTCAAAAACAGTGATATGCTTCCTCTGTAAGAGACTGTGGTATCGCACGCGGTCTCTCCCAGAGGGAGCATTCTTTTTTCGTGCGCAGCCGCGCCTTGGCTCCGTTAACAGACCCCCTGACTCAAAAATCGCTTGCAAAATATTCCTGTGTGCAGTAAAATTGATACAACTCAAAATAAGAATCAGAATTAGGGTCAAAATTCAGGGGTGAGGTTATGTCAAAGCATGGTTTACAGCACAGGGGGCTGATCCGGCGGAGCAAGATCCTCCGCTCAGCCGTGAAGCTGTTTTTGGAGAAGGGCTATGCGTCCACCACAACGCCGGAGATCATGAAGGCCACAGGAATGTCCGCATCTTCTTTTTTTGCCGCATTCAAAGACAAAGAGGCACTTCTGCTGACGCTGGTCGGGCAAATGTTTGAAAGCCAGTTCAAGAATGCCGGAAGCCTGCTGTGCGCCGATATTGACCCGCTTATGCTCTATGCGGTAGAGACGGCGCTGCAAATGCATATTACGGAGTTGTCCGAGCCGCTGCGCGAGTTGTATGTGACCGCCTATACGCTGACCAGCACAGCAGAGTATATCCACCGGAACACGGCAAAGAAGTTGCCCGCGATTTTCCACCTATATCAGCCGAACGCCACCGAAAAGGACTTTTATGAGTTGGAGCTCGCCTCCTCCGGTGTTACCCGGAGCTATATGGCCAAGCCCTGCGACATGTATTTTCCCATGGAGCAGAAGCTGCGGCGTTACTTGGGCTGCTGTTTTCGGATCTATGATGTGCCGCGAGAGAAGTATGAGCCGGTCATCGAAGCTGTCCTGCGGACGGATCTGCACACAGAGGCAGAGAAGATCATTGCGGAGACCGTGGCAAAGGCCGAAGCGGGTTTCGATGCGCTGTTGGAAGAGACGCAACCGCACCATGGATCACTCTGAAGCCTTTTTGTCCTCCGAGCACGAAACCATTGCGTATCCATTTCTTTTCCATCCATCTTCAAGAAAGGAGGAGCACACTTTTGAGTAGCCGCAGCGAAATGCAGCCGCCCACCATCCTGCGCGTCATGCCGCTGGAGGGGTTCCGCCTGCGGCTGGAGCTGGGCAGCGGCAGCGTGCTGGAGCTGGACATGTCCAACCGCCTGGATACCATCCGCTTCTGCCCGCTGAGGGAGCCGGAGGTCTTTCAGTCGGTCACCACGGATGGCAGAAGGTTGTACTTCGGCAGGGCCCTGGAGATCACGGCGGAGGAGGCCATGAGTCTGGCGATGGTCCCGCCTCCCCGCTATGTGCCGGGAGGTGAGAAGGGTGGCTGAGCCCCGCTACCGCGGGCGCATCCAGATGCTGGTGATGGACCTGGCCGTGGAGGACATCCTCTGCCTGCGCCTGAAGGACCCATCCGGATTCTACCCCACCGTCACCTGCCGGGACGTCCTCTATTCCCAGCTTTCCCCAGCCGACATCGGACGGACCATTCTCTCCGTTCAGGCGATCCCGCCGGACAAGCTGGGCGTACCGGAGCTGGAGGCCGTGTGCAGGCAGTACCGCCTGGACCCCTTGGACCCGGACGGTCAGCGGCTGATCCACGCTTTGGCCCGATACCGGGCCAAACTGCTGCTCCATTGCATGGACCTGGGGCCGCCCCGTCTGGTGGTGGCCGGCGATGTGGAAGTCCGCCGGAAGCCGTCCGGCGAGTTCCGGTACTGGGAAAACGGCTATACCTATCAAGACGCCTACCTCCGCCACACGGTGTCCCCGGCGGACGGCTAAGGCATTGGAAGAGCAAAATTGGAAGAGAACCAACATCCAGAAAGAGGAGGGAAACACCTTGCAAACCATAACCAAAGTGCTGCCGCGGATCATCAGCCTCGTTTTGAGCGTGGTCCTGCTGGCCAACCTCATCACCCCCGCCCTGGCCGTACTCAGGGACGCCCCTACGGCCGAGGGCCTCGTCCTGGTGGACGGAGACGGCAAGCAGGTCGCCGTCGATGCCTCCTGGGAGGAGACCTTTCCCTACGGCACCTTTGCCTTCGGCGCCAGTCAGTTGGCGCTGACCGAGGGCGAAGGGGCTCAGACCATCCGGGTCTACCGCTTGGGCGGCACCCGGGGCAAGGCCGAGCTCACCCTGTCCTTCTCCCCCGCGGTCACACAGTTGGATGACGGCACCTACAGCTTTGCCAACGCCGCCGGCATCCTGGACTTTGACATTGAGGTGGAGGATGCCCTGCCCATCGCGGCCTATCAGGCCTTTGGACAGGACGCCGCGCCTTTGGCCCCCGCCGCGCCGGTAAGCGTATCGGTAGTGGAGGGGGACTCCACGGAAAACACGGTGGATGAAGCCGGCGAGACCGTCTACGGGTACACTGTGCTCCAGGCCGACGTAAAGGCCGACGGCTATCAGTGGCAGGCCCTGAACGCCAATGGCATCTGGGAAAACGTGGGCGACGGCGAGGCCACCCTGGAGATCGACAACGAGGTGCTGGAGCTCAGCGACTTCCGCTGCGTCTACACCGTCGGCGGCGTCTCCTACTGCACCGACTCCCTGGGCGGCGAGCCCTATGTGGCCGAGGAGAACCTGGACCAGGAGATCCCCGACGACGTGGAGCGCAACCCCGCGCAGTCCTTCCACAAGCTGGACATGCAGGACGGCGCGTACGACACCTATGAGTTCTACATGACCTTCGCCGAGGGCGAGTGGGTCAAGGAAATCCGCATCACCCCCATCGACGACGACCGTTCGGAGAATGTGGAGCTGGTGTCCTTCCGGATCGACGCCTGCAAGGGCGGCGAGCTGTACGACACCGCCAACACCCTGCTGGTCAGCATCGAGGACAACGACGAGATCCTGCCCAGCCAGTTCTCCTTCCCCGTCACCGACGTCACCGTGGACAAGGCCGCCGGCTCGGCCCTCCTGACGGTGGAGCGCACCGGCGCGCTGCAGTATGTGACCACGGTGGACTATCACACGGTGGACGGCACTGCCACGGCCGGACAGGACTACGTCCAGACCAGCGGCACACTGTACTTTTCCAGCGACGTGTCCGAGATGACCATCGAGGTGCCCCTGATCGACGACGGGGCCGTGGTGGACGAGGCGGACGCCGACTGCTCCTTCACCGTCGTGCTGGAAAATCCCCAGGGCGGCGGCACGGACAGCTCCATTCTGGATGGCGCCGCCACCGTCCGTCTGTATAACTCCGGCACGTCCCAGGCGCCCAATCTGGCCACCATGCTCTACACCCCCGAGGCCGACGACGTGTCCGGCAGCACCGAGACCACCACGGCCTCCATTGTGGGGCGCTCCAGCGGGAGCGTTTCCGCCACGCCCGTGGAGCAGGGCGAGGCCGCCCCGGTGGAGGTCACCTTCGGCAGCGGGGACGGCGATGTCAGCCTGCTGACCTATGACCTCAGCGCCGAGTTGAAGTTGAATCGCAGCGCCCTGCCCAGCAGCCGCTATTGGGTCGACAACGCCGATCTGGGCGGAATGGGCTCCTACAATGATACCAACAATACCCAGGGTCTGGCCTATCAGGGCTGGGACATGCCCGAACAGCTCCGTTACAACGGCAGCTACTATGGCCGCTACAAAGGCGACGTAGGCGGTGAAAACAGCCAATTCAGTTGCTGGAACACCCAGACCTTTGAAAATTTTGACCAGTTGTTTACCACGGTATACGCCACCTATCAGGGCAAAACGGAAAACAACTACCTGAATCAGTTCCACACCGTGGTCTGGGCCGGCGTCGCCAACAGCAGCAACGTCGCCGGCGGCAGCAACGTCGCTGAGATTTCACGCATCAGCGGATCCGGCGCCGGTAGCTTTTCCAATGTGAACCGGACCTATACGATCAAGAAAGGCGCCGCGGGCATCTTCTTCTCCTTCGGCATTGAGGACAGAGGATGGGCCGATACCCGCCACGCCGGCTGCCGGTCCGATCAGATCGCCCGCGCAGCCCGCCGGACCCTCTCTCAGCCGGTTTCGTATCTGATCCACACCGCCGATGACGACGCCATAACGGCAGCGGACCGGGTTTCCCTCTATAATAATATTGCGCCTCAGATTACCGTGCCCGTCGGCCAGGGCGGTGCTACCTCCGACGGGAAGGTCTATGTAGGCACCCAGCTCTCCCTGACCAAGCCCATGTGGTCCACCTATTCCTATGCCGAGGGGGCTGCGGCTCCGGTATACCTCTCCACCGGCAGCACTACCG
The DNA here is from genome assembly GCF_001244995.1 of Intestinimonas massiliensis (ex Afouda et al. 2020). Taxonomy (NCBI): domain Bacteria; kingdom Bacillati; phylum Bacillota; class Clostridia; order Eubacteriales; genus Intestinimonas; species Intestinimonas massiliensis (ex Afouda et al. 2020). The sequence goes on from NZ_LN869529.1 coordinate 1,228,070, forward strand.
TCAACGCAGGCGCTGTGGCCGACGATGGCTCCGCCAGCCTGCGGATCATTGGCGGCAGCGGCAACAGCTTTGCCAGCGGCGGCAACCTGAGCACCAGCAGCAGCTACACCGTCAACGCCGTGCTCAACCGCTCGCAGAAAATCAACGTCAACGTGGCCCCCTCCGTGCCCCGCCTGGAGGACGGCCGGACCATCGACCCCGATCAGATCCAGAGCACCCTGACGGCCTTCTGGAAGCGGGCCAATCAGGCCACCGTCACCTGGGCCAGCGCCAACACCTCCGGCAACCGGTATGACGGCACCTTCACCACCCAGACCTCCTTCCTCACCAACAAGCTCACCTTCTCCGCCGCCGATTCCAAGGGCAACAGCACCTCGGCGACGAAGCTCGACAATGTAAAATCCATCAACTTCCACCTGCCTCACGCCGATCAGATTCTCTTCAACGGCGTGCAGTACAACGGCGACGACGACATTCCCATCCCCGTTGGCATGTTCGGCGCCGAGATCCTGTCCTTTACCTACTACCAGTCCGATTATGTCTCCGTGGAGAGCGACATGACCCTGGTCATCACCCGGGTGGAGCACTACGTGGACATGAATGGCAACGGCATGTTGGACGGTTATCTGGACAACGTCAACCAGTTCCACACCGAGGCCGTGAACGGCGTGGAGGACGTGCTGGTGCAGACCCTCAGCGCCCAGGACTACACCGCCACTACCTTTACCCCCGTGCTGGATGAGAATGGGAACGCCCGCCAGCAGTTCCTCAAGTTCTACTACAACATGACCCCCCGCTGCCTCACCGTGCCCACCGGGGCCAGCGCGACGGACCGGGCCCAGATCCTGCCCTCCTTCGTCACGTCCGTCACCGACGCATCGGACAAGGCCGCCCTGTCCACCGAGATGCAGGGCTACCGCTTCATCACCAGCGGCAAGTATTCCAAGGACTTCGACATCTACAACAACATTGGCCAGGTCACCGACACCAAAAAGGCCGGGACCTGGTCCGGCGACGGTAAGCTGATGTATCAGGCCGCCGCCAACGCCACCGAGACCGTGGATATCCCCCTGGGCGGCGACTTTGACCCCATCCACCCCACCTACGTCTATTCAGACGGCACGGAGTCCCTCGACCCGCCCAGCAAAACGGGCAAGACTCTGACCGACGTCACCTTCAAGCGTGAAAACTGGAATCCTAAGTACCAGGGCAATATGCTCTACCCCTTCCGCAACCCGGAGCCCATCTTCGTCTCCGACTCCCTGGTGGGTGAGAACCTGCCCGTGGCCAATCTGGTGAGCAAGGCCGGCGAGAACGGAACTGCGTCGGATACATACAGCGCGGATCAGCTCAACGCCTATCTGGGCAGCTTCAACCCCCTGGACACCGTGGCCCTGTGCATCCGTCCCCAGTCCCTGACCACGGATGAGATTCAGGCGCTCTTCCATACCTCCACCATCTCCACGCTGGACATCATCGAGTCGGGCGAGCACCGCATCGAGGTGGACTCCTCCAACCCGGCGGGCTTCAAGTCCATCCCCGACGCCAGCGGCCTGCGCCGCACCAGCGCGGGCGACGCCGACGTGACGCAGGCCGCCGACAGCGGCAACAGCTCAAACTCCATGTCGGAATTCAACGTGGATCTGGGCATTGAGCTGCCCTCCCTCAGCGTGGGCCTGACCGACTACGTCACCCTCATTACCGACGGCAGCGAATTCGGCTTCTCCATCGGCATTCCGGTGTTCAAGGCCGAAAAGAGCACCACGGCTTATACGGCCTCGGATAAACGCCTCAATCCCGCCGAACAGACCGCTTACGGCAAATGGGAGCGCAGCGGCCCGCTCAAAGAAAATGCAGGTAATCTCTCCAAAATTAAGAACGCCTTTGCCAATCCCGGCAAGTTAATCAAGGGCGAAGAATGGCAGAAGGCCAAAGAGGCCCAGAGGGGCGCTGTCGACAGTGACAAGCTCATCAAGAGTAAGGGCATGGAGTTCTCCGTGGCCTTCAACGTGACCATCATGTTCAAGTACAGCCCCACGGAGAACGCCTACCGCTTTACCTCTGCCATGCTGTTCCTCCAGTTTGGCTTCCAGTTCAAGCAGACCATCCGTCTGACCGTCTGCCCCATCGTCTACGCCTACTTCGTGGTGGGCGCCTCCCTGGAACTGGCGGGCGGCGTCGTCAACGAGCGGGAGGTCGTCGAGGATACCAGCGGCATGCTGGACGTCAATACGGTCCCCGCTACCGTGAACTCCGACGCCAGCGCGTACAACAACGGCAAGCTGGCCTACATAGCCACCAACCTGAGCACCGGCCTGACCTCCGGCTGGAAGACCGCCGACGACGAGGTCGCCTCGGGCAAAAAGGTCCTGGCCGGCTCCAAGGGTGACGCCTTCACCTTCATCAGCAAGTCCGACGCCGTGAATCTGTATTTTTCCGGCAAGGTCAAGGTCGAGCTGAAGGACGGCAGCACCTGGAACAACCTGGGCTACGTGGCCTCCGACGGCTCCGCCCCGGTGCTGGTCATGTTCGACGAAAAGGTGGACGGCACCGCCAACCAGGAGGTGCGTATCACCGTTCTGGACGAGGATGCCAACTTTGACCGGGTGGTCCCCATCAGCGGAGTCCGCAACGACACCTTCTTCTCCGGCCTGACCGTCTCCCCCTCCGTCTTTCTGGAGGTGGGCGCCGGCATCGGCGTGGAAGTGCTGAAGGTGGAGATCTACTTCAAAGCCAGCATCGGCATTTCCATGTCCTTCGCCACCCGGCAGAACAATGCCGCCACCAAGGGCAGCCAGCTCCGGGACCCCTCCTCCTCTTCCCTGTCCCTCATGGGGGCCGAGGCCAATGTGGTCAGTCTGGACGACACTGTCTCCGCCCTGGACGACAAGGTCGAGCCCTTCAGCTTTGACAGCTTCAACTTCCGCGCCGGCTTCGGCGTGCGGGTGGTGCTGCTGCTGTTCAACTTTGAGCTGGACGCCATTCAGTTCGGCATCAACTACAGCAAGGGCATGGACACAAAGTACGGCGGCTCTCCCGAGGATGGCTTCCACGACAACGGCTGGAAATTTGCCTGGTACACCCTCAACGGCGGCCAGACCATCTCCAGCTATGATCTCCGAGAGGTCGACGACAGCGAGGGCTTCCCCGGTATTCGGATCACCCTGCCCTCCAACACCTTTGCCGCCCAGCAGATCTTCGGGCCGGAAAACGCCCAGATGGTGCTCGACGAGATCGACGCCCTGGCCTTCGATCCGGAGAACCTGCCCGGCAAGGAGTTCCAGATCTCCGGCTACTCCTCCTCCGGCGACGCCTTCCGCCTGGCGAAGGACCTGGCCACCGGCACCGACTACCAGCTTCTGACCGTGGGCCAGGACAACTACCTGCTGTACACCATCAGCCGCGAGAACCCGGCCAACGCCGTGGACTCCAACATGCTGGTGCTCTCCAAGCTCCAGAACACCGGCGAGACCGTGGGCCTGGCCCACCCGGTGACCGGCAGCACGGCGACCAACCAGAACTACCTCCCCGTGGAGGACGACGGCACCGGCGATCTGGACTTTGGGGCCCAGGTCAGCGGAGACACCATCCACGTCTCCTGGGTGACCTACGCCACTCCCACCAGCGCCGACGGCAGCACCTCCACCGGCGGCTCCATGCCCGACTCCGCGGTCCACCCCCGCCCCAGCTATGCGGAGGGAGAGGATACCGTCTACATGGATAAGGACAACTATGAGGACGCAGGCTTCCAGCCAACCGGTAAACCTTCTGCACCCGATGAGCCCGACGAGCCTGAGATCACCCAGGCGCCCAACGTCTCCGACTACTACCTGACTGCGGAGGCGTACGAGGCTCTGGACGACGAGGAGCAAGCCGCTCAGTATGCGCAGGACCAGACGGATACCGGGTATTACCACACCGTGAGTTATGCCAGCTATGCAGCGGCCTCCCTGGCCTATGACGAAGCCGTTCAGGCCCACCAGGCCTCCAAGTGCGAGTGGGACGCCTACCGCGCCCTCAAAGCCGCATATGACACGGATCAGGCGGCCTATGACAAGCGAAACGCCGCCTACACCGCCTGGTACAAGTACTTCAGCAGCGAGAAACAGTCCGCCGACACCGCCCAGGAGCTGCTGTCCAACTCCGCCCGAAACACAGTGGTCAAGTCCGCCTCCTTCCCCGTGGGCAGCGACGGCTTCACAGCCGCCAAGACCCTCTCCGACGGCACCGGGGCCTATCAGTTCCTGCCCGCGGTCAGCCCGGATGGCAGGCTCACCTTCTATGCCCGCACCATCAACTACACCCCGGACGAAAAAGCGGCCTCCACGCAGAAGGCCCAGGACTATTACAGCGCCAGCCGCGGCGGCGTGACCACCGACGCCGACGGCGTCAGCACCGGCGAGGGCGACCCCACCGCCGCCTTCCGTTACGCCTATACCACCTCGATGGACGATGTGTACGGCAAGGCCACCCAGTTCATGTTCAGCTACCGGAAGGACGACGGCTCCGTTGTGACCACCGGCTTCACTCCGGAGGGCTGGGAGAGCGCCGGCACACGGCTGTCCAGCGTCTCCATGGCGGTACAGGATAACGGCGCTTTCTACCTGGCCTACACCGCCACTCAGACCCAGACCGAAGCCGACCCCGATACGGGCCGCTACGGCGACAAGAATGTCCACAAGCTCTACCTGCAAAAGGGCAGCGTGAATGCCGACGGCGCAGTCACTCTGGAGACGGCCAAGATGCTCCGGCAGCTCGTGGACGTCAACGACATGGGCCTGGGCGACAGCCTCACCAGCGGCCTGAGCACCCTGACCGGCGGCAGCGGCTCCACCGTGGATGGCGTGTACGCCAACCGAGACGGCGTCGGTGCCGTGCAGATCGAAGCCTTCGAGGACCCCTATTTCGGTCCCGTGCGCTTCCTGACCGGCAAGCTGGGCAACCTGACGGGCGAGGAAGAGCGCTTTGGGGAGAGCCTGGCCTTCACTCCCCTGGATGTGGAAAGCAGCCTGTTCCTGCTCTTTGAGATGAACGGCGGGACCTACGTGGTGCCCCAGTCCAGTCTGGAGCGCATCACCACTGACGGCAAAGGCTCCATCATCCCCTTCTTCTCCCCCATCGACGACGACCGCACCAAGGGCGGCGTGTCCATCGGCACCGACGGCGAGGGCAATATCACCGCCGTCTACACCGACACGGTGCCCAACACCACCAACAACGCCATCTATGTCTCCAAATACTCCTACAATGAGGCCACCGGTACGGGTTCCTTCGGTGAGGGCCGCATGCTGGCCATGAACTACATGCAGGTCTATGAGGACGCCATCGCCAACGGCTGGAGTCCGGAGGAGACCGAGCAGGCCTATTACGGCAAGCTGGAGGGCTATCGGAACGGCGGTATGTCCAGCTTTACCTTCTCCAACCTGGACGTGGCCCTGGGCCTGAAGGCCGGCGCCGTCATCGGCCAGGAGCCGAACGGCGAGGGCGGCACGCAGGACATCACCGCATCCTCCTCCACCCTGGTCATCCTGGCCCAGGGCACCCAGACCGCGCTGGAGGAAAAGAGCTACCTAGGCGGCGATGGCGCCAAGGTCATCCTGCCCAAGTACGACGGCAACGGCAGCCTTGTCAGCACCACGGGCTATTACGCCCTATCCTTCGGCGTGGGTGAAAAGAACGTGGGCGAGGGCAGCATCACCTTTGCCGAGCCCAACTTCACCCCCGGAGCCATGCTGCAACCCACCATCACCTTCAAGAACACCGGCGACGTGCCCCTGCGCGGCTCGGCAAGCGACCCCATCACCGTGGAGCTGTGGATTTCCAGCCAGCCGGATGAAAGCGGGGATTATGCCGTCGGCGAGCGGCTGGCTCAGTGGATTCTCTCCGATGAGGCGGGCGTGGCCGTGGGCCAGACCGTCACCGCCAGTCTGGACGACTACACCAGCGCCCTTCCCAAAGATCTGGAGGGCCGGAAGTTCTATTTCACCGTCTCCGAAACCGGCAAGAGCGAGGAGCACCCCTTCGGCGTGGAGGAGCCCATCGCCTACAGCTCCCTGACCGCTCCGGGCGGTATCACCCGGACCATTGAAGCCCGGCCCGAGCTGGCCGTGGAGGATCTGAGCTTTACCACCGTCGGCGTGGAGGGCGACCAGGTCCGGATCGGCGTCAGCATGAGGGTCACCAACCGCGGCGGCGCGGACTCCGCGGCCCCCTATCTCCAGTTTGCCTATCAGACCGGGCGGACCATGGAGGAGGTCCAGGAGGGCGACACCGACTATCAGAAGGCCGTCTATGCGCCGCTGAATCTCTCCTCCGGCCAATTTGAGATCTCCGACCAGGCTCCCATTGAAGCCCTCTCCGTCACCGACGACCGGGCCAAGGGCATCCTGCGGCTGGAGGGCGCGGACGGCGCCGACCTGAAGAAGGGCAACGCCCGCAAGGTGACCGGTACCTTCCTGGTCTCCAAGGACGCCTACTGCGAGGCCACCGCCACCGGCAGCCTCAATCTTCAGGTCACGGTGATCGACAGCGACGCCAGCATCACTTCCCTGTCCGCCGAGGGCCTGCAGGTCTCCGCCTTCGACAACGAGTACGTCTCCGGCAACAACAGCCGCTTTGAGGAGCTGGAGCCCCTCGCCTTCTTTACCGCGCCGGTGAAGATCACTCTGCCCCTGAGCACCACCCTGCGCCTGAGCCTGCCCGTCTCCACCACCAACCGGGAAAATCCCGTCATCTCGGTCAGCGAGCTCAACAGTCAGGCCATGGAGACCACCGAGAAGCATCTGGGCATCCTCTACTACAACATGGGCGCCAGCGGAACCGGCTCCGACGGATTCCTGGTCATCAGCCCCTCCTCCGAGGGCAGCGGTATCATCCGGGTGTCCGATATGGCGACCAGCACCTGGACCGACATCGCCTACACCGTCACCGAGTCGGGTACCGGCGTCAACATCTTCAAGGACAATGACATCTTCACCTGGTACAGCAAGGCCGGCGTGGAGCTGGACCCGAACACCGACGCGTCCGGCGCGTGGACCTTCCAGAAGGACGTGATGCACTGGGGTCCCAACACCACCGGCTCTGTGGTGCCCTACCTGGGCGACCTGTCCCGCGCCAACCAGAAGGGACTTTCCTTCTCCTTTACCACCCTGGCGGAGAAGATCGACCTCTACTTTAACGGCACGGTCACGGTCTCCAGCGACTTCCCCGGCTACGCCGCGACCACCTATTCCGCCGCCGGCGGCGAGGGCGAGGGCAGCTTTGCCACCATCATCCTGGGCGCCAACCCTCTCAACGAGGCCCACACCGTCACGGTGACCACCGTTTCGGACACCACGCTCTTCGACCGCATGATCGAGACCTTCTCCAAGAACCAGGATATCCTGCCGGACACCGGCGGAGACGCGCCGCAAATCTACTTCGGCCGTGTCCTGCCTGAGACCGCCTCTCTGGCCCCCGCCGGTTATCCCGACGGCTTCCCCCTGACCGTCTATCTGCTGGACGAGAGCGGCCTGGGCCAGAGCAGCTTTGACGGCGGTACCTCCGGGGCGACCACCGGCAACGCGATCACCCACAGCGAATCCTTCCGGGAATTCACCGTTTATGTCAAGCAAAACGGCACCTTCTCCATCCAGGTCAGTGATACCGCCGGGAACAGCTCCAAACGCACGGTTCGGGTGGACTGGTTCAATACGCCGGTCAGCACGCCCGACGTCCCGGTGGAACTGAGCGTGACCCTCGTCTACCGCGACTCTCAGGGCACCCCCCTCACCGGCATCGGCGACACCACCCAGCTCAAAAAGGACCAGTACGCCTTCGCGCAGGTAGATACCAGCGCGGGCGCGGCGGTGAGCGTCCAGTTCTACCGCGTCACCACCGTCACCACCACAACCGCCTACGAGCTGCGGCAGGAGGAGGGCGGCTGGTACCTGGTCCAGACGCTTACCCGTACCGACGTGGCTGGAAACCCGGTGGAAGAGCCCGTCGTCACCAAGACCGCGGCCGCCGCCGACACCGCGTTGCCCAAGGATACCACCCTCACCGAGACCCAAGGCGTCTGGGTGGATGTGGCGGTCCGGGAGGACGGGCTGTACCCCGTGGAGCAAAACGGCGTCTATAAGGTCGTCAGCACCGGAGCGGACGGGGGCGGTAGCACCCGACTGTTCGTGATGGACCGGCTGAACAGCGATCTGCCCACCCTCGATCTGACCTATGTCTCCGCCTCGCAGAGCCAGGGCGACGCCATTGGCTACATCGTCTCCAAGGGCAAGACCAGTCAGGCGGGCATTCAGAGCATCCGTGTCAACGGCTGCGACGTCTACACGGCCCCCGGCACCGCCCCCAGCGCCGTCACCGGTTCCTTCCCCATCACCTACGGCGGCACGTATACCTTTGCCGCGCTGGATACGGCGGGCAACGAACAGCGCTCCACCATTCCCGTGCAGATGGCCATCCGCCCGCTGGAGGACGGCTGGCTGACCGTGGACGCCTCCTTTGCCCAGACCCGCGACAACGGCCGCGTCACCGTGGACCCCTCTAAGGTGGTCGGCGGGACCTACGACCCGGCCCTGTCCAGCGTGGAGCAGAACGTCTATGGCAACGCCTACCAATTTGCCCTGGTGGCGGACGCCGACAAGTTTGACCAGGCCGAGCCGGATACGGCGGAGCTGAGCTCCGAGGACGCGGCGGCCGCCCTGGCGGCCTATCACGCCGCCTTCGACGCCTTTGCCGACGCCCTGACCTGGCAGGATGCCTCCACGTTCTCCAGTCTGGCCCCGGGGGACTACGTCCTCTATGTCCGGGATAAGGAGGACACCCCCGCCGGCTCCGTCCCCGACGATTACCTTATCCGGGCGCTGACCGTGGCGGACGTCGCCGTCTCCTTCACCGCCAGGGCCGCCAACCGGAGCGAGGCCGGCATCCGCACCGTTACCGTCAACGCCTTCGGCGGCAGCGGCCAGTATGAATTCTTCATCATGAAACGCTCCCGCTCCACCGACCTGCTGGACGCCGACGGCATCGCCGCCGCCATCGCCCAGGACGACAGCCTGAGCTGGAAGACCAGCGGCACCGGCACCTACATCTACGTCAAGCAGGATTACGGCTGGCACCAGGTCGCCGTGCGCGACCTGGAAAACCCGGAAAACCTGTACACGGCCATGGTCCGCCTGCGCCGCCCCAGCTCCCCCGCCGAGGTCGTCCCCACCACCGGGGGACCCTCCCAGGAAGAGCAGGCGGATATCATCCGGCGCAACCAGGAGGAGGACGTCATCCTCACCACCGACGACTGCGTGGTCATTCTCCCGGCCGGCACCCTGGCGGAGGGCGACAGCGTCACCGACCTGCTGATCACCCTGCCCGATACCCTGTCCGAGCCCTTGGAGGCCAACGTGGTGCAGTACACCAGCCCGGACGGCGAGACCTCCATCCTGCCCTGGTGCATGCTCTCCGACGGGCGCATGATCTATCTGGCAAACAAGGTGGGGAAATATGAGCTCGTCCACAACGCCAAGTCCTTCACCGACGTGGACGGTCACTGGGCCCTGGAGTTCATCGACTTTGTCACTGCCCGTGAGCTGTTCAACGGTACCGCCGAGGAGCTCTTCTCCGCCGAGATGTCCATGACCCGCGGCATGTTCGTCACGGTGCTGGGCCGGCTGGAGGGCATGGACCCCCAGCGCTACACCGCCCAGAGCTTCGAGGACGTGGCATCCGGCGTCTGGTACGCCCCCTATGTGGAGTGGGCCACCCGGAACGGCGTGATCTCCGGCTACGGCAACGGCAAGTTTGGCCCCAATGATCCCATCACCCGGGAACAGATGGCGGTCATCCTCTACAACTACGCCGGAAGCATCGACCAGAACGTCGGCACGGTGGGCGATCTCTCCGGCTTCTCCGACCAGGAGCAGGTCTCCGGCTGGGCCCGGACACAGATGGCCTGGGCCGTGGGCTGCGGTCTGATCAACGGCAAGTCCGGCGGCGCGCTGGACCCCGCCGGCAGAGCCACCCGCTCGGAGGTCGCCGCCATTCTGGAGCGTTTCGTGGGCTGCGTCCTGACGGGCTATACCGACTCGGACGGCGGTCGGAGCTGACCCCGCGCCGCCCGGCGGCAAAATGCAATCATCTCTCCACAGTCACGGATGGGGCTCCGGCCCCACCCGTGGCTGTTGGAGCTGATCCATCCCAGATTTGGAAAAGGGAGTGAGCCTATCAAACCTGTATCGCTTTTGCTCTGCGCCGCGCTGCTGACGGGCCTGCTGGCCCCGGTCGCCGCCGCTCAGGAGGCCGCTGTGGAGGAGGATCCCGGCTCCTATGCGGGCTACATCGTCAAGCTCAGCGACGGCATGCCCCGAATGCGCACACTGAGCGCCGACGCGTCCTACGACCGGGAGGGGAACTTCCTGGTGGTGGACACGCTGGAGCAGACCCAGGAGATCCCCGAAGAATACATCGACTACATTGAGCCCAACTACTATGTGGAGCTTTTCTCCACCCAGGACCCCAGCGACCCCTACTACGCGGACTACCAGTGGAGCCTGCAGGAGATCGGCGCCATGAGCGCCTACCGCCAGGGGCTGACCGGCGAGGGGGTGAAGGTGGGCTTCGTTGACTCGGGCATCAACACCGCCCACGTGGACCTGGACGATGCCCGCATCGACGGGGCCAACTTCCACGCGGACGGGCTTTCCTTCGACCAGGACGTCTACGGCCACGGCACCTTTGCCGCCGGCATCGTGGCCGCCCAGACCGACAACGGCGTGGGTCTGGCCGGCATCGCGCCCGGGGCCGATATCCGGGCCTACCGGGTATTCAATCAAAAGACCACCACCATGGACGCAGTGGTGTCGGCCATCTACGCCGCCATTGGCGACGGCTGCGACGTGATCAACCTGAGCCTTGGCACACAGTACCAGTCAAATACCCTCCGCACCGCCATTGAGGCGGCGGAGGCCGCCGGCATCGTACTGGTGGCCGCCGTGGGCAACGACGGGTCCTCCACCCTGCAGTACCCCGCCGCCTATTCCGCCGTCATCGGCGTGGGCTCGGTGGACAGCGGTCTGACCGTCTCCTCCTTCTCCCAGCGCAACCGCTCCGTCTACGTCACCGCCCCCGGCGGCGGCGTGGCCGGCCTGGACCATGAGAGCGCCGACGGCTACAAGCTGGATCTGACCAGCAAGGGCAACATGGGCACCTCCTATGCCGCGCCGGTGGTTGCCGGCATGGCCGCGCTGGCCCTGGGCTACGACCGCGACCTCACCGAGGACGGCTTCCGCTACCTGTTGGAGACCACCTCCACCGACAAGGGCTCCTCGGGCTACGACACCACCTACGGCTACGGCGTGGTGAACATCGACGCCTTTGTATCCGAGCTCCGGCGGGAGTTCACCATCACCTACGAGACCAACGGGGGCGTCCTGCCCGAGAACGCCGTTCAAGCCTATGCGGTCACCGACGACACGCTGACCCTGCCCACTCCCACCCGTCCGGGCTTCCAGTTTACAGGCTGGTACGCCGCCAGCGATCTGAGCGGCGGGCAAATCTCCGCCATCCCGGCGGGTTCGCTGGGCGATCTGGAGTTCTTCGCCGCCTGGCAGAGCGACCAGACCACTGCGGTGCAGTCCGTGCTGGTAAACGGGCAGACTGCCGTCCCGCAGGCCGACGGCTCCTATCGGGCCTATCTGCCCTACGGTACAGTCCTGGCCGATCTGACCCCCAACAACATCGTGGTCACCCCCCTTGAGGCGGGCAGCGTGGCGGAGCCCGCCGTGACCGAGGATGGCGGCCGGACGTGGACCTTCCAGGTCCATACCTCCGGGGACGCCTCCCACGCCCAGACCTACACCCTGCATCTGGAGGTGGACTCCCTCCATGTGGCCGACGGAAGCGCAGCCCAAAGCGGCTCTGCTGTCCCCGCCTCTCACGACGGCCAGACCCCCGCCATCCCCTACCGTGCCGACGCCGCGGCCTGGTTCCTGGATGGCGAAAGCCAGACCCTGCCCGATGACTTCACCTGTCAGACGGCGGTGGAGAGTGGCTCCGGACTTTTTACAGCGGACGGCTCCACCCTCACCTACATCCCCTCCGCCGAGGACGCTGGGCAGGCCGTCACCCTCCGGGTACAGGGTGTCCACGCCGGCCGCGTCACGCTGGACGCGGTCACCATCACCCTGGCCGTGGGAGCCCTGCCGGTCAGCCAGTCCAAGGCGCTGACCCCGTCGCTGACCTATGACCGGAACACCGGCGGCGGGGCCGAGCTCTCGCTGGCTCTGTTCGGCAACCAGGTGACCGGCGTGTCGCTGGACGCCGCCGCCCTGACCGACGGACAATACGCCCTGGGTGAGGTCACCACCGACGGCGCCGCTCTGCTCACGCTGGAGGACGCGCCGCTGTCTGCCCTGGAGAACGGCGCCCACACCGTGACCGTCACCTTCGACGCCGGAGAGCCCGCCGCGGTGCCTCTGACCGTCTGCGACAGCACGCCCCTCTATACCGTCACCTTCCGGAGCCAGGGCGCCGTCTTTGACACGCGCAGCGGTGTCCGCTCCGGAAGTACCGTCACCCTGCCCCCCGCCCCCGTCCGGGAGGACTACGACTTCCAGGGCTGGTATACCCAAGAAAATGGAAAGGGCACCCGTTTTACTACACAAACACCAGTAACCGACTCGCTGACCCTCTACGCCTACTGGACCGCCACCGTCCCCAGCGGCGGCGGAGGAAGTGGCGGCGGTGGAGGTGGAGGTGGCGGTGGAGGTGGCGGCGGAGGTGGCTCCGTGGCGGTCCCGGCGGAGACCGTCACCGCCGCCCAGACCAGCGCCAACACCATCACCGAAGCGGGCGGCGTCACCACCCTGACCCTGCTGGAGGAGGCCGCCACTTCCGTGGAATCGGAAACCCTGGTCCGGGAAAACGCCGCCCACACCGTGGTCCTCACCGGCCGGGGCGTCACCGTCACGGTACCTGCCGGCACCCTGCCGGAGGGCTTTGACGTCAACCGCCTGCTGCCCGACCGGAGCGCCTTCACCGGCGCGCCCGGCGAGGTGCTGGCCTATGTGGACGAAAACGGCGGACTGCGCCCCCTGCCCTGGGTGGTGGTGGGGGCGGATGAGCTCACCTTTACCGCCGGGATCGCCGCCGATTACCGCATCGTGAATGCGGGAGGCGGCTTTGACGACGTGGCAGCGGACGGTTGGTACACCGGCAGCGTGGCTTTTGTCACCGCCCGGGGCCTGTTCTCCGGCACCGGCGAAGCCGCCTTCTCCCCTGATGTCCCCATGACCCGCGGGATGCTGGTGACCGTTCTGGCCCGGCTGGACGGGGCGGACACGGCGGGCGGCTCCCCGTGGTACAAGCCAGGGATGGACTGGGCGGTGACGCGCGGCATCAGTGACGGCTCCGCCCCGGGAGCCCCCATTACCCGGGAGCAGTTGGCCGCCATGCTCTGGCGCTACGCCGGAAATCCCGTCTCTCAGGGCAGTCTGGACGGCTTTACCGACGCCGGGCAGGTCAGCGCCTATGCCGCCGAGGCCCTGCGCTGGGCCGTGGGCGCAGGCCTAATCACCGGCACGGACGCCGGGGCGCTGAATCCCCAAGGCGAGGCCAGCCGGGCCGAGGTCGCGGCTATGCTCACCCGGTTCATCACCGCGCAGGCGGTATGATCCCCCACAAAAAAGCAGGGCCCGGCGGGAACCAATGGTTCCCGCCGGGCCCTGCTCTCTTGTTGGGTTTTACTCCACAAACAGATCGGCAAACTGGAAGCTGCGGCAATCCACCAGCCCCCGATCCGTGAGCCGCAGCTCGGGGATACAGGCCAGGGAGCTGAGAGCCATGGTCATAAAGGGAGACGGCAGGGTGCAGCCGATCTCCTCCCAGGCCTGGCCCAAGCCATCCACCAGCGCCGCCATCTCCTCCGCCGGTTGTTCACTCATCAGCCCGGCCACCGGCAGAGCTACATGGCCCAGCACCTGCCCGTCCCGCACCACGCACATGCCCCCCTCGGACCGGAGCAGCGTGTTGGCCGCCAGAGCCATATCGGCATCGTTGGAGCCCACTACCATCAGGTTGTGGGCGTCGTGGGCCACGGTGGAGGCCATGGCCCCGTGCCGGATGCCGAAGCCCTGAACAAAGCCCAGGGCCTTATGCCCGGTGGCGTGGTGCCGCTCAAGCACCGCCATCTTCAGCACGTCCTGCTCTACGTCGGCCTCCACCCGGCCGTTCCTGGCGGTCAGGGTGACGAGGCTCTCCCGGTTGGCGGCGCTCCCGCCGATCACCCGGATGGCCCGGACCTTCACCGCCCCGTCCCGGGGAGCGGCCACGGTGAAGGAGGCCGGGGTGATGGGGTCCTTCACATGCATGGAGCGCAGGGCCTCCTCCGGGTAGGCGTAGGGGGAGAGCCCAACTAGCAGCCGGCCGTTTTCGGCCACGACCCGGCCGTCGATGACGGTCCGCAGGACCCGGAAGTCCTTCAGGTCCTCGAAGAACACCAGATCGGCGCACTTGCCGGGGGTGACGGAGCCCAGATCCTGGTCCATCTGGAAGCACTGGGCACAGTTGAGCGTGACCATCTGGACGGCGGCCACCGGAGGGATGCCCTCCTCCACCGCCCGGCGCAGCAGCCGGTCCACATGGCCCTCGGACAGCAAAGTGTGGGGATGGGCGTCGTCGGTGACCAGCACGGCAAAGCGGCTGTCCACCTCATGGCGGGTCACCGCCCGGGCCACCTCCCCCAAATCCCTCCAGGCGGAGCCCTCCCGCAGCATGGCGTACATGCCCAGGCGCATCTTGGCCAGGGCGTCGGCCTCCCGGGTGGACTCGTGGCAGCAGCGGGCTCCGGCGGCAATGTAGCCGTTGAGGCCCCGGTCGGTCTCGGGGATGGAATAGTGGCCGGTGACCGTCCGCCCCGCCTTCAGCGTCTCGGCCACGATGGCGTGAGGCCCCTCCTGGCCGGACAGAATGCCGGGGTAGTTCATCATCTCCCCCAGAGCCACCACCCGGCCGTCCTGCATATACCGGGCGACATCCCCGGCGTCGATGGAGGCCCCGGTGTCCTCGAAGCCGGTGACCGCCGGCACGCAGGAGGGCATGGTCAGCATGGCCTTCAGGGGGGTGCAGGCGGCCTCGCCCAGCATCAGGTCCACCCCCCGGGCACCCAGCACGTTGCAGATCTCGTGGGGGTCCATGTAGATTCCCGCCGTGCCGTGGGGCACCACCGCACCGGCAAAAGCCCGGAGGGTCATCATGGAGGACTCCACATGGATGTGCCCGTCCAGCAGGCCGGGGGCCAGATAGGCCCCGGCAGCCTCGATGACCTGGGTGTCCGGCCCGATGCAGTGCTCCGCGCTCTCCCCCACATAGGCGATGCGCCCCGCCGCCACCGCCACATCAGTGTGGGGCAAGACCTCACCCGTACAGACGTTGACCAGTTTGGCGTCCCGGACCACCAGCTCGGCCTTCTCCAGACCTTGGGCCACGGCGGCCAGGGTCCTGGCGGCCTCCCACTGGGGCACCCGGCAATACTCGTTGACCATATCGGCTCCTCCCTCTTCCAAAAGAGGGCGGCCCAAAGCGGGCCGCCCTTTGGCTGTTCAGCTTCAGATCTTCTCCATCTTATCACATCTGGGAGGAAATGTATACCTGTTTCTCGTCGGGGAGCACCTGCCGCCCCTGAACGAACTTGGCCGCCACGTCCCGGTCCTCCGACAGGTAGACGACCCGCTCCAGCCGCTCCCGGACCGTCAGCGCCCGGGTGGTGGCCAGGCGGCGGTCGTCCACCACCACGGCGTCCAGCTCGCAGCCCGGAAGGAAGCTGCCCACCGGCCCAAAAAAGGCCCCACCCCCGGCGGTGCCCAGCCAAAAGGCCTCCTCTACGGTAAGGGGCTTAAGGCTCTGGTCCTGGAGCCGCCAGCGCAGCTTGGACACCTGGATGGCGTCGGCCATGGCCCGGAAAAGGGAGGTGCTGTGGCCCCCGGCCACATCGCTGCCCAGGCCCACCCGGAGCCCCTCGTCCAAAAACCGGCGCACCGGGGCGATGCCGGAGGCAATGTTGGTGTTGGAGGCCGGACAGTGGGCCACCCATACCCCACGCTCCCGCAGCATGGCGATCTCCTCCTCGCCGGAGAGGACGCAGTGGGCCATAATGGTGGGTACGCCGCCGCCGAACAGGCCGAAGGAGGCGTAGGCGTCCCCGTAGCAGGAGGCGGACGGGCACAGCTCCCGCACCCATTCCACCTCCCCCTGGTTCTCCGACAAATGGGACTGCACAGGCAGGCCGAAGGTCCGCTGGATGCCGGCGAGCCGCTCCATCAGCTCGTCGGAGCAGGAGGGGATAAAGCGGGGCGTCAGGATGGGTTTGACCCGCCTGTACTTCCCCGCCGTCTGCTCCAGCCACTCCACCGTGGCCCGGGCGGAGGCCTCGGCGCTCTCCTCCCGGAGGATGTCCGGGCTGTTGCGGTCCATGTTCACCTTGCCCACAAAGGCGCACAGGCCGCTGGCCTCCAGCAGCTCCATCAGCACCTGGGTTGCCGGGCCGTGGAGAGTGGCAAAGACCGCCGCCCGGGTGGTGGCCCCCCGCCGCAGGTCCTCCACAAACAGGCTATAGGCCCTTTGGGCGTAATCCAGGTCGGCAAATTTGGCCTCCTCGGGGAAGGCGTTGGTGTTCAGCCAGTCCAGCAGCTCCATATCCATGCCCAGCCCCCGGTAGGCATACTGGGGGGCGTGGACGTGGAGGTCCACCAGGCCGGGGACCACCAGCCTCCCGCTGAAGTCATACCGGGGCAGGCCCTGGTACTGCTCTGGGACCCGGGGAAACACCCCGGCGCATCTGCCCTCCAGACAGACCAGAACGCCGTTGGCCACGGTCTCCAGATGGGTGCTGTCCTTGCTGTAACAGAGATCCCCCTTGAGGAGGAAGGATTCGGTTTTCATGGCTGCTCCTTTCTCGGGTCGCGGCCGGAGACGCAAAGGGCTGCCGCGGGAGACGGCTGCCGGTCCCCCGCGCCCGCGGGAGACTGATAGCGCGGCTCTTTACGGCAGCCGGTAGAAACGCCCGTCCGATCACGGGCCTATATCAATCTATTGGATGGGACGGGAGGGATTATACCATATTCCGCCGTCGATTGCAACCGAAACGGGGCAGCGTTGTCTACTCCGCCAGAGGGTCCAGCGCCGCCGGGTCCACGCTGCGGCAGCCCCGCTCCCGCAGCAGGGTCTGGACCTCCCCCAGGGTGGGCAGGCTGGGCTGGGCCCCCATGCGGGAGACGGTGAGGGCCGCGGCATGGCTGGCAAAGGCCAGGGCCGCTTCCCGTTCCAGCCCGGCGCACAGGCCGGTGCAGAAGGCGCCCACAAAGGAATCCCCCGCCGCGGTGGGGTCGGCCACCCGCTCCATGGGGACGCAGGGGACGCGGAGCATCCCCTCCGTTCCGGCCAGGGCCGCGCCGTTCTCCCCCAGGGTGACCAGGAGCTCCTTCACGCCCCGGGCCCGAAACCAGGCGGCCACCCGCTCCAGGTCGGCGGCCTCCACCCCCGCCGGCCTGGCCCGCAGAGGGAGGCCGGAGAGCAGAGCGGCCTCGTGCTCGTTGGGGGACAGGTAGTCGGCGCAGGCGAGCAGCCGGTCTGAGATTGGGGCAGCGGGGGCCGGATTGACCATGACGGGCACCCCGGCGGCATGGGCCCAGCCGGCCGCCGCCTCCACCACGTCCATAGGCAGCTCGAATTGCAGCAGCACCATGTCGAAGGCCCGGACCCCATCCTCCATCCACGCCAAATCCGCCGGGGTCAGGGTGAAGTTGGCCCCCGGCACGATGGTAATGCGGTTCTGAACCCCCTGGGGCGTGTCCTCCACCAGGATGTGGGCGACGCCCGTGGGGGCGGAGGGGTCCGCCGTCACCCGGGACAGATCCACCCCGGCGGTCCGAACGCTCTGCAGGGCCTCCCGCCCGAAGGCGTCGTCCCCCACTCGCCCGGCCATGGTCACATGGGCTCCCAGCCGGGCGCACTGGACGGCCTGGTTGGCCCCCTTTCCGCCGGACGCCGTGCGGAACCCGGTGCCGGCGACGGTCTCCCCCGGGCCGGGCGCCCGCTCCGTCGTGGCGATCAGGTCCATCATAAAGCTGCCCACCACCAAAATGTGCGGTCGTTTCAGCATGCTCCCGCTCCTCCTTTCGTTTGGGATATTGTACCACGCCCGCCGGAGTTTTGCACCGTCAAAAAGCGGAGGCCGGCGGCCTCCGCTTTTGTTTCGCTATGCCAGGTCCCCCGCCGCCTTGATCTTCACGCGGCAGGTGTTGCCGGGGTAGTATTGCAAGGGCACGTCCTCCACGTCGATGATCTCCACGCTCTCCCGGACGGCGCCGGCCGCCACGGCCAGCTCCACCGCCTCCGCCTTGGCCCGCTCCAGGGCCTTCTCCCGGGGAACGACCTGATAATCCACCAATTGCTCGCAGGTGCCGCTCACCTTGGAGATGGCCGAACCGATGGCGTTGGCCACGCCGCCCTCGGCGGGCTTGACCACGGTTCTGGCTCCCGCCAGCTCCCCCGGCAGGACGAGGGAGCCGCCGCCCACCAGGATGACCTCCACATCGTCGGAGGAGACCTTCATGGCGTCGATGGCGTCCTCCGCCAGCGCGGTGATGGCCGCCAGGGCCTTTTGGGCAAAAGCCTCGCTGAGATGGGCCGTCCGGGACCGGTCCCCCAGCTCAGCCATACCCAGGCGCACGGCGATGTCGGTGGCGGTGCACACGTCGCCGCCAAAGACCAGGGCCTTTTCCGTGATCTGGTAGCCCACGGAATCCGGGCCCACGGTGACGGTGCCGTCGGGTCTTTCCCGGACGATGGAGCCGCCGCCCAGGCCGATGGACACCACATCGGGCATCCGGAAATTGGTGCGCACCCCGCCGATGGTGACCGCTACGCTGGATTCCCGTGGAAAGCCGTTCTGAATGACGCCCAGGTCGGTGGTGGTGCCGCCCACGTCAATGACCACGGCGTTCTGGAGGCGGCTGAGGTAGCTGGCCCCCCGGATGGAGTTGGTGGGGCCGCAGGCGATGGTGAGGATGGGGTATTTGCGGGCGTACTCCATGGTCATCAGGGTGCCGTCGTTCTGGGAGAGATACACGTCGGCGTTGGTAACCCCCTCGTCGGCCAGGGAGCGGGCAAAGCCCTCGGTGAAGGACTGAGCCACCCGGTAGAGCGCGGCGTTCAGGATGGTGGCGTTCTCCCGCTCGATGAGGCCCATGGAGCCGATCTCGCTGGAGATGGAGACATGCACGTCCTCCCCCATGACTTCCCTGCACAGCTTGGCAGCCGCCCGCTCGTGGTCGCTGCGAACGGTGGAGAACACACAGGATATGGCCACCGACTTGACTCCCTGGGCCTTCAGATCCTCAAAGAAGGCCCGGGCGGCCGTCTCGTCGAAGGGGGCCAGCTCCTTACCGTCGTACTCAAAGCCGCCGCCAATGACGGCGGTCCTTACGGCGATCTTTTTCAGATCCTCCGCCCAGTCCACCATGGGGGGGATGCCCACCGTGGCGGGGGCGCCCAGGCGCAGCACGCCGATGGGGGCCAGATGCTTGCGCTCCACGATGGCGTTGGTGCACTGGGTGGTGCCCAGCATGGCCTGACCGATCTCCTTCCGGTCCACGCCCGCCTGCTCCAGCACCGCCCGTACGGCGGCCAGAATGCCGTCATAGGCGTCCGGCGTGGTGTGCCGCTTGACGCTGGCCACCACCTTTCGCTCTTCGTCCAAAAGGACGGCGTCGGTGTTGGTGCCGCCCACGTCGATTCCCAGCTTATACATCAGGCTCTCCCCCCTTTGCAGCGCTCCTCCAGCGGAATGTAGTCGGTGTCCACCCCGAAGTATCGGGGGCCTACCAGGTCCAGACCGGCCTGCGTCCGCCACAGCGGGAAGCACTTCAGGCCTACCACCATGACCCGCTTTCCGTACTTCAGCGCGTCGGTGGGCACGGGCTGGAAGGTATCGGTGTCCACCAGGCAGATGAGATCGGGGGTGGTGGCCAGGATCTCCCCCTCTACCGTGGCGGTCAGGTTTTCGTTCTGGAATTCCACATAGGCCGACTGGCCCTTATATTCGGCGATGCCCTCCAGCAGCACCTTGCCGAAGTTGAAGCCGCCACGGACCTCCCGGAGCACGTCGCCGATCTTGCCCTTGAAGAGCTTGTAGCCCTCGGTGATGGAGAGGAAGGCCTCCTCAGGGCTCTGGCCGTCGGTCTCCTTCACCCTGCGGATGGCGGAGCCCAGGGTCTGGCTGCGGGTGACGATGCCGTGGACGCCGTACTCCTTCATGAAGGCGCCCTCCATGGCGTAGAGGGAGACGGACACCGAGCCGCCGCAGGCCATAGTGACGGCCCGGGCCAGCTCCTCGGTCCATTTGTTGGTGATGGTACGGAAAATGGAGGAGTTTCCCTTTTCGTCCACCAGCGCCATGGGGGTGGCGGAGCCGCCGCCGATGGTGAAGGTGACCATCTGCAGTTCAGGGAAGGCCCGGCCCATGCCGTCGCAGTCGACGAGGGGCAGGCCCAGCCGGGCCGCCGCCGCGATGGGCAGCATGGAGTTGACGCCCCCCGCCTCGATGGGCATGAAGGCGTAGATGGGCTTGCCGTAGAAGGTGGAGACGGTGTCGTACAGGGTCTGGTACTCATTGTCGCCCACGGCCTTCTCTCCCAGAATGGTGGGGGCCCCCATCATGGCGATGGGGACGCACAGGGCGTCGTCCGGCACCTCTTCGGGGGAGAGCAGGGTGACGGGCCCGTACTTCTGTACCGCGCCGATGGCCACCAGCCTGCCGATATAGGGGTCGCCGCCGCCGCCCGCGCCCAGCAGGGCCGCGCCCAGGGCGATGTCCTCGATCTCAGAAACTCCGATCTTGCGCAAAACGTTCAGCTCCTTTGTTATTTGATCCACAGACAGGCGGATTGCCGCACCGCTTCAGCGGTGCGGCGGTCCGCATGGGATTTTGTCCTATGCCTCTACGGCCTTTCCGGCTTCGGACCGGCCGGGCAGCAGCCTGGCCAGCACCGTGTGGAGCGCCAGGGACAGCACGATGCCGTTGATGGGCCCCACGAAGAAGGGTACGTTCAGGAAGGCCACGTTGGCCAGGGACTGGAAGTTGGCGAAGGTTCCGCCGGTGATGCAGGCCACGAGGGCCCCCGCCAGGAAGGCGATGACGCCGGGGGCGTAAAATCCCCCGCGCAGAGCAAACTTCTCCTTTTTTCCCCGATGGACCAGCCAGTATTCCGCGATAAGCACGCCGGCCAGCGGGGGGATCAGATTGGACATCAGGGTGAGAAAGCCGGAGAATTTGGCCAGCAGTCCAAAGGCGGCCAGCAGAGTACCAATGGCCCCGGCGATGGCGGTGGTCAGCTTAAATCTGCTCTCGTCGAAGCCCAGCAGATTGCTGAGCGCCAGGCCGCCGGAATAGGCGTTGGTGACGTTGGTGGTCCAGGTGGCGGCCACCAGAGCAACCAGGCCCACCACGGGCACGCCCACGCTGGCCAGGATAGCGGAGATATCGTACTGCCCGGTGACCAGACTGAGCAGGGCTCCCATCAGCAGCATGAACAGCCCGGCGGGGATGACGCCAACAATGGAGGACTTAACCACGTCGGCCCGGCTCTTGGCAAAGCGGCAGTAGTCGCCGGAGATGACGCCGCCCAGCGCAAAGGAGGCCACCACCATGGAGATGCCAAACACCAGGCCGGCGGACTGGGCCGGGTCATAGGCGGCAATCTTGGCCATGCCGTCGTTCTGAGCGAAGCCCATGACCACACCGTACAAGCAGACGATCACCAGCAGGGGCACGGCGATGTAGTTGAGCCACTTCAGGCCCTTGAATCCGAAGCAGGCGGTGGCCAGCATGATCAGGCCCCACACGATGGAGGACACGGCGATCATGGCGGAGCTGGCCTCTCCCAGGCCCAGGATATCCGCCAGCATAACGGCGAAGGCCTGTCCACAGGTGGCGGACTGGATGCCGAACCAGCCCACGCAGGCAAAGGCCAGCAGCACGGAAATGATGTACCGGGCCCCCTGCTTGCCCAGGGCTCCCTCGGCCATAACCGCCACCGGCAGCCCGGTGTCGCAGGCGGCCATGCCGATGAGGATCATGTAGGCGCAGATGAGGCCGTAGCCGATGAGGATGGAGGCCACGATCTGCGGGATGGACAGTCCGCCGCCGGACAGCACACCGCCGATCATCAGACAGGGTACGCAGATCATGCCGCCCGCCCATACCATGGCGATGGACACCCAGCTCTGCCGCTGCTCGGCCTTGACTTCAAAGCCGGTTTGATTGTTCATAAAGATCCCTCCCAGAATTGCAGGCTGCCGACAGACCACATCTTCCATCGGCTGGTCCGTATTATAGCCGGTTCAAGGAACAAAGTAATTAGTCCGTCGGCAAAAAATGAGCGGGAATCCATTGTCCAAAAGGACAATGGATTCCCGCTTTTCGTCTCTCTTCTTCACCATGCCTTGGGGATTTCCCGCTTTTTCCACCCGAATCCCCGCTGCCTTCTTTGTCTAAACCGACAACGCGCCTTTAAGGGGCCAGCAGCCGCTCCAGGGCACAGGCGGTGTACAGGGCAAAGGTCTCGGGCATCTTGCCCACCGGGTAACCCAGCCGCCCGGCGGTGCGCTGGAGCCGATATTTTACCGTGTTCTTGTGGAGGAACAGCAGCTCCGCCGTCCGGGCCACGCTGCTCCCGGCGTCCAGCAGCAGGATCTGGAGGGTCCGCTCCAGCTCGGCCTCTCCCGCCTCCCGGATGGGAGCAAGCACCGCCAGCCTCTGCTGAACGGCCTCCTCCCCCTCCTCGATCATGGCGCGGCAGGACTGGGCGAACTCCACCTCCTGGACGGTGTACCACCGCTTCCCCGGCCAGATCTTTGCTGCGTCGTTCTGGAAGGCCCGGATGGCCAGATAAGCCCGGCGCACGTCGGCGGTGGTGGCCAAGCTCTGACAAAGGGTCAGGACGGCCCGGAGCCCCGCCTGCTCCAACTGGGCGCAGCACATGTCGGCCAGAGCCCCAGCCTCGCCGCCTCCGGCGGGCCAGTCCATAAAAGCCACCAGATCCCCCTCGTACCAGTCGGCCACGACTGTGGTGCAGTGGTGGGCCAGCAGCTCCCGTACCAGCTCCAGGCCCTTGGCCCGGAACTCCTCCCGGCCCTCCAGGCCGGGCCGCAGCACCCACATGGAGTGGATGGAGCCTACGTCCACATGGAAGATCTCCGCCAGACGCCGCATCTTAATGGGCTCATCCTTCAAAATGGCCCGCACCAGCTCGCTCATCACCACCCGGTCATGGCTCTGGCTCCAGAGGTTGGCCGCCAGGCGCACCACCTCCCCCGCCTGCCGCACCAGGTCGGCGGTGAGAGGCTCCCCCTCCTTGAATAGGAACAGCTCCATGCCCGGCGCCGGGTCGCTGAGCGCGCAGCGGTAGAGCAGGCACCGCGCTTCCCCGGCCCGCAGCTCCAAAGGAGCCCCTCCCGCCTCCGGCAGACTCTCCAGCCGCCGCAAACGCTCCTCCAGGTCCACCGCCGCGGTCCGGGGCCAGGCCGCAGCGTTGAGCACCCGACCGGCCCCGTCGGTGAGCACCGCCGAGGCCCGGGTGCGGTCGCTGAGGAGCTTGAGCACTGTGTCCACCGTCCGCTGGTGCTCCGGCAGCAGGGAGGCCCGGTCCAGGATGTCGCTGACCAGGGCGGCGCTGGTGTTCTGGTCCTTGAAGATGGCCTCCATCACCTCGCAGATGACCTCGCTGTACCGCTGGTCCATACGGTTCTCCGGCATGACGATGAGGGCGAAATCCAGCTCGTCGGCCAGCTCCAACAGCTTTCGGTCCACCCGCGGCAGGAAGACGCCCACATAATACAGAATCAGCCCCACCTCGCCCGCCTCGGCCAGCCGCCGAATGTTAGCGCACTGGGCCTCCACATCATTGGGGATGTTCATAAAGCCGGTGATGACCACCTCGCTGCCGTAAAACTCGTTGTTTTTGAACAGCGCGTCCTGCAGCATGCTGGGATCGGCGTACTCCAGCACCGAGATGGAAGAGACCAGCTTGTTCAGCCCGCCCCGTCCCGCCGCCAGCCGGGCCTCCCGCAGACTGGGCAGCTCCAGCAGGTCCGCCACCGTCACGCTCATACTGTCTTTTCCCTCCTTTTCCAAATTCTCCGTTTCGCACAAATCGCAGCCCCATTTTTCGGCAGACCATACCGACCCTCCACCCCCCAAGCGAATGGTTCTCCGGGTCGGCCGCCGTCCCCCTCTTCAAAAAACAGGGGCTGGCATCTGTTTTTCATTTTACCACAGTCTTTGTTCCTTTTCTACGCTGGTTTTTGTTCTGTTCTACAGAACAGCACAGCTCGCAGAAGGAATGCCAAAATGGTTGTTGTTCTAAGGATACTTAAAAACGATGCACCGATTGCGTGGTTATTTTGCACATCAATACCTCCAATTTTCTACGCATTGTCAATGTTATTTTTGTGCAAAATGTGCTATAGTATCCATAGTCGGACCGCAGAAACAGAACCGCGTTTCCGCTGTTTCGTTCAGCGTTTGAAAGGAGTGTTTACCTTATGGAAAAGATCACTCAGGACAGCTACAAGCTTTACATCAACGGCCAGTGGATCGACGCCAGCGACGGCGCCACCTTCCAGACTCGCTGCCCCGCCAACGGCGAGGGTCTGGCCACCTGCGCCCAGGCCACCAGAGAGGACGTGGATCAGGCCGTAGACGCCGCCTGGGCCGCCTTCCGGAGCTGGAAAAACGTCACCACCAACGAGCGGGCCGCCATCCTCAACCGGATCGCCGATATCATCGACGCCAATGCCGAGCACCTGGCCATGATCGAGTCCCTGGACAACGGAAAGCCCATCCGGGAGACCATGGCCATTGACATTCCCTACGCCTCCCGCCATTTCCGCTATTTTGCCGGCTGCATCATGGCCGAGGAGGGCTCCGCCAACATTCTGGACGGCTCCACCCTCTCTCTGATCCTGCGGGAGCCCATCGGCGTGGTAGGGCAGATCGTACCCTGGAACTTCCCCTTCCTGATGGCCGCCTGGAAGCTGGCTCCCGTACTGGCCGCCGGCTGCTGCACCGTGTTCAAGCCCTCCAGCGACACCCCGCTGTCCGTGCTGGAGCTGGCCCGCCTGACCCAGGACGTCATCCCCGCCGGTGTGTTCAACGTCATCACCGGCTCAGGCTCCAAGGCTGGGCAGTACATCCTGGACCACCCCGGCTTCCGCAAGCTGGCCTTCACCGGCTCCACCGAGGTGGGCGGCTGCGTGGCCTGCGCCGCCGCCGAGCGGCTCATCCCCTCCACCCTGGAGCTGGGCGGAAAGTCCGCCAACATCTACTTTGACGACTGCAAGTGGGAGATGGCCATGGACGGCCTCCAGCTCGGCATCCTGTTCAATCAGGGCCAGGTCTGCTGCGCCGGCAGCCGTGTCTTTGTCCAGGACACCATCTATGACAAATTCATCGACGAAGCCGTCAAGCGCTTCCAAGCCGTCAAGGTGGGGATGCCCTGGGACCCCGCCACTCAGATGGGCTCCCAGATCAATGAGAACCAGGTGGGCAAAATCCTGGAGTACATCAAGATCGGAAAGAGCGAGGGCGCCAGAGTGGCCTGCGGCGGCGAACGCATGACCGAGGGCGAGTTGGCCAAGGGCTGCTTCATGAAGCCCACCCTGCTGGTGGACGTGGATAACCACATGCGGGTGGCCCAGGAGGAGATTTTCGGGCCGGTGGCCTGCGTCATCAAGTTCCACGACGAGGACGAGGTCATCGAGATGGCCAATGACAACGCCTACGGCCTGGGCGGCGCGGTGTGGACCCGTGACATCAACCGGGCCATCCGGGTGTCCCGCGGCATCGAGACCGGCCGGATGTGGGTCAACACCTACAACGCTATCCCGGAGGGCGCACCCTTCGGCGGCTATAAGGCCAGCGGCATCGGCCGTGAGACCCACAAGGTCATTCTGGAGCACTACACCCAGATGAAGAATATTATGATCAATCTCTCGGAGTCCCCGTCCGGCTTCTACCCCGAAAAGTGATCCTCTCTCCCCCCAAACCTGCGCTTCCCAAAGGAGAAGGGCCGCCGGCACAGCCAGCGGCCCTTCTCCCCTATCAGCGATACCACACCACCAGGAGGGTGCCCGTTCGCACCGCAATGCTGCTCTCCGCGCCGGTGAACTCGTTGCTCACACCCAGGGTCACGTCGGGAGTGAGCGCCGCGCTGTCCAGCGGGTACTTGAGCCCCCGCAGGGTCACCCCCTCCGCCCGGTCCCCCTGGCAGAACACCGACACATAACCCCGGTGCGAAGCGTCGAAGGTCAGCGCTCCGTCGGTCACCGCGGCAGCCGTCCAGTTCTCTCCGTACAGCTCTCCCCGGCAGCCCCGTCTGGACAGCCAGGTCAGGCACTGCAAATTGGCCAGGGTGTGGTCGATCCGGCCCCCGGTGCCGCCGTAGAGCCGAAAGGTCCGGTAGCCTCGCTTGACTCCCACCTCCAGGGCCACCGCCATGTCGGTGTCGTCTTTTTCCCGGGGCAGTGTCATCACATTCGGGTGGTCCGGCCTCTCCCCCAGAGAGTCGAAGTCCCCCACCACCAGGTCGGCCCGCAGCCCCAGCGCCCTCAGAGCCCGGTAGCCGCCGTCGGCGGCGATGACCCAGTCCCCCGCCTTGGGCTCCAGTCCCGCCGGATACAGCTCTCCGGCCCCAATCACATAGCAAATCGGTTCCCGCATATTCTCGCCTCCGTTTTCTCTCCCCCTATCTTGCCCGATTTTGGTTCCAATTGCAAGAGCTGCGGCGGAATATGCCCTGACAAGTTTCACAAATCCGAAAAAACCCGCCGCGCCCCCCTTGACCGCCTCTGGAATTTTTTCTATAATAAGATCATAAATAGAGGCGCGGGGCATCCGGTAGGGGGCCGATGATAAGGATGGACGCATCCGAAGCGGCCCGTGAATAGTTGCCCCGCCGAAGAGAGCCTGCCGCGTCCGGCCCCGCTCCCTGAGTCGCGGTCTCAGTGTCCGCGGCTTGTCATGGTAAGCCATGAAGCGCTATTTATGCCCCCTGCGCCGGGGCATGAATGGCGCTTTTTCGTTCCGGCGGACCCATCGGTCCGCCTCCACCTCACTGTGAACAGATAGGAGTGTGTTTACCATGCAGAAGAAAGGCAACAAGTACGGTACCCATCGCGTCATCGAACCCAAGGGAGTCCTGACTCAGGCCGCTTACCGGATCGACAACAATATGGCTGAGATCTACTCCAACGAAATCCTGGTGGACGTCACCGCCCTGAACATCGACTCCGCCTCCTTCACCCAGATCTCCGAGGCCTGTGGGGGCGATGAGAAGAAGATCGGTGAGATGATTATGTCCATCGTGGCCGAGCGTGGCAAGCAGCAGAACCCGGTCACCGGCTCCGGCGGCATGTTCATCGGCATCGTGAACACCATCGGCGACGATCTGAAGGACGAGATCGACCTGAAGCCCGGCGACAAGATCGCCTCTCTGGTCTCCCTGTCCCTGACCCCTCTGCGCATCGACAAGATCCTGGCCGTGCACAAGGACATCGACCGGGTGGACATCGTGGGCCAGGCCATCCTGTTTGAAAGCGGCCTGTACGCCCGGCTGCCCGACGATCTGAGCGAAAAGCTGGCGCTGGCCGCCCTGGATGTGGCCGGCGCTCCCGCCCAGACCGCCAAGCTGGTCCAGGTCAACAACGACGTGCTGGTGCTGGGCGCCGCCGGCAAATCCGGCATGCTGGTCTGCACCGAGGCCATGAAGCGGGTGGGCCCTCTGGGCCACGTGGTGGCCGTGGTCCTCACCCAGGAGGACGCCGACCTGCTCAAGTCCATGAAGCTGTGCACCCACGCCATCGTGGCCAGCGCCACCGAGCCCATCGAAGTGCTGGAAAAGGCCCTGGAGGTCAATCACGGCCATGAGTACGACATCTCCATCTGCTGCGTCAACATCGAAAACTGCGAGATGAGCTGCATCCTCCCTGTAAAAGACGGCGGCACCTGCTATTTCTTCTCCATGGCCACCAGCTTCACCAAGGCCACTCTGGGTGCCGAAGGCTGCGGTAAGGACGTGGACATCATGATGGGCAACGGCTACACCTCCGGCCACGCCGAGATCGCCCTCAGTGAGCTGCGGGCCAACCCCGTGCTGCGCTCCTACTTTGAATCCAAATACATGTGATCAACCCTTCCAAACGGTCCCCGCCGATTCCGGCGGGGACCGTTTGGCGTTCAGGCCAGGCCGCACAGCCGGGCCGCAGAGGCCGTCAGGAAACACACCGCCATGCCCACCGCCGTGGGTACGGCAAAGGAGATCAGCGTCCACTTCAGGCTTCGAGTCTCCTTGCCGATGGTCATACAGGTAGTGGAGCAGGGCCAGTGCATCAGGGAGAAGAGCATGGTGCACACCGCCGTCAGCCAGGTCCAGCCGTGCTCCACCAGCAGGGCATGGAGGGCACCCAGGTCATCCAGCTCCAGCAGCGTGCCGGTGGAGAGGTAGCTCATGATGATGATGGGCACCACGATCTCGTTGGCTGGAAAGCCCAGGATGAAGGCCATCAGGATTACACCGTCTAGACCCAGCAGCCGGGCGAAGGGGTCCAGGAAGCCGGTGCAGTGGTTCAGGATGCTCACTCCCCCCACCGTCACATTGGCGCAGAGCCAGATAAGCAGGCCCGCCGGCGCGGCCACCGCCACCGCCCGGCCCAGCACGAACAGCGTACGGTCCAGCACAGAGCGGGCGATGACCTTGCCGATCTGGGGACGGCGGTACGGGGGCAGCTCCAGCGTAAAAGAGGAGGGCACGCCCCGGAGGATGGTGCCGGACAGCAGCCGGGACACCCAGAAGGTCATGAACACGCCCAGCAGGATGACTCCCGTCAGCAGTACTGCGGAGACCAGGGACGGCCCGGGCCCCGCCTGAGTGCCCACAAAAAACATAGTAATAATGGCAATGAGGGTCGGGAACCGCCCGTTGCAGGGGACAAAATTGTTGGTAATGATGGCGATGAGCCGTTCCCGCGGGGAGTCGATGATTCGGCAGCCCACGATCCCCGCCGCATTGCAGCCGAATCCCATGGCCATAGTCAGCGCCTGCTTGCCGCAGGCCCTGGCCTTTTGGAAGGCGTGATCCAGAACAAAGGCCACCCGGGGCAGATATCCAAAATCCTCTAGAAGCGTGAAAAGAGGGAAAAAGATGGCCATGGGGGGCAGCATCACGCTCACCACCCACGCCAGCACCCGGTAGACCCCCAGCACCAGCGCACCATGGAGCCAATCCGGGGCTTGTAAGTACAAGAACAGGTCGGTCAGCCGATCCTGGACCCAGAACAGGCCGTCGGCCAGCAGGGCCGAGGGCGCGTTGGCCCCGGCGATGGTGATCCAAAAAACCAGGGCCAGCAGGCACAGCATAACGGGGATGCCGGTGGCTCGGCTGGTCAGGAGCCGGTCCAGCCGCCGGTCCCGGCGGGCAGCATCCGCCCGGCGGCAGGCGACCACGCTCCCGGCGATCTCCGCCCCGGTGCGGACCAGCGCCGCCACGATGGCCTCCCGGACCTGTTCCCGGCTCCAGCCCGCGGCCTGCAATCCCTCCAGCGTCTCTTCCAATGCTCCGCCTGCCAGCCGGTCGGCCGTGAGGTCCCGCCCCAGGCACTCCGTCAGACTGGCCATCAGGGAGGGGTCCCCATCCAACAGCCGGAGGGCTACCCACCGGGACGGCAGCCGTCCGCCCAGAGCGGGCTCCAGTTCATCCGCCAGCCGGGCTGCCGCAGCCTCAATGGGGGCGGGATAGGACACCCGGCTGGCCGCAGGTGGCTCCTGCCGCTCCGTTATTGCCTCCACCGCGTCCATCAGCCGCTCCAGTCCCTCCCCCCGGCCCGCCGATGTCCCCACCACCGGAACGCCCAGCCGGCCGGACAGGGCCTTCAAGTCCACCTCGATCCCCTTGCTCCTGGCCTCATCCATCAGGTTGACGCACACCACCGTCCAGGGCGTGATCTCCAGGGTCTGGAGCACCAGATTCAGGTTTCGTTCCAGACAGGTGGCGTCGCAGACCACGACGGAGGCGTCCGCCCCGCCAAAGCAGAGGAAATCCCGGGCCACCTCTTCCTCCGCAGAGTGGGCCAGCAGGGAGTAAGTACCAGGCAGGTCCACCAGGATGTAGTCGCGGCCATGGCGGGTGTGGCGGCCCTGGGCGTTGGTCACCGTCTTTCCGGGCCAGTTCCCTGTATGCTGACGCAAACCGGTCAGGGCGTTGAACACGGTGGACTTGCCCACGTTGGGGTTGCCCGCCAGAGCGATCACCTTGTCGTCGGGGCTGTATTTCTCAATGGCCAGTCCGGCGTCCATGGCCCCCGCGCCGGTAGAGGTGTGTGTCAGCCCCATCCGGCCAACACCGCCCGGCCCGCCGGCAAGGCCGCCGCATCACACTCCAGCGTGATCCCTGCCGCGTCCCGGGCCCGCAGGGCAATGACCGCTCCGCGGATCAGGTAGGCTGCCGGGTCCCCCGCCGGGCTATGCCCCTGACAGACCACCCGGGTCCCCGGAATGAGCCCCAGGTCCAGCAGCCGCCGCCGCATGGCCGGGTCCCCGTCCACGCGGGTTACATATGCGCTCTGGCCGTCGCCCAGCGCGCTCATAGAAAGCTGTTCAAACATAACTTCCAGCTCCGATCATAAAATGGTTGAGTGAGGGAAACTTTGTTTCCGCACCCTATCTTATGCGGAAGGAGTCGAGCGGTGCCTATGGACGAGGAACCGGATTTTTACACACAGAAGGGCTACCAGATGCGCAGCCCCCGAACGCCGCCGGGGCGGGGCGCATCCGGGCGGCCCGCAGGGCCGCAGCNCACCCCTCTGGCACACAGGACCAGGGCGGCCAGAACCGGCAGTCCCGCCTCCGCCATGGCCATCACCTCAGGCCGGGCGGGGGCGGTAAAATTCCACTTTTTATATTTCATGGTCTACCCTCAAGATTCTTGAAAATCACCCTTTATTATATCAAATCCACCCCATGGTTACAAGCATGGATTGGTATGACCTCCCGGCGGGAGTTGCCGGGAGGCCGCCGGGGTATTTCAGGCGCACTCCAGATACAGTGCGATGAGCTTGATGGTCTCCCGCATGCCGTCGAAGTGGGTCCGCTCCATGCCGTGGGAGGCGTGGACGCCGGGCCCTCGTTCCCGTCCGGCGGCCCGGATGCCAGGCCCTCCGCCCGCTGGCAGCCCGCCTCCAGGGCCTCCAGGGCGAAGCGGTACAGGGATACCCCCAGCTTGTCCGCCGCCGCCCTGCACCGCTCGGCCTGTTCCCTGGGCAGCCGCGCCCCCACCAATGTGCGCCGCCGGGCATCCGTGCGCCGGTCCGATGTCCGCCGCTGCGCTCCCCGGCCCCGCGCCGCCGCAATCGCTACGATTAGCTCGAACATCCGTTCTACTTCCTGCGGCTTCAGCGAGCGAGCCCCTTCCAGCGCGGCCTTCATGGCCGCCCGCTCGTCCGCCCCCATTTCCCGCACGCCCAGCCGGAACCGCCGGTATTTTGCTTCCTGGTTTTCCACGCGCTTTCCCCCTTTGTGTCGGTACGTCATATTGTACCACCCATGTTTTATGGCCACAATATCTTGCGCCCCAAGCCCTTGCCAGGCTACCCGGCCGTCCCTACGCCGTAAGGCGTATACCAAGGCGTGGGGCTATCTTATGCGGAAGGAGTCGAGCGGTGCCTATGGACGAGGAACCGGATTTTTACACACAGAAGGGCTACCAGATGCGCAGCGACAAGCCCGTAACCAGCGCCATGGAGGACTATCTGGAGATGATCTGCCGCCAGGCCAGAATGGAGGGCTATGCCCGCATCAACTTTCTGGCCCACCGTCTCAACGTGCGGCCCTCCTCCGCCTCCAAGATGGTCTACCAACTCCGGGAGCTGGGGCTGGTCTCCTTCGAAAAGTACGGTCTGATCCGCCCCACGGAGGAGGGGGCCGCTCTGGGGGACTACCTGCTCCACCGCCACGACCAGCTCCATCGCTTTTTCTGCTGGGTCAACGGCACCACCGACGAGCTGGAGCAAGTGGAGCAGGTGGAGCACTACATCAACGAGACCACCCTGCGCAATCTGGCCGCGCTGATGGACCGGCTGGACATTCCCTGAGCGCGAAAAGCCGCCTGCGGAACTTCCGCAGGCGGCTTTGGGCCTGTTTTTTACTTGCAGGCGACGCACTCAATCTCCACCAGGGCGTCCTTGGGGAGGCGGGCTACCTCCACGGCAGCCCGGGCGGGGCAGTCAGAGGTAAAGAACTGGCCGTATACCTCGTTCATGGCGGCAAAGTCGTTCATGTCCTTCAGGAACACGCCCACGCGCACCACGTCGGCCAGCGTCATGCCTGCGGCCTCCACAATGTGCTTCACGTTGGTCAGAGACTGGCGGGTCTGACTGGCAATGTCGCTGCCGGGAAATGCGCCGGTGGCGGGGTCCAGGGGGAGCTGGCCGGAAACAAAGAGCATGCCGTTGGCCTTTACGCCCTGGGAATAAGGACCGATGGCGCCAGGGGCTCCAGTGGTGCTGATGATCTCACGCATGGTGATAATCTCCTTCCATATAATAAATTTTTCTCAATGTCGCTGTCCGTAGCATAAACCGTTTTCCCTGTAATGTCAATCTTTTTCTTTTTCCTTGCTTTTCATATAATAAAGTTTTATTATATTTACAAAAGGAAGGACGAGGTGTCACGATGGATTGGAAAAAGCGCTGGACCGCGCTGGCGGAGTTTCTGGGCCAGGCGCTGGGGTCTGATTACGAGATTGCAGTGCATGATTTTACCGGAGAGGAGCCCCGGCTTCTGGCCCTGGTCAATCCCCAGGTCAGCGGCCGGGCTCAGAACGCTCCCCCCAGCAACCTTGCCCTGGACTTCTGGCGCAGCCGGACCTTTGAGGGCTCTGACGGCCGAACCGGCTACCGGGGCGTATCCGCCTCCGGCGAGGCGCTGCGCTGCTCCACCTTTTTCATCAAGGACGACGGGGATGCGCTGCTGGGAATGCTGTGCATCAACTTTGCCTCCGGGCGGTACGACGCCTTTGCCCGGTCGGTCACCGCCTTTCTGGAGGAGGCCGGCCGTCTCTCCCCCGCCGACCCCGAAGCGCCGGTGGAGTTCTTCTCCGCCTCGGTGGAGCAGGTCTTTGAACGGGCGGTGGGCCGGCTTTTCGGCGGCTCCGGCCGTCCCGCCCGCCTGACGCAGGCCCAGAAGCGTGTCCTCGTCCGCCTGCTGGACCAGGAGGGCGTCTTCCGGCTCAAGGGCTCCGCGGCGGAGGTGGCGCGGCTCATGGGGGCCTCCCCCGCCAGCGTGTACCGCTATCTGACCGAGACGCGCCGCACACGGGACTGAGCTTCGACCTTTTTCGGGGGATTTTTCGTCTCTCCCGCGTTATGGTGAGATCATCCCATACGCAGAGGAGGCGTCGCTGTGAGACACCGGCTCACCGTTTTCTGGGCGGCCTTGGTATTGATTGGCCTGCTCACCGGCCTGCTGCTGGCCGCCGGCGGTTCCTTTCGGCCCTCCAGGCCGGAGGGCCGCGCTTCCTTCGGTGATCTAAAAAGCACCCCCGGCTCGTCGGAGCCGGGGGTGCCTCTTTCATCGTCCGAAGAACCGCTCCAGACAGGCGCGGACGGCGTCTTCCTCATTGCTGCAGACGACGAAGTCGGCCGCCGCCCGGAGCGCCGGGTCGGCATTGGACACCGCCACGCCGGTGCCGGCGTATTGGAGCATCTCCAGGTCGTTCATGGCGTCGCCCAGGGCCACCACCTGCTCCCGCGGCACGCCGATGCGCTCCAACAGCAGCTTCAGCGCCGCACCCTTGGACACCTCCAGCGGCAGGATCTCCAGATAGGTGTCCTCGGAAAAAACAATGCGGGCCAGCCCCTCCACCCGGGGGCGCAGGAAAGCCTCCACCTCCAGCATATAGGCGTGGGTCTGGGTGAGCAGCACCTTGTTCCACGGCCGCTCCGCCGTCTCCACCGTGGCGGGCAGGGCGGGGCGCTTCTCCCGGGCCATCAGGTCCTCGATGTTGGCGTTGGTCCGCAGGGCGTAAAAGCCGTCCAGTCCGCTGTAGACCGCAGCCCCCATCTCGGGAAAACGCTCCATCAGCTCGGCCACCAGACGCTCCAGCCCTGCCGGGAGGGGATGGCGGTAGAAGATCTCTCCGGTGTGCAGGTCGCAGACCAGACCGCCGTTGCCCGCGATCACCGGCGCGTTGAGATAGGGCAGCAGCTCCGGGAACGCCCGGATGGCCGCCGGGGCCCGCCCGGAGGCCACGGTAAAAAGGCCGCCGCCCGCCACATGGCGGGCGATGGCCTCCAGATTGGCCCTACTGATGGAGGAGTCCTCCCGGAGCAGAGTATGGTCCATGTCGGAAATCAGGAGTCTGGGGACAGCTTGCACGGTCAGGTCCTCCGTTACTTGGATTTCTTCGCCAGCTTGACGCCCGAGAGCATCACGGCAAATACGAACCAGAACACCACCATGACTCTGGGATAATTCCAGATGTAGTCGGCGATGCCGCACACCAGGATACCCGCCATGGAGGCCGCCCCGCCGATGGTGACCATCCGCACGGGGGCGGGACAGCCGGGCATTTTGACGGACTTGGCGGCGGCCTTGATCCCCGCCAGCAGGGCGGCGACAAAGCAGGCGATCCCCAGCAGGCCCGTCTCCAGCCACACCTGCAGATAGATGTCGTGGGCGTGGACAAAGGGGGCGGTGCCATGGTACAGGTTCAGGTCGGCCACCGCCTTGCGGACCACGTCGGTGCCCAGCCCGGCGCCCCGGATGGGCCGCGCCCGGATGAGCCGCAGGGCGGCCTCATACAGGGGAAAGCGGCTGGAGGTAGAGGTGTCCTTGAGGTTGAAGATGGTCAGGATGCGGTTGAAAATGGTGTCGGGCAGCAGGGGCAGGGCCAGCAGGCCCAGCAGGAGAAAGGCCGGAATGAGCCTGCGGTTCCATAGGAATACAAAGACGGCGGCGGCCGCGACCAGACCGATCCAACTGGCCCGGGCGTAAGTCATGCCTATGGCCAGGGCCCCCAGCCCCAGGGCGATCAGAGCTCCCAAGCGCCCCCAGCCGGTACGGCTGCCCAGCAGCAGGGCCACGCCAAGGGGGATGAGCAGTACCAGCACCTGTGCGAAGGCGTTGGGATTGTCAAACACGGCGTACACCCGGCCGGGCATCCCCTCGTTGAGGAGGGCGTCCACATAGGAGTAGTTGACCTCCACACCCTGGATGCGCTGATAGACCGCGTAAAGTCCGGTGCCGGCCATGGCCAGGCTGGCCATACCGGCCAGCCGCAGGAGCTGCTCGGTCCGCTCCACGGCGCTGACCGTCACGACCACGCACAGCATGCACGTGAGGTGGAAAAACAAAAAGCGCAGGGACAGAGCCGAGGAGTAGGACACCGGCCAAGCCAGACAGACGGCGAAGGCAAAGCACAGGGCGTAGGGCCCCACGCTCTTGAAGTCCAGCCGGAGGTTCCGGTTCCGCATCCCCCCCGCCAGGAAGAGCAGGAGCATCAGGACATATCCCATCAGGCTGTAGCGGTTGTCCCAGTGCTCATAGGGGATGATGAGGATGCCGGCCATCAGCCAGCCGATGGCCGCGGGGACCTGCTCGCCCATGGAGAAGGCCAGCAGAGCAAAGAAGCTGTTGTCAAAGACCGGCTTTGCCTTCCGGTAGATCCAGTGGAGCAGGGCGGCCGGCAGGTTGACCGCCGTCTCCGCCACCGTGCAGGCCAGGCTGCTCCGCCAGGCTCTCGGCAGGGTCCCGTCCCGGGTGAGGAAGGTCATGACCGCGCTGCCGTGAAAGAGGCGGGTCCATCCACGGGACAGGGCGGTCAGCCCCCGGTGGACGGCGCTGCCCTCATACCAGCGGCAGAGCACATACCACAGGCGCAGCAGCAGCCCGCCGACCAGGCTGTTTTCGAAAATCACCATAAGTGGGCCTCACTTTCCCCGATTTTTGACGGTATACAGCAGGGTCAGCAGCCAAAACTGCCGCTTGCAGACCAGGTCCGCCACCATCTGTTTGTTCCTGCCCAGGCCCTGGGGCCGGATGGAGCGGATGGCGTGGGCCATATCGGGCTCCATGGTGAAGGCCTCCACCCGGCGGCGCTTGTCCCGGGAGGCGGCGGGGTTTCCCGGGGCATACTCGTTGCCGATGGCGATGAGCAGCCCCGCCCAGCAGGTGCTGTCCGCCCATCCGGGATCATCCTTCTCCAGGCCGTACCGGTGGACCAGGGCCCGTTTGGCCTCCAGAAATGTTCGAAACGTGTCCATATAGTCGGGCAGGTAATTCCGGGTCACCGAGGCCGGGTTGTGCAGGTAGTAATACAGCGGCTCGTCCAGCACCACCAGCCTCTCCGCCAGGCAAAAATACTCCATCAGGAAGAGTTCGTCCTCCAGATAGGCCCCGGCAAAACGGATGTCATGGGCGGCAATGATGTCCCGGCGGAACAAAAACCGCCAGATAAAACCGTTGAGCACCTCGCCGGGCCGGCCCAGCCGCTGCCCCAGCAGCCGGTCCACAATGCCGCGCCGGAATTCCTCCCGGCCGTACACCCCGGCGGGCATGGCGGCGGGCTCCGCCCACCGGCGCCCCCCCGGCTCCACATTCCAGTGGGCGCATCCGGCGGAGTCGGCTCCCGCCTCCTCCAGCGCCGTCCACAGGCGCTCAAAGGCCTTCGCGTCGATCCAGTCGTCGGCGTCAATGAAGAAGAGATACTCCCCCCGGGCCTCCCGCATCCCCAGGTTCCGGGCGGAGGAGACCCCGCCGTTGCCCTTGTGGAACACCCGCACCCGAGGGTCCCGGGCGGCGTATTCGTCGCAGAGCCGCCCGCTCTTGTCCGGGGACCCGTCGTCCACCAGCAGCAGCTCCCAGTCCTGGAAGGTCTGGGCAAAAACCGACTCCACGCATGTGGGGAGCACGGCCTCCGCCCGGTAGACCGGCACAATAATGGAAATTTTGGGCATGCACAGCCCTCCGATCCTTACTTCAGATACTGCTTCAGCGTCTCCGCCCGGTCGGTCCGCTCCCAGGGCAGGTCGATGTCCGTGCGGCCGAAGTGGCCGTAAGCGGCGGTCTGCTCATAGATGGGACGGCGCAGATCCAGGTCCCGGATGATGGCCGCGGGGCGCAGGTCGAAGTGCTTGTCCACGATCTGCGCCAGCGCCTCGTCCTCCAGCCGTCCGGTGCCGAAGGTGTCCACCAGCACGGACACCGGATGAGCCACGCCGATGGCGTAGGCCAGCTCGATCTGGCACTTCCGGGCCAGTCCGGCAGCCACCAGGTTCTTGGCCGCGTACCGGGCCATATAGGCGGCCGAGCGGTCCACCTTAGTGGGGTCCTTGCCGGAGAAGCAGCCGCCGCCGTGGCTGGCGGAGCCGCCGTAGGTGTCCACGATGATCTTCCGGCCGGTGAGGCCGGTGTCGCCCACCGGGCCGCCCACCACGAAGCGGCCGGTGGGGTTGACGTAGATCTTGGTCTCCTTGTCGATAAAACGGGCGGGGATGACGGGCCGGATGATGGTCTCGGTGACTGCCTCCCGCAGGTCCTTGAGGGCAATGTCCGGGTCGTGCTGGGTGGAGACCACGATGGCGGGGCAGCGCAGCACGCTGCCGTCGGCGTCATACTCCACGGTGACCTGGCTCTTGCCGTCGGGGCGCAGCCAGGTGAGCTCGCCGCTCTTGCGCGCCTCGGTCAGGCGGCGGCAGAGCTGGTGGGCCATGGAGATGGGCGCGGGCATCAGCTCGGCGGTCTCGTCGCAGGCATAGCCGAACATCATACCCTGGTCGCCGGCCCCCACCAGGTCCAGGGGGTCGGAGTCGCCGCCCTGCTGTACCTCATAGGACTGGTTGACGCCCATGGCGATGTCGGGGGACTGCTCGTCGATGGCGGTCATAACGGCGCAGGAGCGGTAATCGAAGCCGTAGGCCGGGTCGGTGTAGCCGATGCGCTGCACGGTCTTCCGGGCAATGGCGGGGATGTCGGTGTAGTGGGAGGTGGTGATCTCGCCCATGACCACGATCATGCCGGTGGTGGTGAAGGTCTCACAGGCCACATGGGCGGTGGGATCGCTGGCCAGGATATCGTCCAGAACGGCGTCGGAAATCTGGTCGCATACCTTGTCGGGATGCCCCTCGGTAACGGACTCAGAGGTAAATACGCGATGACTCATAGTGTTGTTCCATTCCTTTCTCTTGTCGGGAAGTCCGCCCGGCCGCCGGACGATGGGCACAAAAAATGCGCTCCATGGTCCAACGGAGCGCACGAACTTCATCCTCATCTTTCGAACACTGCCGCCGGATTTGGCACCTTGCGGAACACCACAGGTTGCCGGGCTTCATCGGGCCGTTCCCTCCGCCACTCTCGATAAGGTTATTCTGTTGTGCTCTTCATTATAGCCGCAGGCATCCCCGATGTCAAGGCAACGGACTGGAATGTATTTTACCATATTTGCAAAAGTGTCGTAAAGAGATATCCTGCAAAGTTTACAAATTCTTATAGACTTCCCCGCGGAATACGGGTAGAATATGTCATACACGAAACATGAGGAGGTCCTGTCCTTGCGCTCCTTCGATTCCTGGCTCGACCGGTTCTGCGCCAAGCACCGCAATCTGGCCGTCCCCAACCTGATGCTCTACATCGTCATCGGCAATGTGATCGTCTTCGTGCTGGACATGTTCAGCCGTTATTCCTTCTCCCATATGCTGACCTTCGTGCCCTACTATATCTTCCATGGGCAGATCTGGCGGCTGGTGACCTTTATCTTCGTCCCGGAGGGCAGCAATTTGCTCTTCGTGGCTATCTCCCTCTATTTTTACTACTTCATCGGCAATGCCCTGGAGCGGGAGTGGGGCTCCGCCCGCTTCACCGTATTTTACGGCATCGGCGTGCTGGTCAACATCGCGGTGGGCCTGGTGCTCTCCTTCCTCTATGGGCTGAACTACCCCTGGCCCGTGGTGAGCATGTACTATATCAACATGTCCCTCTTCTTCGCCTTTGCCGCCCTTTACCCGGACCTACAGGTGCTGCTCTTCTTTATCATTCCCGTGAAGGTGAAGTGGCTGGCCTGGATCGACGCCGCCTTCTTCGCTTGGAGCATCCTCTCCAGCTTGTTCCATCTGAACTGGGTGGGCGTGGTGCTGCCCGTCGTGGCCATCCTCAACTTCCTGCTCTTCTTCTCCTCCGACGCCGCCCGTATCTTTGGCCGGGTAAGGCACCGCACCTCCCGCCAGACCATCAACTTTAAAAAAGCGACGAAGGAGGCCAAAAAGGACAAGGGCTATCTCCATAAATGCGCCGTCTGCGGCATCACCGACGCCGACGACCCCAACATGGAGTTCCGCTACTGCTCCAAGTGCAGCGGCTACTACTGCTACTGCATGGACCACATCAACAACCACGTGCATATTCAGTGAAGGAGGCGTTTTTCCATGACCGACCGTGAGCTGGTGGATCAGGCCATCAAAATGCTGGACTACTCCTATGTGCCCTATTCCAAATTCCCCGTGGGCGCCGCGCTGGAGTGCGCTGACGGCAGTGTGTTCACCGGCTGCAACGTGGAGAACGCAGCTTTCGGCGACACCATCTGCGCCGAGCGCACCGCTGTGGTGAAGGCGGTCAGCGAGGGCCACCGGGATGATTTTATCCGCATCGCCATCGCCGGACATTCCGCCGACTACTGCTGGCCCTGCGGCTCCTGCCGCCAGGTGCTCTTTGAGTTCGCTCCCGACCTGGAGGTCCTCATCGCCAAGGAGGGCGGCGACTTCGTGAAGCTGTCCCTGCGGGAGCTGCTTGCCCACGGCTTTGGCCCCAAGGCCCTGCTGTGATTCCCGCTGGATCGTGTCTTGTATAAAGCCTTCTCATTTCGGTTATCCTATCACCGGATACCCAAAATGAGGAGGTTTTTTCCATGATCATGGATAAGATCGCTCTGATTCTGGCCATCATCGGCGGCCTGAATTGGGGCAGCATCGGCATCTTCGGCTTTGACCTGGTCGCCTTCCTGTTCGGTGGCTCCAGCAGCGCCATCAGCCGTGTGATCTACACCCTGGTGGGCCTGGCCGCGCTCTGGTGCATCTCCCTGCTGTTCCGGGACACCGACACCGTGGACGAGCGGGCCTGAGCATAGAAAATCCGCGCCCGGCTGGGCGCGGATTTTTTCTGTCATTCCGCCTTTTTCTCCAGCAGCCAGCCACTCAGGGGCAGGCCGATCAGCACCGCTCCCGCGCCCACCAGGGGCAGCGGTAGGGGGAATATCCACCAGATGCACCAGCCCATCCCAGTCACGGCAGCCGCATTGCCGACTGCCCGCGCCAGGCTCGCCCGGTGCCGGTTGACGCCGCTTTTGGCGGTCAGCGCTATGGTGAGGGCCAGTATATAAACCCCCAGGCTCATCACCCAGATCGAGAGGACCCCCCTCCATCCGATCCAGTGCGCCAGGCGCGTCACCCGGTCCGCCCCGTCGGCAAACAGCTTGGGCCAAATTGTGGCGATCTGCTCCATGCACCTCCGGAAGAAGACCTGCTGGATTCCCGCCGCCGCGGCCAGCACCAGGGCCCAGCACAGAACCCGGCCCCCGATGGACTGCCAGGCCGCCCGGCCGCTGGTCCGCTCCAGTGCAAAGGCCCCGCTGTAGGGCCACTGCATCGCCCGACAGACTGCCAGGACCGTACAGAAAACCAAAAGCGCACTCAGAATCACAGGGACTCCATTCCCGTTCCAGCTTCGCGCTGCGTTCCAGCCATAGGCCAGCCCGAAAATCAAAACAAGAATACCGCCAGGGCCTGCCAACTCCGACTGCAGAAATTCCCATTTGCAGCATTTCCAGAGCGCTCTCATGTCGTCCCTCCTCCAAACACCGCCATATAATGCTCCTCCACCGACCGGCCATACCGCGCCCGGATCTCCTCGGCGGCCTCGTGGAGAATCACCCGTCCACCCCGCAGGAACAGCACGTCGTCCAGAATGGGCTCAATATCGTGGACCAGATGGGTGGCCATCAGGACCGTCCGGTCCTCTTCCAGAAACGCCATGACCTCATTCAGAATGCGGGCCCGTTCCACCGGGTCCACGCCCCCCAGGGGCTCGTCCAGCAGATAGACGTCGGCCTCCCGGGCCAGCAGCATCCCCAGGTCCAGCCGCTCCGCCTGCCCCTTGGACAGCTCACTTACCTTCCGGTCCCAGGGCAGGCCCCCCGCAACCTGGCGCAGGCGCGGCTCGCTCGCCCCCGGGAACAGGTCCCGGTACCACTTTACCGCCGTTTCGACCTTCATCTCCCCGGGCAGCAGGCTGTGGTCCGCCATGTAGGCGATGCGGGGCCGCAGCCGCCGTGTCACCGGCTCTCCCCGCAGGGTGACGGTCCCCTGGTCGGGCCGCAGCACCCCCGCCAAGGTCTTCAGCAGCGTGGACTTCCCCGCCCCGTTGGGGCCCAGCAGGCCCACGATACGGCCACTCTCCAGGCTAAACGAGCACCCATCCAGCGCCATGCTGCCGCCCATGTGCTTGGAAAGGCCGCTCACCTCCAGTATTCGGCTCATTCCTCTCCCTCCCGTTTCAGTCTGGCCTCCGCCTCCGCCCTGCCAAAGCCCAGGCCCGCCATACCCTCCAGATAAGCCTGGGCCAGACCCCGGGCCATCTCCTCCCGGAGGGCTTCCAGCCGCTCCCGGTCCTCGGTGACAAAGGAGCCGATCCCCCGCCGGGTGACCAGCAGGCCCTCCCGCTCCAGTTCGGCGCAGGCGCGCTGCATCGTATTCAGGTTGATCCCGTACCGGGCCGCCAGAGCCCGGACCGAGTCCACCCGCCCCCCGGCCGGCAGGGCCCCGGCAGCCATGTCCCGCTTCATGTCCCCCATCACCTGGAGATAAATGGGGATGCTGGCGGAAAACTGCACTGCTCTCACCGCTCTCCATAGTGTTCTACCTATATAATACACTATAACATAAGTTTGTCAAGAAAAGAGGGCTTGACAAGGACACCCCCCCGGGGTATTATAAAAACACTCCCCACCCCAGGGGGGTATACTTATCCAATTAAACTTTGGGAGGGCATCCCTATGATGGCAGATCAGAAAACCGTCCTGCGCCTTTTAAAGACCGCCCGGGGACAGATGGACGGCATCATCAAGATGGTGGAGGAGGACCGCTACTGCATCGACATCTCCACCCAGGTCATGGCCGCCGAGGCCATGCTCAACCGGGCCAACCAGGAGATTTTGGCCGCGCATCTCAAGCATTGCGTCAAGACCGCCTCCACGGAAGCGGAACGGGAGCAAAAAATTGACGAATTGATTGGAATGTTGGGCAAGCTGTTAAAATAAGTACCGTTTTTAAGCGAGGTGTCCTATGAAGCAAAAATTTACCGTCACCGGCATGACCTGCTCGGCCTGCTCGGCCCACGTGACCAAGGCCGTGGAGAAGTTGCCTGGGGTCTCGTCGGTGAACGTCAACCTGCTGGGCGGCTCCATGCTGGTGGAGTACGACCCCCAGTCGGAATCCCCCGACGCTATCATCGCGGCGGTGGACGCCGCCGGATACGGGGCCTCCCTCCCCGCCGCGGGCGGGACAAAGGCCGCCGCCTCCGTCCAGGGGCAGGTCCCCTCCATGGAGGCCGAGCTGGCGGGCATGAAACGCCGCTTTACC
Source organism: Intestinimonas massiliensis (ex Afouda et al. 2020) (assembly GCF_001244995.1). Lineage (NCBI taxonomy): Bacteria > Bacillati > Bacillota > Clostridia > Eubacteriales > Intestinimonas > Intestinimonas massiliensis (ex Afouda et al. 2020). The sequence continues at coordinate 1,270,784 of NZ_LN869529.1, forward strand.
GTCTCGCTGGCGTTCCTCATCCCCCTGTTCTATCTCGCCATGGGTCATATGATGGGCTGGCCCCTTCCTCATTTCTTCCACGATCCGGGCAACGCCCTGCTGGTGGCCCTGATCCAGTTCCTGCTGGTGCTGCCCATCCTGTATATCAACGACAAATACTACCGGGTGGGTTTTCAGGCGCTGCTCCGCGGGGCCCCGAACATGGACTCTCTCATTGCGGTGGGCTCCGCCGCCGCCGTGATCTACGGCGTGGCCGCCCTCTTCCAGATCGGCTGGGGACTGGGCCATGGGGACGCCGACCGGGTAGCCCGGTGGTCCATGGACCTGTACTTTGAGTCGGCCGGCATGATCCTCACCCTCATCACCCTGGGCAAATTTCTGGAGACCCGCTCCAAGGGCAAAACCAGCGAGGCCATCGGTCGTCTGATGGACCTGGCCCCCAAAACGGCCACCGTTGTGCGGGACGGTTCCGAGACGGAGGTGCCGGTGGAGGATGTGGTGGTGGGCGATCTCATTGTGGTACGCCCCGGGCAGTCCCTCCCCGTGGACGGCGTCGTCACGGACGGGGCGTCCTCTGTGGATGAGTCCGCCCTCACCGGCGAGTCCATCCCCGTGGAGAAGGGCCCCGGCGACCGGGTGGCGGCCGCATCCATCAACAAGTCGGGCTCCTTCACCTTCCGGGCCACCCGGGTGGGCGAGGACACCACCCTGGCCCAGATGATCGCCCTGGTGGACGAGGCCGCCTCCTCCAAGGCCCCCATCGCCAAGCTGGCCGACCAGGTGGCCGGGGTCTTCGTCCCCGTGGTCATGGCCATCGCCCTGGTCACTGCCGTGGTTTGGCTCATCGCCACCGGCGGTGACATCACCCGGGCCCTGACCGCAGGCGTATCCGTGCTGGTCATCTCCTGCCCCTGCGCCCTGGGCCTGGCCACTCCCGTGGCCATCCTGGTGGGTACCGGCAAGGGCGCGGAAAACGGCATTCTCGTCAAATCCGCCGAGGCGCTGGAGACCCTGCACACCGTGCAGACCGTGGTGCTGGACAAGACCGGCACCGTCACCCAGGGCAAGCCCCGGGTCACCGACCTCTACCCCCACGAGGGCGTCACCACGGAGGAGCTGCTGTGCATCGCCGCCTCCCTGGAAAAACCCTCGGAGCACCCGCTGGCGGAGGCCATCGTGGCTGAGGCGCAGGAGCGCGCCATCCCCCTGGCGCCGGTGAAGGACTTCCAGGCCGTCCACGGCCGGGGCGTCCAGGCGGAGATCCAGGGGGCCCGCTATCTGGCGGGCAACCGGGCCATGCTGGAGGAGCACGGCGTGGAATTGGGGGCCGACCGGCTCATTGCCGACGGCCTGGCGGAAAACGGCAGGACCCCGCTGTACTTTGCCGGGGACGGCAAGCTGCTGGGCATCATCGCCGTGGCCGACACGGTGAAGCCCACCAGCGCCCAGGCCATCCAGGGGTTCCGGGACCTGGGGCTGGACGTGGTAATGCTCACCGGCGACAATCGGCGCACCGCCGAGGCCATCGGCCGGGAGCTGGGCGTCACCCAGGTCATTGCCGAGGTGCTGCCCCAGGACAAGGAAAAGGTGGTCTCCCGGCTCCAGCAGGAGGGGAAACGGGTGGCCATGGTGGGCGACGGCATCAACGACGCCCCTGCCCTGGCCCGGTCCGACGTGGGACTGGCCATCGGAGCAGGCACCGATGTGGCCATCGAGTCCGCCGACATCGTGCTGATGAAGAGCGACCTGCTGGACGCGGTGACGGCGGTGGAGCTCTCCAGGGCCACCATCCGCAACGTGAAGGAGAACCTCTTCTGGGCCTTCCTCTATAACACCATCGGCATCCCCCTGGCGGCCGGGGTCTTTTTCCCCGTGCTGGGGTGGCAGCTCAACCCCATGTTCGCTGCCGCCGCCATGAGCCTCAGTTCCGTCAGCGTGGTATCCAACGCCCTGCGGCTCAAGCTGTTCCAGCCCAGGCACAAGGCCGCCGCTTCCCCGAAAACCCAATCAAAAACCGAAAAGGAGGTGTATGTTATGGAACGGACGCTCACCATCGAGGGTATGATGTGCCAGCACTGCGCGGCCCACGTCACCAAGGCCCTGAACGCCCTCCCCGGCGTCACCGCCACGGTGGACCTGGACGCCAAGACCGCCACTGTCACTGGCAGCGCCGACGACGCAGCCCTGAAAAAGGCCGTGGAGGACGCGGGCTATCAGGTGACCACCATCTCCTGATTCCCGAACGCGCCGGAGGCAAAGCCTCCGGCGCTTCCTTTTTGCCGCCGGATATGCTATGATGAAGCAAAAGGGAAAGGAGGCTCGCCCATGTCCACCCTGCTCGTGAAAAATGCCCGGTATATCGTCTCCTGCGACGACCAAGACACCCTCTACGAACGGGTCCATCTCTTTGTAGAAGACGGCGTCATCTCCTCCATCGGCCCCCAGCTCCGCCAGGCGGACCAGGTCATCGACGCGGCCCATATGGTGGTCTACCCCGGCCTCATCAACACCCATCACCACCTCTATCAGATCTTCTCCCGCAACCTGCCCGAGGTGCAGCGCATGGAGCTCTTCCCCTGGCTGGTCACCCTCTATGAGGTGTGGAAAAACCTGGACGAGGAGGTGGTCACCTGGTCCTCTCTCACCGGCCTGGGCGAGCTGCTCAAGACTGGGTGCACCACCTGCTTTGACCACCACTATGTCTTTCCCCAAAGCGGCGGCGACCTGATCGCCGCTCAGTTCCGGGCGGCCGCCCGGCTGGGTATCCGTCTGGTGGCCTCCCGGGGGTCCATGGATCTGTCCCAAAAGGACGGCGGCCTGCCCCCGGATTCGGTGGTTCAGACCATCGACGAGATTCTGGCCGACTCCGAGCGGCTGGTGCGGGTGTGGCACGACCCTGCGCCCTATTCCATGCGCCAGGTGGTGCTGGCCCCCTGCTCCCCCTTCTCGGTCTCCGGCGACCTGCTGCGGGAGTCCGCCGATCTGGCCCGTTCCCTGGGGGTGCGGCTGCACACCCACGTGGCCGAGACCCGGGACGAGGAGCAGTTCACCCTGGAAAAGTACGGCCTGCGGCCCCTGGCCTATCTGCACTCCCTGGGCTGGACCGGCCCCGACGTCTGGTACGCCCACGGCATCTGGTTCAACGACGCCGAACTGCGCCTGCTGGCCGACACCGGTACCGGCGTGGCCCACTGCCCCGCCTCCAACATGAAGCTGGCCTCCGGGGTATGCCGGGTGCCGGAGATGCGCAAGCTGGGGGTCCCGGTGGGCCTGGCTGTGGACGGCGCCGCCTCCAACGACGGCTCCAGCCTGCTGGAGGAGATGCGGGTATGCTATCTGCTCCACCGCCTCCACTCCAGCGCCGCCGCCCCTACCGGCTACGACGTGCTGAAGATGGCCACCCGTGGCTCCGCCCGGCTGCTGGGCCGGGACGACCTGGGCCAGCTCGCCCCCGGCAAAGCCGCCGACTTCTTCCTCGTCAACCTGGAACGGCTGGGACTGGTGGGCGCCCAGTTCGATCCCATGTCCATGCTGGGCACCGTGGGCTTTCCGGGCAGCGTGGACTACACCGTAGTGGGCGGCGTCCCCGTGGTCCAACAGGGTGAGCTGACCACCATGGACGAGACCGAGCTGGTGCTCAAAGCCAATCAGGTGGTCCGCCGGTACTTGGGCCGATAACGGTATCATTGGGAAAAAAGCGTGACCTTTTCGCCGAAAAGGTCACGCTTTTTGTGTAAGTTCCTGCTTGCAATTGCCGTGTCCTATAGTACAATAAATAGATATTGTAAAAAAATCTTGCGGAGGATCGAGGAACGGCATGGAAGAAATCAAGGAATCACAGCCTGTCAGCCCGCTTTTCACCGGCGGCGAGCTCAAGCGGCTCATCATCCCCCTGGTCATCGAGCAGCTTTTGCTGATGACCGTCGGCATGGCCGACACCGTCATGGTCACCACCGCCGGAGAGGCCGCCGTCTCCGGTATATCCCTGGTGGATAGCATCAACCTGCTGCTGATCCAGGTCTTTGCCGCCCTGGGCACCGGCGGCGCGGTGGTGGTGTCCCAATATCTGGGCCGCAGGGATCTGGACCGGGCCTGCTCCGCCGCTAAGCAGCTTTTGTACGTCATCACCGCCGTCTCGCTCACGCTGATGGCCCTGGCCCTGCTCTTCCGGCAGTCTATTCTGGCCTTCCTCTTCGGCAACATCGAGCCGGACGTGATGGAAAACGCCCTGGTCTATTTCCTGCTCACCGCCCTGGCCTATCCCTTCATGTCCATCTACAACGTGGGAGCCGCGCTGTTCCGCTCCATGGGCAACAGCAAGGTGTCCATGTTCAACTCCCTTCTGGTAAACATGGTCAATATTGCAGTCAATGCGATCCTCATTTACGGCTTCGACATGGGGGCTGCGGGGGCAGGCATCGGTACTCTGGCCTCCCGGGTGGTGGCCGCCGTCATCTTCATGGCCATGATCCGTAACCCGGCCCACCCCGTCCACATTGAAGGTGTGCTCCACTTCGAATTCCACTGGGATACCGTGAAACGCATTCTGGGCATCAGCATCCCCAATGGCCTGGAAAACGGCATGTTCCAGATCGGCAAGCTGCTGGTCCTCAGTCTGATCACCTCCTTCGGCACCGCCGCCACCGCCGCCAACGCCATCGCCAACTCTGTGGCCAGCGTGGTCAACGTGCCCGGCTCCGCCATCTCCCTATCTCTTATCACCGTGGTGGGCCAGTGCATGGGTGCCGACGACAGCCGTCAGGCGGTCGCCTACACCCGAAAGCTGATGCTGGCCGTCTATGTCTCCATGGGCACGCTGAGCGCTCTGCTGTTCTGCTTTGCCGGACCGTTGGTCGCCCTGTTCCACATCGGCGCGGCGGCCTCCGTCATGGCCGCGGAGGTCCTGCGCTGGTGCGCCGTGTTTTCCGCCACCGTCTGGCCCCTTTCCTTTACCCTCCCCAACGCCCTGCGGGCCGCCGGAGACGCCAAGTTCACCATGGTGGTCTCCATGCTCTCCATGTGGATCTTCCGCATCGGCTTCAGCTATCTGCTGGCCCAGTTCATGGACTGGGGGCTCCTGGGAGTCTGGGTGGCCATGTTTATCGACTGGATCGTCCGTGCCCTGGTGTTCCTGATCCGCTTTCTTCGGGGCCGCTGGAAGGCCAAACGGGTCATTTAGGACCAAAGGCTTGCGATTTTTCCCGCTTTATGTTATAATAAGTCTTGATATCGTTTTTTCGATGGGTCTGCCGGCGGCTCCCATCCCGTCCGCCCCCGGGAAAGGCGGTGGTTTCCATGTCTGATTCCAATATCACCAAACGGGCTCTGGCCCAGACCATGAAAGACCTGATGGCGGAACGCCCCTTCGCCAAGATCAGTGTGGGGGATATCTGTGAGCGCTGCGGCATGAACCGCAAGAGCTTCTATTACCACTTCCGCGACAAGCACGATCTGGTCAACTGGATCTTCCAGACGGAGTTTATCGAAACCATCCATCTGACCGATTACGCCAATGCCTGGGTCTTTCTGGGGGCCATTTGCGCCTATTTTTACCAGGAAAGGGACTTCTACCGCAGCGCCCTGCTCATCGAAGGGCAAAATTCCTTCCGGGACTACTTCATCGAGACCGTCTCCCCCTTCCTCAAGGCCTTCACCGAGGACATCTTCCAGGGGGTTGAGGACCCCGCCTTCTACATCACCTTTTTTGAGGACGCCTTTATGGCAGCCATCCTCCGCTGGCTCACCGGCAGCCAGCCCATGTCCGCCGAGGTTTTTTCCCAGCAGCTCCGGGACGTGCTGGTCAATGTCGCCCGCAAGACCCTCAGTGAGCTGGCCGAGAACGCCCCCGCCCCATCCGAATCGTAAAAAACGTGGAATGCGTGTGACACGCATTCCACGTTTTTGGGTTCAGATTTCCAGGCCCCAAATCGTGTGCAGGGCCCGCCCGTCCAAGCGCTCCTCCGTGTCCGCCTCGCAGCCGTCCCGATAACGGGTCAGGGTCCCGTCCGGGCGCAGGCCCAGAAAACAACGCTTGCCGGAGATAATCTCGTCCACGTAGAGATAGTCGGAGAAAAAGTCCATCAGAAATACGGAATAGTACTGCTCCGTCCGCGCCCGGCGGATATAGCCCTCCACCCGCCGGCTGACGGGCTCTGGGCAACTGCCTCCCGCAAAGCAGAAGGCCAGGGCCGGACAGCAGGCCATGGTCACCCGCTTCAGCCAGTTCCCGGTGGTAATCTCCCGCGCCTGCTCACCGTCTTCATAGGTGCGGTATACCCCGTAGAGGCACCGGGCCGCCTCCAGTCGGTGCGCCACCTGCTCCCAGCCCGGCTTCTCGGTATCCACCGAGGCGGACAAGTTGTGACAGCCCGCCACAGCCGCCGTGATCTCCGGCGTAAAAGCCTCCGGCGGCGCAAAAAGCAGAAACGCACAGGCGGACTCCCGCCGGACCAGCTCCAGCATGGGCCCCAGGCCGCAGGACGGGGCGTCCACCCGCAAGAAATAGGTAAAGATGCCGTCGGTCTTCCCCTGTTCGATCACTCCGCGGTACAGCGGCGGAACGCCTCCCTCTGCGGAGGCATCCAGGTGCAGCGTCAGGCCCCAGGGGATATGCCGCTGCCCTTCCGCCTCCAGCGCCCGGATGATCCGGGCCCCGTTGGTCCAGCTTCCCAGGCCCAGGTTGATGCCGAAGGTCTTGATGGCGTCGTGGTCCGCCTTCCGCACCACGTTGCGGACCAGCGTATAATAGGGGCTCTCCTCATCCTCCAGCATTTTCTGGGTCAGGTCCAGATACTGCCGCTGGAAGCGCCCCCTGGCCAACTGCCGCCCCAAATCCACCAGCTTGCGGACGCTGCGCTTGGGGTCCTCCTCGATCTCCCGGATACAACGGTCCACAACGGATTCCGTGATGGTCCTTGTGAGTATGTCCCGATCCACCTGCGACCACCCTCATGATCAATCTGTTTCCTGCATAGGATTCTCTAAGATAACATTTTTATCATACTGCAAAAGCCCCCCGTTCAAAAGGGACAAACTGCTCCTTTTGTCCCAAAAGGTAACATTTTGGGGGATTGTCGCAAAATGTCACATCCCACCGGATCTGTCCGGGGACAATCGGGTCCGGGGGGAGTAAAATAAATCAAACATGGGACATCAGAACCATTTCGATTGCAAAAAGGAGTGTCTGATATGAGCGACAGAAATCTCGTAGAGCATGTGGAGGCCTTCGCCATCAAACGGGTCCTGGACTATCTCAACGATACGGAGAACGTGGACGACGCCATTGAGAAGGCTATGGACTGGGTGGATCGGTTCGACAAGAAGGGTGAGGTCGCCGGTCAGCGCGCAGTCTTCCGCAAGATCGTGGACAGCAAGCAGGGAAACTGGTACGACCTCATCAAGAAGGTTTGGACCGAGATCGACCCCGGCGTCCGCGGCAAGTTTTTCGAGAACTTCGTTCTCAACGCCACCGCCATTGGCGGCCAGCGTCAGGACAAGACCAAGGAGAAGTACGGCTGCAACGTGCCTTGGGCCATCCTGATGGACCCCACCTCCGCCTGCAACCTCCACTGCACCGGCTGCTGGGCGGCGGAGTACGGCAACAAGCTGAACATGGACTACAACACCCTGGACTCTATCATCCGGCAGGGCACCGCCATGGGCACCTTCATGTACATCTATTCCGGCGGTGAACCGCTGGTCCGCAAGGATGACATCATCCGCCTCTGCGAGGCCCACCCGGACTGCATGTTCCTGGCCTTCACCAACGCCACGCTCATCGACGAGTCCTTTGCCGACGACATGCTGCGGGTAAAGAACTTTATCCCGGCCATCAGCGTGGAGGGCTTCGAGGAGGAAACCGACTTCCGCCGGGGCAAGGGCACCTATCAGGCCGTGACACGGGCCATGGAGATCCTCAAAAGCAGGCGTCTGGCCTTCGGCGCGTCCTGCTGCTACACCAGCAAGAACGTGGACGTCATCGGCAGCGAGGAGTATTTCGACGACCTCATCGCCAAGGGCGCGCTGTTCGCCTGGTTCTTCACCTACATGCCGGTGGGCGCCGGGGCCCCCACCGATCTGATGGCCACCGCCGAGCAGCGGGAGTTCATGTACCACCAGATTCGCAGGTTCCGGGACACCAAGCCGCTGTTCACCATGGACTTCTGGAACGACGGGGAATACGTCAAGGGCTGCATCGCCGGAGGCCGGTATTATCTGCACATCAACGCCAACGGCGACATCGAGCCCTGCGCCTTTATCCACTACTCCGACTCCAACATCCACGACACCACGCTGCTGGAAGCCTACCAGCGGCCTATGTTCATGCAGTACCACGACCACCAGCCCTTCAACGGCAACCATCTGCGGCCCTGCCCGCTTCTGGACAACAACGGCGCGCTGGCCGAAATGGTCCACGCCGCCGGGGCCCACTCCACCGACCTGGCCGCGCCCGAGGATGTGGATGGGCTGTGCGCCAAGTGCAAAAAGGCCGCCGCCAACTGGAAGCCGGTGGCCGACGAGCTGTGGGTGGAGTCCGGCCACGATGCCTCTGACTGCGCCAGGGTGAGCTGCGGCTGCGAGGCCCATCCAAACTGAGCCGGCACGGCAGGACGAAACGGGAGGACATCGTATGAGCGACTATCAAATCATCACCGACGCCACGGCGGATCTCAGTGCGGAGTGGGCCGACCGTATCGGCGTGGCCGTCATCCCCATGGATGTGGAGTTGGACGGGAGCCCCTACCTCTTCGGCCCGGGCGGGGACATCACCGGCTCGGAGTTCTTCACCGCCATGCGGCAGGGCAAGCTGGGCAGCACCTCCCAGATCAGCCCCGCCCGCTACGAGGCCGCGTTCGAGCGCTACCTCTCCCAGGGTCTGGATATCCTGTATATCTGCTTTTCTTCCGGCCTCAGCGGCACCATTCAGGCCGCCCGCATCTGCATGGACGAGCTGCGGGAGAGGTACCCGGAGCGGAAGCTGCTCTGCGTGGATTCCCTGTCCGCCTCCGCCGGGGAGGGCTTTCTGGTCACCGGCGCGGCGGAGCAGAAGCAGGCGGGGCTGGACATCGAAGCCCTGGCCGCGTGGGTGGAGGCCAACCGGCTGCATGTATGCCACTGGTTCACGGTGGAGGACCTGAAATTCCTCCACCGGGGCGGCCGGGTCTCCGCCGCCACGGCGGTGGTGGGCTCCGCCCTTCAGATTAAGCCGGTGATGCACTGCGACAAGGAAGGGCACCTTACCAACACCGGAAAGGTCCGGGGCCGGAAGCACTCTCTGCTGGCCCTGCTGGACCACGCCGACCAGAGCTGGACGCCCGGGCGGGGTCGGAAGGTCTTCATCTGCCACGGCGACTGCCTGGCCGACGCCCAGTTCATGGCCCAGGAGTTCCAGCGCCGCCGCCCTGAGGCCGAGATCACTCTCTTCCACATGGGCCCCATTATCGGCGCCCACTGCGGGCCGGGCGTCATCGCCATCTTCACCTGGGGCACCCAGCGGTAATCCCCTTTTCACAGGCAGCGCCTTCGGCGGGGCAACCCGCCGGAGGCGCTTTTCTTCTTGCCAAACTCCGCCCGATCTGATATCCTGTCAGCGATGAAGGGAGGGTTGGGTATGGAACAAGTCCAAGACCCCAGCCGCCTGGCGGAGCATTTCGCTCGGCACCACATGGCGGACCGTTTTCCGTGGCTGAACCGCTACCCCTGGTCACTGCTTCACTACCGCAAGGGGGAATACCTCTGCCGGTACGGCGGAGACGTGCCCCGCCTGCTCTTCCTTCTGGAGGGGCGGGTGGCCGTATCCATCACCCCGTCCCACGGGCGCACCCATCTCATCACCTGCTATGATCCCGTTGCCCTTATCTGCGGAGACGTGGAAGTGGCCCTTGGAAACACCCATGCCACCGCCGATCTTCGGGCCATTGACGGAGAGGTCTGGTGCGCTGCTCTCCCCATCGCCGTCTACCGGGAGCGGCTGATGGCCGATCCGGACTTTCTGCGCTACACCGTACAGCGACTGGCCCGGGAGATGGTGAAGGATTCCATCTACGCCACCAATAACCTGCTCTTCCCCCTAGAGGAGCGGCTGGGCGCCTATCTGGTGAACCACGCCCGGGAAGGGGTGTTTCAGGGCAACCTGACCCGCACCGCCGAGCTGCTGGGGGTGAGCTACCGGCAGCTTTCCCGGGTGATGAAGGTCTTTTCCGACCGCGCCTGGATCGAAAAGGACAGCGGCGGCTGGCGTATCCTCCAGCCGGCCCCCCTGGAACGGATGGCCGCCCGGATGGATGAACCGCCCGCCGCTTCGAACTTCTGAGGGCAAGGCCCCCTTCGGCTGTGCCGAAGGGGGCCTTTTTTCATACTAGGACAGATGTCCTACCAGCGGGCAACCGGTCTCTGGTAGGATAGGTGCAGAGCCCGCCGTTCCTTTAGCGCAGGCCCTTGTCGTAGGGGATACCCTCCGCCTTGGGCGCTCTGGACTTCTTGGAGGTGAAGGCCAGCACGATCAGCGAGACGATATAGGGCAGCATATTGTAGACTCCGCTGGGGAGATTCAACGCCTTCAGGAATTCAAACCCGGTGTACACGTTGCCCAGCGCCCGGAAGAAGCCGAACAGCAGAGCCGCCAGAGCGATGCGGGTGGGCTTCCACTGCCCGAAGATCATAACGGCCAGGGCCAGGAAGCCGAAGCCTGCCACGCCGTACTCAAACTTCCACTCGCTGACGCCGGCGGTGATGTAGACGATGCCGCCCAGGCCGCCCAGCATGCCGGAGATGAGTACGCCGGCATAGCGCATCTTATAGACGTTGATGCCCACCGAGTCCGCCGCCTGGGGATGCTCGCCGCAGGCCATAAGCCGCAAGCCGAAGCGGGTCTTATACAGCACCACGTAGGAGCAGACCAGAGCGATCAGTGCCAGCAGCATGAACCAGTTGAACTCAAAGCCGTTGATATTCACCAGAAATGCCTTTTTTGCATTGATATACTGAATGGTGGAGGACACGTTGTCCACGCTCTCGGCGGTGTTCATGGCCTTGACGAACACGGTGGCCGCGGCGGTGCCCAGCAGATTCATGGCGGTGCCCACCAGCGTCTGGTCGGCCTTGAAGTTGATGGCCGCCACGCCCAACAGCAGGGAGTAGAGCATGCCCAGCAGGATGGAGGCCAGCACCACCAGCACGATCATCACGATGGCGCTGGTCCCGTCTGGCAGGAACTTCATCATCAGCGCGCCACCCAGTGCGCCCATGACCATGATGCCCTCCAGGCCGATGTTGATCACGCCGGAGTGTTCTGAGAAGCAGCCGCCCAAAGCCACCAGGATCAGTACGGAGGCAAAGAGCAGCGTATATTGAATCAGCAGCATTACTTCCCGCCTCCTTCCCCATTGGCCGCGTCTGTCTGGGCGACCGCGGCCTCCTGCGCCGCCAGGCGCTCCCGCTCCCGCTCTTCCTTCCGGGCGACCCGGCTGCTCATAAACTGCTTAAAGAACAGCACGAAGGAGCACAGGTAGATGATCAGGGCGGAGATGAAATCCGAGATCTGGGCGGAGTACATGGTCTTGTCCACATACGCGCCGCCGTTGGTGATATGCTGGATGAAATAGGAGGAGAGAATGGTTCCGATGGGACTCAGTCCGCCCAGGAAGGCGGCGGCGATGCCGTTGAAGCCCATGGCCGGGACCGAGGACTGGGTGCACTGCCACTGCTCGAACCCCGTGAGGAACAGCATGGCCGCGCCCATGCCGGCCAGCCCGCCGGCGATGGCCATAGTGAGAATCAGGTTCTTCTTCTCCTTCATGCCGCAGTATTTTGCGGCGAACTTGTTGCAGCCGGTGGCCTTCAGCTCGTAGCCCAGCTTGGTCTTTTCCAGCAGGACCCAGATCAGGATCGCCACCAGGATCGCCAGCGGGATGGCAACGGTCACATACTTGTTGTCGTTAAACAGCTTCTCCAGGCCCATGGAGGGCAGGATTGCACCGGGGTTGGTGCTGGAGAGCGTCATGGTGTAGGGGCTGGCGGACTCCTTCACCAGGCTCAGGAGCATATTCACCAGATACAGGCTGATCCAATTGAGCATGATGCAGGAGATAACCTCGTTGACGTTGCAGTAGGCCTTCAGCAGGCCGGAGATCGCGCCCAGCGCGGCGCCGGCCACAATCGCGGCCAACAGGCACACGTACCAGGGCATGCCCCAGGCCAGGGCGCAGTAGAGGCTAGCCCCGGCGCCCACCACGTACTGCCCCGCGGCGCCAATGTTGAACAGGCCCACCTTATAGGCGAAGAGGACGGACAGGCTGCACATCAGCAGCGGTGCCGTCTTAACCAAGGTGCTGCCCAGATACTTCAACTGCGCGGACGGTTTGGAATAGGTCATGAAGTTCTTTACGATGGTCACAATGGCCTCGCCGGCGCCGGCGGGGTTGATGACCAGCAGCACCACATAGCCCACCAGCAGGCCGATGAGAACGCACAGCAGCGAGGCCAGCAGGGACTGGACGGCGCCGTTGCGCAGCAAGGGTGTTTTTTCCCGTTTCATACCTTACACTCCCTCCCGTTTCGCGCCGGCCATATACAGGCCCAGCTCTTCCACCGTGGTGGTCTCGGGGTCTAGCTGGCCCACGATCTCCCCCTCGTACATGACTAGGATGCGGTCGGACAAGGCCATAACCTCGTCCAGCTCCAGGCTCACCAGCAGTACGCCCTTGCCCTCGTCGCGCTGGGACACGATCTGCTTGTGGATGTACTCAATGGCGCCCACATCCAGGCCGCGGGTGGGCTGGACGGCCACCAGAAGCTGGGGGTCCTTGTCGATCTCACGGGCCACGATGGCCTTCTGCTGGTTGCCGCCGGACATGCTCCGGGCGGGCGTTACAGGCCCCTGGCCGGAGCGCACGTCGTATTGCTCAATCAGTCTGGTGGCATAGTCGCGGATGGCCTTGCGCCTGAGGAAGCCCGCGCCACTGACGAACTGGGGCTCAAAGTACCGCTGGAGCACCATATTGTCCTCCAGAGTATAGTCCAGCACCAGGCCGTGCTTGTGGCGGTCCTCAGGGATGTGGCTCATCCCCATCACAGACCGCTCCCGGATGGGGGACTTGGTGATGTCCCGGCCGCACAGCGAAACCTTGCCGCCGTGTACCGGCTCCAGGCCGGTCAGGCCGTAGACCAGCTCGCTCTGTCCGTTGCCGTCGATGCCGGCGATGCAGACGATCTCCCCCGCCCGGACCTGGAAGGTGACGTTTTTCACCGCGTTGTTCTTGTGCTGCTTGGAGGCCATGGTCAGGCCCTGCACGTCGAGAATGACCTCGCCGGGGTGGGCGGGCCCCTTTTCCACGGCGAAGCTCACATTGCGGCCCACCATCATGCGGGAGAGCTCCTCCTTGGTGGTCTCGGCCACATGGACCGTACCGATGCCCCTGCCCTTGCGCAGGACGGTGCAGCGGTCGGCCACCGCCATGATCTCGTTGAGCTTGTGGGTGATGAACAGAATGCTCTTCCCCTCGGCCTTCAGCCCCCGCATGATATCCATCAGCTCGTCGATCTCCTGGGGCGTGAGCACGGCGGTGGGCTCGTCGAAGATGAGGATCTCGTTCTCCCGGTAGAGCATCTTCAGGATCTCGGTCCGCTGCTGCATGCCCACCGTGATGTCCTCCACCAGGGCGTCCGGGTCCACCTTCAGCCCGTATTTGTCGGACAGGGCCAGCACCTTTTCCCGTGCCTCCGCCTTTTGCAGGAAGCCGTGCTTGCAAGGCTCCACGCCCATAATGATATTGTCCAGCACCGTGAAGCACTCCACCAGCTTGAAGTGCTGGTGGACCATGCCGATCCCCAGCGCGTTGGCGTCGTTGGGGTCGCGGATCTGGACCTCCTTGCCGTCCTTCTTGATGGTCCCCTCTTCCGGCCGGTAAAGGCCAAACAAAACGCTCATCAAGGTGGACTTTCCGGCGCCGTTTTCGCCCAGCAGAGCATGGATCTCGCCCTTTTTCAGTTGGAGCGTGATGTTGTCGTTGGCTACGATGCCCGGAAACCTTTTGGTGATGTTAAGCATCTCAATGGCATATTGGCTGTCCACGCTTAACGCCCTCCCCACTCCTGTGTTTTTTGTACAAAACGATCAATCTTATTGTACTATATACCGCGCTATATTTCAAAGGAAAAATGAGAATATTTCTCCCGCTTCGCCGCCGGACTTCCGCCCCGGCCCGGGAGGCAAAAAAAGAGGACGGGAAAGCTTCCCGTCCTCTTGGTTCGCAGGGGTAATTTACTTGATGTTGCCGTACTCGTTGACCGTGATGGTGACCGCGGGCATGGCGGTGATGTCGTTGGAGACGGTGACGGTGCCGTCAAACATGGCCTTTACCAGGGTCTTATAATCGTCCTGGGTGAAGCCGTCGCCCCACTGCGTGGTCTCCATGGGGATCTGGACGTAGTTGGCCGTGGGATCGTCGCCGGACACCAGGCCCAGAGTCTCGATCTTGCCGCCGTAGTTGGCGAAGTTGCCGGCCGCAACCTCTCCCAGCATGTGCTGCACGGTGGGAGCCAGACCCTTCATGGCGGAGGTGACGGTCATGCCGGCGCCGTAAGCACCGTCGATGATGCCGGCCTGGTCCACGTCCACGCCGATGACCTTGGCGCCGTCCACCTTGGCGGCCGCCTCAGCCGCGGAGGCGTAGATGCCGCCGCCGCAGGCGAACACGGCCTGCACGCCCAGGGTCTGATACCAGTTGTCCATGTAAGCGGTGATGTCGGCGTCACCGAAGAACTGGTTGCCGTAGACATACTCCACGGTCACGTCGGCGCCAGCCTCAACCGCAGCGGCGTCCGCGCCCTGCACGAAGCCGTAGCCGTAGCGGACCACGGCGGGAACGGCCATGCCGCCCAGGAAGCCCAGGTGGGTGTAGCCCAGCTTCACGGCGGCGTAGCCGGCCATGTAGCCGCACAGCTCTTCCTGATACACGGCGCAGTAGACGTTGCTGGGCAGGGTGTAGTCGCCCAGGTCGCCCTCGCCCACGTCCAGGGCGATGAAGGTCACGTCGGCGTACTCCTCAGCCACCTGGGTGATGGTCTCACCGAAGGCGTAGCCGGGCATCACGATGACGTTGTAGCCCTCGTCGGCGGCGGCCTCTACCATGGCCACACGCTCGGCGGTGGAGTCACCGGCGGGCTTGTAGTAGTTGAACGGTACGCCGTTGGCGTCGCAGTAAGCCTTGCAGGCTTCGTAGGTGGTCTGGTTAAAGGATTGGTCGGTGATGTCGCCGTAGTCGGTGATCATCGCCACACTGAAATCCGCGGCGGCGGGAGTGGTCTCGGCCGGGGCGCTCTCCGTGGGAGCGGGCTGAGAGGCGGACGGGGAGGGGCTGGCGGTGCTTCCGCCGCCACAGGCCGCCAAGGCAAACACCATGGACAGAGAGAGAAGCAGCGCGACAAGTTTCTTGGAATTCTTCAAGCTGATCTACCTTCCTTTCAAGATAATGGCCTGGCGCGGGGCACAATCCTTACCTTCCGTCCGTTGTGGCTCCGTTCTTCCAGGCACGGGCCCATTATAACGCAATTTTTACCTAAGCGCAACCGATATTTCATCTTTATCACCGAAAGTTTACAAGAATGTTTCCAAAGTGTTAACCGCCCGATGCAAAAAACCGGCTCCGCCTTAGAGCGGAGCCGGTCAGGCTGTCAAAAAACCCTCCTGGAGAAGAGCCTCGCAGAGTTCCGTCGTCCGCAGACGCCGGAAGGAAAGGAAGCTCCGTCATTTTCGGCGACATGCGCGTCGGAAATGACACCTCTCATGATGGACAGGGCGACTTTTCTGCAAGAATCGAGCCCTGTCCGTCATGCATCCCTCTGTCGAAAAAGGCCAAAGGCCTTTTTCGACAAGCTGAAAACCGGCTCCGCCTTAGAGCGGAGCCGGCTTCCACTGTTTTCAGTACCCTTCGCCCTGCTGGCCCTTTACCAGCTTGACGATACGGGAAGTCCCCAGACGGTCCGCGCCCAGGGCCAGAAAATCCTCCGCATCCTGCATGGAGGAAATGCCGCCGGCAGCCTTGATCTTTACGCTGGGGCCCACGTGTCTGGCGAACAGCGCCACGTCCTCCCGGGTGGCTCCCCCGGTGGAGAAGCCGGTGGAGGTCTTGATATAGTCCGCCCCGGAGGCGGTGACCAACTCACACAGCTTGATCTTCTCCGCCTCGGTCAGCAGACAGGTTTCCACAATAACCTTGAGGATGCGGCCCTGACAGGAAGCCTTGACCGCCTTAATCTCGTTGAGGATGTCGTCCCAGCGCTGGTCCTTGGCCCAGCCGATGTTGATGACCATGTCAATCTCGTCGGCACCGTTGCGGATGGCGTCCTCGGTTTCAAAAACTTTTACTGCTGTGGTGGAATAGCCGTTGGGGAAGCCGATGACCGTGCAGATCTTCAGGCTGTTGCCCACATACTCGGCGCAGGCCTTCACGTAGGCGGCGGGAATGCAGATGGAGGCGCAGTTGTATTTTTTCCCGTCGTCGCAGACCTCTTTGATCTGCGCCCAGGTGGACTCCTGCTTCAGCAGGGTGTGGTCGCAGTGGGCCAGAATTTCCTTGACATCCATAGTCGTCATCCTTTCCATAACCCATTTTCCTTGGGGGGCTCGTCACAGGAGCCGCAGATACCTTACAGACGGATCAGCTCGTAGTCCCGGCTGCCCAGGCCGATCTTCTCGGCATGCTCCAGACAGCTTTTCCATTCGGTGTCCGGCGTGGTGTTGCAGAAGTGGTCGTGCTGATCCACAAAACCCTCCTCGTGCATCCGCTGGTCCAGCAGGCTGCCAGGGATGGGGTCCAGCTTCAGGCAGGCGTCCACGCAGGCCTGGTCCAGCGCCACCGGGTCGAAGGAGGCAAACATACCCACGTCCGGCAGGATGGGGATGTCGCTCTCGCCGTGGCAATCACAGTAGGGGGAGATATCCTGAACCAAGCTGATGTGGAAGGCGGGCCGCCCGTCCACCACCGCTTTGGCGTACTCCGCCATCTTGCGGTTGAGCTCGCCGTTGGCGCTGTCGTCCGGGCTGAAGATGGCGTCGAAATTGCACACGCCGATGCAGCGGCCGCATCCCACGCACTTTTCGTAGTCGATGGCCGCCCGCTTGTCCTCGCCGTAGGAGATGGCGTTCTGGCCGCAGTGGTGGCTGCACACCCGGCAGCCCACGCAGCGGCGCCTGCTCACCCGGGGCTTGCCCGCCGCGTGCTGCTCCATCTTGCCCCGGCGGCTGCCGCAGCCCATGCCAATGTTCTTGATGGCTCCACCAAAGCCGGTGGCCTCGTGCCCCTTGAAGTGGGTCAGGCTGATGAACACGTCGGCGTCCATAACAGCCCTGCCGATCTTGGCGCTCTGGATGTATGCTCCGCCCCGGACCGGCACCTCCACGTCGTCGGTTCCCCGCAGGCCGTCGCCGATGACGATCTGGCAGCCGGTGGACAGGGGCGAAAAGCCGTTTTCATAGGCGGCGTCCAAATGCTCCAAGGCGTTCTTCCGCCGCCCGGCGTAGAGGGTGTTGCAGTCGGTGAGGAAGGGCACGCCGCCCAGCTCCTTCACCATGTCGGCCACCACCTTGGCGTAGTTGGGGCGCAGGAAGGTCAGGTTGCCCGGCTCCCCGAAGTGCATCTTGATGGCCACCAGCTTGCGCTGGAAGTCCATCTCCTCCATGCCCGCCTTCCGGATCAGCCGGTCCAGCTTTTTCAGCACGCTGGTCCCCACCGGTGCGCGAAAATCGTCAAAATATACCTTTGCCTTTTCCATGGGTGTCGCTCCTCACTTTCATGTTTCTGCCGCCCGGCGGAGCCGTCAGCAGGGGTAGTACCGCAGCAGGCCCTCTCCGTCCGGCTCTTCCCGGATCAAGTCCCTGCGCTTGAGATAGTCCATATGGGAGGCGCACTCCCCTACGGCAAACCATTTCTGGGCCAGAGGGAATTCCTCCCAGGAGTTGGCCCGAATCTTCCAGGTCATGTGCCCTGCCAGGAAGTAGGCGGTGTTGCCCGGGTACTTCTTTACCACCTCCAGCGCCTCGGCCAGACGGCGCTCATGGTGGGCCAGCAGATCGTCGATGCGGGCCCGGAACGCTCCTCTCCCCCGGTGGCCGGGCAGGGGGAGGGCCACATCGTAGGCCCGGATGGCCCGCAGGCTGTCCAGGTAGTTGCCCAAGGAGTCGTCCACGCCCTCCCAATTGGTGATATTGGGGGTGATGTCGAAGAGGACGTGGTCCCCCAGCAGCATGGCTCCTTCCTCCTCCAGCCAGTAGCACATCTGGCCCGGGGTGTGCCCGGGGACCTGGATGCACCGGAGTCGGTAGCCGCCGCACGTGATGACGTCGCCGTCAAACAGGCTTTTGTAGTTGTCGGTCACCGGCGGGGCCATGGTAACGGCCGGGTTGGACCTGCCCTCCGCGGACAGCTCCTCCTCGGTAAAGCCCTGGGCCCGGCGCAGAAGGGTCTTCTGGTTCACGCCGCCGCTCCGCTGGACCTGGGCATACTTCTCCAGCAGCCTCCGGTCTACATCCCCGACGTAGATGTGCCGCCCCTCCCCCGCGGCTACCTCGGCGGACAGTCCGGAGTGGTCGGAGTGCAGGTGGGTCAGCAGCACGTCGGTCTCCTCCGGATGGACGCCCAGCTCCCGCAGCCCGGCAAACAGCGCCCGGCGGCAAGGCTCCTGGCGAAAGCCGGTGTCCACCACCAGCGTCCGGTCGCTCCCCTTGATGACATAGCTGTTGAGTTCCTTCAGCGGGTTCCCCGGCAGGGGCACCGGGACCCGGTAAAGATTCTTCCGTATTTCTTCCGGCATAGGGCCCTCCTCGAACTGTTTGTATAATGAATTATAATAATGCGTACTGAACAAAGCGGAAAGCCTTAAATCCCAAGGCTTTCAAGGCCAATTTGCTTTGTTCAGGTGCAAGGTTTTTTGGCAAATGAGCCTGAAAACCTTGCACCTTCCGCTGGAGCAATACGGCGCTCCAGCGGAAATACGCATTGTAACAATGTCTAAATTTCATCAAAAGGGCTATAAATAGCCCTTTTGATGAAATTATGCGGCAGTGGCCGCACAAATAAACCGCTTGGCGGTTTATTTAGTAGACATTATAATAGCATAGGTTCTGGAAAAAGGAAAGCCCCGGATTGGCCCCACCTCTGCCGGGAGGAAAGGAAGAAAAGGGCCCGCGGCAATGCCGCGGGCCCTGGAGGATACAGGCTTAGTAGTTGTCGGCGTGGATCTCGAAGTAAGCCTGGGGATGGCCGCAGACGGGGCACACGGCGGGAGCCTCCAGACCGTACTCCAGATGGCCGCAGTTGCGGCAGTACCAGACCTTGATGTCGGCCCGCTTGAAGACCTCGCTGTTGGAGAGGTTCTCGGCCAGCTTCATGTAGCGCTCCTCGTGGCTCTTCTCGATCTTGCCCACGGCGGCGAAGGCGTCGGCCAGAGCGTGGAAGCCCTCCTCCCGGGCGGTCTCGGACATCTCCTTATACATCTCGGTCCACTCTTCGTGCTCGCCCTCGGCGGCGGCGATCAGGTTGGCTGCGGTGTCGCCGATGCCGCTGAGCGCCTTGAACCACAGCTTGGCGTGCTCCTTCTCATTGCCGGCGGTTTCCTCGAAGATGGCCGCGATCTGCTCATAGCCCTCCTTGCGGGCCTTGCTGGCAAAGTAGGTGTACTTATTGCGGGCCATGGACTCCCCGGCAAATGCCTTCCAGAGATTGGCCTCCGTCTTGCTCCCCTTCAGTTCCATGCGAAACAGCTCCTTTCTTTTTTTGTGGATGCTTGTGTGGTGTCGTTACTCGTTGCCCTTCCAGAAGCCGTGGAGATTGCACAGCTCATAGGCGGTGACGGGAGCCTCGGAGCTCACCTTGAGCACGGGCTCGTCGCCGGGCTTGGGCAGCTTGAAGGTGACGGTGTCGCCGGCGGCAGCGGCGATGATCTGGATGTAGTGCTCCTCCAGCATGGGGTGGATGACGGAGCCGACCTGGACGGAGACTTCCTTGCCGTCGCGGCTGACGGCGGGGACGTGCTTCTCCAGCGCGCCGTCGGTGGTGTTGGGCACCAGCTCATCCATCTTCTGACCGCAGCAGAACAGGGGCACGCCCTTGTCTACCAGCTTGAACGCCACGTTGCCGCAATGGGCGCACCGATACAATTTCAGTTCCATAAGTTCAGTCCTCCTAATTGTAATATTTTTCTATTCTTGGCTGTGCTTACTATAGCACATGCTTTCGGGAAAATCAATGCCTTTTCGTGCAGTGAACGCAAATCCCGCTGAACACCAGCTCGTGCCGCTCGACCTTGTGCCCGCTGGCGGCGGAGATCCGTTCGTCCAGCTCCCGGTCATAGGGCAGGCCCTCCAGATCGTACACATGGCCGCAGCCGCGGCATTGAAAATGAGGGTGGGGCCGGATGTTGGCGTCATAGCGCTCCACTGGGAAGGCCATTCGGGTAATGCTGCCCTCGTCCGCCAGCAGATTGAGGTTCCGATAGACCGTTCCCAAACTCAGGCTGGGGTTTTCCGGCTTCAGCCAGTTGTAGATCATTTCCGCGGTGGGGTGCTGGTCTGTCGCCATCAGGGTCTGATAAATGAGCTCCCGCTGGCGGGAGTATCGCTTGCCCTTCATAACTCACCTCCCAGTCCATTATTGATAATCATTCCTGTTACTGATTGAAGTATAACAGGAATCATTTTCAATTGCAAGTCTTTTTTCAATTCCTCTAAAAAATTTTTCCGTGTGTAACTGTGCCGCCGCCGCACATACTAACCATCGGACGGAATGTCTCATTGTATGAATAGGAGGATGCGCAATGAAACGCAATCTGCTTGGTCTGGCCCTGGCTCTCAGCCTGGTCTTTGCGCTGACCGGCTGTACCAGCGACAAGGCCCCCAACGTGACGCCCAGCCCTTCCACCAGCGTAGCCCCCAGCGTAACGCCCAGCACCACGCCCAGCACCACGCCCAGCGCTACACCCAGCGAGACCCCGGGGGACATCACCGAGACTTCGCCGGCGGTCACCCCCAACCCCACCCACTCCAATTATGAGGCCGGCACGGACGGTGCGGTGGAGAACACCGACAACGCCGCAGGCAAGACGGTGCGCAACGCTGTGAACGACGCGGGCAACGCAGTGCGCCGCGGCGTGAACGATGTGGGGCAGGCGGCCAGGAATATCGGCAACGATGTGTCCAACGCCCTGCGCTGAACCCGAAAAGAGAGACGGCATGCCGTCTCTCTTTTCGGGTTCAGATATCCCCGTCGCCCTTCCTGACATAGCGGAAGACCCAGGCGCCGTCGGGGCGCAGGTAGCCATAGCAGTCCTCGCCATAACGTCCCGTCTGGAGCAATCCGCCGTACAGAGCTCCGGAGGTTGCCAGCACCCGGCCGTCCTCGTCCAAAAGCAGGACTTCCCCGGGATTCTCATCGGTACTCTTCCAGAAATACGGTTGGCCGGTCAATTCGTCCGTGGAACTGTAGAGCCTCCCTATCGAGCCGAAGGGCTCCACCACCTCCCCCTCCGGGGAGATCAGCACACACTCGCCGGTATCCTCCAGGGCCACTATCCCATGGGGGCCCACCGCAGAGCAGTATTGGTACCGGAACTCCGTGACCCACCGGCCCTGATCGTCGGCCAGAGCGTACCGGTTTACCCATTCCCCATTCTCTTCCCTCACAGCGCCCAGGATCAGCAGGGGCAGGGTCCCCCGGCCGTCCGTGTCATAGTCCCACCAGCCGGCCTGATAGACCGAATGAAACACCGGGTCGGTAATGAGCTCGCCCTCCGCATTGCAGAGGCCCCACAGCTCCTGCCCGCCGGAAAATCCCCACTCGTCTGCGTTTCGGCGGTCCAGCCTGGCCCCCCGGTAGGGCAAAAGCTGCCCATAATCCCCGGCGGGGATCAGCCGGTCGGTAAAACTCTCATACCGGCGGGTGTAGAGGCTCTCCCGGTCCTCCGGCACGTAGGGGGTCAGCTTGGACCAGTCGGTGTAAACCACGCAGGGCTCCGTTTCCGCAGAGGTGGAGGGGGGCGGCGGCATCTCCGCCTCCGGTGCACAGCCCGCCAGCAGCAGGAGGCCAGAACAAGAGCCACGCCTCTTTTCTCATTCCACATCCCCCAAAAGCAGCCAGGGCCAGCAAAAAGCCCAGACGCCGTCCGCATTCCGATAGCCGCAGCCCCAGTCCTCCAGGACATAGGTGAGCCCCTCCTCCGACGGTTCCAGCTCATAGGTCTCATCGCGGTAATCTCCCGTGCCGTCCCGGAACCCGGCCCGGAGCTCCGTCCGGCCCGTCTCCGGCGGCACATAGAAAGACAGCGATTCGCACTCGCCGTAGCCGGCCAGGACCGTTCCGTCCAAAGATACCAGGGCGTACTGATACGCCCGCTCACTCAGCGCCTTCTGCAGGATGACATATTGCCCTGCCGCCTCCCGCACCACCCCCGCCAAAGGCAAGGGATAGGCCACACCATTTTGATAAAACAGAGTCTCGTTTCCCTGCATGCGGGACACGGCGCTGCCCCACCAGGTGGTCACCCGCTCCCCTACGGCGGGCTGTGCCAGCGGTGCGCCGTCCCCGCCGTAGGCTCCCAGCACCGTCACCATGCCGTTTCCGTCCTCGGCGGTGCAGTGGAGGTACCACAGCCCCTCCCGCCCGCCGACGTCATAACCATAGGAGTCGCCGCCGCAGGGGATGATCTGCTCCCCCTGGTTGGCCTCCAGCGCGAACCTGCCGTCCCGGCCCACCAGGGCGGGCAGGGAGCCGATGACCCGCACCAGAGCCATCCCCTGAGAGAAGTTTCCCGCCTGTTCAAACATAGGCTCGATGGCCCAGGCGCCGGCCTTGTCGATGTAGCCCCACAAACCGCTCCTGCCATCCTGCACGGCGGCCAGCCCCTCATAGAAGGGCTGGGCGGAGAGATAGGGGCCCAGAAGCCGCCGGCCGGTCTGGGCGTCGTAATAGTAATACTCCCCCTGGTAGGAGGTATTCACCACCATGCCGTCGGACCAGCCGCACATTTGAGGGGACCAGCCCCCCTCCGACTCGGCCGGGATGGTGAAGCGCACCGCCCCGCTCTCGTC
This sequence comes from Intestinimonas massiliensis (ex Afouda et al. 2020), assembly GCF_001244995.1. Lineage (NCBI taxonomy): Bacteria > Bacillati > Bacillota > Clostridia > Eubacteriales > Intestinimonas > Intestinimonas massiliensis (ex Afouda et al. 2020). Next base: position 1,293,864 of record NZ_LN869529.1, read on the forward strand.
CCACACCTCGGTCTCGCCGTTTTCCCGGGTGAGCAGCAGCGTATGATCGTCCGCGGCATAATAGTCGGTGTAGACCAGCTCTGTGACCCAGCTTCCATCCCGGGCTGCCGCGCCGTACCGCCACACCCAGGCCACAGGTCCGTCGTAGTCGACGTCCGGGTCGGGCTCCCGCTCCACCAGGACCCCCAGCAGCAGCAGGTCCGGCATGGGGTGGTAGAAGCTGGGGCCGTCCAGATAGCGGTCGCAGGGCGGGCCCACCAGGTCGTACACCGGGTCCACCACCACCTCCCCCCGCTCGGTCACCAGGCCGTATTTGTAGATGTCCGTGGGGACGCCCTCGTCCTCCTCCCCCATATACCGATGCCGGGCGGGGACCTTCTCCCCGGCGAAGGGGTACAGCTTTCCGTAATCGTCCGCCGGGATCAGCCGGTCCGTCCAGTTCTCATACCGCCGGGTGTAGAGTGGGACGTGCCCCTCCGCCTTGGGCTCCAGCTTGGACCAGTCGGTCTGGACCCGCACGCTGGGGGGAGACGGGGAGGCCGCGGGCGCAGGGGTCTCCTGGGGCGTCCCCGCGCATCCGGCCAGCAGGGCCAGCGCACACACAAACGGCATCCATTTCTTCATCATGGTTCACCTCGCTTGTCCCCATCCTATCACACCCCCCGCGAGAAAGCCAGTCGGACCGGGCAACAAGAGTGTGACAAATGGTTACGCGCAGGGCCCCCGGCGCAAGCCGGGGGCCCTGCGGCTCTGCTTTTACTTCATGTCCGGGTAGAGGCGGATGGAGTCCAGCGAAGCCCAGGACACGGCCTCCTCCCCGCACAGGGCGGCCAGGTCGGCGGGGCGGCCGCTGACAAAGACCCCCTGGGCCTGCACCCCATGCGTCTCCACGTAGTCCAGCGCCCGCTGGTATTGGTCGTGCTCCGCGCCGCCCAGCTCCCACACCGTCTGCTTCTGGTCCATCATGTACCGCAGCAGGTCCTTGAAATGGTTTTCATAGAACGCCCCCCGGTCCGCATCCTCCCGGTGCTGCTCCGGGAACAGCCAGGGGTAGCGCTCCCTCATGCCATCCCTTGTGTCGGGGATAAAACCGTCGGGCTCGAAGCCGGTGGGCGGCAGGAGAACGCCGTCCCCCTCCAGGGTGCGCACCTTGACCCAGCAAACCCGCAGGTCCGGGTGGGCGTCCATCAACCCGGCCAGCTCGGCCATGGACAGATCCCGGTCAAAGGACAGGCACAACACCCCCTGGGTGTAGTCGGGCAGCTCCCGCAGCTTTTTCGCCGCCTCCGCCGGGCTCTGCCCTGGAGCGTACTCCCCGCCGTCCCCCGCGGACTTCCATTGGTTCACCGGACAGTACCCCTCCCAAAAGGCGTCCTCGAAGGATAGGTCCCACAGATGGACTGCACCCTGCATGCGGGCAGGCCGTCTGCCGCCTCCGGTCCAGTCGCCCATCTGGAGGGTCACCTCCCACCGGCCCAGGCCGGTGTTCTCGGCATAGGCGCCGGAGCAGCTCCGGGTCGGGAAGAACAGAGAGGAATAGACCGCCATGGCCTGCTCCAGATTCTCCCGCTGGGGGTTGTAGAAGAAAAACTGATTGAGCAGCGGCCACAGCAGAAGCCGCCCGACGAGCAGCACCGCGCAGGTGACGGCCACCGCCAGTCTTACGGTCTCTCTCCGGCTGCGGCGGGCCCGCCGCTTCACCGCCCGGTACTCCCTCGCTTCGGCCTCTGTCGGGGGCTCCGGCAGGTCCAGCTCGTCATGCTGGGCCACATGGTCGGTGAGCAACCGGAATTTGGCCAGCTCTTCCTCCACCCGGGCCGCTTCCTCCGCCGTGGCCGCCCCCGTCCGGTATCTCTCGTAGAGCTCTTCAAACCTCATAGCCATCCTCCTCCATGATCTGTCTCAGCCGCTGCCGGGCCCGGCACAGGGCGGTCTTGGCCGCCCCGGGACTCAGGCCGGCCAGCTCCCCTACCCGGGCCAGGGGCAGTCCCCCGAAATAGTGGAGGGTCAGCAGCTCCCGGGGGCGCTCCGGCAGTCTGGCCAGAGCCCGGTAGAGGGCGGCGTACCGCTCCTCCTGCAAAATTCCCTCCAGCACATCGTCCGGAGCGGTCAGCGGCAGGTCCTCCGGCGGCGCCGGGTGCCGCCGCCTTCCCCGGCGGACCTCGTCCAGCCACCGGTGCCTGCACACCTTCAGCAGCCAGTAGCGAAAGCCGGGGCTGCCCTCCTCCAGGGTGAGTAGGGCGGTCTCGAAGGCGGCGGAGACGATGTCCTCCGCCTGGGCCGGGTCCCCGCACAGAGACAGCGTATAGAGGAGGGCAGGGCGGTAGTGGGCCCGGTACAGCTCCTCCAGCGTGTCGCGGCGCATCGTCCTCCCTCCTTCTGTTTAGAAAACGTTTCCGGCGGCAAAAGGTTACACAAAAGGCGCGGAGAAATGCTCCGCGCCTTTTCATGTTCAGCCTCCGCCCTTCCGGGGCCGGGCGTTCTTCTTGGGCTTGGGCTTGGCCCAGCCCGCCTTCCGGACGGGAGCCGCCGGGCGGGCGCAGGCAGCCTGCCGGGCCGCCGTTTTTTTCTGTCCCGCCGGACGGGAGCCCTTCTTGGGGCCCTGAGAAGCCCCGCCCCCCGCCGGACGGCGGCCGTCTGCTGGACGGTCAGGCCGGAGCAGGCACTCCCTGCCATAGCCGATCAGGTCCTCCCGGTGGGTGCGGCGGAGGGCCTCCAGCACCAGCCGCCGCTTTTCCGGCCGCTTCCACTGCATCAGGGCCCGCTGCATGGCCTTCTCGTGGGGATCGGTGGGGACGTAGACCGGCTGCATGGTCCTGGGGTCCAGGCCGGTGTAGTACATACAGGTGGACAGGGTGCCGGGGGTGGGGTAGAAGTCCTGAACCTGCTCGGGCTGACGGCCGGAGCGGTTGAGCCACTCGGCCAGCCGCACCGCGTCGTCCAGAGTGCAGCCCGGGTGAGAGGAGATGAGGTAGGGCACCAGGTACTGCTCCTTGCCGTACTTCCGGTTGAGTCGCTCGTACTTCTGCCGGAACTTCTCATAGACCTCCACATGGGGCTTTCCCATGTAATCCAGCACCCCGTTGACACAGTGCTCCGGGGCCACCTTGAGCTGGCCGGACACGTGATATTTCACCAGCTCGGCGAAGAACTCCCCGTCCCGGTCCTGCATCAGGTAGTCGAACCGGATGCCGGAGCGGATGAACACCTTTTTGACGCCGGGGATGGCCCGGATCTCCCGCAGCAGCTTGAGGTAGTCGGTCTCGTCGGCGTCCAGGTTGGGGCAGGCCTGGGGGGACAGGCAGGCCCGGTTCCGGCACATGCCCGCCTTGAGCTGCTTCTGACAGGAGGGATGCCGGAAATTGGCGGTGGGCCCGCCCACGTCGTGGATGTAGCCCTTAAAGCCGGGGTGCTTCACCAGGCGCTCCGCCTCCCGCAGCACGCTCTCGTGGCTCCGGGCGGAGATGGTCCGCCCCTGGTGGAAGGCCAGGGAGCAGAAGTTGCAGGCCCCAAAGCAGCCCCGGTTATGGATGATGGAGAAGCGGACCTCCTCGATGGCGGGCACGCCCCCCATGGCGTCGTACATGGGATGGGGCTCTCCCACATAGGGCAGCTCGAACACGGCGTCCAGCTCGGCGGTGGTCAGGGGCATGGCGGGGGGATTGGCAATGAGCAGCCGGTCCCCGTGCTTTTGCAGGATGGCCTTCCCCCGCACCGCGTCGTGCTCCTCGTACTCCACCTGATTGGCCTGGGCGTAGGCCCGCTTGTCGGCGCAGACCGCCTCGAAGGAGGGGACCTCCACCATGGGGTAGGCGCACTGGCCGGGGTGCCGCCCGGCGAAGCAGGTGCCCCGCACGTCGGTGATCTGGTCCACCGGCGTGCCTGAGGCCAGCCGGGCGGCGATGGCGCGGCTGGCGGTCTCCCCCATGCCGTAGACCAGCAGGTCGGCCTGGCTGTCGAATAGGATGGACCGGCGGACCTTGTCCTCCCAGTAGTCGTAGTGGGCGAAGCGGCGGAGGCTGGCCTCCAGCCCGCCGATGATGAGAGGGATGTTCCCAAAGACCCGCCGGACCATGTTGGCGTAGACGATGGTGGCCCGGTCGGGGCGGAGGCCGGGCTGATTCCCGGGGGAATAGGCGTCGTCCCGGCGGCGCTTTTTGGCCACGGTGTAGTGGGCCACCATGGAGTCGATGTTGCCGCCGGAGACCATCACCCCCAGCCGGGGACGACCCAGGGCGGTAAAGGCGGCGGGGTCCTTCCAATCCGGCTGGGCCAGCACCGCCACCCGGTAGCCCTCGGCCTCCAGCACCCGGGAGATGATGGCCGGACCGAAGGAGGGGTGGTCCACATAGGCGTCGCCGGTGATGATGAGGAAATCGCAGTCCTCCCAGCCGCGGGCCCTCATATCTGCTTTGGAGACAGGGAGGAATTGGGTGTTCATGGTTTTTTTACCTCATTTGTTTTGACGTGATCGGGAGGGCGCTCCTCCCCTGCGGCGGCCTCTATCGGTCGTCGGTGCGGCCCATCAGGAAGTCCACCGTCACCTTGAAGTGGTCGGCCAGGGCCCAGAGGTTGTCGAAGCCGGGCTTCTGCTCGCCGTGCTCAAAGCGAACGACTTGCTTTGTCGAAATTCCAATCGCCTTTGCCAGTTCAGGCTGGGTCTCACCGACTTGCTTTCGCAGCGCCTTGAGTCTTTCTTCAAATTTCACGGCATCCACCTCTTGACATGTACCAATCAGTCCATTATACTAATCATGGTCTAATTAGTCTATTTATAGGGAGGGAATCCAATATGGATACTCACGTTGTCAGCGACCTCTATTTCGGCAAGCTTGACTACCAAGATGATGAAGCCGCCCGGGTCCCCGGCTATCTCCCCGCTCTGGACGAGTTTTCCAACGCCTGGGACGCCCTACGCGGGGCGCTGGACGCCGAGGAGCGCAAGCTGCTGGTCCGCCTCATCGACGCCCACAGCGCCCTGCTGGAGGTCTCCCGCGAGGAATTTTTTGTCCGGGGTTTCCGTCTGGGCGGGCAGTTGGTCCTGGAGCTGGCCCCCTAATACCCGATGGACTTCTCCAGCAGGTCCAGGGGTACCCGTGTCCCCTCGGCGGAGCCTACCCGGTAAAAGCCGTAGCGCTTGTAAAACCGCTGGGCCACCAGATTGTCCGGCGCGCAGCGCAGGCGCAGGTACCGCCGCCCCAGGGGCCGGTAGACCGACACCGCCTGACCCAGGAGCTGCACCCCCAGGCCCTGCTTGCGGTGGCTGGGCATCATATAGACGAAGGGGATATAGCCGATGCCCTTCTCGGCGTGGCGCTGGAGGTCCAACTGGAGCAGGCCCGCCAGCTCGTCCCCCAGCATGGCGCAGGTCACCGCCCGGCGGTCGTACCGCCACTGGGCCAGGGCGTCCTGATAAAAGCCCTCCTCCTCGTAGTGGGCGGGGCTGCCGTGGATGTTGAGCCAGGCCTCTCTCCGGCACCGGCGGTAGATCTCCCCCTCCCGCTCCATGTCCAGGGGACGGAACCACAGGTTGGAGTCGGCGCGGGAGCCGCTGTCCTGCTTCCACCAGCGCTGGCGGGCAAAGGTGGAGATCTCCTCCGGCAGGTGGGAGGCGTCGTCGTGAAAGACCACCCGGACTGCGTCGCCGTCAAATTCCAGCAGGGAGACCGCGGTGTTGTCGCTGTGGGGCAGGCGGGCGGAGTCGGCCTCCGGGATGTTCTGGAAGGCGGCCAGCAGATTGCGGATGGCGGTGCCGTGGGAGACCACCGCCACCGTCTGGCCGGGGTGGTTCCGGACGAGCTGCCGCACCGAGGCGGTGGTCCGCCTCCGCAGCTCCCGGAAGGACTCGCCCCCCTCGGCCCGAAACTCCGGGGCGTTGCGGTTGAAGCGGTCCAGCTCCGCCGGGTCCAGCCGGGCCACCTCGCCCCAGGTCCGGTCCTCCCAGTCCCCCAGGTGGATCTCCCGCAGCCCCTTCCGGGTGGTCAGGGCCAGGCCCTTGGGCTTGCAGATGGCCCCGGCGGTGGTGCGGGTGCGGAACAGGTCGCTGGAGTAGACCGCGTCCACAGGGATGCCCTCAAAGCGGTGGGCCAGGGCGGCGATCTGCCGGTAGCCGTTGTCGGTGATGAGGCTGTCGTACCAGCCATGGATGCGGCGGTAGAGGTTGCCCTCCGCCTCCGCGTGGCGGACGAGATACATTCGAGTCATAGTCTGACGCTCACTTCTTTGTGGATTTTCCTACCAGGGTCTGACCGCCCCGGTGAGCTGAGACACCCGCTCCAGCCCCTGCCGGGCGGCGAGGGCCGCCAGGCCGTCCCGGACCTTCAGCGGCGCGTAGGGGTCGGCAAAGCAGGCGGTGCCCACCGCCACGGCGGAGGCCCCCGCCAGCATGAGCTGGGCGGCGTCCTCTGCCGTGGCCACGCCCCCCATGCCCAGCACGGGGATCTGCACCGCGCCGGACACCTCCCAGACCATCCGCACCGCCACAGGCAGCACGGCGGGGCCGGACAGGCCGCCGGTGTTCTGCTTCAGAATGGGGCGGCGGGTATTCACATCGATGCGCATCCCCCGCAGGGTGTTGATGAGGCTCACCGCGTCGGCTCCCGCTCCCTCCACCGCCCGGGCGATCTCGGTGACGTCGGTGACGTTGGGGGACAGCTTGACCATGACGGGCACGGCGGAGTGGGCCTTGGCGATCCCGGTGACCTCGGCGGCCAGCTCCGGCCGGGTGCCGTAGGCCAGCCCGCCCGCCTTCACGTTGGGGCAGGAGATGTTCACCTCGATCATATCCACCCCCGCCGCCGACAGCTTTTCGCACATGACGCCGTACTCCTCAGGCGTGTCGCCCGAGATGTTGGCGATGATTCGGGTGTCGAACTGCTTCAGATAGGGCAGCTCGGCGCGGATGAATTCGTCCACCCCCGGGTTCTGGAGCCCCACGGAGTTGAGGATACCCATGGGGGTCTCGGCAATGCGGGGGGCGGGGTTGCCCTCCCGCCGCCGGGGAGTCAGCCCCTTGATGCAGATGCCGCCCAGTTCGCTCAGGTCGTAGAACTCCCCGTACTCGTGGCCGAAGCCGAAGGTGCCGGAGGCCACCACCACGGGGTTTTTCAGCGTCATCCCGGCCAGGGTGACGGTCAGATCAGTCATTCCAGTCCACCTCCCGGCTGTCAAAGACGGGGCCGTCCTTGCACACATGCTTCATCCGGCCGTCCGCCGTCTTACAGGCGCAGACCAGGCAGGCCCCCACGCCGCAGCCCATGCGCTCCTCCAGGGAGACCTGGCAGGGCACGCCGTACCGCTCCGCCAGGGCGGCCACGCCTTTCAGCATGGGTCTGGGGCCGCAGGCCAGGATCACCGGCCTTGCCGGCGCGCCGCAGCAGGCGGTGCAGGCGTCCCCGGCACAGGCTTCGGCGGCCAGGAATTCCTCCACCAGCTCGGTGACGAAGCCCTTCCGGCCGGTGGAACCGTCATCGCTGATGACATGCAGGCAGCGGCAGTATTCCGCAAAGTCCCCGGTGAGCATCAGATGTCCCTCGTCCCGGAAGCCCAGGCAGGCGTGGACTTCTCCGCCCCGGGAGGCGGCGTACTTGGCGCAGCCCAGCAGCGGGGGCACGCCGATGCCGCCCCCCACCACCAGCAGCTTTTTCCCGGACACGTCGAAGCCCCGGCCCAGGGGGCCCAGAACGTCCAGCTTGTCGCCGGCCTTCCGGCGGGAGAGCCACTCGGTGCCCTCGCCCCGGACCTCAAAGACCACCCGCAGGGTGTCCCCCATCCAGTCGCAGATGGAGATGGGCCGCCGGAGCAGGCGGGAGTGACCACACTTGATGTGGATAAACTGGCCGCAGGAGACCTGACCGGCCAGCTCCTCCCCCACGTCCAGGGTGAGGGAGAAGGCAAATGCATTGAGCTTCACCGCTTCCGCCACGGTGCAGAGGGCTTGAATCGGCATGGGGCACCTCCAGGATAAAAGATGATCAGGGGCGCTTACCGCTCCCAGTCGGGCTTGCTTTTCGTCTATACGATGGTCACATACTTCCGGATGTCGTCCCGCATGGCCACGGCGGCGGCTCTGGCCGCCTCCTGGTAGTCCGTGCCGTCCCTGCCGGTCTTCTGCCAGGCACACATGATGGACCGGGAGGCGTTGACGATGGCTCCGTGGCCGTATTTGTTGAAGGCGTACTGCACGTCCTCGGCGGTGCCGCCCTGGGCACCGTAGCCGGGCACCAGAAAGAAGGTGTGCTCCAGACGTCTGCGCAGCTCCCGCATGTCGGAGGGATAGGTGGCCCCCACCACCGCCCCGGCCAGATGGAAGCCGTACCTGCCCTCGGTGCCCTTCCCCAGCTTGGCGGTCATGTCCCCCATGACCTTGTAGACCAGCCGGTCCCCGGCCACCATATTCTGCAGCTCCCCGGAGCCGGGGTTGGAGGTCTTGACCAGCAGGAACAGGCATTTGTCCCCGGCCTTGCAGGCCTCCACGAAGGGCTCGATGGTGTCGGAGCCCATATAGCCGTTGAGCGTGACGCAGTCGGCGTTAAACACTGGGTGGGACGCCTCCCCCACCCGGGTTTCCCCCAGCCAGGCGTCGGCGTAGGCCTGGGCGGTGGAGCCGATGTCCCCCCGCTTGATGTCGGCGATGACAAAGAGGTCCTTTTCCCGGGCATAGGCGATGGTGCGCTCCATCACCTCCAGGCCCCGCCAGCCCAGCCGTTCGTAGTAGGCGGCCTGGGGCTTTACGGCGGGCACCACGTCGCACAAAGCGTCGATGAGTCCCTGATTAAACGTCCAGACGGCCTCGGCCGCCCCCTGGAGGGTCTCGCCGTACGTCTCATAGCTGGCTTTGAGGATATGGGGCGGGATCTGCTCCGGCTTGGGGTCCAGCCCCGCCACGGTGGGATTTTTCTTCGCCCGGATCTTCTCCTGTAGTGCGTCGAACGACATCTATTTGCCCTCCTGATAGATTATTTTTCCGTCCACGATGGTGTATTTGACCCGGCCCTTCAGGGTTCGTCCGGCGAAGGGGGTGTTGCGGCCCTTGGAGGCAAACTGCTCCGGGTCCACCGTCCACTCCTCGTCCGGGTCGAAAATGGTGAAGTCGGCTCCCCCGCCCAGACTGAGCCGCCCCTTGGGGATGCGGAGAATAAAGGCCGGATTGATGGTCATCTTGCGCAGGATGTCCGACAGGTCCATCACCCCGGTGTGGTAAAGGCTGGTGAGCGTCACAGCCAGAGCTGTCTCCAGCCCCACCATGCCGCTGGGGGCCTCGGGCAGAGGCCGGGCTTTCTCCTCGGCGGAGTGGGGAGCGTGGTCGGTGGCGATCACGTCGATGGTGCCGTCCTTCAGCCCCGCCAGAATCCCCTCCACGTCCAGCCGGGTCCGCAGGGGCGGATTCACCCGGGCCAGGGTCCCCCGGCTCAGGAGCTCGTCCTCGGTCAGGGCGAAGTACTGAGGACAGGTCTCACAGGTGATGGGGACTCCTTTTTTCTTAAACTGCCGGACGATCTCCACCGACCGGGCCGTGGAGATGTGGCAGATGTGGACGGCGGCTCCGGTCTCCTCAGCCAGCATGGCGTCCCGCATGACCTGAAGCTCCTCCGCAATGGCGGGCCGGCCCGGCAGGCCCAGCGCCCGGGAGACCCGGCCTTCATTGACGGCGTAATTTTTCACCATATCGGCGTCCTCACAGTGGGACAGGATGGTAAGCTCCTGCCGTCTGCACCGGATCAGGGCGTCCCGCAGCAGGTTGGCGTTCTGCACCGGCATCCCGTCGTCCGACAGGGCCACCGCTCCGGCTTTCTTCAGCGCGGCGGCATCGGTGAGCGCCTGTCCCTTCTGCCCCCAGGTCACTGCGCCGATGGGCCACACGTGGACCCCACAGGCCTGCGCCGCCTTCTGCCGCACCAGGGCGATGCGCTCGGGGCAGTCGGTGGCGGGGCGGGTATTGGGCATGGGCGCGATGGAAGTGAACCCTCCCCTGGCGGCTGCCAGGCAGCCGGTCTGTATGGTCTCCTTGTACTCAAAGCCGGGCTCCCGCAGGTGGACGTGCATGTCCACCAGTCCGGCGCATACCGTCAGCCCCCGCGCATCAATGACCCGGGCGGACGGCGCGGTCAACTCACTGCCGATCACCGCCACCCGGCCGTCCTCCACGAGAATGTCCATGACGCCGCCGATGCCTCCCACCGGGTCCACCACGCGGCCCTTTCGGATCAATAGCTTCACGTTCCCCGACCTTTCCTCGTTACACAAAGAAAGGGACCAGGTCCCCCCGCCCCTTCCGCTTCTTTTCTTCTGCGCGCCGCAGTCGCCGCGGCGGTCGTTGTTATTATATCGTGATATGCATGATTTAGCAACGGATTTTTCGGTTTTTCCGGGTACAATATCAATGGAAAAGGAGGATGATTCTTGTGTCAAAACACCCGTTTTTAACCGGCATTGGCATGGGCGCCGCCGCCGGCGCCGCTCTGGGCATGGCGATGGCTCCCAAAAAGAAGGAAATGAAAGCCGCCGCCCGGAAGGCAGTCCGCGCCGTAGAGGACGCCGCCGGGAACATCAACGACGCTATCGGCCGCTGAGGACTGCGGTCCCGCTCCATCCTGGAGCGGGACCGCAGTTTTTTCCGGAAAAAGAAATTTTTCTGTTGACAACCCTCCCGCGAGGTGCTAATATAATATGCGTTCGCTGCGGATATTTTTCAGCGCGCAGCGGTTCCAATATGGGGGTATAGCTCAGCTGGGAGAGCGCTTGAATGGCATTCAAGAGGTCAGCGGTTCGATCCCGCTTATCTCCACCAATTATAACTGAATATTGATGTGGGGGTATAGCTCAGCTGGGAGCCCGGTACAAGCGTGTACCTACCCCTGTTGGGATTGCTTGAAAATTGAATATCGAAAGTAAATTTGCTTAAAGGCAACTCTCCTCATCTGGGGGTATAGCTCAGCTGGGAGCCCAAACCTGACGGTTGCGTACCCCTCTTGTGAGAACTTAAAAAAGTTAAAGTTAATAAATGCACTTTCCCACATCTGGGGGTATAGCTCAGCTGGGAGCCCGATACAATCGTGTACCAGCACCCCACACAAAACTGAATAAGAAATACCCAGCGCATCCTCTTATATGGGGGTATAGCTCAGCTGGGAGAGCGCTTGAATGGCATTCAAGAGGTCAGCGGTTCGATCCCGCTTATCTCCACCATAGGATGCGCTGGGTATTCTTAGATAACTTGTCTTACTTCAAGGCAAGTTTTTTCTTTTGCCTATTCCCTGCCGGGAATGGGCTTTTGTTTTTACGCGGCGATCTCCACAATGTCCAGCCCCAGGCTGAACTGTGCAAAGTCAATGTTGAAATCAATGTGCAGCTTGTAGTCCCGATAGACCTCCACCCGGCGGATCAGGCAGTTGACGATCATTTTCTTTGCCTCCAGGCTGGCCGTGTCGTAAAGATCTGCCCAGGAGATTACATTGTCGTACTGCTCCTCCAGGGAGTGCAAAACGGTCTGCCCTTCCTCATAGGCGGCTTGTGCGTCCTCAAACTGCTTTTGTAGTTCGGTGCATTTGGCCTCAGCCTCGGACACCATAGAGCCTAGCAGGTCTTTGGAAAAGGTGCTTTCCCCTCGCAGAGCCTTGATGACTTCCGCTTTGAGCATATCCAGTTCATCGGCTGCCTTGGTGTAGTCGACCCGAATGGAGCGGAGCAGATTTTTTCGTTCTTCCATCTTTTCCCGATAGCGAGCGTTGACAATCTCGCTTTTCGGGATTGCCTTCATGCGCTCAAAGATTTGCCGCACCAGCTTGTCGATGATCCTGTCCAGGATATGTGCCGTGTAGCCCGTCTGCCCGTCGCAGTCAGTCTGCTTGCGGGTTTTGCCATAGCAGATGTACCGCACCCGCTTGATTACCCGGTGGGGATCTTCTTTACAGGGATAGGCCTTGCCGCTGGTGGTGAGGTTGAGCCGGGCACCACAATGGCCGCAGTACACATTCCCGGACAAGAGCGACTGGCCCGCGATGTTGCGGGGAACGGTACGCTCCGTTTCATTGGCCCGGTTAGTACGAATCCGCTGGGCCTCCTCAAACAGTTCCGGCTCTATGATTTGCAGGTGGGGCAGCACCGGGGAGCGGCTTTCCCCGCTGCGGAGTACGCCGGTATAGGTCAGGTTACAGAGGATGCCCCGGATGGTGGCGTGGTGCCACATCTTGCCGCTCCGGGCCCGGTAGCCCTGGTTATTCAGGTGGGTGGCGATTCGCTGGGCCCCATAGCCCTCATGCACATACTTGTCAAAGACAATGCGGACAACGGCGGCCTCGGTTTCATTGAGAGCCAGCTCGTAGACCTCATGCTTGCGCTTATTCACGCGCCCGCTTTTCACAAGGTCATAGCCATAGGGGGCGACGCCGCCCTTAAAGCCTCCATCCTCCACAAGCTGCCCCAGGGCGGTTTTGGTACGTATGGAGGTTTTTTCGCTTTCACCGTCCGCTTGCCAGAACCGGATGTAGTTGGTGAGTTTGTCGGTGTGGTTGTCAAACCGCTGTTCGCCCTCCTGGGTGCTCCAGACCCGGACGCCGTTCTTGACGAACCATTCCACCACAAAGGGCGTTTCATCCGCGATCCGCCCGATGCGGTCAAACATGAACACCAGCAGAATATCAAACTTGCCCTGCCGGGCCCGTTCCTTGATGATTTGCAGCTTGTCCCGGTTTTCCGCCCGTACCTTGTGACCGGAAACGCCGTCCTCCTGTTCCTCGTGAACAATTGTCCAGCCCATTTTCTCACAAAAGGCGTGGCAGGCTTTCCGCTGCATGGGAATGTCGGCCTGGTTTTTATCGTTGTGATCCACCTGCTTATCGGTAGACACCCGGTATAAACAATCAACGCGAGTGCCAGTTATCATTTGATTTTCCATGTATAAGCCATCCTTTCAAATGTCATTTAGGCAGGTGAAAAGAGGCTTTTTGTACGCAGGATTTTTGAACTTGTCAAGGTGCATAAGGACTACCCCCACCATTATTATCCCTCTGTTCCGAGGGCTTGACAAGGATGACTCCAGGCCGGGGGGATGAGGTCTGCGCCACAAAGGACGAAAGCAAAATCTGCTTGACCTGCCCGATGGCCGCTGTGTTTTGCGACTCTGCAAAGGTGGCGGATATTTCAAACCCATCAATGGCAAAAACGGCATTTGCTTTTGGCATATACGGCCTCCTCTCTCATGGACGGACTGACATAAACAAACTCCCCGTTGTCCCGTGGGGCAAGGAACAGGGCCAGCACCGTTTCCGATGCTGGCCCTGTTCCTTGCCTCACTTCTGGACAAAGTGTCCATAGGTCTAAAGATGGGGCCGCCGCGCTCATTTCCTTGGCCTGTCGTTAGACAGCAATACTCGGCGCGACGGCCCCGCGCAAAGGGGCGGCGGCCCGGACGGCCAGGTAGCCAGCCTGACCCGGCGGATCGTGGCCGTGGGATGGCCTGTCCCACTTGCGGCGCTGGTGTCAGACACCCGCCGCTAAGCTCCCCAACGCTATATCGGGGCCCCGGTGTCCATTTGCGGAGAGGAACCTCCTCTCATATACCACCAGAAAAAAGGGGCCAAATGGAGATGGCAATTAGAAATTTTCCTGCAAATATTTTTTCATCTGCTTGATACCGCTCTCCACCGAGTGCCGGACGGCGCTTTTGTCTACGCCCTCTTCGCGGGCGATCTGACGGTAGCTTTTACCCAGAATCAAATAGGCGTCCACGCGGCGCCCCTGGATCTCCTGCAGAGAATTGAGGGCGTTCCACAGACGAAAGAACAACTCCTTGCGATCCATGAGTTCCTGGGGGCTGGGCTCGTGCAGGCAGGCGGAATATTCGATCCCATCGTCACAATCCAGGGAATAATAAGCCTTGTTGTAGCGCACCCGTTCCGTATGGGCGGCTTCGCGCCGCCTGCTGGCCATGAGCTCCTCGGCCACTTCGTCAGAAACCTCTGTGTATTCATCGTGGGTGTACCACGGGTAAAAGTCTTTCAGATTGATGGTCGTCATTTGTAATTCCTCCGTTCAGATGGTTAGGGGGTGAATGGCAATCTGAACGGGGGAAGGTGGAGAGCGGCATCGAAACTCAACTCGTTTCTTTTTTCTTGATATGAATCGCAGTACACTTTGTTTTCCGTACCGAACTTCTATGCAACATTGAAATTCACATTCGACAACTCAGAAAACCAAAGAGGCCTGGGATTCATCGAAACCTCCCTTCACCAAACAAATGAATTGTAATACCTAAAAAAGGCGCACTGTGATGAATTTAGTCAGAAAAGAGTGTATTGTAAAATATTTTTGAGGTGAATTACAATGCAATCTTATTCTAGGCCTTTAGGCGACGCAGTAAAGCGTGCGCGAGCTGAACTTGGTTTCACCCAGAATCAAGTTGCAGAAGCGGCAGATATTGATGTGCGTACAGTACTGAACATAGAGAACTATAAAGGCAATCCTAAAATGGAAGTGCTCTTCCCTCTTGTACGTGTGTTGAAAATGGACTCTAGAGAGATTTTCTATCCAGAAATGCGTCGTGAAAGTCCAGCAATTCGCCGGTTGCGCTTCTTGATAGAAGAATGTAGCGAAGAAGAAGCAGAGGCTTTAGCACCTGCGATAGAGTCTATTCTGTCGGTATTGAGATCAAAAACAGCTGCTACGGTTGGCTAATCATAAAAAAGAGAGCCTGCGTCCCTTATATTGGGGAAGCAGGCTCTTCATGCCTAAGTGTCAGGCTCTTTGCTTACTACCATTTTCAGTTGTACGACATCTACCCTGATTTCCTTTTTACATTTCGGGCAGTAAAGAGGGAATTTCACAAGGACAGTATCTGCATATATTTTTGTTCGTGTCTTTCCACCACAGATTGGGCAGCAAACCCACAGTGAGCCTTGTTGATCGTTTTTTACTGGTTCTATTCCGTCGTGTCTCTGCGTTAATCGGCGGGATCTATCAGACGAAATATACATACCCTCAAAAGGTCAGTTGGCTTCGATCGAGATTTGATGATTTCCGTATTTCACATAGTCTACCTGAGACAGATCCAACGGAGCAGCGAACACATAATACTCCATGCCTTCCATACCCGCAGTCTCACTAATAGCTACTGTGGAGCCGTCCTTTAAGACAACTTCCAAGGGACCGACATACGGAACAATGCGGTTGTTGTTAGGTTCTGTAGCGGAGTAACTGAAAGTAAGGCTCAAAGGCGAAAGAGTCAGGTTCTCCAGCGTACTGGTATATCCATATTCTTCATCCGTCCAGGTCAGGCCAGCCGTATCCAGCGAGAGTATCTCGGTATCATTATAAAGGGTAATGTCGAAGGAAAACTCTCCACTCAGAATTTGAGTATATTCCTTTTCGGGAGTCTGAAGCCATAGTCCATGAAGGGTAAGCTGCTTGGACACCTCGTCATTGAAACGGACATCGGTTCCGGTTTGAGCTCCAATCCAGATAACAACTTCTTTCAAATTATCCTGGGGATTTTCATCAGGGAGCCAATCACATTTGAGGATGTAACCACTATCGGAATATGCACCATCCTCAAAGGTAAGCTCCAATGCTTCACCAGGCCCAAAAAGCTGGTAGCTTCCATCTGTCTTGCTATCATAATCAGGCAGAATCACATCTTCCGGTGCCTTGATCTGGAGACGGAGATAGTAAACGTTTTCGTCGGCCAGAGCTGCAATAGGTGTAATAGTTGTGCCGTTGCTGGTTACACCATTCTCAAAAGTCTTTCCCATCTGGTCAATGATCTGAATCTGGCCATCCGAAAGAGAGCCATTCTTTTCAGCAAAGAAATTTTGAAGCAGCGCTCCCGCACCGAGTACATGACCAACTGCCAATGCAGAAACAGTAAGTGTAGAAATGATTGCTGCAACCGCCAAAAAACGAAGTGGACGGATGTGTTTCCGCGGTTTATTCATTGATACTTTATTCATAGTTAACTCCTTAATCCGTGACGAGGAGTAAGGAGTAGTAATGCCCAAATCCAAACCCTCTACCGGGTATGAATCCAGCAAATCGGAAATATTACGCTTCATTAACAAATCCCTTCCTCGTCAGTATTTCTTTTAGTTTTGCGCGACCTCTTCTTAGCCTGGTTTTGATGGTTGATTCATTGATTGCCATGCTAAGGGAGATCTCTTGAATCGTTTGAGCGTAGTAATAATATCGTAAAAAAATCTCTTGATCTTGTTCCGGCAACGATTGGATTGCTTTACGAACGAGCTGTTGCTCCTCGGCCTGCTCAACATCATTCAGCGGATCATTGGGGCCGGGAATATCAAGAAAATCATCTTCTAGCGGAAGAGTCTTTCCCATCTTCCGCAACTTGTTTTTTGCTTTATTTCTCGCAACGGCAGCAAGCCATCCTTTTACAAAACCCGGTTTCAATTCGGATGATTGCTGCCATGCAGCCAGAAATACATCTGATACGACCTCCTCTCCGTCCTCCTGGGACATAGCACCGCGAAGAATATTCCATACCACAGTAGACACATAAGGTATGTAAATATCCATAAGCGATTCTAGCCCAGATGGATCACCAGTTTGCATTTTATGCAATATGGCATCTTCTCTCATAAGAAAGGCTCCTAACTGTCTTTGAAAGCTGCTTTCGCTTATAATATCACATCATTTTAATGCTAGGTTTCAAAAATTTTTGCTTTTGATGGCTACTGAAAGCGGTAGCGATTTTGGGCATATTCATCGATAAATTTGAGATATTGTTCACGGCTTGTAATTTCTAACGGTAGTCCGTTTTCCATAGTATGAAATGATACAATGTGATTTTCCTCGTCAATCCATACGCGCCACGATTCGCACAACTCTTTTTCTACTTCCATTCAGTATCCCTCCATCTACCACGGTTGCTTAAGAAAATTCTTTATAAAGTTGATTGTTGCAATAAGGACAGAATTTGTTTCATATCGCCTCGCATCACTAATATCACATAAAAACTGTGCGTAGTTTCAAAAATTAAAAAAGGAAATATATGGAAAATATAGAGTGTATGGCGTTGCAATTTTGGCAAGCAATTCGGGTGTGGCCACACTCCGAAATTTTCACAGGCCGCAGGCCCGTGAAAATGCTTGTTGGGGAACTCCCCAAACCCGCGGAACTTCTGGACATTTTGTCCAGAAGTTCCGGCGCAAGCACCTGTTGTCGGCGGCCCGGAGCTAACGCTCCTGGGCCTTATTTTTTTGCTCGTCCGTATGGCCGAGCAGGTGATCGATATTTGCCTTGACTGCCACGGCCTGCCGCATATCCGCCTGGGCCTTGCGGTATTCCGCGTAAAGGGCTTTTTTCTTTTCGGAGAGCTCCCGGCGCTGCTTTTTCAGCGCGTCCATTTTGGGGAGCTTTGCCCCGCCCAAAAGCTCACTCATGGACACCTTTGCCGCCCGGTAGTCTGCCAGCTCCGCCTCGTGCTGGGCCAGATATTTTCTGCTATACCGGGCCGCCTTGTAGCCGTCAAACACAGGCCGCGTCTTTGCGTACTGCACCACCGCGCCCATGAGCTCGGAGGTTTTGGCAAGGGCCGCCTCCGTGTCCCGCAGCTCCCCGGCCAGCTTGTGAACCCGATCCACCGCCGCCTCGGTGCTTGTCGCAAGAGCCTTGTAATCGGAAAGCCCATGCTCCCGGAGATACAGGAGCGCGGCGGCCATCTGCTTTATGTTATAGACTTTGGCCCACCGCTCATAGGCCGGGCCCTTGCCCTGGGCCATGCGCTCTTGAATGTCGATGATCAGATTGACGCGCCGGGCCGGGGCCGGGCTGTCCTGGGGAAGCTCCGGGATGGGCCGCTCCCCGGCAATCGCCGCCCGGATGTCATCGGGATCGAAACCGGGGCCCAGGGTGGATGCCCGCAGGCGGGTGTACTTATCCTGCCCAGGGGCCAGGAACGAGATCGCGCCGCCCCGCCCATGCTTTACTTGAAAGCCGGACTCCTCCATGAGCCGCAGAAACGCCGGGAAGTCGGCGGGCTTTTGCTCCAGAGCCGCCACGATCCCCAGCCGCACCCGCTGCTGGGCCGAGTGCGGCTTTTCCCCAATCCATTGTCCATAGTGGAGAAAGCGTCCCTTGCTGTGCTGCTTCGGATTTTGAATGACAGACAGCTCGTGCTCAATGCACACCCGGTCAGAGAGCCGCCGCACCGCAAAGCTGGAGCCGATGAAGTTATGGAATTTCCGGGAACAGTCCTGGGCGGTGGAGTTGTAATAAATGTGATTGTGAATGTGCCCCTTGTCAATGTGGGTACAGACGAAGAACTGATACTTGCCCTTTGTCCAGCGCATGGCTGTTTCATAGCCGATTTTGTTTGCCTCCTCCGGCGTGACCTCGCCGGGCGGGAACGCCTGCCGGATCTGAAAGAACAGGGCCCCGCGCTCCACCGCCCGGCCCGTTTCCGCCTGGTACTGGCTTTTTAGCAGCAGGAACTCAGCGGGGGCGGATGCAGGATCACAGAGATAGGCAGACACGGCTCCCAGCTTTTTCGGATTGAGCCCATAGGATAACCGCTCCTCCATCGTCTGGATGGCCGTTTTCCCAGCCGCTACCTTGTAGGGCCGGATGTAGGTTGTAGCGATAGCCGCACCTCCTTTCACAGCAGAAAAAACGGGCGGTGGTCTGTTCCACCCGCCGCCCGGAACTTCTGGACAAAATGTCCAGAAGTATCAGCTTACCATAAAATCCATCGCCGCATACTTCACACCATACAGGCGCTCCATCAGCCAGCCGCCCAGGGCTGGGAGCCCAAAGGGAGAAACCAGGAACGCCAGCACGAACATGGCGATGCAGCCCGTGGTCTGCCCGGCCAGCAAGCAGAGAATCGCTAGCAGGGACAGGCTCACACAGGCCACAACGCACACAGCGCCCGCCACGCAGGACAGGAATGAGAGCACCGCCACGGCGAGGATCAGGGCCAGAATAAAGGGGGGTGCGATAATTTTTAAGATTGTCCGCATGGTTCATACCTCCTACAAAAGTTTGATATTTGCCTCTATATGTATATTATAACTCTGTAAGAGGGGGCCAACAAGGATGCCTCGGTTATCCCCACCTCTGGACGAAGTGTCCAGAGGTGGGGATAGCCGTACGATAGCCGATTGTTTTAATATTTGTTCAATGAAATTTTTAATTTCCCGTTTAGCAAGATGGATTATTGACTTGAAGCAGGTTCAGCATTAAATTATTATTGAAACACAATAAATAAAGATGGAGGGATAGAGATGAACAAAGATGCCGTGTATGAATTTTTGCAAAATATAAATAGAGAAAGCTTTGCAGACCTACTGAAAACATCCGATTACGAATCTGATAACCTTGACTTTAAGGAAACGTGGATAAAAAAAGGGGCGTTAGCAAAGGAACTTTTGGCAATGGCCAATAGTGGGGGCGGACTCATTGTTTTCGGTGTTAAGGAAATAGAAAATAATCAGTTTGACCCTTGTGGACTTCAAGAAACGTCTGATCCAGCGGAAATTCAAAATAGTATAGAAAAGTTTATTCCCTCTAATTTAAAATATCGAGTTGAGAGCTTTACCTTTGATCGGAGTGAATATGACAAGCTGCAGGGAAAAAGTTTTCAAATTGTTATTGTTGAGAATTGTCCTCAGTATTTTCCATATATCTCCAAAAACGAAACCGACGGATTGAAAAGAGCAACTATTTACGTGAGACGGGGGACAGAATGTACTGTTGCAGATAAAGATGATATTGAAGGGTTAATCAACAAGAGACTTGCTACTGGTTATAAGTCCAAGTTGGAATTTGAAGACCATATTCGCCAACTCCAGATCCTATATCGCTATAAACAACCAACATGGACATCAGCAACATCAGTTATAGCTGTACTGAAAAAATTATCTTTTAGTGCAAGTGATCAAAATCCATCCGAATTTTATGCTTATATAGATGGACTAATAGAAAGAAAAAAGAAGATAATTGAAATGGATTTAGGCCTTTATTAAACATCTGACATAATAGGATAAATGGAGCGAAATTAGTTGCTCCATTTATCCTATTTACAATTATAATTGAACTATGGTGGAGAGCTTTTCCAGAAGATCGGACAGGGGCCGCCACAGCTTTTCATAGTCCCGCTGCAACGTCTTGATCTCCTCCGGGTAAATGCCGCCGTAGGTATTCGCCTGGATCGCCACCTGGTTTAAGTTGTTGGAGCACCGCCGCTGGAGCGACACTAGCTCCTGGACGGGTGACAGATCAACATGGAGCACATAGCCATTGAGGGCCATTTTCCGCATATAGGCCCCCATATTGCGGATGCCCGCCTCGGCCATGCGCTCCTGGATCAGCGCCAGCTCCTCCTCGGACACCATCACATGGAGATGGATGGGGCGGCGGCGTTTCTTTGTCACCGCTCCTCCCGTTTCAGGCTCCGGCTGGTATGGGGCGGCTCCTTTACCTTGTCCAACGCCTTGTCACGCTCCGGGGGCAGCGTGGGGATCGGCGTACCGAACACCCCGCAAAGCCGCTTTACTTCCAGATCGACAAAATCCTGTTCACGCTTTTTATCCATAATTATCCTCCTATCTGTCGCCCCGGTCAGGAGCTTTCTTTTTGGGTGCATCCGGGGCCCGCTGTTCCTGGACCTCCCGTTGGGCCGCTTTCGGTTGTTCGGCAATCGGGGGCTGGTGTTTGGCCTCCTTGTGAACCCGCGCCGCCTCCTGGCGTTCAATGCTGCGGACGCGAACGGCCAGTTGCTCCGGGGTGATGTATTCTTTCACCACATAACTGCCGAAGTCAGGGCAAAACCATGTCAGCCGCTTCTGATCCGGGACATGGTGGGCATTCTCCCATTTCCCCACCATCTGGGCCTGGGCATCCATCTACCGCCGGATGTCCAGATTTTCACGGGAGGGCCGGAGCTCATAATTCTGCATTTCCCGCTCTGTCAGGGGATGGGCATAGATGATGGCTCCCCACGCCTGAAACTCCTCGCCCGTCACTTGCTGGCGGGTGAAGTACAAATCCATGTGGACAGGGCGGTTAAAGTAGCTGTTCGGGTAAGTGCCGATGTCAATAGGCCGCTGGGTGGAGTAGTATTTGTAGGTTTCCTTGTCCGGGGCCTGCTCTACCGCAAACACATGATAGCGCCGCTGATAGTCCTCGGCCCGATTGTGCAAATCCCGTTCCGCCATGTCCGGCTCGTTGTGGTAGTGGCCCCAAAAGAAGTCCCGGTGTCCGTCCTGCTCGTTAAATTGCCATGTCACAAGGGGTTAGGGGCTTTCGGGTTTTCCCCCAGCACAAAGCCGCATTTGATATCAAACAGGATCGTGCGGCGGATCACATAGCCTTGATTTTCTTCCAGAATAACACCTCCTTGATGTTGACAGCATCCGGGCCAAACAGGGGCAGGCCGTAGAAACACACGGCCCACCCCAAAAGCGGCCCCGAAAAGCCTTGTAATCAGCGGGTTTTGGGGGCCTAATTGTCAACGCCCCAGCCCCGCTTTTTCCTCATATATTCACGCTGTTGTCGGCGGTGGGCTTTCTTTGCACAGACCGCCGAGCAGTAAGCCTGCCGCCGATCCGGGGCAACGGGCCCGCCGCAGATAGGGCAAATCTTAAAATCCGGCCTGGGCCCCTCGGTCAAGAGGGCGGCCTCCAGCGCCGGATCAAGGGGCAGCACCGCCTCCCGAAAGTAGTGGCACAGCGCCCCCGTCCAGCATTTCCCCAGCATATAGCACTCACAGTCCAGGGGCAGGCAGCCGCACTCTCGGTCATAGTTGGCACACCATTTTGTCACCAGGGCGCGGATCGCCCGTTTTTCCTCGCGTGTCAGTTCACGGGCCAAGCCGTCACCTCCCGCCAGCCGGGGCCCGCATAAGCTCCCGGTAGCAGGACACGCAGCCGATCCCGCGCCAGTAGGGACACCCGGAACACCGGGAGCCCCTGGGCGGCTTTGCCGGGGCCGGAGCCTGGGGGCGGGGCTTCTGCTGCATCATCTTTTCATAGGGGCTGTTGGTAAACCTCATTTGTCCGCCTCCTCTCCGTCATCGTCCTCCTCGTCCCAGGGCGGGCCGTCATCGTCATCGTCCCCGTAGCCGTCCGGCTCGTCATAGTCCGTGAGCTCGTCGCCGTAGTCCTCCTGGGGCGCGGCGGCTTTCTGCTGTTTGGGGCGCAGCACCTTGAAATAGAACGCCGCTCCGCCGCCCACCAGGGCCACAGCCAGCACCGCCAGGAGCATCCCCATGTTGCCGCCCGTTTCCGGCTCGGCCTCCTCCGGGGCGGGCTCCTCGGTTTCCGTGGGCTCCGGCTCAACGCCCACGCACTTGCTCATATTGACGGAGCAGACGGCACAATCCGTATTGACGGCCCCCGCCTCGCATTTTTCAGAGCAGGAGCACACCGCTTGTTCAACGCCAGCGGCCTCCGCCGCAGCGAGCAGATCAGCCTCATCCACCACGCTGAAAAAGTAGGTTTCGTACTGTTCGCCCTCTTCGTCCACGGGCTTGTCATAGTCGATGACGATATAGAACGTGTTGCCGCCGCTGGTCTGGACGGTAATAAACTGCTTGTTGGTGTGCTCGTCATAGAGCAGATCGCGGGTCACAAGGTTGCCCTCTTCGGAAAAGCCCTCGCCGGGCTCAATGGTGGGCTCCGGGGCGGGAGTTTCCTCCGTCATGGTGGGATCGCCGTAGTCCGCGCCCTCGCCGCCGTCCGCGTAGGCATACGCCGGGACACTAAAGCCGCATAAAAGAACGACGGCGCAGAGCGCCGCCGCCATCACCCGAAAGCGTTTCATCTTCAATTTTCCTCCTTTCCGCCGTCCTCGGACTTCTGGACACTTTGTCCAGAGGTGCCGCCGTCCCGGAGCCGCTGGAGCACCAGGGGCAGCTCCTCCAGGGAAACGCTCATGCCCCGCACGATGTCCACGATCTCCTCGTTTTCCGCCTCCCGGTGCTTTTGCTCCAGCTCTTTCAGCCGGGCCTGCTGTTCGCTGATTTTGGCCTTGACCTTATCAATCTCGGCCTGGATTTTTTGGCTTTTGCTTGCCGCCATAGATAACCTCCTTGTCAGGGTAAACACCCGTAGGCGTAGAAATGAGATTGCCAGTAGCTTGTATTCAGGTTTGCATATTGGATGGGATCGCCACAATGGATCATCATCCCGTCCCCCACATAGATGCCACAATGGGACACGCCCGCCGTGTCATAGGTGCCGACAAAGAACACCAGATCGCCGGGGCGGGGTGCGCTGGTGGGGGTGCAGATGTTATAGAGCCCCTGGGCTCCCAGGCGGCCCACATTCCAGCCGGAGTGATTGATCACCCAGGACACAAAGCCGGAGCAGTCAAAGGACGTGGCCAGAGAGCTGCCGCCCCACACATAGGGATAGCCCAGGTATTTCTCCGCCTCGCCCAAAATGGCCGCAAAGGTTTCATCGTCCAGATATTCCTCCGGCACGTCATAGTCAGCGGGCGGGTTCGTGATGTATTTCCCCACATAGGCTGACTCCGGGAACAGATCGGGCCTGTTCCCCAGGGTGGACATATAGAGAGAATAACGGGCCATCTGTTCCTCTCCCATCATTTCCAGGGGCAGATGGGAAAGGTTTTTGTTTTCCAGCGTGACATAGCAGATGTACCAGGAGTAGGGATCGCCGTCGCTGTCATACCGGGTTTCCCGCACCACGCGCTCCGTCAGGATATACTGGCGGTCAAAGAGGGTTTCCAGGGTGCCCTGCACCTCGTCCGCCGTCCATTCCCCCTCATGGAGCACGCAGAGGGTAGAGATCAGCACATAGGGATCGTGCTCGATCTCGTCCAAGTCAAAATGATATTCGTCATAGCTGTGGGTGGCGGTATAGGTGTCCAGGTAGTTTTGCAGCTCGGCCTCCATGCTGGAATAGGCCGCCTCCGCCGCCAGGATCTCCCCGTCCTCCGAGGGGTAGGTGGTAACGCCCACAGCCCCCGCGCCGGAATTTCCCAGCATCACTAGGGAGGAAGAACAGGACTGCATCATAAAGAGCAGGAGCACACAGGTCAGGGCCAACAGCACCCCCACGGGATGCCGCTTCACAAAGCCCGCGATCTTCGCCCCGGCCTTTTCCGTGGCGGCGGCGGTCTTTTTGGCCGCGCTTGCCGCTCCCGTCTTTGCCGCCTCCCGCGCCCGCTTTTGATACTGCTTTTTCAAGCGGTGCTTGCGCCACATCCGGGAAACGGGGTTGCCGGACATTTCCGGGTGTTCCTGGGCGGTCATGCGGAAATGATAGTCCGCCGTGGCCTTGACATATTTGGACTCGGCCCGCTGGACAGCCTTTGCCGGATGCTGCCGGATTTTCTTTTGCACGAACCGCTTGCCATGCCGCAGGCCGGACTCGCCCACCAGCTCGGAGCGGTGGGCCCCCTCGATCCCCACGTTTTCCTGTTCATTCTCATAAATCTTGCCATGCACAAAACCGCGGGCGGCCCCGCCAGCGGCCCGGCCTATCCGCCGCACCGGGCCGGGCTTTTTGGGCGGTTTCTGTTTTGCCAGCTTATCCTTTGCCCGTTCCAGCTTTTCCCCGCGCTCCTCCATGCGGAGCTTGGACGCGGCGGCCTGCTCCTGTTTGCTTTTCTGACGGAACTTCGTCGTCGCAAACTTCGCTTTGGCTTCTTCGGCGGCGCTGCCGCCAAAATCCGCCCGCTCCGTTGCTCCTCCTCTCCCCACAAAGTCTTTCGACTTTGCGGGGCACCCCATGTTCTGGACACTTTGTCCAGAAGTGCCGCTGTCCGCAGCCCCGGCACCGCCTGGGGAGCCGCCCCCAGCGGCCCCGCCAGGATCGGCGGCGCTCTCCCAGGAGCCGGGGCGCTCCCTGGCCTCCTGTTTGGGCTTATTCGGTTTTCGCTTCATTCTTCAAATCCTCCGGGCGGGTAGTCAGCAGGTTATAGATTTCTCCACGGGGGAACCGATCCACAAAGGGGATGGTCACATCGCCATAGAACAGCAGGCCCTCGCCGGAATTGGAGTGGGTGATATAGGAGAGCTGGTGCTCGGAAATGCCGAGCTGTTTCGCCAAAATCGCCCGGTCACTTTGGGCCTGGGACAGCAGGATCATAAAGTCCGTGTTGTCCAGAATAGCCTCGATCTCCCGACTGGCCAAAAGGTCTTTGACGTTCTGCGTCAGGGCTGAAGGGACACAGCCTTTCTTTCTCAGCATCTTCCACACGGCCACAAAGTAGCTGGCGGTGAGCGCGTCCCGGAGCAGGATATGGAACTCATCAAAATAGCACCAGGTAGAAACGCCGCTGTGAAAATTCACATTGACCGCCGAAGTTACAAAGTCGTTGGTAACGTGCATGGCGATCTTGCGGAGGTTTTCTCCCAGCCCTTTTAGAACGATGCACACGATATGGGACGTGAGCTTTACGTTGGTCTGGTGGTTGAACAGGTTAAGGGAGCCGGTGCAGTAGAGCTCCAGGGCGGTTGCCACACGGCGGGCCTCCGGCTCCGGCTGCTTCAAAAGCTCCTCGTACAAGTCCTGGAGCAAGGGCGGCTTGCCGTCCCCGATCCCCAGGGCCATATCCCGGTAGATCAGCCGCACACAGCGGTCAATCACCGTCTTTTCGATGGGCTGCAAGCCGTCCTCGCCGCCCACCACCAGCTCACACAGAGACAACAAAAAATCCGCTTTCATGGAAAGCGGGCTTTCGTCGTCGTCCAGGTCAAGCTGGATGTCCATAGGGTTGATATGGCTGGGAGATCCGGGGGCGATCTCCACCACCTGGCCGCCCAGCCGCCGCACCAGCGGGGCATATTCGCCCATCGGATCGACAATGATAATGCGATCCTTTGGGATAGTGAGAAACACATTGATGATCTCACGCTTTGCGGCAAAGGATTTGCCGGAGCCCGTGGAGCCGAGATAGAGCCCGTTGGCCGATTTCAGTTTTTTGCGGTCAGCCATGATGACGTTATGGGAAAGGGCGTTCATGCCGTAGTAGAGGGACGGCCCGGCCATGCGGAGCTCCCTGGTCATAAAGGGAATGAAAATCGCCGTGGAGCTGGTTGTCATACCCCGCTGGATTTCCACCTCGTTATAGCCCAGGGCCAGCGAGGATACAAACGCCTGCTCCTGCTGCAAATCCAGCCGCTTCAAGGCACAGTTATATTTCTGTGCGATGCCGCCCACGGTAAACACATCATTTTCCAACCGCTGCCGGGTGGGGGCGATATTGATGACCGTGAACGTGAGCAGGAACATCCGCTCGTTCCGGGACTGGAGATCGGCCAGGAGCTCCGCCGCGTCCTTACTGAATGTGATCAGGTCAGGGGGCAGAATGTCGGGATCGTACCCGGCCCGCACCGCCTTGCGCTGTTCCTCCACTTTCATTTTGCCAATGTCGGAGAGCTTTCCCTTGATGGTCTTAATGGCTTTGAGCTGATCCACCGTCTGAATGTGCATGGTAACGGTCATTTCCGCATCCAGCTCCAGAATTTCCGCCAGGAGCTTGTCAGAGAGCTCGGACGCCAAAATCTGCAAGTAGGACGCAGCGCCCCAATACTGGCCCACCCGGAATGTCCGGGATTGCCGGAAGTCGAAGCTGTCCGGGGCGATAAAGTCCTTTGTCCCCATACCCGTCCGGGGAATGTCCTGCCAGGAGAAGCGGAACGGCTCCCGGCTGCCGGGGTGCATCTGACTGTGGAGCAGCGCCAGCCGTTCCTGCCCGTCCATCGGAGCAGAGGGAACGCCCAGCCGTTTCAGATTGCCTGTCACATCGGCCTCCACCCGTTCCAGGCGGGGCCGGGCCTCCGCGATCCCCTCGGCGGGCAGGCCAAACGTGATATACTTTGACCGCTCGATGCCGTTGTTGCTTTTGGCAATCTGATTTTTCAGCATACTTGTGAACTCGGCCCGGATGCTGTCAAAGTCATCCTGTGCCGGGGGGATATTGACCTTGTACTTGCTCCGGGAACGGGAGCGGCGGTTGATAAAGGAGAGCTGGAACGGCAGGGAGCTGTCAAAGTAATTGAGGAACGAGCTCCACCCGCTGAAAATCGCCGTCTGATCCTCGGTAGAAGCCACGGAATAATTGATGTCCTCATATTCCACGGTTTTCGTGTAGAGCCCACCGGGAAGCTGGCACACCCCGTCCGGGTGCATCACTAGATAAGGGATTGTCTGCTGGGCAGACAACGCAGCTTTCCGGTTAGCGGCCTTTCCGGGGCCGCGCTTTGGGCTTTTTACTTTTTGCAATCGCATCCTCCTTTCTCACAGCGCCCCGCTGGGTAAACGGGGCATAGATATTTTCCGTCTGGTAGGGCCTCACCCCAGGCCGCAGGAAACGGGCCCGCAGGACGTTCCGCACCACCTTTTCAAAGGGGAGCCCGTCTTTTTCGTACATCGCCAGCAGGAACGCCGGGAGCGCCACCGCCATCATCAGGAACATGGCTCCCGTGTTGCCGATGGCACTCCGGGCCAGCAGATAGGACGGGATGCCCACCGCTGCCGCGATCCCGAAACACACAAGCTGGCGTTTCGTCAGGTTAAAGGCCAGCTTGGTCTTGATTTTGGATAAGTCGTTGGGAACATTCACATAGGGCATGGATCAACCTCCTTTCGCGCCCACCTCTGGACACTTTGTCCAGAAGTCCGGGACGGTGCTTTCCACCTCGTTCCCCCACACATCCCAACCGGGCGGGGACTGCCGGGCGAACAGCTCCACCCTGGGCACGTCGCCCATGAGGGCCACGATCTTATCACGGGCCTCGTCCGGCTTTCGGCTGTGCTCCTGGATCGGGGCAATAATGAATTGATGGACGTTTGCCGCCTGCCGTTTTGGGTGTCCCCGTGTTGCCAGCAGGCAAACCTCCGCGTTGCCCCTCGTCCAAAAGCCCAGGCTATAAAACCAGCTCTCGGACTTTCGGTTTTTCTTCAGCCAGACGAAAGCCACGGATTTATATTGAAAGCCCCACGCACTGATTAGCCGCAGGGCCTCCGGGAGCTGTGGGAACGTGGCCCACAAAAAAAGCACGCTGTCCGGGGCTGCCAGATCAGCCACCGGGAGCGTGCATAACTCGTCAATCCCCATTGTGGGGTAATGTTTTTCCGCCGCCCCCTGCAAGCCCTTTTGCGTGTAGCGCCAGGGGGGATCGGCATAGATCACAGAATACTGTCCGATAGTTACACTCCTTTCTCCCCGGCCTCCAACGCTGCCCGCGCCAGACGGATGCGCTCTGTGGCGGCTGCGTAATAGGCGGGGACGGTTTCAAAACAGATGAAGCGGCGGCCCGTGTTGAGGGCGGCCACCGCTGTTGTGGCAGAGCCCGCGCAGATGTCCGCCACCACCTCGCCGGGCCGGGTGTAGGTTTTGATGAAATACTCGCACAGGGCCACCGGCTTCTGCGTGGGGTGGACGGTGCGCTGGACGGCTGGAAAGGTCAGCACATTTCCGGGAAAGCGCAGGCCGTCCTCCGATCCGCTGCCGGAACGGGTGAATTTCCCGTAGTTGGTGCTGTTCCCGTTATTGCCCGCAATTTTCTTATAGGGCTTGCCCTGTTCAAACTGCGGACTGTAAAGAGGGAGCTTCTGATAGAACACCAGAATATTCTCCGTCTTTTTCAGCGGAGCGCGGCGGGCGTTGAGAAAGCCTGTGCAGCGGCTTTTGTACCATACCCACTCATAGCGGAGCATGGACAGGTTGGATGCCCCCAGCACCTTGTCATAGGGGCATTGTGCAAAGAACAGTACAGCGCCGTCCGGCTTGACCGCCCACTTAACCGCCTCCCACAGCTCCGGGAGCGGCAGGGGCACATCCCAAAAGTTCCGGGTGGTGCCGTAGGGCGGATCGGTCAAGAGCATATCCACCGAATGACGGGGCAGGGAGCGCAAGCCCTCGATGCCATCCATAAGGAACAGGCCCTCCGGGAGCTCCGGGGACTTCTGGATACTTTGTCCAGAGGTGCCCTTATCGGTCATCCCTGGCCTCCTTGCCCTTTGCCGGGGCGGGCCGGGCGGCGTTTTCACGGGCGGCCTGCGCCCGCTCCTCGGCTAACTGCTGGGCAATCGTCTTTGCGTCATCCCTGCCGCCCAGCAATTCCTGCTTTTGCAAAACGGCCTCTGTTTCCGCCATAAAACGGTAAACATCGGCCTGGTTGAAGTCCTCCGGCGCTTTCCCGTTCCGCAGGCGCGACCCGTCGGGCCCATATCTTCTCGGCATATAACACCCCTTTCTCAATGTGCGCTAAAGATACTTCGCGCAATCGTCCCGGTTTTGAACAGCATGAAGCAGAGCAAAACCGTATAGCCCACGGTGCCCCATATCGCCCCGATGGGATCTCCGCCCGTGGCAATTCCCTGGATCAGCACCGCATAAATCGCAACACACACCAGAATGAGCAACCCCTGGAAGCCTACGGCAAACAGGGAGCGCAGATAGTTCTGCCCGATCTGTCCCACTTCCCGGTGGGAGATCGTTGCCATCGGGATGGGGGCCAAACTGGTGAGCAAATAGATTTCCAACATTCTGCCATACACCAACACAAAAATGACGATGCCCAGCGCCCACATGGTAACGCCAATGATAGAGGACTGGAGCCACAGGCCCAAAAGCAGCCCTAAATCCATCCCCTCCAGGGTGGTTTCCAGCTCCGCCATCATATCCGGCGTGATGTCCGTGGAGCCCTGGATCAGGCCGCCCGCCTGGGCGATCACCCTCTGCGACACGTCAAAGACGGCCATCACAATGTTAAAGGTGTTTGAGAGAATGAAGATGGCACAAGCCGTTTTGAATATCCATTTGTAGATATTCGCCACGTCAAACTCGTGCATATTGTTTTTTTCCAAAAGCATCTGAATGAGCTCATAGGTGGCAACAAAGGTCAGCACCAGCCCGGCAATCGGCAAGATCACCGTTTCGGAAAGCTGGCGGATGAGGGAAAATACCCCGGCGTTCCACGCCGCCGGGGTAGTCCCCACCTGTACCGCAATCTCTCCGACTTGGGTATTGACGTAATCAAAGAGCCCCTCCAAGTTCCCCATGATCCCGCCAATCAGCAGCTCTTTGAGCCAGTCCGTGAGCCAGTCGGTGAGAAAATCCATAAGCCGCTACCTTAAAACAGGCCGGACAGCAGAGGGATCAGGGTGGTGCCCAGCAGGATGATGCCGCCGCCCGCCATGAGCTGTTTTATCCCCAAATAGGAGTAAAACCTTGCTCGATGGCAGGCGGCGGCGTGTCAAAAAATATATGGAATTGTTTTAGAACCGCCCCGGAGGGGACAGGTCAGCCCTTGACCTGTTCCACCTCCGGGATGGGTTTGAGATTGAAGTGAATTTCGATAGAAATGTGTCGTGTCTTATCGCTGTCGATGTGTTCATGGACAACGATTTCTTTAATCAGGCGGTTTAAGGTGGCGGCGTCCAACTCCGTGATGTCGGCATATTCCTGAATGGCGTCCACCCATTGTTTGGCGTCCATCGCCAGCCGCATTTCATCAGCCAGCTTCTTGCGTCCCTGTGCAACCCGTTCTTTCAACTCGGCCTGTTCCTTCTGCGTCTTGTCCAGCATGAGATTGAAGTTGGCTTCGCTGATCCGCCCGGCAACCATGTCCTCATAGAGCCGCAGCACCATCTTTTCCAGCACCTCAATCCGTTCCTCGTCTTTTGTCAGGGAACGCTCCAACGCTTCCCGTTGGCCTTTCTGTTCGGCTTCGCAGGTGTCGGTCAGCTTCCCGGCAATGGCTTCCCCATCGGTCAGGGCAGCCTTGGCGCAATCCCGGATTTTGTTCAGGACAAGGTGGTAAAGGGTGTCGTACTCCACCCGGTGCTGGGTGCAATGGTTCTTGCCAAACGCCCCATAGGTCTTACAGGCGTAAATCTGCTGCGGGTGCTTGGCGTGGGTGGTGCGGATGGTCAACGACTTGCCGCACTCGCCGCACTTGATAAGCCCGGCAAACAGGCTGGTTTCCCCGTCCTGCCGGGGGCGCTGGCGGGATTTCAGCTTGTCCTGCACGATGGCAAAACTTTTGCTGTCAATCAACGGTTCGTGCCGTTCCTCCACCACAATCCAGTCCTGCGGCTTCTTCTCGCCAATGGTTCCAATTTTGAAGCGGTAGTCCTTCTTTTGGGAAGCTATCGCCCCAGTATAAACGGGATTCATCAGGATGTCTTTTATCACAGAGAAGTCCCACATATACCGCCCGTTTTCCGGGTCTTTCTTTTCCCATTTGGTGCGGACATTGCGGAAGCCCCGTTCCCGGTTCCACCATGTAGGGCAAGGCACCTTCTGTTCTTCCAGCCTGCGCCGGATGAAGTTGGGGCCGTGTCCTTCCAGCGCCCAAAGGAAGATTTGCCGGACAATGGGGGCGGTTTCCTCGTCCACCAGCAGGTGGTTTTTGTCCTCTGGGTCTTTCCGATACCCAAAGGGAGCCACACAGCCGGTAAACTGGCCTTGCTGGGCTTTCAGAAGATACGAGGAATGTACCTTCTTGGAAATATCCTTGCTGTACATCTCATTCAGGATGTTCTTGAACGGCGCAATGTCGTTGTTGTCCCGCATGGTGTCGATACCGTCATTCATGGCGATATAGCGGACGCCGTGACGGGGGAAGAAGTCCTCGATCAGTGTGCCGGTCTGCAAGTAATTTCGGCCCAACCTCGATAAATCTTTCGTTATCACAAGATTTATCTGCCTGCGCTCGATGGCTTTTAACATCCGTTTCAGGTCGGGGCGCTCCATGTTCAGCCCCGTGTAGCCATCGTCCTGATAGACTGCCACAACCTCCCATCCCTGCTTTTCGCAGTAGCTTTCCAGCATATCCCGCTGGTTGGCAATACTGGCGCTCTCCCCGTCAAGGTCATCGTCTTTTGAAAGCCTGCAATAGATGGCCGCCCGGAAGCTGCCCGCCAGAATTGCGTCCATGCCTGTGTATTCGTATCCGTTCATCATAACCGTTTACCCGCACAATCCAGACGGAACACGGTTCTTCTGAACCTCGTCTCTATTATATCCTAAATCTTGTGTTTTCACAAGATTTTCCTCGCCGGTATTCTGCCCATACTTTTGGGCAATCAGGCTTACAAAGACATCCGCTGCGTCCAGCTCGCCGTCAAAAACTGTGGTAACATGAATCTCTGTTTTCGTTTTTGCCATAGGCAGTTATCCTCCATAATAGAATAGCCAGACAAGGAGAAGGTCGGCAACGAAGTCCGGCAACGGGCTTCAAAAAACCTCAAAACCTTCTCTGTCTGGCGGTTTGGTTACGATTTATATTTTCTTTTATTTTTCTGTTGCTTTGGTTGCTGATAGGGGAAAAAGCCCGCAGTTACGGGGCTTTCCCCGGCAACCAGCCCGGCAACGGGAGTGCAACAAAGTCGGCAACGGGGTGGGATTTTCAGAAAGGAAGCTCCATCTGCTCTGTGACTTCCACAAATCCCTCCAGGATTTTTCCGGCTCCGTTGCTGGTATCCGTTGCCGGGTTTTCACGCTCCCAGCCCTTTTGCCTGCCGTATTCCGGGAACATCCGGGGATTGGAAAAGTAGTGCCAGCCTGTGACACAATGGTTCATAATGTCGTTGATCTCCCGGATTTCCCATTGTTTCGGCTCGTCAAAGGGGTGGTTCAGGGCTTCCCGGAAAAGCTGCTTGGAACACACTATGCTGCCGGTATAGCGGTCAAGGTAGGCTTGGATCATCCCGGCCTTGGTGTCCTCCGGCATGAAATCCCGCTGGTGTTCTTTGAGATAGCGCACCATTTCGGGGCTGAAAGACAGCTTAAAATCCCCACTGCGGTAAATGGTCATGGCTTCCGCCCATAGCTGCTCCATGTAGGCTCTGGAAGCGGCTTCATCGTCCAAAATATGAACTTCCGCCTGTTCCGGGTACACCATGACCGGCAGAAAGCGCCGGTTGCCGGAACGGTCAAGGGGCAGGAAGTCCAGGGCATTGGAAGTGCCGCCGAACACGCATTGCCGCAGCCTGTCCTCCGGGTGGGTTTCGTATGGGATTTTATAGACCTCCTTCTGTCGGCTCAAAAAAGACTTGATTTCCTCAATGCTCTTGGCGTTTGCGGTGGCGATCATCTCCGACATCTCAATAATCCAGTGGCCTTGCAGCTTGCGGTACACATTGTCATCGTCCAGCTTGCGAAGGTCATCGGAAAACCACTCGTCTTTCACGGCCAGCAGCCGGAAAAAGGTGGATTTTCCGGCGCCCTGGCCGCCCACCAGACAGAGCATGACCTCAAACTTGCAGCCGGGATGAAATGCCCGGT
Organism: Intestinimonas massiliensis (ex Afouda et al. 2020); assembly: GCF_001244995.1. Taxonomy (NCBI): domain Bacteria; kingdom Bacillati; phylum Bacillota; class Clostridia; order Eubacteriales; genus Intestinimonas; species Intestinimonas massiliensis (ex Afouda et al. 2020). The sequence continues at coordinate 1,327,080 of NZ_LN869529.1, forward strand.
GGATGGCTCCCAGCAGAAACAGCCGCAGGGCTTCATAGGTGTACTGGTCGCTGTCGGCTCCTAAAAAGTGGTGCAGACAGGTGCGGATACGCTCGGTTCCGTCCCATGAAAGGCCGTTCAGGTAGTCCCGGATGGGGTGATAGCCGTTTTCGTTGGCAACGATCCCGATGGCGGCGGCAATCTTCTTTTCGCTGGTCAGCCCATAGGTTTCTTCCAGATACAAAAGCAGATAGTTCATATCCGTGTCCGTGATGGCGGTGCCGGTACGGTGGTAGCCGATGGGCTTGATGATGTCGATGCGCTCGGTCAGCAGATTTTTTGCGATTGCCCCGGAAAGCAGCGGGTCATTCTGAAAGACGGTCAGGCAGTTGCGGATACTGTTGCGGACGCCGCCTTTCTCGGTGCTTTCCAACATGGCTTTGACTTCACGGGCGTTCCGGGGCGGCGGTGTTTCTTGCATGGTCTGTTCTGCGGCCTGCCGTATCTCCGGCGGTAAGCTCTGCCATTCGTCTTTCAAGATTGCTCACTTCCTTTCCACAGTCGATGATAAGGGCTGCCCGTTCCTCCATGTCCGGGGAGAGCAGCACATCCAGCAAATAGTCCACATAGTCCTGCTTTTGCAGGGCTTCCACAAACAAAGGGTGGAAATCCTCGTCTGGCGTCTTGGGGGCATAGTCCCGTTTCCAGCGGCGCAGCAGGTTTCGATAGTCGCACAGCACCCGGAAGCAGTACCGTTCCATACGGCGGAACCGCTGTTCCGGGTTTTCCTGCGGTGGTTTCCTGTGGCTGGGCGGCTCCTTGTCCTCATAGGGGACGGAAAACGCCTGCGCCAGCATGAGGGCGGCTTCCTTGGGGCTGACAGCTTCCAGACGGGAAACAAAGTCGATCACATCCCCGTCTGCCTGACAGCCGAAACAGTGAAAGCGCCGGTCAACCTTCATGCTTGGCTTTTTGTCGGCATGGAAGGGACAGACGCACATCCCGTTTCGTCCCACCCGGACGCCGTAACGCTCGGCGGCCTGCCGGGTGGTAACAGACTGCTTGACAGCTTCAAATACATTCAACTCAATCCTCCTGAACATAAGAAAAGCGCCTGTCATTCTCGAAAAGAAAATGGCAAGCGCCTGTTAAAGTTCTATATCCTGTTTTTTCTCTGTGCGGGGCTGCTGGCGTTTCTCGGCTTGTTCCTCCCGGATACGCTGCGCCCGACCTTTGACTGCCTGCTGGATGGACGGTTTCTTGCCCGGCTCGGCGGTCTGGCGGTACTGCTCGGACGGAAGCACCTGATTGAGCCAGTGGCGCACATCCCGGAGAATCTTCACATCCTCCTGCACCGCTGACAGGCGTTCCCTGTACTCGGCCATCTCTCCGGCAAGCTGCGTCCGTTCCTCGTTCAATTTCTTGGTGCTGTACTTGGTTCCCTCCAAATGCACCTTGAAATAGCGGACAGCGGCATTGTAGGCGTCCAGCTCGTCCCGATGGGCGGCGGCAAACTGTTCCTCTGGCTTCTTAAACCGGATGGCGGCATATTCCGCATGAACCGGCTTGTGGGCTTCAAAGTTGGCGATATGGGAAAGCATGGTGTCGATCTCCTTCATGCGTTTTTCCTTCGGCTTCATCTCTGCCCGGATGGAAACGGCCTGCTCGCTGACGGTATCCAGATAGGTGTCAAGGCTCTCCACGGTGGACAGCTCCTTTTCCCGCAGATAGCGGATAGCGTCCATTACTTTGTTGAAGTCATTTACAGTGCCTTTGAGCTGGCCTTTGCTCGTCCAGCCGGTGCGCTCCTCCCGGCGCAAATCCAGATATTTGCCCAGCAGCTCCGGCAGGATGGGTTCCTTCGCTTCCTGCAAGGCTTCCAGCAGAGCGGCCTTTTTCTCCTTCAGGTCTGCGATCCAGCCTTTCAGGTGACGCACCATCTGACGGATGGACTGCATAAGCCGGTTGGCAGCGGTAATATCCCGGTTGAGATTGCCGATGTTGGTCTGTATCCCTCGTTTCTCCATCTGGCTGACCGCTGGCCCCATGTGGACGGTGGGGATTTTATCAAGCCCCTGCCGTTCATAGGAACGAAGGTCAAGGCGTTCCGGGCGGTCATTGGCTTCCAGATAGCGATTGGCGATAGCCGCCCAGCCCTGCCGCCATATCTCGGCGTACTTCTGGTCGTTCCAGTCTACGGTGTCCTCCTTGTGGCTTTTCCAGTTCCCGGACGGGAGCCGGATACGCTCGCCGTTCTTGTCAAGGTCATAAACCTTCCGGCTCTTGGGAAGCCATTTCCCGGTTTCGTCCATTGCCCGCATGGTCAGCAAGATGTGGGCGTGGGGATTCCCGTCCCCCTTATCGTGAATGGCAAAATCGGCAATCATGCCTTTGGAAACAAAAAACTCCCGGCAATAGTCCCGGATCAGGTCGGCGTGTTGCTCCGAGGGGATTTCCCTCGGTATGGCAAGTACGATCCTGCGGGCAAGCTGGGAGTTCCATTGTTTTTCTTGTGTCTCGGCAGCGTTCCACAAGATGTTGCGGTCTGCGTACTCCGGCGGTGCGTGGGGCGGCAGCATGATTTCCGTGTGGACAATTCCTCGTTTCTCGGAATAGTATTTCTGCTTCTGGTCGTACTCAGAAAACAGCCGTTCGCCGCTCTGGTAAGCTGCGGCGGCTACGGCTGACTGGCGGTTGCTGCGCTGGACGATTTTTATATCGTGGTGGGGACAGGGCATAACGGCTTCCTCCTTCCTGTGGGTGATTGGATGAGGTGGTGGTTTGCCACCGCATTTTGGGTAAAAGAAAAGCAGGAAACCGTTCAATGATTTCCTGCTCGGTGGTGCCGGTGGGCGGCTAATGTTTAGTTAATCAAAATAGAATAGTTCTTCAAACTTCTTGTCAAGGGCAATACATAAAATGAGTGCAAGTTTGGCGGTAGGGTTGAACTGACCTGTTTCAATCGAACTAATGGTGTTGCGGGAGACACCTACCATTTCTGCCAATGCCGCCTGCGATAGATTTTTTTCAACACGGGCTTCTTTGAGATGATTTTTAAGTGTCAATTCACCATTCATAGAGCTACTCCAAACATACTGCAAGCAACCCCAATTAAAGCTAAAATAGTCGTAAAGCTCGCAGCAATCGATAAAAGCAAAAACACCTTACTCTTTTTGAATCTCCATTCTATAAATGTTTCTCCTGCAAGATATCCCAAAAACATTGCACGCACCCCATAGTCAATCTCGCTCTTGGTAATTATAGCAAGAAGCGCAATTATGACAAACACGAAACTGAACATTGCTTGACCAATCAATCTCCCTTGATTTTTCATCTGTTTCGTTCCCTCATCAATGCCAAGCATACCTTCTTTTTGCGCCTTTGACAAAATATCTTCTTTTTTCATAAATTCATCTCCTTACTTGTTATCGCCAAGTATACTTGGTATCTTTAGAATAGCATTACCAAGTTTACTTGTCAATAGATTGTGCAAAGTTTTCTGTGCAAACTTTGCGGGCGGCATATTCGTAAAGGGGTAGCTGGCGGCAGCCAGCGCAGGGGGAAGTGTAGCTTCCCCCTGTGATGATTGGAAGCAGCCGCAAGTGTGCTGTCAATCATCTGCTTTCCGCAGGAAGCCCCCGGCAGGGCACAACACACCAGCTTGACCGGTGTATAGTTGCGCCCTTACTCCGTAAGGGGTTCCCCAGCTACCCGACCTTTCACGCTTTCCGCAACAACTTCTTTCATGTCAGTTTGGGAAAATGCCTGTTTCAGAATGTCCATCACGTCATCGTCCGTCAGCACTTCCGGCCTTATCAGGAAACTTTCCAGCATAGCTCCTCTGGTACAAAGCCGGTGCGTCCGTTCTTTCCGGGTAAGCTGTTTTATCTGGTGTGCCAGTATCTTTTCTTCGTGCTGCGCCCGCCGCAGTCTGGCTTCGCCTTTGGCAAGCTCCCGGTTGAGTTTTTCCAGCTTTTCATTCATCACGGCAGCCCTCCTTCTTGGGGAGCAGCGTGTAAATACGGTTCGGTTCTCCCACACCCCGGCGCACCCGCAGGATCAGTCCGGCGTCCTCCAATTCTTTCAAGGAACGCTTGACGGTTACGGAGCTTCGGGACAAGGCCGCCGCCAGCTCCACAATGGGGAAACGGACAAACAGTATCCCGTTGGTATCCTCCGTACCCACCGTAAGGGTGGCGTCCAGCAGGCGGGCATACATGACCTTTGCGGTGCTGCTGACCGGCAGCCGCAACATGGCGGGGGGAAGTGGCATACAGGGCGGCAGAACGGTATCTGCGGTCATAAATTCAAATTCCATTTAGTCGGTTTTCTCCTTTCGCTTGGCTCGTTTGGACAGGTAACAGGGGCAGTCGATCACGACAGCCCGGAAGCTCTGTTTGCACTCATGCTGACACTTCCGGCACAGGTCGTTGTAGGTCACACGCCCCCGGTCATTGAGGAAGAAGGACAGCTCCAACTTCCGTTTCTTGCTCATTCTCGGCATGGTGCCTCCTATCATAGAAAATCCGCCCATTTCAGCCGTAACGGTAGAGATGGGCGGATAGCGGTTTTTGGTGTCATGTTTCGGGGCGATTTTCAAGGAAAATACGGCCATAGAGCCGCTTGGAAAAGCCCCATAGTATCACGGACAGGGCAGACTACGCCCCGCCGATTTGTCATGTTTGGGTAGCGTTTTGGTGTCAGTTCTGCCGGGTTTCCCTGATGTCGTTCCTGCCCCTGAATCTCACAGCAGCGTTTCGTTCCCGTTGGTACGCTCGCTGCGGTCAAGGTTCCTCCAACTCCTTGCCGCAGGTCGTTGCGCTACATCGCCGGGGAGCATATCCCATCAGGCCGGTCATTCGATTGGAATAATCCATCGATGAACTGACTTAATCATAGCTCATTTTTGAACCCTTTCCCGTATGTCCAGAAAGTAGGAATACCGCCCCAAAATCGAAAATTTCCACGATTTCGGAACGGTATGGTATAATGGCTATATATGCTCGAAAACCACATGGAAAGGAAGTGGCAAACCGATGAAAGACCATGTTTCCTTACAGGAACGCTTGAAAGATTTACGGGTGGAAAAGGGCTTGAAGCTGGAAGAACTGGCGGAAAAGACCGGCATTTCAAAATCTGCTTTGGCAAGCTATGAAAATGAAGAAAACCGAAATAAGGAAATCAATCACGGCAACCTTATCACACTGGCAGACTTTTATGAGGTGTCCATTGACTATCTGTTCTGCCGGACAGAAAACCGGGAGCAGATCAACACCCCGCTGTCTGAACTGCATTTGACCGATGAAGCCGTGGCGCTTCTGAAAAGCGGACGGATCAATACCCGGCTGCTGTGCGAGATGATGTCCCACGAAAAATTTGCGGAACTGATGGCTGACGCAGAAATCTATGTGGATGGAATGGCTACCATGCGGTTCCATGACCTCAACAGTGCGCTGGCCGCTGTCCGGGTAATGATACTGGAAGAGCATCCCGAAGCCGCCGCAGACCGTTCCCTGAAAATTCTGGAAGCCGGTCAGATAGAGGAAGAAGATTTTTTCTGCCATGTGACACACAAAACATGGGACACAATCCTTCACGATATACGCAAAGCCCATGAGAACGACATGGAGAGTGCGCCGGATACCACGCCCGCCGATGAACTAATAAAGGCAGTCCGAAAGGCCATGCAGTCCACCGGCGATAGGGTGCAGGAATTTTTGGAAATCTTCTGCAAGGCGTTCCAGCTGAAATACAAGCGGCTCACAGACGAGGAAAGAGTGACCCTGAAAAGACTGTTCAAAAGATCGCCACTGATTAAAAATTCCGGGATCAACTTCCGGCGCAGGCCGTGGAAATGAAAACTGCCGTTGTGGGAACGGGTGTTCCTGCAACGGCAGTTTTGAATCATATATGAATTTGGAAGTCTCGAAACTCAAACAATCCATTTCCCTGTTTGAGTTTTCCGGCTCTCGATAATTGTGCAAATCCGGCTTCAATGTCACCTATCAAAGAAACAGGAATATCCAACTGGTGGTGTCCGGGCAGAACTTTTTTTATTTTGTATTTCTGTATCCGCCTTATGGATTGATAAAATAGTTGCGGATCAGTAGTTGGGTAAAATGCGTCAAGGCTTCCTTTGTATATCAAATCCCCGGAATACAAGTAATTTCTTTCTGGCTCGTAAAAGCAACAATGTCCGGGAGAATGTCCCGGCGTGTGAATAACCTGAATTTCCCGTCCGCCTAAATTCAGAAAATCTCCATCCTGCAAGATTCTTTGTGGCATACCTTGAAATATCTGATAGGCGTTAATATCAAAATCTCTTGGAAAATTACAAGGAAGTCTTGTTAAATTGTTCTTTACAACTTGCAACGGTATCGGAAACCTGACTGATAACCAGTCCTTTTCCGCTTCATATACAGCGATATTATCAAAATACTTATGCCCGCCGATGTGATCCCAATGAACATGAGTAGTAATTGCCATAACAGGCAGCTCTGTTAGACTGTCCACAATTTTTCTGATGTTGGAAACGCCTAAGCCTGTATCAATGAGAATAGCGCATTTTTCTCCACATAATAGATAGCAATGTGTTTCTTCCCAGTGTTTGTATTCGCTAATAGAGAATGTATCACGGTCTATTTGCTCAATGGTAAACCAATTATCCATTCTGCATAATTACCTCCAACAACTAAATTTCCCGGCTAAAACCACTTTGCGTTTTCATCTCTGAAATGTGGTATAGTGCCATCTTTATAAGGGTCATATCGATTTTCATTGCAACCAAATTCTTTTAAGAGGGCAATCTTGTCATCTGGTGTCCATTCAATCAGTGATATTCCATCAAACGCTTCTACATTACCGTCGTCCATTTTATTCTTAAAATACCATTCAACGATAGTCTGATTGTCTTTATGGAAAAACTGTTTGATGTCCCATTGTAAGACGGTTCCCCGGGTATTCCATTCCTCAAACCAAAGTATTATCTTCTTTATTCCGTGATATTCCGGCCCCCAGCTTTCAATATAGATGGCATTATTTGAAAAAATATCGGATATACCTAAATCTTTCTTTGTAAGCCACATATCAAACCAAAGTCTGATAATTCTTTCTCTATTGTCCATTTCGCAGAACCTTCCTTGTTAATTTGATATTTCAGCTTCTTCGTCATGCTCTAATTCAATCACATTCAAAATTCCACAGTTCAATGCTTTGCAGATACGCAGTAGTGTTTCCATACTGATATGCTTTCCCTTGCCCATGTTGGCAATCATATTGGTGGTCAGACCGGCGGACAGCCGCAAGTCCTCTTTCCTCATGCCACGCTCTTTCAAAGTGTCCCATAGCGGTTGATAGCTGATGTGCATAGGCTCCCGCCTCTCTTTCCATCGTCAAATGTTCTGTACCCATTATAGCAGAAATCTTGCGTTTCCACAATATTTCTTGACCGCACCGCCGGTTCCGTCTGGATTGTGCTTTTCCTTTCTTCACTTTTATTACATTTAATTAGCCATAAGCTGCTTCATGCCCTGGCTTTTGGAACCAGGGTTGTCCGAGCCGTAGCCCTCAAGCAAATTGACAACGCCCCACACGCCCAGACCAGCGCCGAGAGCCACAACAAGGGTCTGCAAAGTATCAATAGCGGAAGAAAAGAACTGCATATAGCCTCCATTTCTCCGGGGTTTTTCCCGGCCATGAAAAAAGCCGCCCATGCAGGCGGCAGGTTACGACCTCTGGACACTTTGTCCAGAAGTGCTGTTTATACAAAGGCGTCCGGGTCATCGAGATCGTCATAGTCGAGGATGTCCTCGTCCTCTTATATGAGTACAATGCCTACATGTACGCTTTGCATAACTTTTGATTGTGCGATTTCGATTTATTTGATATTATTGATATAAATAATAAGGCTTTAATAGAGGTGTTTCGATGAGTTTTCCAGAAAATGTTGCGATTGAAGCGTTGACATTATGTGGCCGCTGCTGTTGTATCTGCCACAAGTTTTGCGGAACAAAAATTGAGTTGCATCACATAGAGCAAAAGGCCTATGGGGGCAAGGATACTTTAGAGAATTGCATTCCACTATGTTTTGATTGTCATTCCGAGATGGGCAAAGCTGACCCAAAACATCCTAAAGGAAAAAGATATTCTACGGAAGAACTGAAACGCCATAGGGATAATTGGTATAGAAAAGTAAATAGTGATGGAATTTCTGTAAATAATAGCGAAAAGACTATATTTACAGAAGATATTGAATCATTTCAAACAATATGTGCTCTGTTTACTCCAACCGTCAAGTGTTGGCTTATTGAAGAAGATATTGGGGGAACTCACCCATACAATGTGTTTGATGGGTTAGCCAAATATCTAAATGATACTTATGATGATCCTTTTTCAGAATTTATAAATCCAGAACTAGAGAAAATGCGAGGTAATTTGATTAATTCTATTAAAGCATTTTTGAATTACAAATCCATGAACACATTTGTAAAGGATGTTTTTGGGCAAGAATTGTGTGTAACTCGCGCGTGGATGATTAGTCATGAAGATTGGATTCCACATTCCATGAGTTATGAAGAATGCTCAATACAGTATGCCAAAGAGTCTCAAACCCTAAATGATCTGGCAACAAAAGTTTGGAAAACTTACTGTGAATTTGTTCGCCAATGTCGTTTTTTGCTAGCTCAATAGCAGTATCACAAATAATGCTAAAATGAATTATCAATAGACTTTGAATATTTATAAAAAGGGAGAATTGTTATGAGAAAAGAGTTAACACCGGAGCTGAAAAAATGCAAAGAAGAATTTGATTTTCTTCATAAAAAAATTGGTGAACTAGAGTGGGAACTTGCAACAGTATATTATGGCCGCGAGGCAGTCCTCAGATCACAAATTGAATTGTTAGAAACACAAATTGAGAATTATAGAGTTAATATTGCAATTTTAGTAGATAAAGTTCGAGACGAGGTGTCAAAAGCAAACCATAAATCGCGATAGATTTTATGCCCCCATTCCGGTTGTTAAACTGGAATGGGGATTTTTATATAAAGGCATCCGGATCGTCCACATCATCGTAGTTGAGGATGTCCTCGTCCTCGCTTACGGGCCCCGCGTCCGATACGTCTACCTCGTACACCTCACAAGCCTCATTCAGCCCAGGCCGCCTGCGGCGGTTAATGAGTTTATCAAGGTCAAAGGCGTTTTTCTTTTTATCGGCCTCAGCCGTGTACTTGTAGTTCGGGTGCTGCTTCAAATCGTATTTGGACGAGAAGAACGGGGGCAGGCCCCGCAGCTGCAAAATGCACTTATCGCCCGGCATGGTAGCCAGCTCACTGGGGGTCATCAGCTCCCGGCCCAGCCGCTGGGTGTTTTGGTTGTAGCTTTCCGACTGCCCACGGGAGCGGCCCTCGGTCTGCATGGAGATCGTGGCCTTGCCCAGCCAGTTTTCGGAAATTTCCTTGATGGTGGAGCTTTCCCGCCCGCCCAGGAAAACCACGCTGTCCATGTTTCCCAGGATTGTTTCGGCGTTGTCCTTGTATATGGCCTTGCATTGAGCGTACTGCTGGTAGAACAGGCACAGACTTACCTCACGAGAACGGATCACGGCCACCAGCTTCTCCAGCGAGGGCACCTGGCCCGTGTTGGCCGCCTCGTCCCACAGCACCCGCACATGATGGGGCAGGCGGCCACCGTGAACATTGTCCGCCCGTTCACACAAGAGATTGAACATCTGCGAAAAGGCCAGGGCAACAATGAAGTTATAAGTGGGGGTTGTGTCGGAAATCGTGAAGAAAACCGCCGTTTTCCGATCCCCGATGCGGTCAAGCTCCAGCTCGTCATAGCTCATGATCTCCCGGAGTTGGGGGATGTCAAAGGGGGCCAGTCGGGAGCCGCAGGAAATCAAAATGCTTTTTGCGGTCTTGCCGCTTGCCAGCTTATATTTCTTGTACTGCTTCACGGCAAAGCAATCCGGCTTGCGCTTTTCCAGGCCCTTAAACATATAGTCCACCGCGTTCATATAGGACTCGTCATCCTCTTTCACGTCCATGCCGGAAATGATATCCACCAGGGTATTGATGTTCCGATCCTCGGCGGGGGCCTCGAAAATGATATAGGCAATCAGGGCGCAGTACAAAAGCGTTTCCGCCTTCGTCCAAAATGGATCGCCCTCCTTGCCCTCGCCTTTGGTGTTGGCTATGAGGGTGTCCACGAATTTGAGGATGTCCGCCTCGTTGTGAATGTAGGACAACGGATTGTAGTGCATGGATTTTGAAAAATCTATGCTGTTGAACACTTTGACCTGATACCCCCGGCGTTGCAGAAAAGCCCCCACCTGGGAGAGTACCCCGCCTTTCGGATCGACGCATACATAGGAGCTGTGCGCCTGGAGCAGTTGGGGCGTGAGCCAGAAACGGGTTTTGCCGGAGCCGGACGAGCCGATGATACAGGCGTTGAGATTGCGGGCGTTGGCGGGATTTTTGGGCCGGGTGTTCATAGTGAGAAACTCCGTCTTTGTCAAAATGACGTTGTTCTCAAACTTCGGATCGACAAAGGGCTTGATGTCTTTTTCGGTGCCCCAGCGGGCCGACCCGTATTCCTCATCCCGCCGAAATTTCTTTGCGTTCTTGCTTTTGAAGTAGATCAGCAGGCGAAAGCCCACCGCGCCCACAATGCCTATGAGCCAGTCAAAGGAGGCCAGCCCCGGCGCAAAGTCAGCAAAGGCCGGGCCGATGCTCTGCCCCAGGCCCATGAGCTTGTGAGCAAAGTCTGCTCCGGGGGCCAGACGGTAGGCCGTCCCCAGCTTTAGGCAGGCCCACAGAATAAATAGGTACGGGATATTGGGTATCACATACTTTTTGACGCTATCTGTCCTCATGCACCGCCTCCCTTGCACGTTCTCTCTTGTGGGACGGCTGGCGGGCCAGTTCAACGGCAGCCCGTTTGAGCTGTTCCCGGATGGGAACACGCTGGGACTTGGAACGCTTCATCACACGCCGGGAATACTCCGAAAAGCAAGTGGTGATGGCGTCGGCCTGCCCGCTCTTGAAAAACAACAGGTATTTGTCCGGCCCGGTCTTATAAAAGGCATAGTCCACATTCCAACGCCGGGCCACCCGGTCAAAATCCTTTGGGGACTCCACCTCGATGCTGTTCGTGGCGGCCCCGTGGCCCATGAGCTGGCGCACCGTCTGTTTTCCGTGAGGTGTCTGGCGGGCACGGTACGTTTTCTTAATCTTCCGGCCCACCGCCAGACACGCCTGGGCCAGCACCCGGCCCGTGAGCTTTGTCGCCTTGATCGAAACTGCTATGGTACGTCTGGAAACGTCCTCGTCAATCAGCCGTATCCCTCCTTTCCATGAAAAAAACACCTCTGGACAAAACGTCCAGAAGTGCTGTTATCGCTCCTCGTGTTCCTTTGCGGCAATCTTCCGATAGCCCTCCAGGGAGGAACCGTCAATGATTTCTTTGTAGGCCGCCATTTGCTCCCGCACCGTGAGCTGGGGAAAGGCAAAGACTTTGTGCTCGTCGGGAATGTCCTCGATCCCGTGATAGTGCTCGATAAATTGACCGCCATTGTTCCGCACATAGCCGCCGGGGGCAAAGTGGCCGTCCTCGTTGATCCTGATGTCCCGCCCGTATGCCTCATAGTCAAAGTAATTCAGCAGGTGCTCCGGCACCTCGATGGCCTCCATATCTTCCACATAGATGCGGCCCAGGGTTTCATCGTCCTCAACGCCGGGATAAAACTCGTAGCAATCCAGGTTTTGCGCCAGATTGATGAGATCGGCCACGCTGGAAGTATGTTCGCCGTTATCAATGACGGCCTCAAATTTCTCCAACTCACCTTGATCCAGCTCGGAGAGCAGACAGGCCAGATGATTGAGCTCGTCCAGATTTTCATATTCCGTCAGATAGTCGTAGAGCCCCAGCACATCACCGTCAAAGCTGGTAATGAAAAACTCCTCATAACGCACCCCATCCACACCAATGCGTTTCAGCAGTCCTTGCACCTCCTCCGTGGTGGTGGGGAATTTCAGCGTTTCGCCAACCAGCTCACCCTCGTTGTACTTTCCCAGGTTGGTGATGTAGGCTTCAAACAGAGACGTCATCAACACCGCCCCTGGCCCTTGACGGTCAGGATGCCCTCAAGCGTAGTCGCGGTGATCCCCAGGCGCTGGGCCACAGCAATATCATTTTTCATGGCCTCGGTCACGGAATGGCCGCACACCACCAGCACACGGGAACGCCGGAGCAGATCGCGGCCCATGTCGATGCCGTTCTTGTGCTCCTCCGGCACCGCGTCATTGAGGAACAGCGGCAGATAGAGCATAGGGCAGATGGGGGAATAGCCCGCATCGTAGACCACGCGGCAGTAATGCGCCGCCTGCTCCATATCCACCGCAGGATCGCCGCGCCACGCAGCGGTGATATAAGCAAGGGATCGTTTCATTATCACACCTCCGATATTTAATAGGTAGTTCAACCCTATCCCCCCGCCCTTTCCCATTCATGGGAAAGGGGGCGGCTCTGGAGGATATACCCCCGCCGCCTTGCCGGAAATAGCACGGCCGGGCCAGGCCGTCAAGGGCAAGCCGCCGCAAGCGACGGGCGTTCCGCCCCTTGACTGCCCGTTCCCGGCTGCGCTGCAAAATACCCGGCGCGGGGTGTTTACCTCTGGACAAAGTGTCCAGAAGCGGGGCCCGGTTACTTCTCCAAGTCCTTTTTCCTGTCCGGCTGCGCCAGTTCGGGCGGCTGTTTCTCTTTCCACTCGTCCAGCAGCGCCATGATCTGCTCTTTCATTTTGGCAGGAGTGACCTCCTTGCCGAAATACTTAGACAGTTCAGCAGTCGAAATAATCACACCGCGATCCTCCTTTTTTTCTTCACTCAAAATGCCGTCGATCACATCACCGTTGAGCTTGCCCTCCTTGTCCAGCTCGTGGAGCCGCTTCGCCTGGGCCACCGAGGGGGAGGACTGCTCTCCGTCAATGGAAACGGCAATCAGCCGCTGGTTTTCCGGCCTGATATACGAGATCTCCACCGCAGGCATAAAGCCCATCTGCTTTGTGTCCACCTTATCCAGAAGCTCCGGCACCAGGGAGTTGAGCCGGATATACCGCATGACCTTTTTATAGTTCATGTCGTGTTCCTTACCCACAATCTCCACCGAGAGCTTACCCAGGGCCTCCGCCTCTTTCTCATTTTTCGGGCGGGCCCCCTGGCGTTTGATGGCCTCCACCTCCAAATCCAGCAGCTTTGCCAGTTCGCTGGGGAGAGGATCGCCCCGCTGTTTGTTGCTGTTCCGCATTTCCCGGACAGCTTCAAGATCGGTCATCTCGCGGACGATACAGGGCATTTCCTCCAGTCCGGCCCGTGTACCACCGTGATGGCGGCGGTGGCCCGCGATAATCTCATAGCCCTTGCCGTCCTTTTCCGGGCGGACGGTGGCGGGGGTCATAATGCCGTGTTCCTTGATCGTCCCCACCAGATCGTCCATCGCCTTATCGTCCTGCACCTTGTAGGGGTGCTCCCGGAACGTATGGAACGGATGAAGCTCCGCCATTTTCAGATAGACGATTTTTCCATCTTCCACCGGGCGGGGCGGCACGTCAGGCGTGGGCGGCAGATTGATCTCCGGCGGCGGGACTGCCGCCTCCTTGACGGGAGCGGCCTTGCCCGGCTTTACCGCCTTAGCGGATTTAGACACAGGCGCACCGCCGGAGCCCGTTTCCTTGCCCTTGTCAGCTTTCTTACCTCTGGACACTTTGTCCCGAACAGCGGGCGGGGCCTCCTCACGGGCCGCCTTGTCAACCTTAGACGGGCGGCCTGTGCGGTGCTCCGTCGCTTTCTCCTTTTTTTCCGCAGACACCCCGGCCTGCTCTTTCAGGGGACGGCCACGGCGCTTTTGATCGGGTACAACCTCCGGCGGCTTGGCAGCCACATCGGCAACGACCTTGACGCCAGATAGATTAATCACTTTACTGGCAGGAGCGGGAGCGTCCTCAACCATACCGAAGATCACCGCCTGCTCATGCTCAGGTGGCTCGCCAGGGCTTTTGACCGGCTCCGGGGCGGGAGAAATGCTTGTCCTCGGGGGAGCAGCGGCCTCCGGGGGCTTAATGTTCTTTTGGTCTGGGTTCAGTTTTTCGGCTGCCATTTGCTAACCTCCTTCGTGATGGCATGAAAAAAGCCAGCCCAATGGCTGGACTGCGGGGGAGGGGTATCACTCCTTTCATACTATATTATTCCATATCACCCATAGTCCTGTTAGGTGGTAATCATTACAATAGAGTGGACAAGTGAAGTATTTTATCAATTTGTTTTTCTAGAGAAAAATATGGTATAATACAAAATACTGTCAGCAATGATCGCTTTTATGCCCACTATACGAAAGGAATGGCATGATATGAATATAGAAATTAAAAACTGCAATAATATCGATTTGGCTAGGATAACGATTGATCCTGGACGATTAAACATAAAATACGCTATTAACGGCACGGGTAAATCAACGATTGCACATGCCATCGAGCTTGCTGCAAACGGCAAGACACTAGAAAAACTAATGCCGTATAAATATCTAGGTGAAGATCCGATTTCTGAAAAACACACACCGTCTGTACTACTTTCAGAAACAACAGACGGAGTTGCAATTTTCAATGAAGAATATGTTAATCAGTATTTGTTTCGTCCCAATGAATTGGTAGAAAATAGTTTTGAAGTTTTTATAAAAACTTCAGATTATGATGAAAGAATGGCTAAAATCCAATTCCTTATAGAGGATATTCAAAAGACATTTAGAAATAACCCAGAGTTGGACGATCTCATTAATGATCTTACAACTTTCATTACCGGTTTCGGAAAAGCACAAAAGGGATACTCTAAAACGGGTTCTATTGGTAAAGGAATTGCTAGAGGAAACAAAATAATAAATGTCCCTCCTGTTTTAGCAGGATACACTCCCTATATTCAAAGTGAAAAAAACGCAGCATGGCTTACATGGCAAAGTAAAGGCGAAGAATACTTAGATCTTTCGGAACAATGTCCCTATTGCGCAGGAAAACTATCTTCTCCGCAGAAAGAAGTCGTTAAACAGGTTGCAATAGAATACGATTCGAAATATGTTGCCGAACTTCAAAAAATGGTCAGCGTATTTCAGGCATTGAAAGAATATTTTACAGATGATGTTAAAGTAGTTATTGATAGACTTGCAAGAAATAGCACTGGGTTTACCAAAGAAGAGATTAACTATTTAATTGAAATAAAAAAACAAGTAGAAATCCTGAACGAGCGTCTTATTGAGATTAAAAATCTGAATTTTGGCGCGCTAAAGGATGTAGATAAGGTTATTTCTGCACTAAACAGGCAAAAAATTGACTTGGAGTTATTGACACATATTAACTCGGTGTATACCGCAAGAAAAATATCACTAGTCAATGGCGCGTTGGATGGTGTAATTGAACAGGCAGGCCAACTGCAAGGAGAAGTAAACAAGCAAAAAGCGCTTATACAAAGCACAATTAATAAGTATAGCAGTGAGATAAATGGCTTCTTAGAAAGTGCTGGCTACAAATATAATGTGTCGATTGTCGAAGATACTGGAGCTGACACTTATCGACTTATTCTTTGCAGCACAGACACACTAGCGCCCGTTAACGATGCAAAACTTCATTTAAGCTATGGTGAAAGGAACGCGTTTGCACTAGTGCTTTTTATGTATCGGGTACTTAAGGAGAACCCTGCCTTGATTATCTTGGATGATCCCATATCTTCTTTTGATAAAAACAAAAAATATGCAATAATGGAGATGCTTTTTCAGGGGAACGGTTCACTTCAAGGTAAGACAGTCATAATGCTGACGCATGACTTTGATCCAATAGTAGATATGATTCATACATCAAGTATTAGGTGCAGATTTTGCCCAGTACCCGTGGCCGCTTTTCTATACAATGAAAATGGCATTTTAGCAGAGCAAGAAATATTGCCCTCAGATATTCAGTCGTTTTTTGAAATTGCAAATACCAATATAAATAGCAACATTGATATAATTAACAAACTGATTTATCTGCGCAGACGGGTAGAGGCGTGTGGCGATAAAGGGCCAGTTTGGCAGTTGTTGTCAAACTTTTTTCACCCCGATAGAGGAACACCTGTTATCCAGGATACGGCAGGAACCCGTAATATGACTAATGAAGAAATAGAGGCAGCTTCTCGAAAAATCTGCGAGGAGATTCCGGAATTTGATTATCCATCGGCTTATACAAGGGCGCATGATCCGCACCAAATGATAGCGCTATACAAAACTCTCACAAGCAGCTATGAAAAAATCCAACTTTACCGCATGATTAATCATGGGAAAATATCGGATACTGTTTTCAAAAAATTTGTAGATGAAGCATTTCATATAGAAAACGATAGTCTTTTCCAACTGAATCCATCCAAGTATTCGACAATACCGTACTACATTATTCAACTGTGTGATAATGGCATCCGAATTTTAGAAGAGCAACTACGCGAAGATTAAAGTCCGGTTTAAGGGACTGCTATCATGGTATTATCTTTATTAGAGAAGGAATATATCTAGTGAGGAGGTAATACCATGATAGTTCAATTACAATGCCATTGCCATTGGTCACCTGAAAAGCAAACGCGAATTGCAACCCTAATTGCTGAAAGGGCAGAGCTAATCCTTGGTAATAGTATATCACCATTAGTAAGAGATTTAGTTTTCGTAGATAAACTTCAACCACCGTCTCAACTAGCCTTACTCCTTTTTCAGAAAAGCCAAAAGGGTGTTTTTTTAGACAAAAGAAGCGATAATACATATAGACTGGTATTAGGTTCTGAGACATTATTTTCTATGGTTAATCCTGGGGCAGGGCAAGCTCACTTTGATGAACTTATTTTTTTCGCAAAAAAAGCAATATGTGAATTGCAGATTTGTAATGGCACTTAGTTTTCGAATCTTAAAAGGACGTCCCTCTGATTCCAGAGTGACGTCCTTAGGATAAAGCCTCTTGCTTGACTGCTTAGCAAAATATTAAATTATTCTTCTTTATGAGTTTCGTTCCACATTTCATCTTCTATGTCGGCCATCATTAACTTGAACAAGATGTCCGCCATACTTTCGCCGTTCTTGTTATAGTATGGCTCCACGATAAAAACACGCTTTCCGATTTGGTATCGCTGCGGCTCACCGGGTACATACTCTTTTTCCATATCACACCCCCTTTCTACTGTGGAACGTAAGAATTATATCATGTGCAGAAAGAACTGTCTTTGAAAAGAGCATATAGTATTGCTACGTAACTATTTTTTAGGTGGTGGTTCTCACGAGACTTAAGCCAAAACTATTATGGATATTTTTTGCCATTGAATCTTTTGCTTTAATTGTATTTTTAATCTTTTGGCTACTTGGATATAGATTAGTTCCAATCAATGATAGCACTATTGATTGGGAAGCGATCAATAGTGTTACATCCTGGGTGCTTCCAACTATGGTTTCAGTTGTTGCTATTTTTATAACATTATACATTGCCAGTAGACAGGAAAAACTTTCTCTTTTTCCCGAAAAAGAAAAAATCTATTATCAACTTGAGAGATTGAGTATGCATTATGTTTCATATAGAACTGATGCACTCCCATTTTTAGAGAAGAAGCCCTCTTTTGTTTCTCAAGAAGATTTGAGCAATGAAGAAGTTATTTTTTTGAAGGCGGAATCGTTATTATCAGATAATACCATCCGTCTACTTAAGTCCTTAAAAGATATAAGTACAAAAATCGGTATTTTGAATTTAGAAGCAGAAATTTATTTTGATGAGTTAGCAGAACAGGGAAAAATGACAATATATAAGCAAATTCAGCTTTTAGCCCTCAGACTCGAAAATAAAGAGAAAAATAAGAGTGATTTAGAGCATTTAGAGAAATTGTGTGCAGACAATGAAGTTGACCTTAAAAAATGTGGGGGAGAATTGACGAATTATGCTACCCTGCGAAAGCAGATAAAAGATTTACAACCCCAATTATATGGGCTGTACTTTGAGTTCAAGAGAGCGTTAGATGACGAACTTCATTTGTGAGTTTTTCTCGTTATAGCGCTGCCTGAAAAGTTCCCGCGCACAAAAAGCACTCTCCCCACCCCCTTTAGGGGGTTCGCTACACGCTTGTACGAGGAGAGCGCTTGAATGGCATTCAAGAGGTCAGCGGTTCGATCCCGCTTATCTCCACCATATCAAGGGAAAGTGCTTTTTCCTCGCCTCGCTTGAGGCGAGGTTTTGTTTTATGCGGCGATAGCGTCAAGGTCGATCCCGAGGCTGAACTGCTCAAAGTCGATGTTAAAGTCGATATGCAGCTTGTAGTCCCGGTAAACCTCAATCCGCTTGATAAGGCAGTTGACAATCATTTTCTTTGCCTCCATGCTGGCCGTGTCGTACATATCGGCCCATGAAATGATGTCGTCGTATTGCGCGTTGAGCGCGGCCATGATCTCCTGCCCCTCTTCATAGGCGGCCTGGGCAGCGTCAAGCTGTTCCTTCACTTTGAGACAATTTGTCTCAGAGTCGGCAATCAGAGAGGAAAGCAGTTCCTGACTGAAACTGCTTTCCCCACGGAGGGATTTTACCACCTCGGCCTTCAGCATCGCCAGATCAGCAGACGCTTTGTTATAGTCGGCCCGTACAGCCTGCAGCAGCGCCTTCCGCTCCTTCATCTTTTCCTGATACCTGACGCCGACGATCTCGCTTTTGGGAATAGCCCTCATGCGCTCAAAGATCTGTCGGATCAACTTATCAATAATACCGTCGAGAACGCTGGCCGTGTAGCCTGTTTGCCCGTCGCACACGGTCTGCTTGCGGGTTTTCCCATAGCAGATATACCGTACCCGCTTGACGATCCGGCTGGGATCATCTTTACAGGGATATGCTTTTCCGTTTGTCGTGCGGGACAGGCGGGAGCCGCAATGACCACAAAAGATATTTCCGGCCAGAAGCGTACTGCCCTTTGTGTTCATCGGCACGCGGTTTTCCAAAGCAACGGAATTTGCCCGTGAAGTGCGGATAGTCTGCGCCGCTTCAAAGAGCTCCGGCTCAATGATTTGCAACTGCGGCAATACCTCGGAGCGGCTTTCCCCGCAGCGGAGGACGCCGGTATAAGTCAGGTTGCAGAGGATACCCCGGATCGTGGCGTGGTGCCACGGCTTACCCGTTCTTGCCCGATAGCCGAGGTCGTTCAGATAGGTTGCGATCCGCTGAGCGCCGAAGCCCTCCTGTACGTACTTTTCAAAAATGATGCGCACGACAGGAGCTTCGGCTTCGTTGACCGCCAACATAAAGAGCTCATGCTTGCGCTTGTTGAAACGCCCGCTTTTTACAAGGTCATAGCCATAGGGAGCGTTCCCGCCCTTAAAGCCACCGTCTGCCACAATCTGGCCGAGGGCGGTTTTTGTGCGGATAGAGGTTTTCTCGCTTTCTCCGTCGGCCTGCCAGAAGCGGATATAGTTGGTGAGCTTGTCGGTGTGATTATCAAACCGTTGCTCGCCCTCCTGGGTACTCCATACCCGGATGCCGTTCTTTACAAACCATTCCACCACAAATGGCGTTTCGTCAGCGATACGCCCGATGCGGTCAAACATGAACACCAGCAGAATATCAAATTTACCTTGCTTTGCGTGTTCTTTGATGGTCTGTATCTTATCGCGGTTTTCAGCCCGTACCTTATGGCCGGAAACACCGTCCTCCTGTTCCTCATGGATGATCGTCCAGCCTTTTTCATCAGCGAAGCGGTGGCACTCTTTACGCTGCATGGGAATATCTGCTTGATTTCTCTCGTCGTAATCTACCTGTTTATCAGAAGAAACGCGATATAAGCAATAAACTCGGTTTTCCATAATTGATCCGTCCTTTCATATTGTCCGAGCAATATGGAGGTGCAGATCAATACACAAAGATAGAACGATATGCAGTTTTCAAGGTACACGGTGTCCTTCACCACTATCATTATACCTCTGCGCAGCAGGCACCTCAAGGATGTCGCCGGAACGCTTTTTGGGCGTATCTGCGGCATAGGAAGTCAGCAGGATATGTTTCAAGTGTCTGCTTATATCGGAGTTTCGGCTTTCCGCAAAGGTGGCGGAAATCTCGTAACCGTCCACACGAAACGCAGCCGTTTTCTGTTTCATCAAATAACCTCCCTCCCATAACGCTGGCCTTGTTGAGCAAGTTTCCCGTTGTCCGGTGGGGAAACAAGAATGGGCGACACCCGAGAGGATGCCGCCCATTCTTGCGGCTCCACCTTGGGACAAATTGTCCCGAAGTAGAAAAGCAGAAGCGCCGCGCTCATTTCCTTGGCCTGTCGTAGGACAGCTATACTCGGCACGAGCCCCTGCAAGGGTGCGGCGGCTCCGGGGGACAGGCTGCCGGCCTGCCTCGCGGATCGTGGCCGTGGGATGGCAAGGCCCCACTTGCGGCGTTGGTGTTGTTCGCTCGTTCTCATGGGAGAAGTCTCGGCGCACCCGCCACCCGGCTCCCCGCATAGCACCCGGAGCCGCCGCTATTCAGTTGTCGAGAGGATCAACTCCTCTCATATACCAAGGACAAAAAACGGCCAAATGCGGGGGTAGAAATTAAAAATTTTTCAAAAACTTTCTCATGTTCTCTATACCAAGACGAACCGACTCCCGCACTGAACTCTCATTGACACCTTCTTCCAGAGCCACCTCCCGGTAGCTCTTGCCGAGGATCACGCAAGCCTCCACACGGCGGCCCTGCGCTTCCGGCAGGGAGTTAAGCGCGTGGCAAAGTGCGATGAAGGTTTCCTTCCGTTCCAGCAACTGTTGGGGCGTGGGCTCGGACAGGCAAGCCGAATACTCGATCCCATCGTCCAAATCCAGAGAGTACTGCGCCTTGTTGCGGATGACCGTGCGCTGGTGAGCAGCCTCATACAACTTATCCGCCCGTAGCTCGGCAGCCACTTCATCGGAAACCTCGATATATTCATCCTGGGTGTACCACGGGTAATAGTCCCGCAAATTGATGGTTGTCATTTGTTCCTCCATTCAGATCTCGGGTTGACAAGCGATCTGAATGGAGGGGGCGGGGATCGGCAGCCGGGGCTACCGACCTTGGGACAAATTGTCCCAAAGATATGAAAAATGCCCGCACAGAGTAAAACTGTGTGGGCAGAGAAAAGACTGTATTTGCAAAAAGGGTAAAACGATCCACTCCTGCGGAAATGCAGAAAAGAAATATCATTGCAGTTTATAGTTTTATATCAACAGCAACATCCTTTCATGCTGCCACCTCCACGGTACAAAACCGTTCACCGCAGGAAAAGAACGACGCAGAGATGAAATCCTTTTAAGGAATTATCAGCTCTGCGTCTTTGCGTCTGGCTTATCAATAACCGTTATTCTCTTTTGCTCAAAACTTATAAGTATCTCCTTTTTGCACTTTGGACAGAATAAGGGGAAGTTATTTAACGTTGTATTCTCATATATTTTTGTTCTTGTCTTTTTGTGACATACAGGGCATAAGAGCCATTCACTTCTCCCTTTCATATTATGTAAAAACTTTGACTTCCTCCAAAAAGGAGAAAGAAGTTATCATTTCATCCTTGTATTGAAATTGCACAGATTGTGAATATACGCCGAAATACGTCTGTATATTCTTATCTGTCATTACCTCTTTTGCAGAGCCCACGATATACCCTTGCTCGCCAAGCAGGAAGCATTGATCGGCAATTCTCAGCGCGTGGTTGGGGTAATGTGTATTGATGATACAAGCAATTTCCTTTTCCAACGCAACTTTTTTTATCATTTTTAGCAGGCGGATTTGATTGCGAAAATCCAAGTGTGACTCCGGCTCATCCAGCACAAGTAATTTTGGGGCGTTTATCAAAGCGCGTGCAATATATACAAGTTGGAGTTGCCCCCCGCTTAACTCGTTGCAAGGATGATCCTTCAGCTCATATATTCCAACCTGCTGCAATACATTTTCCGCCAGCGCGTAGTCCTGTTTGCTTGGCGTCGCAAAATATGAGCTGTGGCCGACCTTTCCAAACACCACCATATCGCAGACTGAATAAGGGAAAGAAACCTTGTGTGCCTGTGGCACGTATCCGATTTCCTTCATGGCCCCTGTGCTTTTACTCTCTTTCCCGTTGATATAGGAATAACCGCTGTTCCATTTCAGCAGACCAACAACGCACTTAATCAGCGTGGTTTTCCCGATCCCGTTCCGGCCCATGACGGCCATGACCTTTCCAGCATCGAGCGAAAAAGAAATATCTTTTAAGACCTCATGGCCTGTGAAGTAAGAAAAGCAGCCACTTTTCACTTCTATTGCGTGTCCCATTTTCAAAGCCTCCTTCTGCGACGATATATTGCTGCAAAAAACGGGGCACCGATTAAAGCGGTGAGTATTCCGATAGGAACCTCTGCGGCGGTCAGATTTCTCGCCAATGTATCTACAAGGATCATAAAAATAGCTCCGATCAGACCAGAGGCCGGTAAAAGCTCTCCGTGGTTGACGCCCACCAATTTGCGGCAAATATGGGGGATCACAAGCCCAATCCAACCAATGACACCGGAAACCGTTACGCACCCGGCGGTTGTGATAGTAGCAAAAAGAATGATGATCCAGCGGGTTTTCACGGGGTCAACACCCAATGTGTGGCAATCCTCGTCACCGAGCGACAGCAAGTTGATTTTCCAGCGAAACAGATAAAGGCCGAACATTCCCCCGATAACGGGCACCGCCGCGATTTGTATATGGTCGTATGTTCTATTCGCAAAGCTCCCCATCTGCCAAAAGGTAATGGCAGGCAGTGTTTCCGAGCTGTCTGCGGTATATTTTATCAGCGCGATCAATGCTGCAAAGATTGACGAAACAACAATCCCGCCCAATACAACGGATAATGTTTCGGTATTATTTCTCCGCCCCGCGAAAAAGAACACCAGCAGGACGCTGAACAATCCGAATGTCAAGGACAGCACGGGGGTAAAAATTCCTGCCCCGCCGAACAATAAAATTCCTAACGCTGCGCCAAAGCCTGCGCCGGAGCATACGCCCAAAAGGTCAGGGCTTACCAATGGATTTTGAAACACCCCCTGCAAGGCGGAGCCGGACATGGATAGTCCGGCTCCTACCATAGCAGTTAATATCACACGAGGGATACGAACATTAAAAATTACAAAGGATGCTGTTTCCAAAGGGGACGCCGTTGCTGTTATTTTAGATTTTATGATCGCCAAAAAATCAGAAAGCGTGATTGTATATTGCCCAATCAATATTGCACAGAGGGAAATCGCAGCAATAACGGCAAATCCGCCAAGCATGACAGCGCGATACCTCTTGCTTGTTTTGTTCCTCATGATCCTTTCGCTACACGATAGTCCAAAATGCTGTCTATATCGGTATCGGACAGCGTAATACCATAGTTGGTTTTATAGTACTCCATGATTTCCGTCCGCATTTCCTGTTCGCTGAACAAGTCGGGATATGCTTTTGAAACGAGCCAAAGCGGGGTCAAAGCGGCATCTGCGGAGGGAACGATCCAAGAAAATGTAGTACGGGGAACATCGTACACAGCACCGTTTTTCCACGCAGTCAAGATAGACCAATCCTGCCCTTCAATCGAATTGCCGATAATCGCTTTTGCCGGCGCATCCTGAAATACAATAATCATATCGGGGTCCCATTCATAAATCTGCTCCATGCTGACTTCGGCAGTCCCGTCGATCCCAACGGCAGCGTTCCTAATTCCGGCCATTTCAAAGAAGCTCTGTGCATAAGCATCAAAGGCATTTGTGCCGCAAACCGTGATTGCACCTGCAAGATTTGAAAACACGCAAAGCGCCGTCTTTTCTTCCGTTTGGTTCGCCAAAAGCGCCCCGAGCTTTTCGTTTGTTCTGTCCCAAGCGGCCTGCTGTCCGCCAGAGGTAGGAAGATCAAATATCTCCCGGAGAAGATTATCCCAAGCAATAGATACATCTTGAGGGTCGTTAGACTCCGCTCGAAAATCTATACTGGGAATTGCAACCTCTCCGAGCCCTTGCTTCTGCATATTTCCGTAATAAAAGATAATGTCGGGGTTAAGTTTTAGTAAAGCCTCTTTGTTCACAGTAAAACTCGCGTCAATGAAAGATGTATCTGCGGTCTGCCAATTTGGAAAGACTTTTTCAACGATTTGCGTATTGGAGGTCGAAAAAGAGCGAGAATTGATCCCTACGATCATTTCTGTGCTGGGGATCGTTTCCACCACAAACGACATCACGGGTGGGGCAATAATCACAACGCGTTTAATATCTGCTGCCGCAGGGATCTCAACCTCGTTTCCGGCAAGGTCGATAATCTGCCTGCGATCTGCAGATGTTTCAACCGGATTTGAAGAGTCGGGGTTATCGGGATTTGTCACATTTGAATTTGTTTGCCTGCAAGCTGTAATAGCCATGCACAAAATGGCAGCTAAAATAAGGGATACGATTTTTTTCATTTTTACCTCCTTATGCGTGGTTTTGAATCAGATTGATGGCACGCTCCAAAAAGCCCAGGATGGCCGTGAGTTGATCGTCATTCATATCCGATAAGTATGAAAAGAGGGCTTTGTCGTATTTATCGTGATATTCAGCGTGATAACGATAGGCAAGTTTGCCTTTGTCTGTCAAATATAAACAATGCAGTTTTTTGTTGTCGGCAACAGCCTCCTTTCTAATTAAGTCGCGTTCTATCAGCTTTTGGAGTGTCTTATGGACAACCGGGCGGGTAATGCCGAATTTTCTTGCAAGCTCTGCGCTGTGGATACCGGGGAAATCTCCGATCATCTTTACAAGGTGTATCTCCCCACGATAAAAGGTCATATCCTTGCTTCCAAAGTCAAGGACATTTGTTTTGCTGTTGGCAATCCTTTCGGTCAACTCGATAAATGAACGGATAACATCGTCGGAGTAAATGCCGCCCTTTTGATATATTTTCCCCTGAAATAAACCGCTGTTCAGTTGGACTCCCAAGCAGGACAGACCGCATTTTCTCTCGGTTTCTCTCAACCCTGCGTTTTTTAATGCCTGGTTGAGTACATCGCTGCTTGGAGGAAGCGGAACCCCGTCAAGAAATCCGGACAGCCAACTTATCATGTTTTGAGGAACATCGTAGTTGTGATCTGAAAATTGACCTACAATAAGCAAATATCCGCCTTCATTCAAAGAACTCGACAACTTCTTCATAAATGCTGACATATCGCCGCGCACAAAATTCAAAATACCGGAGGCTATAATCAGGTCATAGCTGCCGCCTAAATCATCTGAATTAAAATCCCCGGCAAGCACGTCTACTTGTTTTTCTGCGTGATACTGCAAAATGATTTCTTTTGTAACCGTGGCAACATCGGGCCGCTCAAATACTACGGCAGAACTATTCGGAAAGTGTTTTGAAAATTCAATCGCTAAAATCCCTGTACCACCTCCGAGATCAAGGATACGCAACTGTTTGTTTTTGTCGGGATATAATCCCTGCATCCCCTCAATAAAAGATTGCACTCGTCCCGCATACATTTCCGGGATCGTTACTCGCGCAAGTTCTTCAAAATCATACCCCTGTTGCTTGCTGCCGCTTGTCTCTTCCAGCCGTTCTTTCAGATCCGAAAGAGAAGTCATTTTCTCGCGGAAAAGGATATTCTCACCTAAATAGACGGGGCTGTGACGGGAGAGATACTTTCTTGTGTTTTCCGTATTCACAAAAAAATCGCCTTGTTTTTCAATCAACCCGCAAGAGGTAAGTGCAAATAATAGCAGTTCAACTTTATTTGGAGGACAGGATATTCTTTCAGCTATCATGTCAACCGTTGCCGGAGCATCCAAAAAAGAGAAGATGTCCATTTGAATAGCAGTAAAGAGGAGTTGCGTTTCTTGATAGTCTCGTATCGCTTGATAAAACCGCGCTGGCCCGCTCATTTCTTTTTTCATAAACAACCAAAACCTTTCCAAAACACCAGAGTTGAGTTAGCGGTTCCTAACCTATCGTTAGCATAGCATACGATAATGATGTTTGTCAAGAAAACTATTTGCTTTTGGCCTGCGCACTACCGGCAAGCAGGGCAAGTGTGGCCACACTTGCTATTTTTGCACCCCGGAGGGGTCGCAAAAATGCTTGTTGGGGAGCCTCCCCAAACCCGGCAACTTCGGGACAAAATGTCCCAAAGTCCTGCTGGCTGCGTCACAGGAGCTACCGCTCCTGTTCCTTATGATCCCGGTCACCCGTGGCCCCAATCAGATGGTCGATGTTGGTCTTGACCGCCACGGCCTCCCGCATATCCCGCTGGGCCGCCCGGTACTCTGTATAGAGCGCCTTCTTCCGTGCCGCCAGCTTGCGGCGCTGTTCTTTTAGCGCGTCCATTTTCGGGAGCTTTGCGCCGCCCAGCAGATCGTTGATTGCTGCCTTTGCCGCCCGGTAATCGGCCAGTTCCTGCCCATGCTCGGCCAGATACTTCTTGCTGTATCGGGCGGCCTTGTATCCGTCGAACACGGGCCGTGTCTTTGCGTATTGCACCACCGCGCCCATAAGCTCGGAGGTTTTGGAGAGCTCGGCTTCTGTCTGCCGGATCTGCGCGGTCAGCGTATGAAAACGCCCGGCGGCCTGATCCGCCATAGCCGCAAGGCTGTCATAATCGGTCAGGTTATGCTCCTGCAAATACTGGAGCGCCGCGGCCATTTGTTTCAGATTATAGACCTTTGCCCAGCGTTCATAGCCCGGCCCATTGCCCTCGGCCATGCGCTGCTGAATGTCAACAATGAGCTCGACACGATGGGGAACTGGTGCCGCCTCGCGGGACACCTGGGGGATAGGACGTTTCCCGGCAATCACGGCCTGAATGTCCTCGGGATCGTAGCCTTCCCCGAGGACAGAAGCCCGGAGCCGTGTCGCCCGATCCTGGCCGGGAGCAAGGAAAGAGATCACGCCGCCGCGCCCATGCTTCACCGTATAGCCGGACTCCTCCATGAGCCGCAGAAAGGCGTCAAAGTCGGTGGGCTTTTTGGCAAGAGCGGCGTTTATCGCAAGCCGCAGCCGCTCCTGGTAAGAGGGCTGCCGATCCGCGCCCAGCCATGCCCCATAGTGGAGAAAACGGCCCTTGCTGTGCAGCTTGGGGTTGAGAATGACGGACAGATCATTTTCCAGACATACCCGGTCAGAGAGCCGCCGGAGAGCCCGGGCCGATCCGATGAAATCCCGGAACTTGTGCGTACAGTCCAGCGAGGTGGAATTGTAGTAAATGTGATTGTGAATGTGCGCCCGGTCTGTATGCGTTGCCACAAAAAAAGCGTACTTTCCCTTTGTCCAGCGCATAGCTGTTTCATAACCGACACGATTTGCCTCCTCGGGCGTAATCTCTCCGGGCTTGAATGACTGGCGGATCTGATAGCAAAGCACGTCCGCGTCCCGCCGCTGTTCCCGACCTGTGACAGTCTTGTACTTTGCTTTGGTAAGCAGAAATTCGGCGTCAGCGGTCACAGGGTCGCACTCATAGGCGGAAAGAAGCTCACCGCCCTGCGTTTTGTCCGGGTTTTGCCCGTAGTCAAAACGATCCCGCAGCGATTGAGCGATGGTCTGGCCTTTGCTGATCTTATGCGTTTTGAGGTATGTCGTTGCCGTAGGCGACACCTCCTTCCCATATGACAAACGGCGGCTATATCAGCCGCCGTTATGCTTCACCTTGGGACAAATTGTCCCGAAGTATCAGCTTGTTATAAAGTCCTTCAAATTCTCTTTCAGATCATTCAACTTCAACACCAGCCACTCAGCGATAGCCGGAATACCAAAGGGAGAGAATAGGAAGGCCAAAATGATGAACACAATGCCGCCAGTTGTCTCTCCGGTTATAAACAGTAGTACAGACAGGATAACCAATATCACGCAGATGACATAGCAAAATGCGTATGCTACACAAAAGAGGAAGTTTATCAAAGCAGCTAAAATCATGGCTATAACCATAACAGGGGCTGCAAGGATTTTCAGAACAATCATGGCGGCACCTCCAATCTGTCCGGCTGTTGTGGTTTCCTCCTATATTACTATCATATCTCTGTTCCGGCACACATGCAAGGATGTCGATTGCTGCCCACCTTGGGACAAAGTGTCCCGAAGTGCGAAAAGCAGGGGAGCGGCGCAGGGCCATTTTTATTACAACTCAGCTAACATAGGCTAAAGAGATACCGAAATCTCCTGTATTCAGAAAAGGGGTTGACAAAATCTCTTAAAAACTGTAAAATAGGCTCAAGATAAATTTGCGCTTGGAGGACATGTTATGCCGGAACGGTTTCAAAACCTTTTCACTCCCCGTGAGCTAATGACCTTGGCATCCATCGTGCAAGTTGGCGATGCTACATATCGAGAGTTGATGGAAACGCAACGTCCAATGTTTGGCCATCCTTACTTTGCCGACACACGAGGCCGTCTTAGAACAAAGCTTGTGCAAATGCAGTGTGAAATTGAGAGTCACGACTCAAAATTCCCATTTGAGTTTGTGCAACGCGAATTCCAGTACAAGCAGTTGATACCGGAATTGAGAAACAAAAGCGTTATTCTGCATGTTGCGCGCAGTTCTTCTCCAAATGATCTGCCGTATGCATCGAAATATAAGATCAGGCTCTCAAACAACAATCACGCCTTACAGCGGCAGATGGTTATTGATCTTGACCAGACACCTCCATACGGAGATGAACCCTATTACGGCATACTGACCTTTGGCGGGCGAGGCCAAACTTTCTCTGTCGTTCAGTTCCCAGAGCCTGGCTATACAGGAGTTGCTGAGCAGCTCCTACTTCCGCAAATTGTTCTGAATGATGAAAGCGAAAACACAAAGGTGTTTGAGCGTAAAAAGGCCGTCCTGAAAAGAGAATTTTTGGCACACGGTATTGAGGAGGATATTTCATGACCAGCCCAATTATTCCCTCTCGAATAACGGAGGCTCGCGAGGCTCGTGCCATGTCTATGGAGGATTTAGCAGAAGATATTGGCGTCACCAGACAATCTGTTTCAAAATATGAGAGGGGCATTGTAAGCCCCTCTCCTGAAGTGCTGCAAGCGGTTTCTTTTAGCCTTGGCTTCCCAACAGAGTTTTTTTATAAAGCTGAAGAAAACACCAGTGCAGGAAGCAGTCCACTTTTTTTTCGCTCAAAGTCTAATATTGCAAAAAAGGTTAAGACAGCATGCAAGTACCAAATAAAGTGGACAGATGAAATCAAAAAGCAACTTGAAGAATATGTTGATTTTGTTGATCTGGATTTGCCCACGATTGATAAAGAGTACGAGGATTTATCATTTGAGGACATCGAAGAATTAGCTTTATCAGTGAGAAAAAAATGGGGCTTAAATGATGATCCCATTGGAGACTTAATAGGCTTGTTAGAAAACCATGGTATCATTGTAACCCAATTTTCCACGAGCAATTTTTGTGCATTTAAAGGGATAGATGCTTTTTCTTGTTGGACAGATGGAACGCCATATATACTATACCATTCTGTCCAAAAGAGCGCAGTTCGTACTCGGTTCAGCATTTTACATGAACTTGGACATTTGATTATGCATAGCGCAATTGTCGAAGATGATTCCGTAAAAAAAGAGATAGTAGATTTTGCTGATATGCAGGCAGATCGATTTGCTGCGGCTTTTCTGCTTCCTGCAACATCTTTCCCTAAAGATGTCCGAAGCTCTTCTTTAGTTTCTCTGGAAATAGTTAAGCGGAAATGGGGCGCAGCCATGTCCACTATAATTAGGCGTTGTGAAACATTGGAGTTGTTAACCGAAAACCAAATCAACTATTTGAAGCGTCAGATGACGACTCAAAAATACTGGCATAAAGAACCGTTGGATGATGTTTTAACTGTTGCTGATCCAGAAATGATACGTGACGCAATTTATCTTTTAGTCGATAACCAGATCATTACCAAAGCGGCTTTTATTAACTCATCTGCGCTACCTGTTCAAGACCTTAAGCATATCTGTGGATTGCCGGATGAATTCTTTGATGAATTCAATCGACGGAAGAAGCCTGCATTGCGATTGATAAAAGCCGGTGAAGTATAAGTAAAATGTAAGTACGATAAAAGGTTTAGTTTGTTGTAAAAATAGACGGAGAGGACCTGGCCTCTCCGTCTATTTTTCATAGCTCCAGCAAGGCGGACAGCTTTTTCAGCAGCTCGGACAGCGGCCCCCATAGGGCCGCATAGTCCTTTTGCAGCGCGGCAATCTCCTCGGGATAAACACCGTAGGTGTTGGCGTGGATCGCCACCTGATTGAGATTGTTCGCGCAGCGCCGCTGCAAGGAAACAAGCTCCCGGACAGAGGACAGATCGACATGGAGCACATAGCCGTTGAGTGCCATCTTCCGCATATATGCGCCCATGTTTCGGATGCCCGCCTCGGCCATGCGCTCCTGAATGAGCGCCTGCTCCTCCTCGGACACCATGACGTGCAGGTGGATGGGGCGGCGGCGCTTACCGCTCCTCACGATCCCGGCCCCGGTGCTTCTTCGGCGGCTCCAGCACCTTGTCCTTGGGCTTCTCCTCCGGGATCGTCAGGTTGTTGATGATCCCGTCGATCTGATTGAAGTTCTGCTCCAACGCCATTTCCGCGTTTCTCAAAGGATTGTCTTTCTCTTGCATCTTCTCCTCCTTTGCCAGCATCCTGGCCTCCGCAAGCTGTTGTTTGATCGGGCGCATGACCTCATGGACGCCGAAGCGCCGCTTGTAGTCCTCGATCCTGGCGGCAAAGTCTTTTTCGGCGGCGGCCCTGTCGCCGTGGTAATGGCCCCAATAGTAATCCCGCCGCCCCTTTTCCTCGGTAAACTGCCATGTGACAAAGGGAGCCGGAGCCCTGGGAGACTCGCCCAGCGCAAAGCCCCGGCCATTGTCGAACAGAACAGACTGCCGGATGATATAATCCGCGTTGACCTCCACGGTATGACCTCCCTTCAAAATGTTGAAAGCATTTTTGAAAAACGGGGTAGGACGTAAAATCATACGTCCTGCCCCGAAAGTGGGCCGGAAAAGTCTTGAAAACAGGGTCTTTTCTCCGGCCTTATTTTCAACAGTTCAGCCCCGCTTTTTCCTCATGTATTCCCGCTGCTGCCGCCGCTGGGCGGCGCGGGAACAGGCCGCCGAGCAGTAGCGCGTCCTGCCGTCAGGCAAGAAGGGCTTGCCGCAGACGGGACAGGGCCGTGTGTCCGGCTCGCCGTCCTCGCTGAACAGGGACGCCTCCAGCACCGGATCGTTTGGCAGTACGGCC
Source organism: Intestinimonas massiliensis (ex Afouda et al. 2020) (assembly GCF_001244995.1). Lineage (NCBI taxonomy): Bacteria > Bacillati > Bacillota > Clostridia > Eubacteriales > Intestinimonas > Intestinimonas massiliensis (ex Afouda et al. 2020). The sequence goes on from NZ_LN869529.1 coordinate 1,358,326, forward strand.
TCCCGGAAATAGCGGCAATAGGCCCCCGTCCAGCATTTGCCGAGCATATAACATTCACAATCCAAAGGCAGGCATCCGTATTCCTTATCGTAGTTGGCACAGAGCGTCACCACCAGCCTGCGGATCGCCGCCTTTTCCTTGCGCGTCAGCTCACGGCTCATTCATCCCCGTCCTCATCCCAGGGCGGGCCGTCGTCCTCGTCAAGATAATCCTCCGCGTCCTCATAGGCGGCGGGATCGTCCACATACTCCTCGGCGTCCGCGGCGGCCTGCTGCTGTTTCGGGCGATAAATCTTAACGTACCACGCGCCTACCCCGGCAATCACGGCAAGGACAAGGATCAGCACCAGCGCCCCGCCGTTGCCTGCCCTGGCGGGCTCCGGTTCCACCGTGGGTTCCACTTGCGGCTCGGGCGTCACCGTGGGCGCGGGCTCCGCGCCCGTACACTCGCTCATGTTTTTGGAGCACACCGGGCAATCCATGTTGACTGCGCCGGGCATACACTTTTCCTTGCAGATGCACCAGGGCAGTTCCACGCCCGCGGACTGCGCGAGGGCCAGCAGGTCGGCCTCGTCCACAAGGCTCAGAAAGTAGGTTTCGTACCGCTCTCCGGCCTCGTCGATGGGCTTGTCGTAGTCGATGATGATGTAAAAGAGATTGCCGCCCGCGGTTTCCACGGTAATAAACTGCTTGTTGGCGTACTTGTCATAGAGCAGATCGCGGGTAGCCAGATTGCCGTCCTCGGAAAAGCCCTGGCCGGGCAGCAGCTCAAAATGCTCCTCCTCGGCCACCGGCTCCGGGGCCGGGGTTTCCGTGACAGCTTCCGCGGGCGGCTCATAGCCCCCCGTTTCCTCATAGTCCGGCGCTCCGGCGTAGGCCGTCACCGTGACGGCGCACATAAGGGCGGCCACACACAGGGCCGCCATGAGAATACGCAGCTTTTTCATTCCTTTACCTCCGTTTTCGGCATAGCAGCGTCAGCCTCGGACTTCGGGACAATTTGTCCCAAAGTTTCACCGCTGCGGAGCTTCTGGAGCAGCACCGGCAGCTCGGAAAGGGAAATGCTCATACCGCGCACGATGTCCACGATCTCGCTGTTTTCCGCCTCCGTCCGGCGCTGTTCCAGCTCCTTCAGCCGGACCTGCTGCTCCGCGATCTTGCCCTTGACCTTTTCGATCTCGGCCTCGATCTTTGCGCTTTTCGTTGTCGCCATGAATGACCTCCTTTTACGGCAGCCGCCCATAGGCGTAAAAATGGGCCTGCCAATAGCTGTTGTTCAGGTTGGTATAGCTGATGGGATCTCCACAATGGAGCATCCAGCCGTCGCCCACATAGATGCCCACATGGGAAACGCCCGTCGTGTCATACGTCCCCACGAAGAACACCAGATCGCCGGGGTGGGGATCGCTTGTCGGGGTGCAGATGTTATACAGGCCCTGCGCCCCCAGCCGTCCCACGTTCCAGCCGCTGTGATTGATGACCCACGACACATAGCCCGAACAGTCAAAGGACGTGGCCGGGCTGGAGCCGCCCCACACATAGGGATAGCCGATGTATTTCTCCGCCTCCGCCATGATCGCGGCAAAGGTTTCGTCGTTCAGATACTCCCTGGGCACATCGTAGATCAGCGGGCTGCCGTTGACGTACTTGTTTACATAGCCGGAGGATGGGAACAGATCGGGGCGGTTGCCCAGCGTCGCCATATACAAGGCGTACCGGGAAAGCCGTTCCTGTCCCATGATGTAAACAGGCAGATGGGACAAGTTGAAGTTTTCCAGCGTGACGGTGCAGATGAAATAGTCATAGGGCACCTCCACCTCGTATTCCTCAATCTCCCAATAGCTCTCGCCGGTTTCGGGATCTGTGACAAGGTAGCTGTCCGTCCGGGTTTCCGTCCGGTAGCGGGTTTCCCGCACCACCTCCTCGGTAAGAATGTACTGACGGTCAAAGAGCATTTGCAGCGTGCCCTGTACCTCGTCCAGCGTCCACGCGCCCTCGTGCCATGCGCTCAAAATGGAGATCAGCACATAGGGATCGTGCCCGATGTCGTCCAGATCGTAGTGGTACTCGTCATAGTCGTGGGTACTCTCGTAGGTATTCAGCTTGTTTTGAAGCTCGGCCTCCAGCGCGCAGTAGGCAGCCTCGGCCCCGTACATATCCGCATCCGAGGCGGTGTAGGTGGAAGCGCCGATAGCCCCCACCGCGCTGCCGCCGAGGGTAGTCATGGAGGACATACAGGATTGCAGCCCCACCACCAGCAGCACAATGAGCAGGGCAAGGATAAAGCCCACGGGATGCCGCTTGACGAACTCCACGGCACGGGCCGCCAGCTTTTCCGTCGTGACCGCCGTTTCCTCGGCGGCCTTCGCGCTCTTTTTGGCGGCCTCCCGCGCCTGCTTTGCGTATTGCCGTTTGAGCCGCTGCTTCTGCCAATAGCGGGACACGGGATTGCCCTGCATTTCCGGGTGCTCCTGTGCCGTCACACGGTATTGGTAATCCGCCGTAGCCTTGACATAGTTTCTCTCGGCGCGGAGAACAGCCCGCCGGGGGTGCAACCGCACCTGCCGCTTGACAAAGCGTTTCCCGCCCCGTAGCACGGCCTCGCCCGCGAGCTCTGTATGGTGAGCGGCCTCCACGCCCACATTCTCATGCTCCACCTCGTAGATTTTGCCGTGGACATAGCCGTGGACGCCCCGCCGCACCGCCCGGCCCGTCCGTTTGACGGGGCCGGGCCTTTTGAGCGGCTTTTGTTTGGAGAGCTTTTGCCGGGCCTTGTCCAGCGTTTCCTCCCGGCGCTCCATGCGGAGCTTGGAGGCCGCCGTTTTCTCCTGTTGGCTCTTTTGCCGGAACTTGGACTTCGGAGACTTCGGGACATTTTGTCCCGAAGTCCCGGCCTTACGCTCCGGCCCGGTCATGGATCATATCCTCCGGGCGCGTCGTCAGCAGGTCATAGCCCACGCGATTGGCCTCCTCGGGCGTGATCTCCCCGGGCCGAAAGGACTGCCGGATCTGATAGCAGAGCACATCGGCGTCCCGGCGCTGCTCCCGTCCTGTGGCGGCCTTGTACCTGGCCTTGCTCAAAAGGAACTCCGCATCGGCGGTCTGATGGTCGCAGGCGTAGGAGGAAATGAGCTCCCCGCCCCCGGTCTTTTCCGGGTTCTGCCCGTAGTCGAAGCGGTCTTTCAGCGATTGCGCCACGCTCTCGCCCTTGCTGATGTGGTGGGTAATCAGTCGTGTTGTGGCCGTACACATGCCCCCTTTCAAAACGGCGCTCCACTTCGGGGCAAAGTCTCCCGAAGTATCAGCCGGTAATAAAATCCTGTAAGGCGAACTTGACCCCGTAGAGCTTGAGCAGCAGCCACTCTCCGATGGCTGGGAGCCCGAAGGGGGAAACAAGGAACGCCAGAACAAGCCCCACAATACCGCCCTGTATCATCCCGAAGGACAGCGAAGCGAGGCCCAGCAGCGTCAAGAGGATGCAGGCCACATAGCACAGGACCCCGGCAATACAGGCAAGAAAGGTGATGACTGCGGCCAGCAGCGTGAGGATCAGCAGAAAAGGCGTGGCAAGGATTTTCAGTAACAACATAATGAAACCTCCTGTAAAATCTCATCTTTTGGTGTCCTACACTAATATTTTAACTCCGGCCTGTGGGACAAACAAGGATGCCTTTGACTTTTATCACTTCGGGACAAAGTGACCCGAAGCTCCTTTTTTGTTGTGCGCACACCTCAAATATGATAAACTGACGCATAGAAAAAGAGGTGTTGAAATGAAAAAACCTATCGAATATTCCAGCAGGATTGATATAGAGAGCTATAACAACCTCCGCTTTGTTTTAACCGCGCTGGACAGGCGGGAAAAAGATATTGTAATCAGCGCAGACTATGGCCCGTCCCACGATGAGCCCGGCATGATCGTTGCCGATGTGTGGGCCGGTTTTGCGTACGGCTCCCTTCGCAGCTTCCTCTACACGGCGCATATCGAAAAATGCGCGCTGGAGGACTATGTCGGGATTGCGATGGAGATACATGACAGCCTCGTGTTTCGGAGCAAATTAAGAGATTTTATTCAATGGGCATACCACGGCCCCAACTGATGGCTCGTCAGCTTTTATCACTTCGGGACACTTTGTCCCGAAGTGATAAAAGCCGGGGGGAACGGCACAAAGCCGCTCCCCCCGGTAGGTCATAGCTCTACAACGGCGGCCAGCCTTTTGAGCAGGTCAGAGAGCGGTCCCCACAGGGCTTCATAGTCTTTTTGGAGCCGGGCGATCTCCTGCGGGTAAATTCCGCCGTATGTGTTGGCCTGGATCGCCACTTGGTTGAGATTGTTTGCGCACCGGCGCTGGAGGGACACCAGCTCCCTGACCGGGGCGAGGTCTACGTTGAGCACATACCCGTTAAGCGCCATTTTGCGCAGGTAGGCGCTCATGTTACGGATGCCCGCCTCGGCCATGCGCTCCCGGATCAGCGCCAGCTCGTCGGGGCGGAGCCACAGACAGACAGCCTCGCTGCGCACACGCTTTCGCTTCATCGCTCCTCGCGCTCCCGGCTGCGGTGGCAGCGGAGCGGCTCCTTCACCCTGTCCACCGGCTTTTCCTCCGGGGCCGGAATGGGCAGGTTGTTGATGAGCCCGTCAATGCAGTTGTAGTTCTGCTCCATGGCAAGCTCCGCGTTTTGGTTCGGATTGTTTTTCTGGTCCATAAACTCCTTCTTGTTATCTGTCGCCCCGGTCGGGGGCGTCCTTTTTGTGGGTATGGCCGTCCCGGTTGGCCTCCACCTTCTTTTGTGCCTCTTTCATCTGCTGGGCAATGGTGGGCTGTCTGGGCGTGGGCCTTGTATCCCGCACAAGCCGCACACGATATTGCCGCTGGTATTCCAAGGCTCTTTGGGAAAGGTCGGCCTCCGCCTGCCTGCTGTCGGTGTAGTAGTGACCCCAGAAGTAGTCCCGGTGGCCGTCCTGTTCATTGAATTGCCAAGTGACAAAAGTCTAGATGGCGAAACTCGTGTGGTAATGGAGTCCACAGGCAATTACCATGTGCCCGTAGCATGGTTGCTCCAAGATGCAGGCCTTTATGTTTCCGTGGTGAACGCACTTTTAGTGCATGACTATGGGAACAATAGTTTGCGACGGGCTAAAACTGACAAGAAGGATGCTGTAAAACTAGCTAATTATGGCCTTGACCACTGGCTTACCTTGACTCGCTATGTTCCAGAGGCAAATACTCGTCTGCTTCTGAAGAACTGCTATCGGCAGTACCAGCAATATTCCAAGGTGCATACTATGTTAAAAAATAATCTAATTTCCTTGCTAGATGCCGTATTCCCGGAGGTCAATCGCTTGTTCAGTAGCCCTCCGCGTGCTGATGGAAGTGAAAAATGGGTGGATTTCGTCTCGGCCTTCTGGCATTGTCAGTGCATTTCAAGGTTAACTCTAAAATCATTTTCTGCTAAATACTTGAAATGGTGCAAAAAATACGGGTACAAATTCAGCCAGGAGAAGGCGCTTGAACTTCATACTAAGGCATGCATCTGTATTGGTGTTATGCCTTCCAATGATACAACCAAGCTTTTAGTACAACAAACAATTGTACAGCTCCAGGCAACCTCTGCCGCATTGGCCTCACTCAAGCAGGAAATGCAGTCTTTGGCCGCTTCTTTGCCCGAATATCCTGTGGTCATGGGAATGTTCGGCATCGGCCCTATACTCGGCCCACAGCTTATGGCTGAAATTGGCGATGTGCGCCGGTTCCACTCTAAGAAGGCTTTGGTTGCTTTTGCCGGCATTGACGCTCCTCCTTACCAGTCTGGCCAAATGGATATCCGCAGCCGCAGTATTTCCAAGCGTGGTTCCGCTGCTTTGCGAAGGACTTTGTTCCTTGTGATGGGCGTTTATCTACAAAATGCTCCTCAGGATGAGCCTGTGTACAAATTCATGGACAAAAAGCGTTCTGAAGGAAAACCTTACCGGGTTTATATGATGGCTTCCGCCAACAAATTCCTGCGCATCTACTATGCCTCAGTAACTACTTATCTAAACACACTGGCACAAACCTGATCTCATACCGATCACATTTCTGGCCGACCGCCGTTTCAATTTTGAATTGCTCAGCGGTCTGGCGTTGTATTGCCTTTTTTCTAAATTGAAATCTCGAAATTTTTACTTGACTTTTGTTAGCAGGTCTACCGAAAAGGCCAAACCAACCGGCTCGGCCTGCGGGGATATATGAAAAGCGCCGCCCATAGTCTCCATTGGGCGGCGCTTTTCATAATGCTTTAAAATTTTCTATATGAGTTTGACGTGAGTTCTGCTATAATCAAATTACTACATTTAGGGAGAATATTTATATGGCGTTTAAAAGGGATTGGAGTTTCTTAGATAAAATAACAATGGGATCTGTAGGGACAAAACGTGTAATTGAAATACTAAATGCCGAGGGACATCAAATTATTGAGTTAGAGAGATATTGCACCAGTAATAAAATATGGTCAACTAAAATTAAACGCTTACGTATTCCTGATTTGCTTTGTCTACGTTGTGGGAAACGTATTGAGTCTCGGGCCAAGTCAAAATTGGGGATAATAATGTCTGATTCTAAGAATAATCTTGATCGGCGTTGGTATTCGGGATTGCGTAAGTCAGATTTAGTTGCTTTTGTTCAATGCCATAGAAATGTAGAAGGACTTTGGGAGGCGAGTAGAACAATAAATCTTTTTAGCGTAGGCGATATGCTAAGTAAAGAGAGCCTCACCAAACTTAGTGCCCCAAAATCTGTATATGAAGGAGCAGAACGTGATCGTGAATGGAAATGTTATATTCCAGGTTATGACTTTAAAGTAGTTGCTATCGAAAAAGGGAAAGACGGAACTCGTATTAAATTTATGACACCGACAGGAAAAAGACACTCAAGAGTTATTGCCAGTGATCATTATGTTTACGTCAATGAGGGTGATAATTTTCTTGGAAAAGAAAAAATAGTATCTGGAATTGTGCCTTCAACATACGATTGTCATTGTACGGGGGAACAGTATGATTTTATTAAAGATTTGAAATCCGAGGAAAATGAAACAAAGTATACTGCTATTAAAGCTTTGGGTTTTTTACCGCCAAATAATTTAGCTATTCATGAACTTCAATGCATAACAAAAAAAGCAGAGATGGATGCACGAATTAAATTAGAGGCATTTGCTACTTTAATAAAGTTAGGTATTGATTTATGGGACGATATGTATAGCTTTGTATTTTCCAGCACAAGCGAAGAAATAAAAATGGAATATGTTCTTATACTTGGATAACTTAATCTTGAAGTAGCAACTACGAAGCTTATCGAGGTTATTAATAATTCTTCCAATAATCCAGAAGTGCGTGCTGCTGCTGTTTGGTCATTACCAAATGACACTTATACATTGCTTGCAATACTAAATCAATGCTTTTCGAGTGAGGAGATTCTCGCAAATCATGCAATAGCTAAAATTGAAAAATACTTTTCACCTGAAATGACGCCCAACTTACTATCTTTATTTGGAGAGGACGAGCATAACAATGCTATTTGTTCGCACATCCTAGCCATGGCACAAGCCGTAAATAAAAAGGCAATTGTTAAACATTATATTGCAGAAAGACAGATAAAACTACGGAATTGGATATTATTTTCGATTGGTATTAGCGGTAGGAATGGCTATGAGGAATTAATAAATATGCTTGATATAGACGCCAAAGATACATTAAATAAACTTGCTTTGTTATGGGATTGTCATGATAATTTCATGAGCAAAGAACAGCAAGAAGGAATTGAATTTATTAAAAGGCAGAAATAAAATGAATTAAGGGGAAGTTTTAAAATGGAATTTTACAGTGACGAACACAAAGCTAAAATTGCACGTTTAGAAAAGTTGTGGGAAAATCTGCATGAGTTAGCTGATATGTGTAAAGAATATGGTATACAAGATATGCTTCAAGATAATGGACTTAAAGTTATGCAGCAGCTTGTATACTTAAATATGGATTTTCTCCCAGGGCGAGAAGGCAATGATAGTATTTCTAATTCTGGAACCGAATGGGAGATGAAATCTGTTAATATTTTATTGACATCTGGGTTTAGTACAAATCACCATACAAACCATGATATTATTGCAAAATATCGCAAAGTTCCATGGACGTTTTCAATATATGAAGGTATTGTTTTAAAAGAGATTTATGTAATGCGACCTGAACAGTTGGAGCCCATATTTAGGCATTGGGAAGATCAACTAGATGATGGACGCTCACATATAAATAATCCGAAAATTCCAGTCAAATTTGTCCGTGAAAATGGACTAAAAGTTTATCCGATTAATCCTCAGCACCCCATTGATCCTGATTTAATAAATATTTAAACTATAAGCAAGGGGCACCGCTCGCTGGTGCCCCTTGCTCTTTCTTATAAAGATAATTGTTCTATTTCGGCTTCCCGCTCAATTGTAATAAATTCCCCAGCCATAATTGAATCATAGCTATCTCGAGCCTGGTCTTTACTTTCGACAAATCGAAAAGTAGATGCTGCGACGAATTCTTGACAAAGTTCAAAGCACAGCCAACGGCGATCAAGTTTCTCTGCAACATATCCTGTAGTATTAGAACCGCCGAAAATGTCTAACACCAAATCATTTTTATCGGTTAAAAATTTAATAAAGAAGTCTGGCAGGGCAGAAGGAAATCTTGCAGGGTGCCCTTTAATCGAAAGCAGCTTACAATATCGCAAATATTGACTGTTAGAGTCACTATTAGGATATTGCAATAGATTTGGGGGTATTGCCCCACCGTTATCTCTCGTCCACGATGCTTTGCCCATAACATGACCTGAAGGTCGCTTAATTCCTTCTTCTTTTACAAAGTCCTCCGGTTTATTAATTAAGTGTTGCATTCTGGAAGAATACGGTGTAAGTACATTTTTTATATTTGATTTAGGCCATTCTGTTTTAGAAAGCCACCATACCGTATTAACACTATTTTTTGCTCTTAATTTACGCTTATTGACCCACTCAATCGGAGCGGGTAAAGCTGAGGTATTATACCAGTAAAAAGGTTGTGCTAAATGAAAACCAATTTCTTCGCACATTTTTATTAATACTTTAAACTGGTATAAGCTATAGGTAGGACTTCCACGGTTATACGCAGCACCTAAATCAATAACAAAACTACCGTCATCCGATAATTTATCAAAGACAAGTTTCCCAAAGGAACAAAGCCACGAAATATATTCTTCTTGCTCTAAGTTCCCGTAACTTTTTTGACGTAAAAGTGCAAACGGTGGTGATGTTACTACCAAGTTTACACTGCCATCTTCCAAGGTTCTGAGAAGTTCAAGAGAATCGCCTACAATGCATTGACCCCTATTTGTGCTATATCCGTTCATGAATTTTTTACCTCACATTTTCTCTTGATTAGTATATCATAACAATGCACTAATAACAATGGTCGGAATTTACGCCCTATATACCAAATTAAAGTGTTTATTTTCCACGTATACTGAAACGCATCTCCAGTCGTACACATAGGGGCGCGTAACCGATGGACTCAGGAGAGCGCTTGAATGGCATTCAAGAGGTCAGCGGTTCGATCCCGCTTATCTCCACCATCCAAATATGGGAAGTGCAGAAAACCGTTGAAACCACAAGGTTTCAACGGTTTTTCTGTTTTCTGAAATCACATTTTCACGGAAAAACTGTCCGCTTGATTTTTGCCGCAAAAATCTTGAATCAAGGGGACAGAAAAATGAAGAAAATTAAAATGAATCAAGCTGCTACAATGGAAGAAACCTTCAAAGACTTCCTCACTTCCCGGAAAATCAAAGGCGTTGCCGAAAAAACTTTGCAGACCTATTCTTTCCACCTCCATGCGGTTTCCAAGCACTTGGATATTCAGAAGGACATAGCAGAACTGAACAAGCGGGACTTGGAGCACATGATAGCAAGCATGAGGGAGCGCGGGCTTTCCGCAAACACGATAAACAGTTACACCCGGACGCTGAAATCTTTCTTTTCTTGGTGCAATGGAGAAGGACTTACGGCGGTCAATCTGCCGCTCTACAAGGCAGAGGAAACCGTCAAGGAAACCTACACGGACGCAGAATTGAAAGCCCTGCTCAAAAAGCCCGATGTACGGAAATGTACCTTTGCAGAGTTTCGGGATTGGGCAATCGTAAACTTTCTGCTGAACAGCGGCTGCCGCGCCGCCACGGTCAGAGCTATTCAAATACGGGACTTGGATTTGGACAACAGCCTTGTTTACTACCGTCATACCAAGAACAAGAAAGCCCAAGTAATTCCGCTTTGCAGCCCCATGACAGCCATTCTCCGGGAGTATTTGAGGGTGCGCGGCGGAGCGGCGGCGGATTACCTCTTTTGTACGGAGCGCGGCGAACAACTTACAGAAAACGCCTTGCGTCAATCCATTGTCCGATACAATAAGCGGCGGGGCGTGGAGAAAACCAGCATTCATCTGTTTCGCCACACATTCGCCCGGAAATATCTGATTGACTGCGGCGGCGACGCTTTTACTCTGCAACGGCTTTTGGGTCACTCCACGCTGAATATGACGAAACATTACTGCGCTATCTTTGACACGGATATTACAAAGAACTATGACAGCCTTTCACCGCTGGCCCAGTTGAAGGGCGGCGAAAACAGAATCAAGATGGAGCCATGAATATGTGGGATTTGCCAGACTTACCCCTTGCTCTCATCATGGAGGAAATACTGGAATGGGAAAAGCCAGCGGAGCGGGACACGAACACCGAGCGGGAGCGGGAAAACGATAAGCAATCCAAAGAGCGTTAAAAGACGCGGCGGAGGCATTAGACCTCCGCCGCATATTTTATTTCAATCCCTTTTGTACCGCGTCCACAGCCTCTTGTACCGCTTTTTCAGCGGCGGGCCATATCATCTCTTTTATTGCTTCATCGGACGGGAAAACGCGGCGGAGGGCGCGGCGCAATGCCTCCCGCTGTGTACTGTTTGTCCTGTTCCTGTGCGTCTGACGGGTGTATGCTTGCATGGGAGAGGGCGGATTGCCGCCGTAAATTTCCGCCAAAATCTCCCCGCGCTCTGCGGTACTCATTTCATCGTCAAAAGCGGAAAGGATTTGCTCAATTACGCTTTCATGTTCAGTCATTTCTTCACCTTCTTTCTCTGTCAGTATTGTTTTTCTTGTACCGCCCAGCGGCTATTTACCTGCCCCCGACCGTCTTATATTCTTTTCTTTTATAATGGCCGGGGTCAGGTAAACAGCGCCAGCGGTTACACGGATTTTCTCACATAATGGCCCCGCTTGACCCGCTCAATCAGGCCGTGCTCCACAAACTTATCCAGCGTCTTACGGCTGAAACCCTGTGCATAGATTTCCTGCGTTGTCCATGCGTCACCTTCCAACTGCTCAAAGCGTTTTTCAGTCTGACGGCGGCCCATATCCTTGTTGTGCTCGGCGTTGTGTTCTGCATTGTATGCGCCCATTTCTTCTTTCAAATACGGCGCAGCCACGATTTCAACATCCTTTTCAAAGTCGATGGTAAACTCATAATTGCCGTCTGGTATTTCTCCATGATAAGGGAGCGGCGCGGTTCCTGTGCGGAAATACTGATACACCCATTCTTTCAGTGTCCGGTATTCCTCCCCCGGAAGGGTCATGTATTGCCCCGACTGGTAAGATAACATCATCATGGCATTATCGTAGGTGCTGCCTCTGAAACGGGAGCGTTCGCTCTGGCTCATGGTTTTGGATATTTCCAGAGTTGCGCGGCGGTCATTCAGATAGTCCATAATAGGCTGTGCCCATCTCTCCCAAGTCATGGGAATACCGCGATAGGTTGCGCTGTGCGCCTCCATTTGCCCCATGTAGCACCAAACGCCTTTGACCGTCCCGCGCACTTCCAATGAAACCCCGAAGGTTATCATTTTTTCCAGACCGTCAGGCCATTGCATACGGTTTAACCACCGCTGGGCGCTCTCCGTCTTTTGGGCGCGGCAAAGGGCCAGCAAATCCCATTTGTCTTGTTCTGAAACATGCACCAGCGGAAACCGCTGGGCAAGAATATGATATTGCAGTTTAGACCGCTGATTTCCGCTCAATCGGAAAATATCATCGGTGAGAAATTGCACCTTGTAGGGGTACATTCTGTATTCATCAAATTCGCATTTCAAAAAATCCCTCCTTGTCAAATGATTGCCCTTATAGGCAATTAGATAGTTGTTATATTCTATATCTCTGGTATCATCCTCACCCTCAAAGGCGCTGACTGATACAAGGATTGTTTTCGTTTTTTGCGCTGCTGCCCATGTGATAGGCAAGCCGCGAAAGAGAAGCGGCGCGGCGGCGCTCTGGTCTTGCTGTGGCTCTAAACCGTCGAGCGGGAGCGGGACAATCGGTTCAAAGTCAATCAATGCTTACCCCTTGGCCGTCAGCGTTTCCCGCTGGGCAAAGAGCGTATCAAAGGCCCACTGTCCTTGGTCAATGGGTGCGTCCTTGTAATCCAGCCAAAGGCCCACTTTATCACAAATGCGGCTCACGGACACATGAGCGCCCACCCGCTCGGCAAGCCCCTTTGTTTTCCGCTCGTATAACTCCCATTCCAGACCTGTGTTGTCCTTGTATTGCTTATCAAAAGCAAGAATGATTTCCTTTGCGCCCGCCTGCATGAGCATGGCAATGTGGTTTGTATGTGCGCCAAAGGTGTGTGTTGCCACAGCGTAAGGATAACCGTAGGTGTGGGCCAGCATAACGCTTTTTGCGCCCTCAAATACGATGGCTTTTCCCGTTTCACGGATGGCCGCTTTTGCTTTGTGCAAGCCGTAGAGATTTCGGGTGTTTGGAAAGCTCCAACACGGTTTACCGTTCTTGTAGTATTGTCCCCCTTTATACAGAGGCATATATTTCGCCGTTGGAAACTGGTATAAATCTTTGGGTGAAAAGTCTGGGAAACAGGCTTTTGCCTCTTGCCGCAGCATGGAAAAATTGCGTTCATACAGACCGACAATTTCCCCATCGGCGTTGTGGTGCGGCAGAATGATGGTTTTTCTTTTGGGATAATACGCAACTTGGAATGCCTGCAACTGTTCAACGGGAATACCGTCCCCGCCCTGTTCCCGACTTTTGCACCATACCAGCCGGGAAAGCGTTTCCCGTCATGTGTCAAACTGCGAATACAATTCTTGTATGGTGTTGGGGTCAATGCCCTGCACCATTTCAATTTCTACATTTGGGTCAAACGGCTTTTCAGAATACGAAAATTCAATATCTTCCTGTGGTATTCTATTCTCAAAGTCGATTTCCTGCCCATCCATCCACTTCTCAAGCATCTTTTTGGCATGGTATGGACTGTCTAAATCCAAGGACCGCATGACCCATGTATGCAGCATCATTCCGCCGCCGCACGCGCTGAAACAATTTACTTTCAATGTTTCCGGGTCGAACAATGCGCTGTGGTTCTCTCCGTGGTGACAAAGGCCCAAAATTTGAATAGACCGTTTCCCGCCGCTGTTCACCCAGCGCGGCGCAGCATTGAAATGTTCAAAGAGGGAGAAAAATTCCTCTTTGTTCAACCGTGTAATTTTATCTTCATATATCGGCTCATAAGCCAACTCAAAAGGCACTTCCATGTTACTCATGGCAAAACTCCTTTTTATCAAATTAGAAAGTCTTTGGAGAGATTTTTTCATCTCTCTCACTTTCTATAATAATTATACTATAAAAATTTTTTTGACTCAAATTAGCAGAATTATGAAAGAAAATGAGTAAAACAAGAACATTACAAAGCATTTCTTGCAGGAGCCGAGGCAGAACAAAACTTCCCATCGGACAGCAGGAAGGGAGCGCCGGGGGGATAGTATTAGGAAAAAGAACAAGGTACGCGCGGCGGCGGATTTTCCCGGCGATTGTCCCGACCGCTGATAAATTACGGGAAACACGGACGAACACGGCGGAAACGACAAAAAGCAGAGCGGAACAAAGAGAATTGCATGAAAAACGGCGCATAATTCAAGAAATCCACGCCATTTCATATCGTATTCGATTGAAAATAAGAAAAAACACACCGAAATCGCGCGTTTTCCAGTCGAAACGCGGCAATTTCATGTGTGTCATGCGGAACAGCAATATTTTCAACTATTTTCGATAAATTTTGCGAAAGCTCTTGACAATATATATATATATATATGATAGATTGTACGAAATGCTGTCAGATTGCACAGTATTCGTACATTTTTTATTTGCAAGGAGGAATTGCTATGCGTATCATTTTGGACACGGACAAGAAAACCATCACCGTACCTTGGAACTATCAGCAAAAGTTGGAGGAATACAATGCTATGGTTATGGAAATCTCCGGTGATGCAAGCAAGAAAAAGACTTTTAAGAGTTTCATTGATGATATTTGGAGAGAGTGCATGGAGGACAGCGACAAGCACTTAATCACCGGGAAAAAGCCCGCCTCCGTCAAATCCTCCCCCCAGGGCTGATATGGGTGCGCCGCGTGTAACCCCGGCGGAAATCGTTGAAATGCACCGCCTGTATGCCAAACTCGGCAACTATGCGGCGGTGGGCCGTGAAATGGGGCGAAGCGGGACAACGGTTGCAAAGTACATCAAATTGAAAGATACACCCCAAATTATTAAGCACACCTTTGTTGAGGTCGTGCGGGAAGGAGATAAGAGAAAATGAAGAAGGTTTTGGCCCTTATGCTTGCGGCGGCGCTTATGCTGTCCTTGACGGCTTGCGGAAGCAAAAAGAGTGACGCCGCAAAGGCGGCGGATGAACAGATTTTGGCTATCGGCGAAGTAACATTGGAAAGTGAAAACCAAATTTCTGCGGCGGAAGCAACTGTAGAAGCTTTGGCTGAAGAAGATAAAGAACAATTAGATAATTTGAACGTTCTGACTGAGGCCCGGAGTGCCTATGATACCCTGGTACTGGAAAGTAAAGCAAGTGAAATTGAAGCCGCTATTTCTGCAATTGGTACGGTTACTCTGGACAGCGAAGCTGCTATTTCCGCCGCTGAGGAAGCTTATGGCAACGCCTCGCTTGAGGTGCAAGCATTAGTGGAAAACACTTCTGTTTTGGATGAGGCCACAGGGGCTTTGAGTGGTCTGCGGGTTGCCAAGGCGGAGGAACTGATTTCTGCAATTGGCGAAGTCACTCCGGAGCGGGCCGATGCTATTCGCCAGGCTCAAGATTTCTATAGTGCCCTGTCCGCCAGCGATAAGGAGAAGGTGACGAACGCCGATGTACTGGACGCCGCTACTACCTGCCTCAAGGAATTGACAAAGGCGGAGGCGGAAAAACTTTTAGCTGGGATGCGGCTGGACGAGGACAAGATTCAAAGAATGCAGTTTTATACTCCAAAGGTGGTAAAGCATTATTCAGACGGCAGTTGGGCCGCTGATATTCGGTGCTTTGTGGTGCCCTACCTCGGCCGGGATACTAATAGCGTTTGGCTTCGTCTAATTTGCAATTACACTGGGGATGACTGGGTGTTTTGGAAGAAGCTCACCTTTGCTGTAGATGATGAACGCTACACGAAAACTTTTAGTTATTATGATATCGTTCGTAATAACGGCGGTGGTGTTGTGTGGGAATATATTGACACCGATGTATCCGACTCTGATGTCGAAATGCTCTGGGCCATCGCAAATTCTACCGAAACAATCGTTCGTTTTGAAGGCGATGATTACACACATGACTTCACCGTAAATTCGGCCGATAAGCAGGCGATTCGGGATGTGCTGACTGCATACGAAGCATTAAAATAACACATCAAGACATGTGGGGGCAATACTAAAATATTGCCCCCACATGTCAATAGGGTATACCCAATTGACATATTGAAACAGCAGTGAATTGTGTGTCACACAAGCCGTTTTTCTATATCTGAAATATTTCAAAATATAATATAATTCTATTGATATACTTTCGATTGTGTGGTATCATTATATCAGACAAAGCGAAAGGGTGTGAAACAATGCGGGTCGGTTATGTACGGTGTTCCACCATCGAACAGAACGAGGCGCGGCAACTGAAAATGATGGAGGAACAAAAGGCCGAAAAACTATTCATCGACAAGGCCAGCGGCAAGAATACAGACCGCAAGGCGTTCAAAGAAATGATGGCTTTTGTCCGCGCTGGGGACATGGTAATTGTGGAAAGCATTTCCCGTATCGCCCGCAACACCCGCGACCTTCTCTCCATCGTGTCGGAACTGACGGAGAAACAGGTGGAGTTTGTCAGTCTGAAAGAGAGTATCGACACCACCACCCCGCAGGGCCGTTTCATGCTGACGGTGTTCGGCGCTCTGGCGGAGCTGGAACGGGAGAACATCTTGGAGCGGCAACGGGAGGGCATAGAGATTGCAAAGAGCGAGGGCAAGTATAAGGGCCGCAAGCCCTTGGAGGTGGACGAAACCCAATTCAAAGACGCTTGCAAGCGGTGGAGGGCCGGGGAGATAACGGCCACCGCCGCCATGCAGGAGGTTGGCTTGAAGCCGAATACCTTTTACAGAAGGGTCAAAGAAATGGGCCTGTAATGGCCCATTTCTCTCCCGAAAAGGTTGCAGAAAAATTGACTTTTCAAGGGAAATCTGCTATACTTAGCATAGTAAATTTTAAGCGCACAGGTTTCGGAAAAATCAAGCAGACACCCAAAGGGTGAACGGCGGAAACCCCTGTGTTTCAATGGTTTTTATATTGTCCCCGGCCGGAGCCGCAACGCGGCGTGAGGTCACTTGAATGGCATTCAAGAGGTCAGCGGTTCGATCCCGCTTATCTCCACCATATCAAGGGAAAGAGCTTTTCCTCGCTTCTGAAAAGGAGCGAGGTTTTTTGTTTTATGCGGCGATGGCAACGATGTCCATGCCCATGCTGAACTGCTCAAAGTCAACGTTAAAGTCGATATGCAGCTTGTAGTCCCGGTAGACCTCCACCCGCTTGATTAAGCAGTTGACGATCATTTTTTTGCCTCCATACTGGCCGTGTCGTACATTTCCGCCCATGAGATTATATCGTCATATTGGGCGTTCAGCGAAGCAAGCACCGTTTTCCCCTCGTCATAAGCCGCCTGTGCCGTTTCCATGTTCTCTTGAAGCTCTTGGCATTTGGCCTCGGCCTCGGCAATCAGAGAGCTTAACAGCTCCTTGGAAAAGGTGCTCTCCCCACGGATAGTCTTGATAACCTCGCCTTTCAGCGTTTCAAGGTCAGCAGCGGCCTTGGTATATTCCGCCCGCACGCTATGGAGCAGGCTTTTCCGTTCCTCCATCTTTTCCCGGTAGCGGATATTGACTATATCGCTTTTGGGGATTGCTTTCATGCGCTCAAAGATCTGGCGCACCAGCTTATCAATGATCCCGTCAAGGATATGGGCCGTGTAGCCCGTCTGTCCGTCACAATCCGTCTGCTTGCGGGTTTTCCCGTAGCAGACATACCGCACACGCTTCACCACCCGATTGGGATCTTCCTTGCAGGGATAAGCCTTGCCGCTGGTGGTCAGGGACAGCCGGGAGCCACAATGCCCACAGAAAACATTTCCGGCCAGCAGGGCGCTGCCCCTGGTGTTCAGGGGGACGGTGCGCTCCTGTTCGGCGGAGTTGGCGCGGGCGGTGCGTATCTTTTGGGCGGCCTCAAACAGTTCAGGCGGGATAATCTGCAAATGGGGCTGGACGGGGGAACGGCTATCGCCGCTGCGAAGTACGCCGGTATAGGTGAGATTGCAAATGATACCCCGGATGCTGGCGTGGTGCCACTTCTTGCCCGTCCTGGCCCGGTAGCCCTGATTATTCAGGTAGGAGGCGATCCGCTGGGCCCCGTAGCCCTCATGCACGTATTTGGCAAAGATAATCCGCACCACAGCGGCCTCGGCCTCGTTGACGGCCAAATCGAAAACCTCGTGCTTGCGCTTGTTGATCCGCCCGCTCTTTACGAGGTCGTAGCCATAGGGGGCGTTACCGCCCTTGTAATGCCCATCCTCCACCATCTGGCCCAGTCTTGTCCGGGTGCGGATCGAGGTTTTTTCGCTTTCCCCGTCCGCTTGCCAAAAGCGGATGTAATTGGTGAGCTTGTCGGTGTGATTGTCAAACCGCTGCTCCCCCTCCTGGGTGCTCCATACCCGGATGCCGTTTTTGACGAACCACTCCACCACAAAGGGGGTTTCGTCCGCGATCCGCCCGATGCGGTCAAACATGAACACAAGCAGAATGTCAAACTTGCTCTGCTTGGCGTGTTCCTTGATAATCTGCACCTTGTCCCGGTTTTCCGCCCGTACCTTGTGGCCGGAAACGCCGTCCTCCTGTTCCTCGTGGATAATCGTCCAGCCCTTTTCCTCGCAGAAGCGGTGGCAGGCTTTACGCTGCATGGGAATGTCCGCCTGGTTTTTATCGTCGTGATCCACCTGCTTGTCGGTGGAAACCCTGTATAAACAATAAACCCGATTTTCCATATTGATTTGTCCTTTCTCAATCATACGTTGTTAAATTGAGATGTAAATCAATACGTGGATAATATGCACTTTTCAAGGTACATGGGGAGTACCCCCACTTATATTATCCCTCTGTCCGGGGTGAATTTCAAGGATGCCTCCGGCCCTATTTTTAGGGGTGTTGCTGGCAAAAGACGATAGCAAAATCTGTTTCACTTGGCCCAGGGCCGCCGCGTTTTCACTGTCCGCGAAGGTGGCCGATATTTCGTAGCCGTCAACGGCAAACGTCGCCCTGCGCCTTGTATCGGTTGTAATTGACTGCATGAAAGACCTCCTTAGTCCAAAAATGAAAGAACCAATCAGCCTCCCCCGTGTCCCGTGGGGAAACGTGAAAGGGCGGCGCGAGAGCGCCGCCCTTTGACCTTCCCCCACCTCTGGACACTTTGGAGCTGTTGACAAAGTGCCTGATCATTTATTACGAGCGGGAAAATGGCAATAAAAAAGACGCCTATCGGCGTCATCCCATGTACTTTATCATCCTTTTTAGGTTTAAGGCCGTGGCTGAAAGGAGACAGTGGTCTTCCGCTGCCTCTAAACCCCGCCGCAAGACGCGTGTTAAGTTATGCCCCCACTTCTGAGCGGCAAACGTGCCCTCGCACCAGATCTGCCGCTTGCGCAGCGCATCCAGATCGTCCGGCTCGTTTTGCCGGGCGAGATGCCGTCGAACCGTGGGACGGAAGTAGGTGTCCAGCAGCCTTCGCGCACCGCGCTGATCATTTTCGCTCAAACATTTCTCCCGGCAAGGACAGCTCCGGCAGTCTCCGCGGTCTGCCCAATACTCCCAGTACACACCGCTGGCGCTGCGGTACAGCCCCTTCACGCGAAGTTCTTTCCCATTGGGGCATTGATAAACATCGTTCTCCGCATCATAAGAAAAGGCATCCCGCTTGAATTCCACCTTGGTCCGATCGGCAAAAGGCTGCGGCCTGACATAAAAAGAGATTCCCTGCTCCTCCAGCACACGGTGAGCCAGAGGGAAATCGTAAGCGGCGTCCGCTGTGGCTGCCTGAATGGGGAAGACATTTCGATGGATCTGCTCCAGGTGGTCCAGGTATGGCACGGAATCATGCACATCACCCGGTGTTACTGTCACGCCCAGGATCACACCGTGGTCCGTGTCCAAGGTCTGGTGGCTCAGGTAATATTGGCCCTCCGGTTTCCCCGGCCGTTTCATATGCCCTGCCTCCGGATCCGTTCGGCTCACCCGCTTGTGGCTGCGGCGGCTATCCCGCTTGATCTGCTTTGTCCGCTTCTTCCGGCGGTGTCCAGTCCGTTTCTCCAGTGCCTGCAGTCCTTCTTCCTCGTAGCTGTCCAGCCGTTCCCAGTATGCGCCCGGTTCCTCCAGCATTTCCACCAGATGCTCCGACGCCCGGGAGGCATTGGCCTTTACATGGGTGGAGTCAGTGGCTGCCAGCCGCCCGCTGACCAGACCTTTCTCGATGCACTGACGCACCACTTCCTCAAACAGCCGGCGGAAAACCTTGCGGAAAGAAGGCTTGCGGCGACGAAGCTGTGAGATGGTGCTGTGGTCCGGTACCCGGTCAAACAGATCCAGGCCCAGATACCACCGCAGGGCCACATCTGTCTGGATACGCTGTTCGATCTGCCGTTCCGATGGAATCCCGTACAGGTATCCTACCAGCAGATACTTCACCAACATCACTGGGTCGATGGGCGGGCGGCCATACCTGGGGCTGTACAGATGGGCTGTTTCTTCACGCACGAAGGACAAGTCCAGCGTGGCTTCCAGTTTTCGCAGAAAGTGTCCCTCCGGGACCAGATCTTCTATCGTTACCATGTGCAGTTTTAGTTGCATTCCCATCCCCCCACTGCTCTTTTTTCATTATATCATATTTCCAGTGATACATGGGCTTTGTCAACAGCCCCAAAGAGTGCAAAAGAGTGCAACGTAACTGTTTTTCACTCTTTTGCCTTTCTCCAATTATCGCAGATGGGTTTGCTCGTATCAATCCGCCCAATTATTTGACGGTTACGCTTGTTGCACAGAATAATGATAAAAAGAAAAAGAGAGCTAACTGATTACTCAAAATCAGTTAGCTCTCTTTTTATGAATAATGAAAAAGTGTTGCCAAATCGTTGCCACGGAGGGCCTTAACCCTTCAAAAACCCAGTCATATCAGGCTTTTTCGGGCCTCTGAAATCATTCCCACTCTGTTTCGGCTTACACTGAACAAGGCTAAAAAGTGCTTCTTTTTCGCTGAATATGTAGCGAATTTGAACAATTTTTCAGTGATATTCAGGGTAAAATGAACTATTCAAGCGTACTCTGAACCGCTATTAGTACGATTTTAGTACGCCCATTTTTTCAATTCATTGAACAGCCTTTTTCTTGAAAATTAACTTTCAATTCCCATTACTCATGCACCCCTTCTTCAGAAACATCCAGTTTTTCCGCAAAGTCATTGGCCCAAGCGTCCATGATCCCATCCAGATCAGTTTCCTTGTCAATGTAATTGGTGTTGTTCTGTTCAACCTTGATTTCAGCGGTGGTGAACCGGTTGATTGCTTCCCGTTCCGCAATATCACGCAGATAGGACAAATCTTCTTCAGTAATGTCAAGGGCATCACTCATAGCGGCGGTATTTCCCGCCGTATCACCGGTGTTGCCATAGATACCATCAAGGGTGTTGCCAAGATTGAAGGCTTCAACACCGCCCAAATTAAAGGCCCCGGAAATTTTATCGGCAATTCCTTTGCCGAAATCATATCCAGCGGAAGCGGCTTCAGAATAATCAATGAAGTCCATCTTCTGAACATATTCAACCCAACCGGCTTCATCTTTAACTTTTTGCTGGGCCTGTTCCAACCCTGCATAAAAGCTATCAAGGCCGCTTGTAATGTCCACGGTTACGCCGGGGATCTTATTCAGCAAATTTTCAATGGCATGGGCCAATTTGGTGATATAGCCAATCACGGTAAGGCACATATCATAGAAAGCAACCTTCACAGCGGCAATGGGGTTATTGAACACATTGCCAAGGAAGTTGGCGATCATAGCAAAGCCATTCTGAAGGGGAACAATGAAGCTGTTGATCAGGAAAGCGCCCAACACAGCAAAGGCCCCGCCAATAATGCCGGTTGCAGAAACACCAGCACCGGTGAACTTGTTATAAGCGGCTACACCGGCATACAATGCACCGATCAGCGCCATGATCAGCATTATCACCCAAACAATGGGGTTGGCCAACAGCGCAGAATTGAAGGTGAACACCGCCGCAGAAGCCGCCGCTGTGTTGCCGGTCAGAACGCCAAAGCCGATGGAAAGGAAGTTCACCACACCATGATAAATAGCCGTTGCCGCCGCCGCAATCTGCGTCCAATGGGCGGCAATCTGGAACACCGCAAAGGCACCGGCCAAACCCAAAACAGCGGGGCCAATGATAGAAATGTTGTTTGCAAGCCAGTTGATTCCGTTCAAAAGGGGCTGAAGCACCTGAAGGGCCTTGTTCTTCATGCCCGTCCAAATCTGTCCCCAAGTTTTGGGCATATTTGAAAAGGTTCTTTCAATATCACCAGCCGCTTCAAACATGGCGTTCTTTACAATATTGGCGGTAATCTGCCCTTCAGAAGCCATTGTTCTGATCTGACCAATGGGAACATCCAAGTATTTTGCAATGCTCTGAATAATTCCGGGGGCAGTTTCAAAAATGCTGTTCAGTTCTTCACCACGGAGAACCCCGGAAGCCATTGCCTGTGTAAGCTGAAGCATTGCGGCGGATTGCTCTTGGGCACCGGCACCACCGATAACAAAAGACTTGTTCACCAATTCGGAAAAAGCAATTACTTCATCCATGTTGGTGAATGCGTCCCTTGCGTTCATGCCCAACTTGGCAACAGCGGCGGCGGTGTCCATGTAATAAGAACGGGAACGCTGTGCCGAAGCCATTACCTTTGCTTGCAGTTCTTCAAGGCTCCCGCCATCATCAAAATTCACCATGGCATTGTTCAACCGGGCATTGGTGCTTGTAAGCTGGTCAGAAACCCCAAGCACCTTATTCAGTCCAGCAATACCACCCACGGTGGCCGCAATTCCCTTCAGCTTGTTCCAAAGGCCATCAGCGGCGGAAGAACCGGCCCGAATGGAATCGTTAAACTGGTCTTGGGCGTGATCCGATTGCCTGATATTCTGTTCCATCCGATCAAATCCAACGGTTGCTTCCGCTATATCTTCTCTGACCTGCTGAAGAACAGTGGAATCAAATCCACGGTCAAAGGTTCCTTGGGCATTTTCCATAGCGTTAATCAGGGTATTCATGCCCCGGCTCATTGCCTGAAGGGGGCGGGTCATGCCGTCATAGATTTGAATTGCAGTTTTAATGGTTGCCATGATTTTTCACCACCTTTCGGCGCTCCAGTTCCGCCAATAAGCAGTAACGATAAATGACCTGAAGCGGTTGGTTTGCGGGTGAATGGTGCAAGGAATCAAGTTCCTTATTGATCTGCCGGGATTTCAGCTTCATCACCGCTTCCGTGGCCTTCTTTACCAGTTCATAATGTTTGAAATCCTTGTTCAGAATCATGATCCCATCCGGGCCAAACTGCCCCGGAACCTGTTCCAGCGGAATAGATGGATCAGGATTATAGCTGATCTGCGGAATGAAGGGGATCAATGAAAACCGAACCGCCCACAGATTTTTGTTGATAATATCAATATTAGGGTTTTCATGCTTCAGCATATTTTTCACCGCCCTTCCATAGTGGCTAACAGCCCTTCCAGTTCCACCAGCTTCTTTTCATATTCGTCTGTCTTAATGGCCGCAAGAGCGGCGTTACAGGCGTAAAGAAGGGTGTTGGCTCTTTTGGGGTCAATTTCATTGTTCAGGGTCATATTTGCAACCCTTGAAATGGCCCGGCGTATATCTGCCGGGGTAGATAACTTTAGTGTTTTGCGCCGGGGCATGGTGTTTCACTTCCTTTCCAAAAGATGAAGGCCATCCACAGAAGCAAAGATTTCTATGATCCTTTCTTCAGACGGATTCCCATAGGCCAATTCTTTTAACTGGTCAATGGTCATTCGGTCATATATGGCTGCTTCCATTTGTTTGCTTCTTTGTATGGCCTGTTTCTTTGCTGTTGAAATTAACTTTTCAAGTTTGTTCATATGTCATCATCTTCCCCCTGATTCATATCATCGTAGAAAATGGGGGAATCTTCTTGGGTATTGGGGTACTCATCAGCAAGGGAATATAGGGCATCCATAGCGGCATCCGGGGAATCATGCCATGAAACTATATACCGACATCCAGCGCCCTTCTTGCCGCTCCACAGGTGGCCACAGGCCCGGTATTGGCCCCTATCTGGGGCATAGGTCACAGAACCCATAATAAACCGCTCAGATTTGGCTTGTGCGGCCTTTTTCGCTTTAATAATCAGTCGGTCTATCCGATCCATAAAAACCTCCCACAAGTCAAATACGGGGCGCATAGGCCACGCCCACACGCCCCGCATCAGATATTAGCCCTCGGTAACGGCCTGATAGTAGATTGCCTTTGCCTTGTTTTCCAGAACAAAGGCATCGTAACAGATACGGCCTTCCACCAGATCACCGGAAATGCCGGGCGGGTCTTGGTGTACTCGGTAATCCTCCAACTTGGTAGGGGCCACGGTTGCCACAGGATGGGCAATCATAAAGCCAAAGTCAGAGGGAAGGCGGTTGGCGGGAACCTTGATGATCTGCGCCCCGTCAAGCTGGGCGATCACGCCCCGAAGCCGCATATTTTCCGCCACATCAGTTTCCAAGAAAATATCCTTGGACTGCTTCATCAGAAGGTAAGTATCAGGCGTTACCACGATAATACGCCCGGTTTCTGGAACCTCGGCATTATCAAGGGCGGTATTTGCCTTGAAAATCTCACCACAGATGTTTTCAGCGGTAAGGGCAATAGCGGCGGGTTTGGTGCCAGCACCGGCACACATCACGCCATAGGTGTAAGTGTCCACCTCCGGGATCACCACTTCCCGAAGCTGACGGGCCAATGCACCAGCGGCCTGAAGCTGTCCTGCGGTTTCGTCCGTGTCCAGCTTGTCAATGGCGAAGGTGAAGGAACGATCCTTCTTCAGGGTCATTTCCTCTGTAGTGGCATCCAGACCGGCCACGGGGCCAAACCTGCTCCAATTTGTGGCGGTGTTTGCACCGGGGCGGTCATAGTCGTTCATGGCCGAAGTGCTGACCTTATAAACCTTGATGGAATGCGCCCCAGTCCAATCAAAGTCATTGTTGGTCAACAGGGATTTGCGGGATTCCGTGGTAAACTTTTCATCCACCAGCGGAAGGAATGTAGTAACAAGATTAACAGTATTAGCCATTTATGGCACTTCCTTTCTTATTCGGGAAGCCCCATAGCCTTTCTAAGTGAACTGTCACCGGTATTTTTTGCACGGGACAGACTTTCAGCCGGTTTAGCCCCGCTGAACTTGATAGGGTGGGCTTCCGCTTTGTGTTTGTCCATAACCGTTTTCACGATGGACAGGGCCTTTTCCAATGCTTTAGGGCTGGACACATTCAGAGCGTCCACCAGTTCAGCGGGAAGGCCCATTTCACTGATCTTCTCTTTTGCGGTCAACAGCAATTCACGCTGGGCCAACTGCTGTTCCCTTTCAGCAAGAGCGGCTTCCCCCTTTGCCTTCTCTTTGGCAAGGCGTTCACCCACAATGCGGTTCACATCGTCCTGACTGAAGGTTTTTGCCCCGGCTCCATCCGGGTTCTGATTGTTGTTCATAGTGGCCTTGATTTCATCCATCTTTCATACCTCCGTTTAACGCCCGAAGTAGGCTAAATATAGAAAAAGCGTGGGAACCGTCCCAAAAAGAACGATTCCCACGCCGTTTTCTCACAGCTTCCACCCGGTAAGGGGGTGGGGTACTATATTAAGATTATACCATATATGGGGGTGTAGGTCAAGGAAAATCACCTATTTCGTGTGTTTTTCGCTTTTCGTAGGTATGAAATACAGATGATTATAGGGGGGTGTACCTGTGCTTTTCTTGACCTTATGACGGGGCAAAAGCGACTTCAGAAGGGCTTCAAGCCGGGGTATTTTCGCTTCCTCGTCCGGGGTGTAGCTGATTTTGACTTTGACCGACATCAGCGATCACCAGCCTTCTGCCCTTGATGGAAGCCAATCTTGAACGCCCAAGAAATCATCCTGAACACATCCCCATGGGCTCCATTGTAAATGGCTTCCAAATCCCTTTCCCGAAGTTCGTACTTCTCAGGAACCTTGGTGGCCTTGGCGGTTTCGATCAGATTTTTCATATGTAATTCCGTCCTTTCTTGATTTCCGGGCGGATCATGTGTTATACTATCCACAAGCCGCCCTTTTGGGTTGGTGGTTTCGGCTCCCTTGTGTCAGAGTTTGCAGACGGTGACGCAAGGGGGCTTTTTTCTTCTGTCATTGTGCTTCAGGATCACATAGTTCTTAATGTTGGGTGTAAAACAATGTGGGCATCGTGGGCCTTCATAATGGCCTTTGTCGTTTCCGTGAATATGGATTTGTTGGCAATAAGGGCAAACGATGTAAACATGAAATGAATCAATCGCTATTGGGTATATGTTCCAGCATCCTTCCGAATCCAAAAAGGAACGATGATCCACGGCATGGGTTTTCCGCTTTTTATTGGCCGGTAGCAATTCCAACTGATCCAAGGGTAACAACAGCTTTACCGGGTCTTGACCTTTACCCCATTTCTTTGCATACTGCCTAAATTCACTTATCGTCAATGGGTATCCTCTCCTTTCGGCCTGTCCGTCTGTCCTTCTCAAAGTAGTATTTTATATACTTTTTTCCTATCAAAAAACTTTTTAGAAAAATATTTTCCCTATATACAAGGTTGTAAAATGGGATTTCAGAAGGACAGGCAGACAGTTATTTTTTTCCGAAACATGGGCATCCGTTTACCCTCTATGCGTTTGATATAGCTCTCATATCCATAGCGGGTTTTAATAATCCGGGTGAAATCCTTTTGATCCTTTGCCCTTTCTCCGCTGGCGTTACAATAGATTTCATACGCTTTATAAAGCCCTTCCGGGCCGCTTATCGGCTCCCGCTCCAAAATGCCGACATCATCAAGGCTTTCCACCCACGCAACAACGGAATCATTTTCCGACACAAAAGCGGCCATCTGCTGTTTGCTTTTCCGGGTTTCAATAAATCCTTTGTTTTGGGTCAGGCTCTTATAACCAGAAATGGCCCGGTTTAGAAGTGCGCTCATAGCTTCATCAGTAGAAAGATCATCGTCAATGGCGGGGTTATAATCGGGATCCGTCCGCTTGTAAACCCGTTCAAACTTCAAAATCACAAGCCGCCGTTCGATACCTTCAAAGTCTGCTGAAAAGTCCGGGAACAGGTTCATACCAAAAATCATTTTCCCGGTGAAAACATAATCAAACGATTCCCGGTATTTTTGTTCCACATGAACGGCATCGCCACCCACAAGGGCCTTAAACAGACCGGAAGCAAACAATTTCGTTTTCTTAATATCCGGTACAATGTTCAGTGTTTTGTTCACAAGGCCAGCCAATCCGAACCGATTCCCCAAATCTTCCAATTCCACGGAAGAAACATTTTCTTCCCCGCAGAACCGGCGAACCATCGTAGAAAGCGTACTTTTAGCCGAAGATGGAAGCCCCACCCAAAAGAAGCACTTCTGATACCGTGTGTGGTTCATCATAAGATAACCCATGATCTGGTCGAATAGTTCAATCTGTTCTGAACTTTTGCTAAACGCATTTTCAAGGGCTTTGTCAAGCACAGGGCAAACCGCTGAAGGGTCATAGTCTGCATGAAACTGTCGGAAGCTGATAATATCAGGGTTGTGGGGGTGAAGCGTTATTGTACCATCATCCGCAATTTCCAACATGCCATTTCTCACATTGATCATGGGGCTTTCTTCCGCTTGGTCAATGTAAGCGGCTCCCTTGATTTGTTCGGCCACTTCTTGCCGAAAGCGGATTTTGGCGAAAGGATAGTGCTTGCTGATATATGCGTTGATTTGATCCTTGCCGAATGGCTTATATACCCCATTTTGATAGGCATAAAGATTGCCATTCAGATAAATCAAATGGTGCTGTTCCAGAAGTTCATTGGCAACAGCCACAGGGGACAGGTTCTTTTCTTCCTTCTGGTTAATGATGTTCCGCAACTTCTCCAAGGTTTCTTCCCGAAGAATGGTATCAATTTCACTACAACGAAGGCCGGTTTCCAGCACAAAATCATTGATAGCCTGAATTGTGCTTTGAATTTGTTCAATGGTGTAACCTTTCCAAGCCAAAGCGAACGCATATTCAGAAAAACCATTGTTCCGGGCATCCGATAGGGTTGTAAAATCAAATGGCCGGTTTTTAGACTTCTGCAAAGGCCACAATTCAACCGGCAATTCATCAATGGCTTCATTCAGCATATCACCAGCGGCCCACTTTCGGAGAACGCCCCCCACTTTGAATGGGATGTGTTCTTTGGATTGCCCACCGCCCAATTTGACTTCAACTTTAATTCCCAATGCAGAATACCAGTTGATTTTATTGGTTTCATGGGGGTAATTTTGCGGAACTCTGAAATAAAAGTGCTTTCCATGTTCCGTAATCATCAGATTATAGCGAATGCCCTTAGAATTCAGCCAAGCCAATACAGCTTCACTTCTTGGATTTCCCTTGATAGGCTCGTCCAGTTCGCCGGTACGGTGGTCGAAATCATCAATATCCAACTTCAGAAAACCAGCTTTCAGACGGGCACACAAATCACCATTGTAACCGCTGATTTTTTCATCAGGGCTGAAATACACACGGTTCTTTTCATCCTCTGAAGGGTGTTTGTTGTTGGCTCTGCAAATACCATCAATCACTGATTATCACCTTCTTTACTCATTGAAAAACAGTTCTTGCACAGTCTTGTTCAATTCCTTTGCAATTCGCTCCATCACCTGTTTTGAAGGATTGCGTGAAACTCCACACTCCAACTGTGAAAGATATTTATTGGTTACGCCTACTCGCTCCGCAAGTTGCTTTTGTGTTAACTCTGCATCTATACGGGCCATTTTTAGTTGCTTGTTCAAATATCACACCTCCCGATATTCCCATTTGCAATGGAATTTTTTCTTATTATACCATTGACAATGGTATAAGTCAATCGTATAATGGAAAAAAGAGAAGCGGGGGTTTGAATTTTTCACTACCAATGGTATAATAATATTTAGAGGTGATCCAATGGCAGTGAAAGACAATCTGAAGCGGATCAGAAAAGAAAAAAGGCTTACCCAACGGGAATTAGCTGACAAGTCAAAGGTTAGTTTCAGCATGGTTTCCAAGCTCGAGAGCGGAGAACAGTTAAACCCTTCTTTGGAAACCATACAAAAGCTGGCAACCGTGTTAGAGGTAGAACCTTATCAACTTCTAACCAGCATTGATTTTGAAAAAATATCCCCCATTGCTAAACGGGTTGATGAAGAAGTTGCACGGTTGCTTGAAAGGCCCGTAGAAAAGGTTCGTACTGCAATTCATGAACTGCTTCTAAGCGATTATGGAACTGAAACCTTTGAAATCAATCATGATGCTATAAGTCCTGACGAACTGGGTAGAATTGAAGATGAAATACTCAATTTCATTCGTTTTCGTTTCCAACAGTTCAAAGATAAGCCTTCTATTTATCATCATTCTGATTAAGCTGAACCCCTGTTTTTTCTTCACAGAAAGGACAGGTGATTATATGCCGGTTTATAAGAATGAAAAAGCCGGTTCATGGTTCTGCAAGTTCTACTATACCGATTGGACGGGGAACCGGAAGCAGAAGAAGAAGGAAGGCTTTAAGACAAAGAAGGAAGCCCAAGAATTTGAACGGGAATTCTTATCCAAGGCCCATGCTTCCTGTGATATGTCCTTTGGCTCTCTGGTGGAACTTTACATGGAAGATTGCAAGCACCGTCTGAAGCCCACCACCTATTCCAACAAGCAATTTCTGATTGACACCAAACTTCTTCCTTTCTTCCGGGATATGCCAATCAACACCATTACCCCGGCCACAATCAGAAAGTGGCAAAACGAACTTTTAGCTGATCCCAAGGGTTATTCCCAAACCTATCTAAAAACGGTAAATAATCAGGCCAGCGCAATTTTCAATTTTGCTGTGAAGTATTACCGGTTGGAAAACAACCCTTGCCGACTTGCCGGTAGCATGGGGAAAAAACACGCTGATGAAATGGAGATTTGGACGGTAGAAGAATTTAACCGATTTATTCAAGCCGTATCTAACAAGCCGCCTTCCGTTGTGATCTTTAATCTGCTATTTTGGACGGGAATGCGATCCGGTGAACTGTTGGCTTTAACTGCGGATGATTTTGATTTTGAAGCCCATACAGTGAGTATTTCCAAAAACTATGCCAGACACCAAAAGGAAGATTTGATCCTTCCACCCAAAACCCCAAAGAGCAAACGAATCATTACCTTGCCGCCGTTTCTGTCCGATATGGTACAGCGGTATTCCACTTGCATTTATGTTACTGATCCGTCCGGGCGGCTTTTTGGACAAACCAAAAGCTATCTACTCCATGAAATGATCAGGGGGTGTAAATCATCAGGCGTGAAGCGAATTCGAGTTCATGATCTGCGGCACTCCCACGCTTCCTTCCTGATCGAAAAAGGTTTTTCCCCATTGTTGATTGCTGACCGGCTGGGGCATGAGAACATAGAAACCACGCTTCAGACATATAGCCACCTTTACCCGAATAAGCATTCAGAAGTGAGCGCCTTGATTGAAGAAGTCCATTCCGCTCTCAGCAACGCCCAGCGGGTCTAAAAGTTCAAGGCTATTTCTTGTGAATAGTACGATTATAGTACGGCAACAAAAAAGAACCACGAAACACAGAACAATTTCTTCCGTGTTTCGTGGCTTTTCTCTTGTTTTCTTCTGATTTCTAAACTAATTTAGCAAGTTCAGAAAACCTATTGTTATTCCCACTCAATGGTGCCGGTGGGCTTGGGTGTCAGGTCAAACAAGACCCGGTTGACGCCCTTAACCTCCTTCGTGATGCGCTTGGTGATGTGCTGGAGCAGGTCAAAGGGGACGTTCTCCACCGTGGCGGTCATGGCGTCCACGGTGTTGACGGCACGGAGGATAACGCACCACTCGTCGGCGCGCTTGTTGTCGCGGACGCCCACAGACTTGATGTCGGGGATGGCGGTAAAGTACTGCCACACCTTGCCCTCCAGACCGTTCTTGGCAAACTCCTCCCGAAGAATGGCGTCGGACTCCCGGACGGCTTTCAGACGGTCACGGGTGATGGCGCCCAAGCAGCGGACACCCAGTCCGGGGCCAGGGAACGGCTGGCGGTAGACCATGGAATCAGGCAGCCCCAGTGCCTTGCCGCAGGCGCGGACCTCATCCTTGAAGAGCATCTTCAGCGGCTCTACCAGCGCAAAGCCAAGGTCCTCGGGCAGCCCCCCCACGTTGTGGTGGGATTTGACCGCCTTGACCGTCTTGGTACCTGACTCGATGATGTCGGGATAAATGGTCCCCTGGGCCAGGAACTCGATGCCCGAGAGCTTGCGTGCCTCTTCCTCAAAAACCCGGATAAACTCCGCGCCGATGACCTTTCGCTTGGTCTCCGGATCAGCCACACCCGCCAGCTTGTCCAGAAAGCGGTCCACGGCGTCCACATAGATGAGGTTGGCGTCCATCTCGTCCCGGAACACCCGCACCACCTGCTCCGGCTCCCCTTTGCGCAGAAGGCCATGGTTCACATGGACGCAGGTGAGCTGCTTGCCGATGGCCTTGATGAGCAGGGCCGCCACCACCGACGAGTCCACTCCGCCGGACAGCGCTAACAGCACCTTCCGTTCCCCCACTTGCCGGCGGATCAGCTCTACCTGATCGGCGATAAAATTCTCCATATTCCAGTTGGGCTGGGCGCCGCAGAGTCCAAAGACAAAATTAGACAGCGCCTCTCTGCGCATCTCCCCGTCGTCCGGCCAGGGGGCGTCCCCCTTGTGGTCGGCCAGAAGGACCGGCACCTCATAATTATAGATCTCCTTGGCCGCGTCGATCTCCACTCCGTTCACGATCCGGTTGGCCCCGCCGTTCAGGATGATGCCTTTTACATTGGGAAGCGCCTTGAGCTCCTCCAGCGTGATGTCGTGGGGATGGATCTCACTGTAGACCCCCAGCGCGCGGATCTCGCGGGCCAGACGCGGATTCTCCTCACTGCCCAGGTCCAAAATAACGATCATGTCCTGCCTCATTGCAGTACCTCCTATATCTTCCGTATGGGTGTTTTTAATCCTACCATATCTGCGTGCCGAAATCCAGACTCAATTCCGCTCCATCTGCTCCATCTGCCAACCGCAGCTCCACCCAAGCGGTGCTCATGTTGAACTCATAGGACAGGATTTTCATCGTCATTGCTCCCTGGTTTTTCGGCGCACTCGTTCGTCAGACCGCTTGCCGCCCTCTGGAAAGATGTGCGGTTCCATCGGGATTACGCCTTTTTCGCTATGATCCAAAGCCCTGCGGAATATGTGGATCAGCTCCAGGGCGCTGCGGAAGGCCGTGGCGCTATCCCTGTCTCCCGCTCGGATTAGTATGCCTTGCATGGAAGCATTCTGTCTGGAATACACCCGCAGATAAAAACTCGCCAGTTTTCCTCGCCTTGGCCGCAGAGCATGGAAATCCCAGGCAGCGACTGGAGCAGAGCCGCGGGACACCTCCGGAAGGGGCCCCTTTTTGCGCTTTCGGGCCCTCCGGCCGCTCAAGGTACGTGTGATATT
This sequence comes from Intestinimonas massiliensis (ex Afouda et al. 2020), assembly GCF_001244995.1. Taxonomy (NCBI): domain Bacteria; kingdom Bacillati; phylum Bacillota; class Clostridia; order Eubacteriales; genus Intestinimonas; species Intestinimonas massiliensis (ex Afouda et al. 2020). The sequence goes on from NZ_LN869529.1 coordinate 1,390,595, forward strand.
CCACGGCTCGGCCAGTCTGCTCTCATTCAGCACTTCCTCCATCGAGAACAATAATTGATCCAGGCTGTGGAAGGGACGTGGCGCAGGCAGGCAGAAACTGTGCAGCCACCCTTCCGCCAAGCCGTTTTCAAAGCTGTCCACACAGACGACCAGTGTGCGGCAATACTCGGGCCATTGGCCACCGTCACGGGATATTTCGTCCTCTGCAATATAGCGGGGTTCCAAACGATCGGCCACCAAAATACACTCTTCTTTCATCTGCAACCCACCTTTTTCAGGGCCGGCTGTTTTACAGGGCCCACTGACAAACATCCCATGTTCAAATGAGTCCCTTGCCATTCTTTCTCCAAGCCCTCCAAAGGATTGGAGGGCTTGGAGAAAGGGGGGCCGGGAGGCCCCCCTCCCGCGATAGGCGGGAAACGGGATCGGGGGATTATTTCACGACGTTTTCACAAAAGCGCATGAGGATGGCCGCAACTTGGGCCCGTGTTGCCCCAGCCTTGGGAGAAATCGTGGTAGTGCTGGTGCCTCTGACAAGGCCCGCGGCGTTGGCCCACCGGATGGCCTCCTGTGCATAGCCGCTGACCGTCCCAGCGTCGGAGAAACCAGACAGGTCAGCCTTTGCGCTCATGTCATAGCCCTGGAATCCGGCATAGCGATACAGAATGGCCGCCATCTGCTCTCGGGTAATGGTGTCGTCCGGGCCGAAGTTCCCGTCGTCATAACCATTCACAATCCCGTTTTCAGACGCCCAGGCAACAGCCTCGGAATAATACTGACCGGCAGGCACATCCAGGAAATCTGCGCTCTCCCGGCTCGCAGGCGACCCCGCGAGCCGATGGAGAATGGTCACGATCATACCCCGGGTCGTGGTCGCATCGGGACTGAACGTGGTGCTGCTGGTACCGTTCATCATGCCCTCGCCATATACGAACATCACGGCGTCATAGAACCAGTCGCCCGTCTGCACGTCCAGGAAGGGCAGCGTGGTCAAGGCGGGCTCTTCCACAAAGCTCACTGTGATCTCCACTTTGGAGGCGGGCATGGTAAAGGTGTACTGGGTATCGCTTTTCTTGGTCAGCTTCACGGCGTCGCCGCTTTGGTCGGTGACGGTAAGGTCATCCAACTCATAGCCGGAATCCGGCTTGACAGTAATCGTTACCGCGGTGCCCTTGGATGCATTTTTGTGGCTGACGGAAACGGAGCCATGCTTCACACCGGAAGGCGTGGAGACGGCATAAGTAGTAGTGGAAGAACCACCACCGCCGGAGGGAGCGCTGTAAACGCAGGTGTAGATGCCGTTCTCCTCCTGGACCGTCGTGCGGGCGCTGGCGCCCTTCACAGTGCCGCTAAAGATTTTCCCAGCCTTGTCAAGGGTAAAGGTCACCGTGCGGCCGACCGTCACGGCCTCGCTGTTGTCCTTCACCAGGGTAATCGTCTCGCCGTTCTGCACGGCGTCCACAGCGGCCTGGAGCGTGGTATAGCCAATCTCGCCGATCTTGGCGGCGGGGGCCTGTGTGGTCACCACAAAGGTGCTGAAACCGTTGGGATTGGTGAAGGTAATTGTGCTGTCATTGTTCCTCGTGGCGCTGTACACATAGGTCCTCGTGCTGCTCTTGATGTGCCGGACATAGAACTGCGCATCGCCATCAGCAAAGCTGGATGCAAGGGGGACCGTGATCTGGATCGGGGTCGTGACATTCAGGGTCTGCGCTTCCTTGAGGACCACGGCGTTTTGGCCCTCACCGCTCTCCGTTTTGATATGGTCGGGATCGGTGGTGGCGACAACATGGTACTTCGCCGCGATCTCCAACGTCATAGTCTTGGAGCCGTCCTCAGCCGTCTCAATTTTCTCAACGGCAACGTCCAGATAGGGCTGGACCACAACCGTAATGGTGGCACTGTCATCTGCAAGGTCGCCAAGTGCGGTCTTTGCCGCGTCCTCAGTGCCGACAATCGAGGAATCGTTGGCGAGGGCACTTGCGGCTGCGGCCAGAGTATTTGTGGTCGCTTCACTCTTCGCGGCAGTCGCCACCTGATCGGTAGTGATGCCTGTGCCATCGGGGACACTCACATTTGGTTCGCCGGCGGAGACAGCGGTTTCCACATCGACCTCGGATACGCCAATCGTGTAATAGCCGGCCTTATCACTGACGACGGCGTCCTTGCCCTCTGCGATATAGCTCTTGTCGGGCTTGTGGGAGAAGTAACCGTCGGTGATGAGAATGGTACCGCCCGGATATTTCTCGCTGTTCACAACCGCACCATAGGGCTCAACGCCTGTAAAGGTACCGCCTTTGATGGTCAGTTGACCCTTGCCGGCGGATTCCAACACGCCGTTCCATACAGCCTCCTCGGCTGTGCTGGTAAACGTACCGTCATTGATCTCGGCCACATTCCAGTTCATAATATTGGCCTGGGCGCCGGTTTGAAAGGTGCCGCCGGTGACCGTCAGCGTGCTGTAGTCGTCGTTCTTGACATTGTTCAGGCCGCCGGTGAAGGAACCGCCCTCAATGGTCAACACGCCGGCAGTCACGCCCTCTCCAGCCTGCGTGCCGAGATTGCGGATCATGCTGGAGAATTTGCCGCTGTTCTCTACGGTGACCCCTTTGTTGATGGTCATGACGCCCTGGTTATCAATGGTGTACCAGGAGTTCCCGCCGCTGGTCGCAGCATCCACGCCCGTCTCAGCGCTTCTTTTGAAAATGCCGCCGTTAAGTACCGCAGTGCCGTAGTTCACCAGAGCGCCCTTGCCGTGGCTCACATTGTCCACGGTGCCCTCGCCGGTAATGGTCAGGGTGCCATTGTTGATAATGGTATGTTTGCCGTCTTCATTGGTGAGAGTCTTGCCGTTCAGGTCCAGCGCCACAGTGGCGTCGGCAGGAATGGTCGTAGATTGTGTTGCGCTCTCTCCCAGCTCCACCGCTACATCAGCGCCAGCAGCCAGATAATTCAGTGCGCTTACATCGGAGAAGGTACCACTCTGGACGGAAATACGTGCATTGTTTTCCCCACCATTGGGGTTGGTCCGTTCAATCTTACCGAGAATCTCACTTTCCCCTTTGACTGTGACCGACACGCCGGTATAGTTGGCATAGTCGCAGGAATCAAAAGCAAAACCATTCTCAGGAGCAATGATTTCACAGTTCTGAATCGTCACATTGCCGCAGTTATTGGAAAGGGTATATTGTCCGCGTCCGATATTGGTACCGTCCAACGTCATATTGTCCAGTGTCAAATCGCAGTAATTTTGGACGAGCATCCGCACACCGGAATCGGCTGTCGAAGAAATCGTGCCGTTTTTCAAGGTTACCTTCGCATTTTCATTTCCAGTCCCTTTCCACTCCAGGTGGAAGGCTTGGCTCTGGGTGCCCATGGAACCTACCGCCGGGCCGGTGCAGGTGTATGTATGGTTGTCAAAATTGATGGTAAAGTCCTTCACCGCAGTTTTGGCGCCGTTCGCTGTATTTAGAAAAGTGCCAATACCACTGCCGCTGGCATTCGTCAGCAAAATAATCGTTCCGCCGTCTTCAACCGCTGCCACAGCGGCGGCCAGGGTGGCGTAACCGCGCTCAACACCATCGGTGGTGATGGAGGCTGTTGCAAACCGCTCGCCAACGCCTTCGGTGCCGGTCGTCGTTGCAGGGGTAATGTTGTAGGTGATCTTGTTTCGGATCGCTGCCGGATCGTATGCGGCATTGCAGCCGTCATCAAGGCCGTAGACCCATGCAGTGTTGGAGAAGGTGCAATCCGTGATGTTCACAACATTCTGCCTTACATTCGTGTCGGAGATAACATTGCTGTAAACAGCGTCCCACATGTTTGTGAAGGTACAGCCGGTAAAGTTAAGGATCACGCCGCTGGCGTCAAAGCCTGTGATCACGGCGTAGCCGTTCTTTTCGCCTGCGGTGTTCTCAAAGTTGACATTCTCAAAGGTCAGATTAACATCGGTCACGCCCTCCAGGTTGTTCTTGTCAATCTGCTTGAACACGCCGCCGGCGGGGAACTGAATCGTGTGGCCTTCGCCTTTGATAGTGAACGTTGCCTTCTCGGGTACGATAATGGAGCCGGTCAGGGTGATGTCGGCAGTCAGGGTGATGATGTCAGTGCCAACTCCATTAGTTCCGGCAGCATTGACGGCATCCGCGAGGGTCGAATAGCCGGTCTCACCGATCTTAACGGGCTGTTCCCCCACACTCTCCACCGCCGTGATATCAACCGGGTCAATCACATCAATTGTTTCATAATAGGCGTTGCTATCCGCATCGTCCATCGGGGCAGGCACATTATTTGTGTCTGTGTTAATGCCGCTGGTCTCATCATTAGCCGAGGCGGGTTCCCCGTCCACTTCATCACCTGCTTCGCCAGCATCATTGTTCGCAAAGGGAAGAACGCAATCGCCCTCATGACCGGCCTCCCGCGTACATCCCACCGTGGCCGTGCAGGGCTCCGCGGCCAGCGCCACGGTGGGCAGCAGGCCCGCCACCAGGCACACGGCCAACAAACTTGCTATTAGTCGCCGTTTCATGTACAAATTCCTCCTTTTTCTTCTTGCCACCCCTTGGTCCGGGGCGCGGCCAGTGAGCACATCAGCCGTTCTTTTGCAGCCTCCGGGGTCGGTTGGTGCGGTTCACCTGTCAGATATTCCAGGGCGTCGTTCCACTCGAACAGCGTCCCGGACTGCGGACTGACCTTCTCCAGTGCCCGGGCCAGCCGGAGCCGCTGAAGGTCATCGATGTACCGCAGATCAGACAGAAACTCACACCCGGCCTGGACCGCCATTGCATCCAACAGGGACATGTTTGCATCCATACCAACATCACCTCCACATCACAAAATCAACATTTCGCATACAGGTATACACTGCTTTTTTACTTCGGCAAGCCCAAAAACGGAAAAATAAGGAATTCAAGGGTTCATTGCAGCAGCAAAAGGGCGCAAAAAGACCAAGCCGCAAAATCGAGGTTTCAGCGGCTTGAGTTTTTGTGCCCAAAAGTGTCAATCCCCCTTGATAATCATAGGATTGCGTAGTACAATAACCATGCTATATGTAGCTGAAGGGGCCGGAGTGCCGATAGCTTCAAGGCAAAATGTTGATTTTGTCTATGAGACAAGTCCCAGGCGGTCCAGTTGTCTGACCTGCTCGGCTCCAGTGGTCACAAGATAGATGCGGGTAGTCTCGATGCTGGAATGGCCCAGCACGTCGGCTAGACGCGCGATGTCCTTGCAGGCCTGGTAAAATGTCCGGGCAAACAGATGCCTCAAATTGTGGGGATAGACTTTCTCCGAAGCTACACCCGTCGCCTTACAAAGCTGCTTCATCTCCGCCCATATCTGCCGCCGTGAAAGGCTCCTCCCGCTTCTGGTGAGAAAAATCTCGCCGGAGGCGATTTTCTGTTTCCTGGCGTATTTCAAGAGTTTGCGGCACAGCTTATTGGGCAACAGAATCATCCGTATCTTGCCCTTTAAGGCAATCTCCGCCCGGCCACACTGGGCAGCTTCCACCGTGAGATACTTCACCTCGCTCACCCGCACGCCGGTGGCGCAGACGGCCTCCATCAGCAGGGCAAGGCGCTCCTTTCCAGCGGCCCGGGCCGTGTTCACCAGCAGGTCGTATTCACCCCGGGTCAGCTCCCGGGACTGGTCCCGGAACAGCCGGCGCTGAACCTTCAGAAATTTTACCCGGATGCCCCAGCCCAAAAAGCGGAACAGGCCGTTGACGGCGGCCAGCATGGAGTTAACGGTACTGGGCTTGTGGCCGCTGGATAGCAAACGGTCTCTCCACTCCGCCGCTAATTCCCTTGTCACCGGGCGGCCCTCCAGCCACACGGCAAAAGCCCGCGTGTCCCGCAAATATTTCTCGATGGTGCTGGGGGCGTGCTCTTCCGTACGCAGACACACTCCGTAGGCCGTAATCTGGTCTTGCGTCAGTTGGTAGTTGTCCATGGAAAATCCTCCAGTCGCAGTAATGACAGTATTTTACCCGATTGCGGGCTTCATATGGGATGGGTACTCGCACGGACACAAGCCAGAAAATAAATCGCTCCGGCTCACCCGGGAAGCGCATCGACATTGGTGTGCGCATGATGTAATTGCCTTTGGGTAAAGTTGGCGGATCATGTCGGCCTGTGTTAAAATAACACCCAAGCGATGAAGAAAGCGCACGTCTCCATAAAAGGCAGAGATGTGCGCTTCTTTTCCTACAATTGCTTTCCGCGCTTGATTTCCATAAATTATATAAATTATTTGTTTTTGCGGAGGGCCCTGGCAATAGAAACACATCAAATGGAGAGACGGCTATCCTGACAGCAGAACGCACAGGATGTCAGGCTTTCACGGCTCAGATGTGCGATAATCAGTTCAGACGGAAGGAAGGGGTCCTATGGATTGGATCACAGGAATCCAGCGGGCGCTGGATTACACCGAAGCGCATTTGACGGAAGAGATCGACTACAAGGAAGTGGCGAAGCAGGCCTGCTCCTCCTCCTTTCACTTTCAGAGAATGTTCGGCATGCTTTTGGGCCTTACACTGGGCGATTACATCCGCATGCGGCGGCTGACGCTGGCGGCCTGCGACTTGCAGCAGACCGGCGGCAAGGTCATCGATATTGCTATGAAATACGGTTACGACACGCCTGAGAGCTTTTCCAGAGCCTTTGCCCGGTTCCACCACATCAGCCCCACCGAGGCAAGACAGGGCGGGAGCGTCAAATCCTTTTCCCGGCTGTCCGTCAAACTGATTTTAACAGGAGGCAACACCATGGATTACAGGATTGAAAAGAGGGACGCATTCAAGGTCGTCTGCAAGAAAAAGCAGGTCACGCAGCCCCAAGGTGACACCGCCACCGCCGACATTTCGGCCTTTTGGGATGCGTGCAGCCGAGACGGCACACTGGAGGCGATCTGCAAATATGCCGATTTCCCGCAGATTGGCGGAATGCTGGGCATCTGCTTCTCCGGGGAGATGGACGACTCGGCGTTTCCCTATGGCATCGGCGCACCCTACAACGGAGCAGAGCTCAGGGACAAGGGGCTGGAAGTGATTGAAATCCCGGCTCACACCTATGCGGTCTTTACTTGCAAGGGCAAGATGCCCGACGCGTTCCAAAAGACCTATCAGCAGATCTGCACCGAGTTCTTTCCCCAAAGCGGCTACGCGTACGGCAACGGCGTGGAACTGGAGGTGTACCCTTCCGCCAATACCCAGGACCCGAACTACACCTGTGAGATTTGGATTGCGGTAAAGAAGTAACCCTTATCCCTTCATGGCGCCCGCACGATTCCCGTGAGGCGCCTGCATCTCACGGGAGCCCTTTTGTATTTGATCTCCTTGGGCGAAGCAAATTTGCCCTGCGCGAACTCGGCTGCACCGAATTTCGCACCGCACTGGCGGCGTTCCGCTAGTGGCGCATCCAAAATGACCGGACAAGCCAGAGGGCCTCGGAAAGCAATGCTTTCCGAGGCCCTCTGGCTTGTCTGTTAACCTTTTTCAACCCCGCGGAGGGGTATGAGTTACCGCAGAGCGCCCCGTCTCCGCCACCAGCGGACCAGCACCCGACCCAAATACGCAGGGGTGACGAACCGGAACGCCCCCCGCCGCCAGGTACACAGAGTCAGACGCGCCAGCAGCAGCCGGTACCGGGCCAAAAAGGCCCTCCGGCTCATGTGTTCCGGAGGCAGCACCAGGTGGGTCAGGTCCCACTGCCGCAGGTCCCGGCTGGTGAGTTCCCCTTCCTTTCGCCGGTAAAAGGGGGTGGGCGGAATCGGGGTGAGGATCTGAACGGAGGCATACCGAACCGGATGCTCCGCCACCCAGCGGGCCAGGGCCTGAAAGTCCGCCTTCTCAAACGCAGGGTCGGCCAGCAGCAGAGCGGCGCAGTCGGCCCCGTTGGCGTGGAGGATGGTCACGCAGGCTTCGTTTACCGCCCGGCTGGTCCCCTTGTTCCAGCCCTCCAGCCGGTCGTCCCGCACCCCTTCGATGCCCACCAGGAAACATCGGAAGCCCGCCCGGCACAGCCGGGCCGTCAGCTCTGGGTGGGCGGCGATGAAGTCCGCCCGGGCGTAACAGATGAACTGTTTGCGGATGCCCCGCTCCTCCAGGCCCCGCAGGAAGGCCTCCGTCCGCACCTCCTCCAGCAGGAAGTCCGAATCCACGATAAAGACAGGCTCTCCCGGTATCGCCTCCAGTTCATCCAGCACCAGATCCAGCCGCCGGGCTTGATACCGTCCGCCGTGGAGGTTTCGGCCATAGCAGAAGTCGCAGGTATAGGGACAGGCTACGGCGGTCTTTAAGGTGGACACCCGCGGATAGTCCAGATAGCGGAACCACTTCGCCCCCGCCGCCCAGCCGCTCCGGTCGGGCAGGGGCAGCTCGTCAATGTCGCAGGGGATATAGGGCGTCTCGCTCCACCCCTCGCCCGTTCTCCAGCACAGGCCGGGTATCCCCGCCGGGTCGGCCCCGGACAGCAGCGCCTGAAAGGCCGCAGTGGACTCACCCCGCAGGATGAAATCCACCCCCTCCCAGCGCAGTCTGTCCCAGTTGAGCTGGGCATGCACTCCGCCCACCACCACCCGGCAGCCCGGGGCCGCCATCCTGGCCAGTCGGACATATTCCGCCATCTCCCGCTCCTGCGTCAGATAGCCAGTCAACCCCACCCAGTCCGGCCGCACCTCTCTTACCACCCGGGAGAACGGGCGGTGCTCCAGGATTCCGTCATAGAGAACCGGCTGCGCCCCCATGGCCTTGCAGGCCGCCGACAGATATTCCAGCTCCAGCGGCTCACAGTCCACCGCGCCAAATACCGTCATGGCGTTGAGCCTTCTGGGCCGCACCAGCAGCACCCGCATGAAACCGCCCCCTTCCCCTGTATTTTACCGATTTCCGCTCCGTTCTGCAAGCCTCCGGCCCCATCCCAGAAATATCCGGAAATCCGCCGAAAAGAATTTGACATGCCGGGAACAATGTGTTACAATTTGGTTACAGTTTTATCTTGGATATTGGAGGTCAATATGGCTGATCAGAAATTTCCCCTGGTTTACAAGGGACACCCCCTGCGCCGCAAGGACAACCTGATCTATTACGGCAGCATGGCGGATAAATATATCATCATGCTCCAAGTGATGGACAACAAAAAGGTGGACGACGACCTGTCCCTGGCCACCAAGGTCTCGGTCCAGCTCCAGCTCACCGACCCCGACCTGAAGAGCCGCGACCGGGTGGTCAAGAAGACCGAGAAGGACAACCTTTACGCCGCCATGGACGTGGCCGCCGTGTGGCTGGCCCGGGCTCTGGCCAACAAATAATTTTCTCCGCCTACAAACGATAAAATGGGAGGTCCTCACCGATGATAATGCCCGGCAAGCTGCTGCGCACCTGCCTGCTCACCGTCGCCCTTACCGCTCTATGTACCATCGGCGCGTCCGCCGCCTGTCTGGGCGCCGGCACCGTCACTGCCGACGCCCTCCGCCTGCGGGACACCCCCGCCACCGACGGCGCCATCCTGGCCACCGCCCCCAGCAACGCCAAGCTGGTAGTGCTGGAAGAGGCCGGCGATGGCTGGTACAAGGTCAGCTACAACGCCGTGGAGGGCTATATGGCCGGTGAATATCTGACCGTCTCCACCTCCATGGATGCCGCGCTGGGCTATGGCAAGGTCAACAGCGATGTATCCTCCCTCAACATCCGCTCCGGCGCCGGCACCGGCTGCAGCGTACTGAACAGCGTCTCCGGCGGCACGGTGCTGGAGCTCACCGGCGTACAGGACGGCTGGTATAAGGTAGTCCACGGCGGCACCAGCGGCTACGTCAGCAGCGATTACATAACCCTCACCTCCGAGACTCCCGCCGCCACCGTAGCCGCCTCCTCGGTGGGCGAGGAAATTGCCGCCTACGCCCAGAACTTCCTGGGAACTCCTTACGTGTACGGCGGCAGCAGCACCAGCGGCTTTGACTGTTCCGGCTTCACCAAGTATGTCTATGGCCAGTTCGGCTATACCCTTAACCGCACCGCCACCGACCAGCTCTCCAACGGCGTGTCCGTCAGCAAGGATGAGCTGCAGCCCGGCGATCTGGTGTTCTTCAAATACCGCACCAGCAAGCCGGTCTCCCATGTGGGCATCTACATCGGCAGCGGCCAGTTCGTCCATGCCTCTACCAACAGCTACGCCGTTCAGATCGACGACCTGTCCTCCGGCCACTACGCCAACGTCTACGTCTACGGCCGTCGGGTGGTCTGAGCCTCTTGCAAATCCGAGGCAGAGGAAATATAATAGCAAGTGCGCAGCGCCTCTGCCGCTGCGCACTTTTCTTATTGCAAGGAGGCCCGCCATGGAACATCTGACCATCGCCATGGAGCACTATCTGGAGACTGTTTATGATCTGTGCGGCGAGGGCGGCTGCCGGCTCAGCGATGTGGCCGCCCGGCTGGAGGTCTCCAAGGCCAGCGCCAACAACGCCATGAATGTGCTGGCCTCCCGGGGGCTGGTGGAAAGTGAAAAATACCGGGAAATCCGGCTGACGGAGCAGGGGCTCCGTCTGGCTGAGCTGCTCTCCCACAAGCACACCATTCTGCAGCGCCTACTGACCCAGGTGATGGGGGTGGACCCGGAGCAGGCCTATGAAGACGCCTGCGCCATCGAGCACGTCATCAGCGCCGACTCGGTCGCCCACATCCAGGACTTTCTGCGCCGCTACCCCCCGCGCTCCGACCAAACCTGAGGAAAGGACTTCGAACGCCATGCACAGCCGCTCCCGCCTCCTGGGACATACCTTCGCCCTGCTGGTCACCATCGTGTGGGGCACCACCTTTATCTCCACCAAGCTGCTTCTGCGGGCGTATGACCCGCTGGCCATCATGACCTACCGCTTCGTCATCGCCTGGGTGATCCTGTTCTTCCTTCACCCGAAACCGCTGCTGCCCAAAAGCCTGCGGGAGGAGCTCCCTTTTATGGCGGCCGGGCTCACCGGCCTCACCCTCTATTTCATTCTGGAGAACACCGCCCTGGCCTATACCCTGGCCTCCACTGTGGGCATCATTATCTCGGCGGCCCCCATGTTCTCGGCGCTGATGCTGTGGCTCTGCCGCCGGGCGCCCCGGCCCCGCTGGTCCTTCTTCGCCGGCTTTGTCCTGGCCCTCACCGGCATCACCCTGATCTCCCTGGCCCGGGGCGAGACCCTGGACTTCAACCCGCTGGGCAGCCTGCTCACCCTGGGCGCCGCCTTCTGCTGGGGCTGTTACGGCGTCTGTGTGGAGCTGACTCGCAGCTCCGGCTGCACCAACCTCCAGGTCACCCGCAAGGTCTTTTTTTGGGGCCTGGTCTTTACGGCCCCGCTGCTGGCCCTTCTCCGGCCCGACCTGTCCCCCGCCCATTTGGCCGCACCCGACCTGCTCTTCAACGTCCTCTACCTGGGCGTGGGGGCCTCTGCCATCTGCTTCGTCCTGTGGAATAAGGCTCTGTCCCTTTTGGGCTCGGTGTCCACCAACGTATACATCTATCTGACTCCGGTGGTCACGCTCTTCGCCTCCGCCCTTATCCTCCACGAGCCGGTCACCCTTCAGGCTCTGGCCGCCATCGCCCTGATCCTGGCCGGACTGTGGCTGTCCCAGAGAAAAACGGGTGCGCTGTCTGAAGAGGTTTCCGCCTCCCCCTCCTCTACCTGACCAAAACGCCCGGTCCGCTTAAGCGGACCGGGCGTTTTTTCTTACTGCCGGGGCTCTTCCGGCTTGGGGTCCTCCACGGGGGCCGCGGGTTCCTCGGGCGCCACCTCAGTCTCCGCAGAGCAGCAGCCGCAGCCGCACACATCGTCGGAGACATCGTTGGCCGCCTTGATCTCGCTGATCTTGGCGCGGTTCTCCTCGATCTTCTGCTTGGACGCGGTAATTCTCTCACACAGCGCCGCGTAAGCGCCCTCGGGCGCCATGCCCCGCTCGGCGTAGTAGAGCTTGCCCAGCTCAATATAGGCCTTGCGGATGTTATCCTCCTCGGTGGAGTTTGCAATGTTCAGCTTGGCCACGTCGGTGAGCTCCTTGGCCTTGGCCACGCCGCTCTGGGTCAGGTCCAGTGCCCGGCTCTTCAGTTCGTCAAAAGAAATCATATCAAAAACCTCCTGTTGCATTCTTCTAATGTTTTTGGAATCTGGCCCTATTGTATACGTATTTTCAGCGGGGCGCAAGTTGTCCCCGTGGAAATTCATGCTTTTTTAATCTTTTTTCAATCCGGATTTAGAAAAATCATGGATGGGCGATGCGCTCGGCCAAATCGGTGAGGTAGAGCCACCGCTCCATCTTCTCCTCCAGCCGGGCCTCCAGCTCCTCCTGCCTCGCCTGAAGGTCCTGCAGGGCCACGTAATCGCTGGCCTTCTCCTCCTGCTCCGCCCGAACGGCGGCCAGTTCTCCCTCTAGAGCGGCGATGTCGGCTTCGATGGTCCCATACTCCCGCTGCTCCTTGTAGCTGAACTTCAGCTTTTGGGGGCCGGTGGGCTTCTCCTGGGGCCGCTTCTCTCCGCTGGACCGGGGCGTCTTTTCCCGCTGCGCCTCTGCACGGGCGGCCAGATAGTCTGAATATCCCCCGGTATAGCCCTGCACCGCCCCGCCCTCTCCCACGGCAAAGATCCGCCGGGCCATTTTATCGAGAAAATAGCGGTCGTGAGACACGGCGATGACCGCCCCGGGGAAGGTCTCCAGATAGTCCTCCAGGATGGTGAGGGTCTGGATGTCCAGGTCGTTGGTAGGCTCATCCAGCAGCAGCACGTTGGGGGCGGCGCACAGGATGGACAGCAGGAACAGCCGCCGTTTCTCTCCGCCAGAAAGCCTGTCGATGGGGGCCCACTGGGCGTCCTTTGGAAAGAGAAACTTTTCCAGGAGCTGGGAGGCGGTGAGGGAACCCTCCGGGGTCTCAATGCGGTTGCCGATGTCCTTCACATAGTCAATGACCCGCCGGTCCGCCGCCATGGGAGGGGTCTCCTGAGCAAAATAGCCGATGCGCACCGTCTCTCCGGTTACCACCTCTCCCGCGTCGGGAGCCAGCCGCCCGGCGATGAGGTTCAGCAGGGTGCTCTTGCCGCTGCCGTTGGGACCCACGACCCCGATGCGGTCGTCCCGCAGCAGCATCAGGTCGAAATCCCGCAGCACGGTCCTTCCCCCAAATTCCTTGGATACCCCGCGGAGCTCAATGGTCTTTTTCCCCAGGCGGCTGGACAGGGCGGACAGCTCCAGCTCGGCCCGCTTCTCCGGCCCCGTCTGGTCCCGCAGGGCCTCATACCGCTCCAACCGCTCCCGGCTCTTGGTCCCTCGGGCGGTGGGGCCCTGCATCACCCACTGGTACTCCCGCCGGAGGATGGACTGACGCTTGCGCTCGCTGGCCGCCTCCATCTCCTCCCGCTGGGCCTTGGCCTCCAGGTACCTGGCGTAGCTCCCCTCGTAAAAGGCGAGTTTGCCCCGCTCTACCTCCACAATACGCTCCACCACCCGCTCCAGGAAATAGCGGTCGTGGGTGACCATCACCAGCGCCCCCTTGAACTGGCGCAGCCGCTCCTCCAGCCAGGCCACCATCTCGGCATCCAGGTGGTTGGTGGGCTCGTCCAGAATGAGCACGTCGCAGTCGTGGACCAGCGCGGCGGCCAGGGCCGTCCGCTTGCGCTGCCCGCCGGAGAGTTCCCCCATCCGCTGTTCAAAATTGGTGACGCCCAGGCGGGTGAGGATACTTTTGGCCTCGTACTCCTGAAGCTCCCGGGCCTCGGGGGACAGGCGGTCAAAGACCTGCTCCAGCACGGTGCGCGCCGGGTCGAAGGCCGGGTTCTGGGGCAGATATTCCAGCCGCACATTGGGGTCCCGAGCCACCGTTCCCCCATCGGGTTCCTCCGCCCCCGCCAGGATGCGCAGCAGGGTGGACTTGCCGTTGCCGTTCAGCCCGATGACCCCCAGCTTCTGTCCCCGCTCCAGATAGAGGGACGCCCCGTCCAGCACGGCCCGGGTCCCGTATATTTTTGTGATGTGTTCCGCGGAAAGCAGCATGGCTGCCGCTCCTTTCAATCCAAAAAACTGAGCTGCCGGTCCTCATAGCCCCGCTGGTAGTTGGCCGTGATGTGCCTCATCTCGTACAAAAGCCCCAGCTCGCCGCACCGCCGGGAGAACACCTCCCACAGCCGCCTGGCCCGGGGGCTGGTGCAGACATACCGGTCCCCATAGCGCTTTTCGTGCTTCTCACGCAGGCCCCGGCCGGGGAAAGCGGCCTCCAGCCGGTCCAGATACCAGCTCCGCTGGCCCTGCCGCTGGGTCATGCCGAAGGCGGGGTAGATGTACCGGGCCCCGGCCTCCGCCGCCGCCTCGGTCACCGCCAGGACGTTCTCCTCGGTGTCCTCGACGAAGGGGAGCACCGGCATCAGCAGGATACACACCGGGATGCCCGCCCTGGACAGCGCCCGCACGGCCTCCAGCCGCCGGGTCGGGCTGGGCGCCCGGGGCTCCAGCTTGGCGGCCAGAGCGTCGTCCGCCGTGGTGAGGGTCAGCTTGCACAGCACCGGAGCGCGGCTCTGGATAAACCGGAGCAGGTCGATGTCCCGGACCACCAGATCGCTCTTGGTGGCCAGGGTGACCCCGAAGCCATAGGCGTCCAGCAGGGACAGCGCGTTCCGGGTGAGCTCGAGCTCCCGCTCAAACGGGTTGTAGGGGTCGCTCATGGCCCCCATGCCTACAATACCGGGGCGGAGCTTGCGCCGGAGGTCGTCCCGCAGGACGGCCAGGGCGTTCTCCTTGACCCGCACGGTATCAAAGTCCTCCACCCGATAGCAGTCGCTCCTGCTGTCGCAGTAGATACAGCCGTGGCAACAGCCCCGGTACAGATTCATGGTGTAGTCCGTGCCGAACCAGGAGCCATCCCTGGTCCGGTGCAGCAGATGCTTGGCCGGGACAGATTCCAAACCGCTCGCCTCCGTTTCCTCCAGTGTATCACAATCCGGAGAAAATTCGTATCTTTTCTTTTGTTTTGAAGTATGATATCCTATTGGCTGTTGTTAATTCAGGAGGGATATCCATGAAACATAAGCCGCCCCTTTCCGTGCAGATTCTGATCGGCCTGCTCCTGGGCGTCCTGGCCGGGCTGGCCCTGCAGGCCGCGCCGGACGTCGCCCGAACCTATATCAAGCCCTTCGGCGTTCTGTTCCTCAACCTCATCAAAATGGTGGTGGTGCCTCTGGTGTTCGCCTCCATCACCGTGGGCACCTGCGGCCTGGGAGACGCCAAAAAGGTGGGCCGCATCGGCGGAAAAACCATTTTGTTCTACCTGTGCACCACCGCGCTGGCCGTCACGCTGGGTCTGCTGGCGGCCAACCTCTTTCCGGTGGGGCGGGGGCTGGGCCAGGTGGCGCAAGAATCCGCCGGAGCCGCCGGGACGACGGTCAGCGTCGCCGACACCCTGCTGAATATCGTCCCCACCAATCCTGTGGCCGCCCTGGCCGAGGGCAATATGCTCCAAATCATCTTTTTCGCCCTGTGCCTGGGCGGGGCCATCCTGCTCATCGGAGAGAAAGGCTTGCCCCTGCTGGCGGTGTGCGACAGTCTGGCCGAGGCCATGTACGCCCTCACCGGATTCATCATGAAGCTGGCCCCCGTCGCCGTCTTCGCCCTCATCGCCCCAGTGGTGGCCGAGCTGGGCCCCCGGGTGCTGCTTGCCTTTCTGGGGGTCATCCTGGTGGTATACGGGGCCTGCCTACTCCACATGCTGGTAGGCTACTCCATCGCCGTGGGGGGCATCGCCCGGGTCAACCCCCTGACCTTCTTCCGGACCGCCCTGCCCGCTCTGGTATTCGCCTTCTCCTCCGCCAGCTCGGCGGGCACCCTCCCCTTCTCCATGGAGGCCGCCCGCAGGCTGGGGGTGCCCGCTCCGGTGCGCTCCTTCGTCCTGCCCCTGGGGGCCACCATCAACATGGACGGCACCGCCATCTACCAGGGGGTGTGCGCCCTCTTTATCGCCAACGCCTATGGCATCCCTCTGGACCTGGGGCAGCAGGTCACCATCGTGCTCACCTGCACGCTGGCCTCCGTCGGCACCGCCGGGGTCCCCGGCGCGGGAGTGGTGATGCTCACCATGGTACTCCAGTCGGTGGGCCTGCCCGTGGAGGGGGTAGCCCTGGTGGCGGGCATCGACCGCGTCCTGGACATGGCCCGCACCACCGTCAACATCACCGGCGACATCGCCTGCTCGGCCGTGGTGGCCGCCACCGAGGGCGGGCTGAAACCGGAGCGCCCATAAAAAGCAAGGGGACTGACGAGCGCGCGCTCGCCGGTCCCTTTTTGCTCCTATGTTCCCTTCCGGAAAGCAAAAAACCGCTGTCCAAAGTAGTTGAGCACGGTATACAGCCCCATGCCCACCAGCTTGGAGAGCCGCTCGACCCAGATCACGGGTACGGCGTTGGGCTGTTGGGGGATAGGCACCAGCACCTTGGCCAGCCCATACCCCACCACATAGCACACCGCCACGTTGACGGCGAACTTTACCGCCGACCGGCCCAGCTTCTCCTGACTGTGGAAGGTGAAGTGCCGGTTGAGGAAGAAGCTCATCACCGCTCCGGCCACATAGGCGATGGCGGTGGAGGGCCAGTAGCCCAGCCCCTCCAGAAGGAACATGAGGAACATGGACAGCAGGGTGTTGCCCACCCCCACCAGCAGGAATTTGGGAATCGAGCTGTCAATTAGTCTGGCCATGTTCGTCCTCCAGCACCTCCCGGATCAGGAACCGGGGGCGACCCTTGGTCTCCAGGTAGATTTTTCCGATATACTCCCCAATGACCCCCAGGGACAGCAGGATCAATCCCCCGATGGCCCAGACGGAGCAGATGACGCTGGCCCAGCCCAGAACGGTTTCTCCGTGGGCCCAGCGGACGATGGAATAGATCAGCATCAGGATGCTGATGAAAAAGATGAGAAAGCCCAGGGCCGTGATATAGCGGATGGGCTTCACCGACAGGGAGGTGATGCCCTCCATGGCAAAGGAGAGCATCTTTTTGAGGGGATACTTGCTCTCGCCGGCGAACCGCTCGCCCCGCTCGTACTCCACGGCGGCGCTGGGATAGCCCACCAGGGGCACGATCCCCCGAAGGAACAGGTTGACTTCCTTGAACGCCGCCAGCCCCTCCAGGGCCCGGCGGGAGAGCAGGCGATAGTCAGCGTGGTTGAACACCGTCTCGGCCCCCAGGGCGTTCATCACCCGGTAAAAGCCCTCTGCGGTGAAGCGTTTGAAAAAGGAATCGCTCTTTCGGGAGGAACGGACGCCGTACACCACGTCGCACCCCTCGTAGTACTTGTCCACCATGGCGTCCACCGCGTCAATGTCGTCCTGGAGGTCGGCGTCCATGGAGATGACCATGTCGGCCCGGTCCTTGGCGGTCATCAGTCCGGCCAGCAGAGCGTTCTGGTGACCCCGGTTGCGGCTCAGATCCGCGCCGGAGAACAGCGGGCACTGCCGATGCAGGTCAGAGATCACCGCCCAGGTGTGGTCCCGGGAGCCGTCGTTGACAAAGAGGACCCGGCTCTGATCGGAGATCCGCCCGGCGGCCGTCAGAGCCTCCAGCTTGGCCCGGAGGCGGCGGGCGGTCTCGGGCAGGACCTCCTCCTCATTGTAGCAGGGGACCACGATATAGAGGGTATCCGGATGTTCCACGGAGTCTTCACTCCCTTGTGTTTTATGATCCTTTCGATTATACCCCCTTTGGACGAAAAAAGCCATCCTTGTGTTCCAAATTTACTCGCTCAGAATGGAGCGCAGGCGTTCCATCGCCTTGCGCTCGATGCGGGACACCTGTACCTGGCTCACCCCCAGCACCTTGGCCGCCTTGTCCTGGGTGAGATTTTTGTAGTACCGCAGGAAGATAACCTGCTTTTCCCGGTCAGGCAGGCTTTCGATGGCCCCCCGGAGGGCCAGCTTCTCCACCACCCCCTCCTCCATGCCCTCGGTGCCCAGAACGGACTCCAGAGTGAAGCCCCCGTCCCCCGTCTCCATCTGGAGGGAGGCCACCGGCAGATTGGCCTCCTCGGCGGCGGCAATCTCCTCGGGCTCCAGCCCCGTCTCCTCCGAGAGCTCGGAGAGGGTGGGCTCCCGGCCCAGCAGGTGAGTCAGCCGGTCCCGGGCGGTCCGGATGGCGGTGCCCCGCTCCTTTACCCCCCGGCTGACCTTCACCGCCCCGTCGTCCCGGAGAAAGCGTCGGATCTCCCCGGCGATCTTGGGCACGGCATAGGTGGAGAACTGACAGCCGTAGGCCGTGTCGAAGCCCCGGACCGCCTTGAGAAAGCCCAGGCAGCCCAACTGATACAGGTCCTCCGGGTCCACGCCGCGGCCGTAATAGCGCCGGACGATGGACCAGATGAGTCCGGCGTTCTCCTCCAGCATCCGCTCGCAGGCCTCGTTGTCCCCGTTGTGGGCGGCTTCCAGGAGGGAGGAAGCCTCCAGCGCGCTCATGGGCTCACCGCCCGCCCGCCGCCAGGCGGCGGGAGATGCGGCGGCGCAGGGTGACGGTGGTGCCTTTTCCGGGGGCGGACTTCACCTTGAGGGCGTCCATAAAGCTCTCCATGATGGTGAAGCCCATGCCGGAGCGCTCCTCGTTCCCGGTGGTGAACAGAGGGGTGCGGGCCTGAGCCACGTCGGCGATGCCCACCCCCCAATCCTGGACCACCACCTCCAGCGTGTTGTCCTCGAAAAGGCGCAGCTTCATCCGGATTTTTCCCAGTTCGTTGGGGTAGGCGTGGACGATGCAGTTCGTCACCGCCTCGCTGACGGCGGTCTTGATGTCGTTGACCTCATCCAGCGTGGGGTCCATCTGGGCGGCAAAGCAGGCCGCCGTCGTCCGGGCAAAGCCCTCATTGGCCGAACGGCTCAGGAATTCCACGGTGGCGCTGTTGACCGGATTTCTCATATGTATAGCCTCCTATTGGTCCGTGTGCGGCGGGGCAGCCCCGCCGCATCACTCAAATTTCATCAGCCGGTCCAGCCCGGCGGCCCGCAGGACCTTGCCCGCCTGATCCGGCACGTGCTGCACCGTCATGGTCCCACCCAGAAGCCCCACCCGCCGGTGGGCCCGCAGCAGCACCGCGATCCCCGAGCTGTCCATAAAGGTCACGTCTCCCAGATCCACCGTCAGGCGGCGGGGCAGCTCCATGTCGATCTCCCGGTCCAGCACGTCCATCATCTCCCGGGCCCGGTGGTGGTCCACCTCCCCGGTAATGGTCACCCGCAGCACCCGATCCTCCGCCGTACAACTTACCGGCATAGCTTGTCCCTCCCAGTTCTCTTTGGTATCTATAAAAAAATCGCAGTATACCAGAATTTGGTATACTGCGATTATAACGCGGGGACGCGGGGGCTTTTTGTCGAAGTGTCTGTATTTGGAAATTTATAGGTCCTGTGGTTTCCTCCTCGGCCTCCAGTACCGGCAGGTCTGCTCCACGCCGCGGCGCTTCATGCGGGGATAGCCACAATGTCCAAAGTCCAATGCGTGAAATGGCTCTCCCTCCATTTGACGATGGCAAAACGGCTGGGCCTATATAAAACGACTGATGCACGCTATGAAACGGGTAGGTACGAAATTCCCTTCTCCGTTGCGATACGGATTGCCAAGTGCCACAAAGTCACTCTGGACTATTTGGCTGCAATCGTGATGTAAAAGCCGGCGGACACACTGATATGTGTCCGCCGGCTTTTTGTTACATGCTCCGGAGCTGTTCCTCCAGCTTGGCGATCAGCGCCGTCAGCTTACCGGCGCGCTCCCGCTCGGCCTCCACCACGTTGGCAGGGGCCTTATTGACAAAGCCCGGGTTGTTCAGCTTGGCCTGCAGCTTCTCCAGCTCCGCCTTCTGCTTGCCCAGGTCCTTCTGAATCCGGGCCTTTTCCTTCTCCAGATCCACCAGCTCGGCCATGGGCATGGAGATACGGGCCGCATGGGTGATGACGGTGACCATGCCCCTGGCGCTCTCCTCGCCGTCGGCGCCCAGGCCGGCCACGCCGGTGATGGTCACGTCGCTGGCGTAGGCCAGGCGCTTCAGGAAGGGGATACCCGCCTGGAAGACCTCCTGCTCCAGAGTGGAGACGGTCAGGCTGGCCTTCTTGGAGGGGGGCACATTCATCTCCGCCCGCCGCGTGCGGACAGCGCCGATGGCGTCCATGATCATCTCCATGGCCTTTTCCTCTTCGGGGAAGTCCAGCTCCACATGGTGCTCGGGCCACTTCTGGAGCATGAGGAAATCGCCCTCATGCGGCAGCGCCTGCCAGATTTCCTCGGTAATAAAGGGCATGAAGGGATGCAGCAGCTTGAGAATATCGGTCAGAACACAGCACAGCACCTTCTGCGCGTTGACCTTGGCCTCCTCGTCGTCGCCCTGGAGGCGGGACTTGGTCAGCTCGATATACCAGTCGCAGTAGTCGTCCCAGATGAAATCGTATACCTTCTGGGCGGCCACGCCCAGCTCGTATTTGTCCATGTTCTCGGTGATCTCGGGGATGACGGCGTTGAGCTTGGACAGAATCCACTTGTCCTCCAGCTCCAGCCGCTCGGGCAGCTCGCACGTGTCGATGGTCAGGTTCATCATCAGGAAGCGGCTGGCGTTCCAGATCTTGTTGGCAAAGTTGCGCATGGCCTCGCACCGCTCGGTGTAGAAGCGCATGTCGTTTCCGGGGCTGTTGCCGGTGACCAGATTGAACCGCAGGGCGTCGGCGCCGTACTGCTCGGCAATCTCCAGAGGGTCGATGCCGTTGCCCAGGGACTTGGACATCTTGCGGCCCTTGTCGTCCCGGACCAGGCCGTGGATGAACACGGTGTGGAAGGGGGGCTTGCCGGTGTGCTCACAGCCGGAGAAGATCATCCGGGCCACCCAGAAGAAGATGATGTCGTAGCCGGTGACCAACACATCGGTGGGATAGAAGTATTTGTAATCCTCGCTGCTCTCGTCCGGCCAGCCCAGGGTGGAGAAGGGCCACAGAGCGGAGGAAAACCAGGTGTCCAGCACGTCCTCCTCCTGGTGGATATGCCGGCTGTGGCAGTGCTGGCACTCGGTGGGGTCAGACTCGGAGACGGTCAGCTTGCCGCAGTCGTCGCAGTACCAGGCGGGGATGCGGTGGCCCCACCAGAGCTGACGGGAAATACACCAATCGTGGACGTTCTCCATCCAGTTGGTGTAGGTCTTGGCGAAGCGGTCAGGGACGAACTTGGTCTCCCCCTCGTTGACCACCCGCAGGGCCTCCTTGGCCAGGGGCTCCATCTTGACGAACCACTGGGCGGAGATGAGGGGCTCCACATCGCTGTGGCAGCGGTAGCAGGTGCCCACGTTGTGCTGGTGGGGCTCCACCTTCACCAGGTAGCCTCCCGCCTCCAGATCCGCCACAATGGCCTTCCGGGCCTCGTAGCGGTCCATGCCGGAGTACTTGCCGTACCCCTCCACCACCCTGCCGTTGTCGTCCAGCACCCGGATGGTCTCCAGATTCTGGCGCAGGCCGACCTCGAAGTCGTTGGGGTCGTGGGCGGGGGTCATCTTCACGCAGCCGGTGCCGAAGGTCCTGTCCACGTATGCGTCGGCCACGATGGGCATCTCCCGGCCCACCAGAGGCAGGATGCACTTCTTGCCCACGATGCTCTTATACCGCTCGTCCTCGGGGTTGACGGCCACGCCGGTGTCGCCCAGCATGGTCTCGGGCCGGGTGGTGGCCACCACGACCCAGCGGTCGGTCTCCCCCTGGATAGGGTAACGGATGTGCCAGAGATTGCCGGGCTTGTCCTGGTACTCCACCTCCGCGTCGCTCAGGGCGGTGACGCAGTGAGGGCACCAGTTGATGATGCGGGAGCCCTTGTAGATCAGGCCCTTGTTGTAGAGGCGGACGAACACATGGCGCACAGCGGCGGACAGGCCGTCGTCCATGGTAAACCGGGCCCGGGACCAATCGCAGGAGGCGCCCAGCTTCTTCTGCTGCTCCACGATGCGGCCGCCGTACTTGGCCTTCCAGTCCCAGACGCGCTCCAGGAACTTCTCCCGGCCCAGGTCATAGCGGGTGAGGCCCTCCTTGGTGCGCAGCTCCTCCTCCACCTTGATCTGGGTAGCGATGCCGGCGTGATCGGTGCCGGGGACCCACAGCGCGGCGTAGCCCTGCATCCGTTTGAACCGGATGAGGATATCCTGAAGGGTGGAGTCCATGGCGTGGCCCATATGGAGCTGGCCGGTGACGTTGGGGGGCGGCATCACAATGGTGAAGGGCTTCTTGTCAGGGTCCCGGTGCCCCACGAAGCAGCCGTTCTTCTCCCACATCTCGTAGATGCGGCCTTCGACCTCTTGGGGCTCATAGACCTTGGGCAGTTCTTTCTTCATGTTTACATCTCCTTTTCGGGGCAACAAAAAGCGCCCCGAGCATGCTTGCTCAGGGCGAACGAATGTCCGCGGTACCACCTGAATTTGGGCGCGGCGCGCCCACACTCCTTGACCCTTAACGCGGGCGCACGTTGCGGCCTACGGCAGGATGCCGTTCAGCCCACAGCTCCGGGACCACCTTCCCCGCTTTTTTGGAGAGCCTCGCAGCAGGCCGGCTCCTCTCTGCACCAAACGAAGGCGGGTACTCCTTCCCATCACAGCCTTTTTTCGTCGAACAGCCTTAGTATACGCAAATGGCGGGAAAATGTCAAGGAAAAACCGGGGCGGACCAAGTCCGCCCCGGCTTTTCCTTGCAATCGCTTATTTCACCACAGCCGCCTCGTCCTTTTTGGACGAGATGCTCTTCAGGGCGAAGAGGACCACCTCCAGCAGGACCAGGCTGATAATCAGGGTAATCCAGGTGTTGCCGTTGGTCAGGCCGGCGATGATGTAACCCACGAAGCAGACCGCAGCGACGGTCAGCGCGTAGGGGAGCTGCGTGGCCACATGGTTGACGTGGTTGCAGCGGGCGCCGGCGGAGGCCATGATGGTGGTGTCGGAGATGGGAGAGCAGTGGTCGCCGCAGACGGCGCCGGCCAGGCAGGCGGCGATGGAGGTGACCATCATATCGCTGCCCATGGGGAACAGCGGCAGCACGATGGGGATCATGATGCCGAAGGTGCCCCAGGAGGTGCCGGTAGCGAAGGCCAAGCCCACACAGACCAGGAACACGATGGCGGGCAGCATGGCCTTCATGCCGGGGGCCGCATTGGCCACCAGGTTCTCCACGAAGGTGGCGCCGCCCAGCAGGCCGGTCATGCCGGACAGGGTCCACGCAAAGGTGAGGATCAGGATGGCGGGGACCATCTGCTTGAAGCCGTCGGGGATGCACTCGGTGAATTCCTGGAAGGTCATTACGCGGCGGATCATGTAGTAGATAAAGGTAAGAATCAGGGTGATGACGGAGCCCAGCACCAGGCCCATGGAGGCGTCGGACCCGGCAAAGGCGTCAATGAAGCTCTCGCCGTCAAAGAAGCCGCCGGTGTAGACCATGCCCATGATGCAGCAGAAAATCAGCACCACCACGGGGAGCACCAGGTCGATGACCTTGCCGTTGGCGTTGGGCTTCACGTCGCCCAGTCCCTCGCCATAGGGCCGGTCAGGCGTGGTGAACAGGTCGTTTTTGTCCCGGGCATTGTCCTCATGGATCTTCATGGGACCGTAGTCGAACTTGCCTATCGCCAGGGTGAGGCACATCACGATGGTCAGCAGGGCATAGAGGTTGTTGGGGATCGTCTGCAGGAACATGGCAAAGCCGTTGATGCCGGAATCCTCGGGGACGGAGCCGGTGACGGCGGCGGCCCAGGAGGAGATGGGCGCGATGATACAGATGGGCGCGGCCGTGGCGTCGATGAGGTAGGCCAGCTTGGCCCGGGACACCCGGTGGCCATCCGTAACGGGCAGCATAACGGAGCCCACGGTCAGGCAGTTGAAATAGTCGTCCACGAAGATGAGCACGCCCAGCAGCATAGTGGAGAGCTGGCCGCCCACCCGTGTCTTGATGTGGTCCTTGGCCCAGTTACCGAAGGCAGTGGAGCCGCCGGCCTTGTTCATCAGGGCCACCATGATGCCCAGGATAACCAGGAACACCAGGATGCCCGCGTTCCAGGAGTCGGAAATCTTATAGATCATGCCGCCGTCTTCATTGAAGAACATGGTCATGATGGTCAGCTCGGGGTTGAAGTTAGCGTACAGCAGGCCGCCCACCAGGATGCCTACGAACAGAGAGCTGTAGACCTCCTTGGTGATCAGGGCCAGGATGATGGCGATGACAGGGGGCAGCAGAGACAGGGGGCTGGCGTAGAAATTGCTGACGTATTCCGCCTCGCCTTCCGCGAAGGCTACGGTCATCATGATAGCGGTCAAGGCCACAAAAACAACCAAGAATGGAAGAAACCTCTTCCGCATGTTGGATCTGTGCATGTTTACCCTCCCTTTCGAATGATGCTTGTGTCGGATTTGCCGTTGCTGAGATAAAACCAAACCAATTCCCATTTACAGCATATCACATTTGCTCCCAAACCACAAGTAAAATCGAACAAATTACATCTGCATTTTATGTGTAAACTCGGCAAACTCACTATGCTATTCAGAGCTGTTCTATGCAGATCGGAGCCCGCTTCACTTTGGCCCAGGTAAATTCCTTCACCAACTCCCGGGGGCTTGCCGGGGCCGGCTCTTCCGTGAGCCCGGCCAAAAATGCCAGATACCCGGTCAACTCCGCCGGGGTAAACCGCTCCCGCAGGGCCCCCATGTCCAGGTCCTGGTCCCGTTTGGACAGGCGGCGGCCGTCGGCGGCCTCCAGCAGCGGGAGGTGGGCATAGGTGGGGCGGCGATAGCCCAGCTTGTCCATCAGCCAGAGCTGACGCGGGGTGGAGTCCAGCAGGTCCATGCCCCGCACCACCCGGGTCACCCCCATCCGGGCGTCATCCACCGTGACCGCGAGCTGATAGGCATACACCCCGTCGGAGCGCCGTACGATAAAATCTCCGCAGTCGTGGGCCAGGTGGAAGGATTGGGGTCCGCAGTTGGCGTCGCGGAAGGCCACCGTCTCGTGGGGGACCGCCGCCTTCCAGGCCGGGTCCCGTTCCCGCCAGCGGGCGGCCCGCTCCTCCGCCGTAAAGGCGCGGCAGGGACACGCCCCCATGTCCCGCACCTCCCCGGGGTGAGGGGCGGAGGCGGCCAGCCGCTGGTGGCGGCTGCACCAGCAGGGGTAGAGCAGCCCCTGCTCCTCCAGAGCCCGGAACGCCGCGTCATACAGTGCGGTGCGCTCCCGCTGGCAGTATGGGCCGTTGGGTCCGCCCGCCTGGAAGCCCTCCTCCCACCCCAGCCCCAGCCAGCGCAGATCGTCGGCGATCCGGGAGGCCCAGGGCTCCCCAGTCCGCAGGGGGTCCAGATCCTCCATCCGCAGCACCACCGTGCCCCCCGCCGCCCGGGCGTCCAGCCAGGCCAGCAGGAAGGACAGTACGTTTCCCAGGTGCATCCGGCCGCTGGGGCTGGGGGCAAAGCGTCCCTTTTCCGCCATATGGTTCTCTCCCCTTTGTTCGTTCTTCCGCCAGTGTACCACAGGTCCGGGCACTTTTACAGCCCAAACATACCAAGGACCGCACGCCGGATACCCGGCATGCGGTCCTCTCCGTCTTTTTATCGGTTGAGCTGGTGGATGGCCAGGCCGAAGCAGCTCTCTGCCGCCTCGGAAATCCCCTCCCCAAACGTGGGGTGAGGCCGGATAAGCTGGGCCATGCGCTCCACCGTCCGGCCCTCCGCCACGGCGAGGGTAAATTCCCCAATCAGGTCGGTGGCCCGCTCGCACATGAGCTGGGCGCCCAGCACCGCGCCGCTTTCGGCGTGGTACACCACCTTGATGAAGCCCCGTTCCCCCCGGGCGATGACCGTGCGGCCGTTGCCGCTCATCAGATACTTGCCCGTCTTGTACGGGATACCGTTTTCCTTGCACTCGGCCTCCGTGCTGCCCACACAGGCGATCTCCGGGTCGGTGTACACGCAGGCCGGGACGGCCTCCAGGCGCATGGGGGGCCGCAGGCCGGCCATACGGCTCACGGCGTTGATCCCCTGGGCGGAGGCTACATGGGCCAGTTGGATGTTGCCCTTGACCACGTCCCCGATGGCGCAGATACCGGCCACCCGGGTGGAGAAATGGAGGTTCACCGGAATGCCGCCCCGGTCCAGCCCCAGCGCGTCCTCCAATCTGGGGGAAAAGAGGCCGGCGGTGTTCGGCCGCCGCCCGGTGGCCACCAGCACGGCGTCGGACTGCGCCGTCTCCGCCTTGCCCTTGGCCGTAAAGGTGCACGTCAGCGCCTCGCCCTGCCGCTCCACCCGCTCTACGACGGCGCCGGCGTGGACCCGGACCCCCCGCTTTTTCAGCAGCATGGCCAGGTTCTGACCCAGCTCCCGGTCCAGCGTGGGCAGGATGCGGTCCATGGCCTCGATGACGGTGACCTCCGTGCCCAGGGCGCTGCACAGGCAGGCAAACTCCATGCCGATGACCCCGCCGCCGACGATGGTCAGCCTGGGATAGAGCCTCCCGTCGGCCAGCAGCTCGTCGCTGGTGACCACGCCGGGTAGGTCCAGCCCCGGCACCGGCGGCTTTGCGGGAACTGCGCCCGTGGCGATGAGGATGTGCCTGCTCTCCAGCACCTCTTCCCCCACCCGGACCTTTCCCGGCTCCTCCACCCGGGCGGAGCCCCGGAGAAGCTCCACCTTGTTGCCCTGCAGCAGGCCCTCCACACCGGAGCGGAGCTGACCGGTGACCTCGTCCTTCCGGGCGGACATGGCCCCGTAGTCGAAGCGCACGCCCTCCGCCTGTAGACCAAAGGACTGGCAGGTCAGCATCTCCCGGTAAAGGTGGGCGGAGTGGAGCAGGGTCTTGGTGGGGATGCAGCCCCGGTTCAGGCAGGTGCCGCCCACCGCGTCCCGCTCCACCAGGGCGGTCCTCAAACCGAGCTGGCTGGCCCGAATGGCGGCTGCATAGCCGCCCGGGCCGCCGCCGACGACGACAAGGTCATAACGCATGCGAATCCCTCCGGCAACGGTCAAATTTCCAGTACAATACTTTAGATTATAGAGGCTCCGCCGCCAAAAAGCAATCGCTCCGCCGGAAATTCATAAAAACAAAGCGACTTTCTGCAAGAAAGCGTCACTCCGCCGGAAATTCATAGCGCAGCACCGGATGCCGGGCGGCGCTGACCTCGTCGGGCCGGCCGATGGGCGTGGTGTGCGGCGCGGCGTGGAGGCTGTCCGGGTCGCTGTCGGCCCGGGCCCGGATGGCCTTGAGCACCGCCACCGCCTGGTCGATGGTCTCCCGGGACTCCGTCTCAGTGGGCTCGGCCATGAGGGCCTCCTCCACGATGAGGGGGAAGTACATGGTGGGCGGATGGATGCCGTCGTCCAGCAGGGCCTTGGCCACGTCCATGGCGGAGATCCCCTTCTCCCTCTTGAGCCCGGCCAGAGTGAGGACGAACTCGTGCATGCAGGGCCCGTCGCCGTAAGCGACGTCGTAGCTGTCCCGCAGCATCTCCCGCATATAGTTGGCGTTGAGCACCGCGCCCTGGGCGGCCTCGGTGATTCCCTCGCTCCCCAGGGTCAGGAGATACGCCAGGGCCTTCACCACCACGGCGAAGTTGCCGTAGAAGCTCTTCACGCTGCCAATGGACTTGGCCGGGTGCTGGAACTCCAGCCCATCCTCCCCCTCCGCCGCGTGGTACAGCGGCAGGAAGGGGGCCAGGAAATCCTTGCAGCCCACGGGGCCGGAGCCGGGCCCGCCGCCGCCGTGGGGGGTGGAGAAGGTCTTGTGCAGATTCAGGTGGACCAAATCAAAGCCCATGTCGCCGGGCCGGGCCACCCCCATGACGGCGTTGAGGTTGGCTCCGTCGTAGTAGCACAGGCCCCCCGCGTCGTGGACGATCCGGGTGATCTCCAGAATATTGGGATCGAACAGGCCCAGGGTGTTGGGGTTGGTGAGCATGAGCCCGGCGGTGTCCGGCCCGGCGGCCGCGCGCAGGGCCTCCAGGTCCACCCCGCCCTGGGAATTGGAGGGCACGTTGACCACAGTGAAGCCGCACATGGCGGCGGAGGCCGGGTTGGTGCCGTGGGCGGAATCAGGGACCAGGATCTTGGTCCGGGCTGGGTCCCCCCGGTCCAGGTGGTATTTTTTTACCATCAGCAGGGCGGTGAACTCCCCGTGGGCCCCGGCGGCGGGCTGGAAAGTCATCTGGTCCATGCCGGTGACCTCGCACAGGAGCTCCTCCGCCCAGCCCAGTACCTCCAGGCAGCCCTGGACCGTATCGGCGCTCTGGAGGGGGTGGACTCCGGCAAAGCCGGGCAGAGCGGCCAGCTCTTCGTTGATCTTGGGGTTATACTTCATGGTGCAGGAGCCCAGGGGATAAAACCCGTTGTTGACCCCGTGGGTCCGGCGGCACAGGGCGGAGTAGTGCCGGGACAGGTCCACCTCGGCCATCTCCGGCAGGCGGAGGGGCGTTTCCCGCTCCAGACCCTCCAGCAGATGGGCGGGCGGCACGTCCAGCGGCGGCAGCAGGTCGCAGCCGCGGCCGGGAACACTCTTTTCAAACAGCAATTCCATCTCAGCACACCTCCCGAATGGCCGCTTCCAGGGCGTCGATCTCATCCTTGGTGTTCATCTCGGTGGCGCACCAGAGGATGCCCTGCTCGATGGGCAGGCCGCCCAGAATACCCCGGGCCTCCAGCCCCGCCGTCAGCTTCTCCGGCTTCACGGGACAGGTGGTGACGAACTCATGGAAATAGGGGCCGGGGTAGACCATGTCGAAGCCGGGCACCGAGCAAATGCGCTCGGCGGCGTACCGGGCGTGGGCCATACAGCTCTCCGCAGCCCGGCGCAGGCCGTCCGGACCCATGGCCGCCAGATACACCGAGGCGGTCATGGCGCACAGGGCCTGGTTGGAGCACACGTTGGAAGAGGCTTTCTCCCGGCGGATGTGCTGCTCCCGGGCCTGGAGGGTGAGGACATAGGCCCGCCGTCCGTCGTGGTCGGCGGTCTGCCCCACGATGCGCCCGGGGAGCTTGCGGGTCAGTGCCTTGGTGCAGGCCATGAAGCCCAGGTACGGCCCGCCAAAGCTGAGGGGCAGGCCCAGACTCTGGCCCTCTCCCACGGCAATGTCGGCCCCGCATTCCCCGGGGGTCCGGAGCACCGCCATGGCGATGGGGTTGACCCCCATGATACACTTGGCCCCGGCGGCGTGGGCAGCACGGACCGCGGCCTCGGCGGACTCGATGCGGCCAAAGTAGTTGGGCTGCTGGAGGTAGACGCAGGCCACCGTGTCGTCCAGCAGCCCCTCCAGCGCCTCGATGTCGGTAAAGCCGTTCTTCATGGGGACAGTCCGGACCTCCATGCCGCTGCCGAAGCAGTAGGTGCCGATGGTCTGGAGTACCATGGGGTGGGCGGCGGCGGAGACCAGAACGGCATTCCGCTTCTTCTCCCGGCACATGGCCACGGCCTCGGCGGCGGCGGACGCCCCGTCGTACACCGAGGCGTTGGCCACATCCATGCCGGTGAGCTCACAGATCATGGTCTGATACTCGAAGATGGACTGGAGCACCCCCTGGGAAATCTCCGCCTGATAGGGGGTGTAGGCGGTGATGAACTCCTCCTTGGAGGTAACGGACTTGACGATGGCGGGGATATAGTGGCGGTAGGCCCCCGCCCCCCGGAACACCGAGGAGAACACCCGGTTCTTCCCCGCCATGCCCTCCAGCACCCGACGGACCTCCAACTCGGACTTGCCCGCAGGCAGGTCCAGCCGGTCCACCTTCATCTCCGGCGGCACCTGGACGAACAGATCGTCCATGCTGCGGCAGCCGATGGCCTCCAGCATAGCCTGGCGCTCCGCCGCCGTGGACGGAATATAGCTTCCCATGCCCCTCACCCCTCGGCCGCGCAGTGGGCCTCATAGGCGGCGGCGTCCAGCAGTTCCTCCTGCCCGGTGATGGCCTCCACCTCCACCAGCCAGGCCCCGTAGGGGTCGGCATTGATGGCCTCGGGGGTGTCCAGCAGGGCCTCGTTGGCCGCGCGCACGGTGCCGGTGACGGGGCAGAAGATGTCGGACACCGCCTTGACGGACTCCACGTCCCCCAGGGCCTCCCCGGCGGTGACGGCGTCCCCCGCCTCGGGCAGGTTGACAAAGACCAGATCGCCCAGGGCATCCTGGGCGTGATCGGTGAGCCCCACCCGGGCGGCGCCGTCGGGCAGGAACTCCACCCACTCGTGGGACCTGGTGTACTTCAGGTTTTCAGGAATATTCATGACGTTTTCCTCCTTATAAATTCAAACCGTGTGGTTTTGGTCAGCGCTTATAAAAGGGCAGCTCCACCACCTGGGCGGCCACGCGGCGGCCGCGCACGTCCACCTCCACCCGGGTGCCGGGGACGGCGTCGGCACTCGACAGATAGGCCATGGCAACCGCCTTGCCCAGGAAGGGGCAGTGGGTGCCGGAGGTAGTCTGTCCCGCCAGCCGGTCTCCGATATAGATGTCCTGGTGCTCCCGGGCGATACCCCGGCCGGTGATCTCCAGCCCCACCCGGGTCTGCCGGACGGGCAGCCTGGCGGCGAGGGCATCCTTTCCGATAAAGTCCTCCTTGCCCATCTTCACCGCAAAATCCAGCCCCGCCTCCAGAGGGGTAATGACGTCGTTGAGCTCGTGGCCGTAGAGGGGCATGGCGGCCTCCAGGCGCAGGGTGTCCCTGGCCCCCAGGCCGCAGGGGATGAGCCCCAGGTCGGCCCCCGCCTCCAGCAGCAGATCCCACAGCCCCTCCGCGTCGGCACTGACACAGTAGAGCTCATAGCCGAATTCCCCGGTATAGCCGGTGCGGGAGATGAGGCAGCGGATCCCCCTCAGGTCCACATCCCGGACAAAGCTGTAGTACTTTGGGGGCAGGACGGACTCGTCCAGCAGCCGGAGCAGGATCTGCTTGGACTTCGGCCCCTGGAGGGCCACCTGGGCCACCCGTCCGGAGATGTCCTCCATTTCGCACGCGCCGAACAGATGCTCCCGCATCCAGCCGGCGTCCTTATCCTTGTTTGCGGCGTTGACCACCACCAGATAGGCGGCGTCGTGCACCTTGTAGACGATCAGATCGTCCACACAGCCCCCCTGGTCGTTGCACATGGGGGAATAGCGCACCTGTCCGTCGTACATGCCGGTAAAATCATTGGTAAGCAGGTGGTTGAGGTTGCGGAGCGCGTCCGGCCCGGTGAATACGAGCTCCCCCATGTGGCTGACGTCGAAGAGCCCGGCAGCCGTGCGCACCGCCATATGCTCGGCGATCACGCCCGTAGGGTACTGGACGGGCAGCAGGTAGCCGGCAAAGGGGACGATCTTGCCGCCCGCCGCGGCGTGCTTTGCGTAGAGCGGGGTTTTTTGTTCCATCTCTATCATCATCCTTTCTGAATCATCGGTGCAGCAAAAAAAGACGGAGGCGTGCCAAAAAAAAGCATGCCTCCGTCTCGTTACCTGAAAGATTCTCCGCCCCCCGGGGGACGGGTTGCTTCTTCGGTCCGGCCGCAGGGCCGGTTTTCGGAGTTCCGTCCGGCGTCGGTACTTTTGCCTGAGAGTTTGCTGCCCGCTTCCCCTTCGGCGCCCCTCTTGCAGAGGAGTCTCTCCCGACGCCATCATCCGCCTGTTTGATTGTCACCCTCAGTATAGCCGACGGCGATGGATTTGGCAAGTCTTTTCTGTCGCCGCCCGGCCGGTTTTACCAGCCCTGCTCCGCCTCCTCCCGCAGCTCCAGATCCCGGAAGATGGACGCCACCTGGGCCTCATACACTCTGGGATCTGCCGCCTTGCGGAGCTGTCTGGCGTGGCGCTCCCCGCCCCGGAAGCGGTGGATGAGGTAGAACCAGACCTCCTTCATGCGCAGCATGGCGTTGCGCTCGCTGCCGAAGGCGGCGCAGTAGCCGTGGTAGAGCTGGTCATGAAAGGTCCGCAGAGACTCCTTGTCCAAAGCCGGGCCCCCCTTCTGCCGGGCGATGAGGTCCGGAGAGGCCACCAGCCCCCGGCCCAGCATAGCCGCCTCCAGACCGGGGGCCCGGGACTCCAGGGCCCGGCAGTCCGCCGCCGTCAGCAGGTCGCCGTTGTAGCACAGGGGATTTTTGCTCGCCCCCAGGGCCAGTTCAAACCACTCCCACCGGGCGGCGCCGCGGTAAAAGTCCTTCTGCACCCTCGGGTGGACCGTGAGCTCCAGGATGGGGTACCGGTTGTAGATCTCCAGAATGCGGAGGAACTCCTCCGGCTCCCGGACGCCCAGCCGGGTCTTGACGGAGACCGCCACAGGGGCACGGGAGAAGATCTCCTCCAGGAACCGGTCCAGCTCCTCTGGAAAGGCCAGGAAGCCGGAGCCCTTCCCCTTGGCCGTCACCGTGCCTGAGGGACACCCCAGGTTCAGATTGACCTCCCGGTAGCCCATGGCGGCCAGCTCCCCCGCCGCCCAAAGGAAGTCTTCCGCCCGCCGGGTCAGGAGCTGAGGCACCGCCGGGACCCCCTCGTTGTGGGCGGGCAGGATGTCCTGGAGCTCCCGCCGGGGAAAGACGTGGTCCTGGCTCACCGAGAGGAAGGGCATGAAATACTTGTCGGCGCCGGGAAAGCAGCGGTGGTGGACGCCGCGGTAGAGCCAGCCGGTGACGCCCTCCATGGGGGCAGAATAAAAGCGCATGTCGATCCATCCTTGCCGTCGGCGGAGTCCGCCGGATATCCAGAGGATTTTACCATCTTTTCGCCCCGCTGGCAAACCCTCGTTGCGGGGGCGGGTCTTGTTGGTGTATAATGGAAGGCGACCGGAAAGGAGAACGCGGTATGAAACATGAGTGGATTCCCACCGAAACGGGCTGGAGCGTGCCCTGTCTGCATCGGATCGGCGGCGGCGAGGCGCTGGTCTGCGTATCGGCCCACGGCTTCGGCAGCAGCAAGTCCAGCCCCACCAACCAGCTCCTGCTCCAGGGGCTCCCCGCCCGGGGCGTTGGCGTGCTGGCATTCGACTTTCCCCTCCATGGGGAGAGCCCCGACGGCGCCCCTCCCCTGCGGCTGGAGACCTGCTTCGACGCACTGGCGGCCGCGGAGGCCCGGGCCCGCTCCCTGGCCCCCCGGGCCCAGGTCGTCTATTTCGGCTCCAGCTTCGGGGCCTATGTCACCCTGCTCTATCTCGCCCAGCGGCCCCATGCCGGACGGCGGGCTTTCCTCCGCTCGGCGGCGGTGTGCATGCCGGAGCTCTTCCACCACAAGACCCCCGAGGAGGAGGCCCGGCTCCAGGCCGACGGCTCTGTGGTCCTGGGGGAGGAATACGGCTATGTTCGCCCGCTGAAGTTGACCTGCGGCTTTTTCGAGGATCTGGATCGGCACGATCTGTTTACCCTGTGGCGGCCGGAGGAGGCCGAGGTACGCATGGTCCATGGCGAGCTGGACGAGACCATCCCCGTGGAGGAGGCCCGCCGCTTTGCCGTGCGCTTCCAGATCCCTCTGACGGTGATCCCCGGAGGAGACCACCGTCTGTCCATTCCCGGCGCGCCGGAGCTGGTGCTGGAGCGGGCCGCCGCCTTCTTCCTGGGCCGGAGCTGACCCGGTCAGGGCCTCCTCCCCGCGCCTGTGCAGAGCAGGCCTTGGACACAGAATATGACGGTATGGCCCTCCATGGCCCGGCAGACCCATGTTTGCCCATCAAACCGTGGCGGGCGTGTACCCGCCGACGACTCTCGTTGCATGGCAGCAATTTTCATCCTTTTTTCCCGTTGCAAAAGCGGCCGAGGACATCCCCCTGCCGGGTCCCTCCGTCCTTCGGACCTACCTAAAGATTGCGCATCCTTCTCTCCCATGTTAAAATGGAATATCCACTGGTAAAAACAGATGTCCTCCCGCCACACCCTACCGCCCGGGCGGGCTCGGCCTGATACAGTGCAGGCGCAGCCTGCGGAAAGGGGAATGCCATGCCATTGCAGCGGACTGCGGAGGAGACTCTCCGCTTGTTTTGTCAGAGCTGGTTCGAGCAGCGGGATGCAGAGGGCACGCTGGCACTGCTCTCGCCCGACCTCACCTTTGTCGGCGCCATAGGGACGGACCCGGCCCTCAATCTGGCCCAGACAGCCGACTACATCCGGAAGAGCATCCAGGAGGCCCCCGAGCCCTGTGCCTGTACACTCTCTATTGTAGACGAGCAGCCGATCACCCCCTGCGTGTGCAACCTCTTTACCGAGCTGACCCTGCAAAGTCCCTATACCGTCCGACGGCTACAGGGCTGCGCGACTCTGGAGCGGCAGCCGGACAGGCCCTGGCTGATCCGCTCTCTCCACGTGGCGGACAGACGGGCCACCCTTCTCTCCACCTGCATCGACATCACGGCCCGGAAGCGGGCCCAGGACGAGGTGCAGCTCCTCTACAACAACATCCCCGGCGCGGTCTTCCGCTGCCGGTTCGACGATGATTTCACCGTCATCGACGCCAATGACGGCCTGTTTGACTTTCTGGGCTACACCCGTGCAGAATTCGCCGCACTGGGCAGCCGCATGTCCGCCGTGATCCACCCGGAGGACCTGTCCAACCTGCGGGAAAAGCTGCTGGCACAGTTGGAGCACGGGCACACCATCCGCCATGAAAACCGCCTGGTCTGTAAGGACGGCAGCGTCAAATGGATCTCCATCAAGGCCCAATTGCTTCAGGGCTCCGAACCATACTTTTACTGCATTTTTGTGGATATCACCGAAGAAAAACGGCTCCGGGTGCGTATCCGGGAGCTGTATGAGCAGGAGCTGGCCTATTTCTCCGAGCTGACCTCTGAGGACGGCAGCATCCAGGGCCGCTTCAATGTCACCCGCAACCGGCTGGAAAGCTATCTTACCACCTCCGATATCGCACTGACCAAAGACGGCGACTCCTACGATCAGGCCATCGCCGCGTTTGCCTCCTCGGCCGCGGACCCGCAGTGCCGGGACGCGATCCTCCGCGGCCTCGCCCGGGAGAATGTCCTGACCGACTACGCCGCCGGGAAAGTCAACTACCGCTTCGATTTTTTGCGCCGGCGCAGCGGCGGCCGCGAATTCTGGGGGAGCACCAGCTTCCGCTCCTGCCGCAATCCCGAGACCGGCGACGTGATGCTGTTTTTCCGCACCACCGACATCACGGAAAAGAAGCTGCAGGAGGAACTGCTCAACCAGTTGGCCGTATTGAATTACGACGTCATTATGGAGATCAGCATCCCTCTGGATACCCATCGGATCATCTCCTT
Organism: Intestinimonas massiliensis (ex Afouda et al. 2020); assembly: GCF_001244995.1. Taxonomy (NCBI): domain Bacteria; kingdom Bacillati; phylum Bacillota; class Clostridia; order Eubacteriales; genus Intestinimonas; species Intestinimonas massiliensis (ex Afouda et al. 2020). The sequence goes on from NZ_LN869529.1 coordinate 1,425,795, forward strand.
TGACCGGCGCCAGCGGGAGACCATCCCCCGCCAGGGGAAGTTTCAGGAGGGGATTCGGGACATCGCCGACCGCTTTATGGACGCGGCGGCCAAAAGAGAGTATCTGAGCAAGCTGGACTACGCCTACATGGAGCGGCAGCTCGCCCGGCGCCCGGCCTACTCCTTTGTCCTGGAGGTGCGGGACCGGTGGGGCGACCGGCGGGTCAAGCGGTTCCAGGTCTTTTCCATCAGCAAGGAGCTGGGCCGCGTGTGTCTGGCGCGCTCCGACGTGACCGACGTGGTCCGGCAGGAGCAGCGGCAAAAGGAGGCGCTGGCCTCCGCCCTGGTGGCTGCGGAGCAGGCCAACGCCGCCAAGTCCGACTTCCTCTCCCGCATGAGCCATGAGATCCGCACCCCCATGAACGCCATCATCGGCATGAGCGCCATCGCGGCCCAGTCGGTGGGGCGCGACGAGCTGGTGGCCGACTGCATCGCCAAGATCGGCATTTCCTCCCGCTTCCTGCTCTCTCTCATCAACGACATTCTGGACATGAGCCGGATCGAAAGCGGCAAGATGCTGCTGAAGAGCGAAACCATCCCCACCGAGGAGTTTCTCAACGGGATCAACTCCATCTGCTATTCCCAGGCGGTGGCCAAGGGTGTGGACTATGAGTGCATCCTCGACCCGGTGCTGAACGATTGCTACATTGGCGACGCCATGAAGCTCCAGCAGGTGCTCATCAATATCCTGAGCAACGCCGTCAAATTCACCCAGGAGGGCGGTAAGGTCACCTTTTCCGTCTCCCAACACCGGAGGACCAAGAACGGCGCCCTGCTGCGCTTTATCGTCAACGACACCGGCCGGGGCATCAGCGACGACTTCCTGCCCCATATCTTCGAGCCCTTCTCCCAGGAGTCCACAGGCACCACCGCCCTGTACGGCGGCACCGGGCTGGGCCTGGCCATCTCCAAAAGCATTGTGGATATGATGGGCGGAAAGATCACCGTGCGCTCCATCAAGGGCATCGGCACGGAGTTTACCGTAGATGTCAAGCTGGGCGTCACAGAGGAGGACCGGCTCCGCCACCGCCCCAAAAAGCAGGACTACAACTTCTCCCATCTGAAAACCCTGGTGGTGGATGACGACGTGGCCGTGTGTGAAAGCGCCATACTTACCCTGCGGGAGATGGGCATCCAGGCCGAGTGGGTGGACAGCGGGCGCAAGGCCGTGGACCAGGTCCACGGCCTCTGGGATCGGGGCCGGTATTACGATCTGATCCTGATCGACTGGAAGATGCCGGAGATGGACGGGCTGGAGACGGCCCGGCGCATCCGCGCCATCGTGGGACCGGAGGTCACCATCATCATCATGACCGCCTATGATTGGACCGCCATCGAGCACGAAGCCAAGCTGGCCGGGGTTAATCTGCTGATGAGCAAGCCCATGTTCAAATCCTCCCTGATCTCTGCCTTCTCCAAGGCGCTGGGGGAGAAGGAGGAGCACACGCAGCCGGTGCAGGAGCCCGACTACGACTTCACGGGCAGGCGGGTGCTGCTGGCGGAGGACAATGCAATCAGCACCGAGGTGGCGGTGCTGCTGCTGGAGAGCAAGGGCTTTCAGGTGGATACGGCGGAAAACGGCCTGCGCGCCCTGGAGATGTTCAGCAAGACGGAGCAGGGCTACTACAGCGCCATCCTGATGGACATCCGCATGCCCCTGATGGACGGCCTGACCGCCGCCGCCAACATCCGCCACCTCAGCAACGCCGACGCCCGCACCATCCCCATCATCGCCATGACCGCCAACGCCTTCGACGACGACATAGAAAAGAGCCGTGCCTCCGGCATGAACGCCCATCTGGCCAAGCCTGTCGATCCGGCGCTGCTGTACCAGACGCTTTACGACTTCATTTTCCGGGAGGGGGAGTGATCCATGCCGGGTTTTCCGGAGTGCTTTGCCGCCTACGGCGCAGACCACCGCGACACCATGGCCCGCTTTCTGGGCAGCGAGAGTCTGTATCTGCGCTTTCTGGACATGCTGCCTCAGGACGATAATCTACGCAAGCTGGGGGCCGCGCTGGCCGACGGCGACCTGGAGCGCGCCTTCCTGGCCGCCCACACGCTGAAGGGCGTGGCGGGCAATCTGGGCCTGCTGCCTCTTTCCCGGGCAGTCTGCGCCATCGTGGAGCCCCTCCGGGCCAGGGAAGCCCGGGACTACGGGGCACTCTACCAGGCCGTCCTGGAGGAGTTCCGGCGCGTGGATGCTTTTCGGGAATGCCTGCGGCGGAACTACCAGGGAGAATGAATCCCACGGGGCCGGCATTTTCTCCAGTTTTGCGGCATACTACTGGGGGAACCACCATCTTTGTGAAAGGAGAGGAACCGATGGAGCATCTGAAAAACCTGCCGTCCGACCAGGTCGCGGCCTTGGCTCAGATGGTCACGATCCAGCCTGGTCGGGTGGTCAGCATGGCCCTTTCCCGAAATGAGCACTGTCAGATGACCCTGCTGGCCTTTGCGGACGGCGAGAGCGTCAGCGAGGAGTGCTATTTCGGCGACACCCTCTACTACGTTCTGGAGGGGGAAATGCCCCTTCAAATGGGAGACCGGGTGTACCCTCTGCGGGCGGGAGACTGCATGGCAGTGCCCGCCCACACCCTGCATGCGGTGGGCGGCAGCCTGCCGTTTAAACTGCTGCAGATCACACTGCAATGATCGGGAGGACCACATCATGGAAAAGCTGATTAAAAATCTGGAACATGCCAAGCCGCTGCCGCTGAAAGAGCAGGTGGCCTACGAGCCCGGCCGGGTGGTCAGCCTGACCCTGGCCCAGCAGCCTGGCGTGGGTATGACGCTCTTTGCCTTTGACGCCGGCGAAGGCGTCAGCACCCACGCCGCCCCGGGCGACGCCATGGTCTATGTCCTGGAGGGCGAAGCCCAGATCACCATCGACGGCGCGCCCCACTCCGTCACCGGCGGAAGCGCCATTATTCTGCCCGCCGGCATCCCCCACGCGGTGGCGGCCGTCACCCCCTTCAAAATGCTCCTTACGGTAGTCAAAGAGAGCTAAATTCAGCCCCCGCCGGCAAAAACCGGCGGGGGCTCAGGCTGTCGAAAACCCCTCCTGGAGAAGAGCCTCGCAGAGTTCCGTCGTCCGCAGACGACGGAAGGAAAGGAAGCTCCGTCATTTCCGGCGACATGCGCGTCGGAAATGACACCTCTCATGACAGATAGGGCGACTTTTCTACAAGAATCGAGCCCTGTCCGTCATGCATCTCTCTGTCGAAAAAGGCCAAAGGCCTTTTTCGACAAGCTGAGCCCCCGCCGGCAAAAACCGGCGGGGGCTTTTGATCTCCAGACTCATGGCAGATATTGCATTTGCAAAAAGGTTACAAAACGGTTACAATTGCAGTAGCCTTGCAAGGAAACCCACAAAGGAGCTGATTCCAATGAAACCATTCCGCACCCTGCTTCTCACTGCCGCCCTGGCCGGGACCGTCCTGGCATCCTCCGCCGGCGCGGCCTCCCTCTCCCACACGGTGGCGGCCGGAGACACCATGTGGAAGCTGGCCGTGAAATATCAGGTAGGCACCAGCGAAATCATCCGGGCAAACGCCCACATCAGCAACCCGGACCTGATCTATCCCGGCCAGGTGCTGACCATCCCTCAGCTCGACAGCACCGTATCCAGCTTTGAGGCCGAGGTGGTGCGCCTGGTCAACGAGATCCGCCGGCAGAACGGGCTGTCCTCCCTCACCGCCAACTGGGAGCTCTCCCGCGTGGCCCGCTATAAATCGCAGGACATGCTGGACAACCGCTACTTTTCCCACAACAGCCCTACTTACGGCACACCCTTCCAGATGATTAAGGCCTTCGGGCTGTCCTACCGCACGGCGGGGGAAAACATCGCCAAAGGCTACCCCTCTCCCCAGGCCGTGGTGAATGGCTGGATGAATTCCAGCGGCCATCGGGCCAATATCCTCAACGCCTCCTACACCCAGATCGGCGTGGGCTACGTCGCCCAGGGCAATTACTGGACGCAGATGTTCCTCGGCTGAGCTGTTGGGGCATGACTACGATCCCTCCGGTCCGGGCACACTATCAGGCGAGGTGATTACGATGCCGAAGGACAGCCAGCCGGACAACAAGCGCGCCCGCATGAAAAAGTGCCGGGGGCAGACGCCCATCACCCGGGAGAACCAAAATCAGAACCGGACCGCCAAAAAGCAGTCCATCCCCAACAACGACGTCTGAGGTGAAGCCATGGCAAAAAAAGGCATGAAGCGCCCCGAGCGCACCCACACCCGGCCGCGCAACGAAGTCCCTCCGGTGCCGGAGCTCCAGGGCCGGGCCAAGACCGCCAAGGAAAAGGCCAAGCCCATCACCGAGCCCTGACCGGCGCCCACAAAAAATGCACCTGCTGCCCGCAGGTGCATTTTTTGCTCCGGTCCCCCGGCCGGACAGAATGGACCGGACGCCTGCTCCTGACGTCCGGTCCACTCCAAAGGAAAGAGGATACCATGAAAAAAGCTATCTCTTGCAAGGATTAGGATACAAAAAAGATGTTAAGAAGAAAACTAAAAAGTATTACAAATGGATGAAATCCGGCAGGAATTTTGTAAGGGCAGGGTAAAGCGGGCCTACCTTCCCGCCTTTTGCGTCCGTTCTCCTCCCATTGTAACAAATTTCGCCTTCGGGAATAGGATGACACAGTGACAGTGCAGCGCGTCTGAAGGCGCACTGCGGCCATATCTATCACAAGGAGCGATGGTTTATGGACAACAACACCGCGCTGGATTACCCGATCGTGACCCGGTCCGGAGTACCCCTGTCCCCTCCCACCACCGTGGACACGAGAAGCTATCAGGAGCTTCTGTACGTCTCCAAAGGGCGCTTTCTGGTGTGCAGCTTCCTCATTGGCACCCAGACCATCACGACGCTCTCCGGTTTTCTGGTGAATGTGGGGCCCAGCTATTTTGTGCTGCGCGACCCGTGTACGAACATAGAGACGACCTGCGACATCTATTCTCTCAAGTTTGTCGCCGTCTATCCTGCGGGAGAGCCGGACCCGCGGGCGTACTGCGTCACCCGTCTTTACAGAAACACCCTCGGGTAGGGCAGGCCCTGTGCCGATGGACAGTCAACCGTTAATGTTCTCCGAAACTCAATACGATCTTGTTCAGAGCTGTATCGACGCCTGGCGTCTGGGCTCCTTCTGGAGCATCCTGTACATGCAGAGTCGTATGTTCGACGGAGACAACGCCAAAAGCATGGAGGAAGAGCTTGGCACCATACCGAAGCAATACGGCGCGATCCTCCAGCCGTATTACGGGCCGGCGGTGGGCACGCTGATAAGCGCACGCATCCAGCCGATTTACGGTTTCTATATCGAATATCTGGACCTGGTGATCTCCCGCCGGCGCACCAGGGCGGCAGAAGTGAAGCAGGCGTGGCTCCTGGCTGCGGACGACGCCGGTCAAACGATCAGCGAACAGAACCCCTATTGGGATGCGCATATGTGGAGCACCATGCTGCGGCACATGGTGACCCTGCTGGTGGGCTCCATCGACATGCTGATCCTGGGGACGTACCGCAAGGTGGGGCTGAATTATCTGATGCTGGAGCGGCTGGCTGCCGATCTGGGCTCTTATATGGGGCTTGGCATCATCCGCCAGTTCCAGATCCCCTAGTCTCCCTGCTCCAAGCCCCTCCGGAAGACGGCGGCCGCCTCACGGCGTGAGGCGGCCGCCGTCTGTCTGCGCGTTTTCCTCCCCCGCATACTCAAAGCTGGCGCAGCGGTCGGTGTGCTCAAACAAAAGAGTTCTGCCCGCCCAGAAGCGGTAGCGCAGGCAGGCGGTCAGGCTCTCACCGACGGTACGGCCCATGCCGCCCTCCACCGGCGCCCGCAGGAGCCGGGCTTCCCCTTCCAGGCGCTCCGCCTCCAGGCGGTATATTCCCTGGCGGATCCGGGCGCCGTCGGCGGACCAACGCTCCACCCGGGCCCCCCGGTAGGTGGCCAGGCGGTACTCGCGCCCATTGTAGAGCACCGCGCAGATGCAGCCGGTAAAGCTCACGCCCGCCAGGGGGATGTCCGCAATGGACAGCATCAGACTGCTGCACCTGGCCTCCCGCCAGGCGCACTGCGTCCAGAGGTAGGCGCTGGGGAAGGACCGTCCCCGGTCGGTCTCCACATACCCCGTCCCCCCAGCGAAGTCCAGGACCGCGCCGTTCAGGGTCAGCGTCCCCTCCAGCGCATGGCCCATGCTGATCACGCCATGGCTGCACTCCATGCCGGGCAGGAACCGGAAGGGGCCCATGATGTCCGATTTAAGGGGCGTGAAGGGGCCGCATTGCAGCGCGCCGTGGAGAGAGAGTCCCCTCCCCTCTACATTCAGCCAGATCCCCTTTCGATTGAACAGACTGCCGTCCAGCCAGATCTGGAACAGCTCCCCGGAGGCCTGGAGCGCAGATTCCGGGTATTCCAGCCACCAGGCGCCGTCCTCTGCGAGGACCTGGAGGGAGGCGCTGCGCCGCCCCGTCCGGTCCTGATGGACCGCCGGGATCAGCGCCAGCGCCCTGCCGTCCCTCGTCTGGCACTTCAAATACCAGCCCTCAAAATAGGGGCCTCGCCGGCCCGCGCCATGATAATACTTCACGCCATACACCCTCCTGTCAGGCCCGCCGCCTGCCCTTCCGTGCTAGTATTGCGAGTTTGGGCCCCCATTATGCCCACAGCGTGGAAGCGGTCTGCAGGCCGGCGCATGCTGCCTCCGCTCACCTCCGGCTGACCGCCCGCTTCATCGCCGCGGTGAAATCCCGCACAGCGGGCACGGCCTCCCGGCCATGCCGGGCCACCAGCTTGACGATGGCCGACCCCACAATGACCCCGTCGGAGAGGGCGGCCATCTCTGCGGCCTGCTCCGGAGCGGAGATGCCAAACCCCACGGCGCAGGGGATGTGCGGATTGGACGCCCGGACCTGGCCTACCATGGCGCCCACGTCCGTGGTAATCCGGCTGCGCATCCCCGTGACGCCCAGGGAGGACACGCAATAGACAAACCCCTCCGCCGCCTTTGCGATCTCTGAGATACGGCCTTCGGAGGTGGGAGCGATGAGGGAGATGAGATCCAGTCCGCAGGCTCGGCAGGCGGGGGCAAACTCCTCTTTCTCCTCAAAGGGGACGTCGGGCAGGATCAGGCCGTCTATGCCCGCTTCGGCAGCCGCAGCAAGAAACCGCTCGGTTCCATAGGAGAACACCACGTTGGCGTAGGTCATGAATACCATGGGGATAGCCACATCCCGGCGCAGCGCCCGGGCCATCCCGAAAATCTGGTCGGTGGTGACGCCGCCGGCCAGAGCTCGGGCGTTGGCCGCCTGGATGACCGGGCCCTCGGCCGTGGGGTCGGAGAACGGGATCCCCAGCTCGATGAGGTCGGCCCCTGCCTCCGCCATAGTCCGCACCAGAGCCGCGGTGGTCCCCAGGTCCGGGTCCCCGCAAGTAAGAAAGGGAATAAACGCCTTGCCGTTGGCAAAAGCCTGTTGGATTCGGCTCATTCGGAGATCTCCTCCCCTCTGTACCGGGCGACAGACACACAGTCCTTGTCCCCCCGGCCGGAAATAGTCACCACAAGGATCTGTTCCTTTCCCATGGTGGGCGCCAGCTTTCGGGCATAGGCCACCGCGTGGGCCGACTCGATGGCGGGGATGATACCTTCCAGACGGCTGAGATATTCAAAGGCGTCCACCGCCTCGCTGTCCGTGACGGGCACGTACTCCGCCCGTCCGGTGTCGTGGAGCCAGGCGTGCTCCGGCCCGATGCCGGGGTAGTCCAGCCCGGCGGAAATGGAGTACACCGGGGCGATCTGGCCGTACTGGTCCTGACAGAAGTAGGATTTCATGCCGTGAAAGATGCCCAGCCGCCCGGTGGCGATGGTGGCCGCCGTCTCGGGCGTGTCCACGCCCCGCCCCGCGGCCTCGCAGCCGATGAGTCGGACGGAGGGCTCGCCGATAAAGTGGTAGAAGGCCCCGATGGCGTTGGAGCCGCCGCCCACGCAGGCCACCACCGCGTCGGGCAGCTTGCCCTCCTTCTCCCGGAGCTGCTCCCGGATCTCCCGGGAGATGACGGCCTGGAAGTCCCGGACGATGGTGGGGAACGGATGGGGACCCATGACAGAGCCCAGGCAGTAGTGGGTGTCGCGGATGCGGCCCGTCCACTCCCGCATAGCCTCGGAGACAGCGTCCTTCAGGGTGGCTGTGCCGGTGGTGACGGGCACTACCCGCGCCCCCAGCAGCCGCATTTTATAGACATTGAGGGCCTGGCGCCGGGTATCCTCCTCCCCCATGAACACCACGCACTCCATACCCATGAGGGCGGCGGCGGTGGCGGTGGCCACGCCGTGCTGCCCCGCTCCGGTCTCCGCGATGAGCCGAGTCTTGCCCATCCTTTGGGCCAGGAGCGCCTGACCCAGCACGTTGTTGATCTTATGGGCTCCCGTGTGGTTCAGGTCCTCCCGCTTGAGATAGACCTTGGCTCCCCCCAGATCCTCCGTCATACGCCTGGCGAAGTACAGCCGGGAGGGCCGTCCGGCGTACTCGTTAAACAGCTCCGTCAGCTCCCGGTTGAAGGCCGGGTCGTCCTTGCAGCGGTCATAGGCCTCCTCCAGCTCCATGACCGCGTTCATCAGCGTTTCGGGTATATATTGCCCGCCGTGGATGCCAAATCGTCCCCTGGACATGACGCTCACTCCTTCCGCGCAGCGGCCACTGCCGCCTCTATCTTGTGCCGATCCTTTTTCTTCTCTGTCTCCACCCCGCTGGACAGGTCCAGCCCATAGGGGTGGAGGGCGGCGACGGCCGCCGGTATGTTTTCCGGGGTCAGCCCCCCCGCCAGCAGGAAGGGCCGGGTTACCCCACCGGCAAGGGACCAGTCGAAGGTCTCTCCCGTGCCGCAGCCGTTGTCCAGCAGCACCAGATCCGCAGCGGAGGCATGGACCGCCCTCAGATCGGCGGCGGAGCGCACTTGGAACGTCTTCCAGATCACGCATCCCGGCGCCAGCTCCCGCAGGGCGGCCAGATAAGCGTCGTCCTCGTGGCCGTGGAGCTGGGCGACGGAAATGGTCCCGTCCCTGAGCAGGGCGGCCGGGACCTCCGCCGGCTGGTCCACAAACACCCCCACCGGCACGATGCCCGGGGCCAGCTCCGCCCGCAATGCCCTGGCCTGGTCCGGAGTGACGTTCCGGTGGCTCTTGGGAAAATGCAGGATAAAGCCGCACCAGTCGGGCCTGGCCTCGTTCACATACCGGATATCCTCGGGCCGGTACAGTCCACAGATTTTGATCCGGGTCATTTCGCCGCCTCCCGCAGGGCAGCCAACAGGGCGGCCCGGTCCTTCGCCCGCATGAGAACTTCCCCCATAAGCACCGCGTCGGCCCCGATGCGCTTCAGCTCCGCCACATCCGCCGGCCCGGTCACGCCGCTCTCCGCCACATAGAGCACTTCCGGCGGGATTCGCTCCCGCAGCCGGGCGGCGGTGGCGAAGTCCACGGAGAAGTCCTTCAGGTTCCGGTTGTTGACCCCGATGATCGACGCCCCGGCGGACACGGCGGAGGCGAGCTCCGTCTCATCATGCGCCTCCACCACAGCGGACAGGCCCAGCTCCCCGCACAGCTCCAGATACCGGGCAATGGTGCGGGTATCCAGCAAGGCGCAGATCAGCAGCACCGCCTCGGCGCCCAGCAGCCTGGCCTGATAAATTTGATACTCGTCCACCGTGAAGTCCTTGCGGAGCATGGGAATGGATACGGCCGCCCGGATATCCCCGAACACCTGGTCCGAGCCCAAAAACCACTTGGGCTCCGTCAGGCAGGAGATGCAGTCCGCTCCCGCCGCCTGATAGTCCCGGGCGACGTCCAGATAGGGAAAGTCCTCCGAGAGAATCCCCTTGGAGGGGGACGCCTTCTTGACCTCGCAAATGAGGCCCAGGCCGCGCCCTTGCAGGGCGTTCAGAAACCGCCGTCCCCCAGCCTGGCCCTCCTGGCCGCATTGGTCCCGGAGCAGCTCCAGAGGGAGCCGCCGCCGGTCCTCCTCCACCCGCCGCCGGGTGTGGGCGGCGATGGTCTCCAAAATCGTCTCCGCCATGGCGCTCACCTCCGGGTGAGCCGGACGATCTCCTCCAGCTTTGCCCCGGCTGCGCCGGAGTCGATGAGCTCCTCCGCCCGCTTTACGCCGGCCGCCACGGTGTCCGCCTTCCCGCCGATGTAGAGGGCCGCTCCGGCATTGAGGCACACCGCCTGCCGCTTGGGGCCCCGGTCCGTCCCGTCCAGGACGGCCCGGGTGATGGCGGCATTCTCCGACGGAGTACCGCCTGTCAGCTCCGCCTTATCGCACCGGGCATAGCCGAACTGCTCCGGGGTCAGCTCATAGGACTGGAACCAGCCGTCCCGGATTTCGCAGACCGAGGTGGGGGCGGACATGGAGATCTCGTCCAGCCTGTCCCGGCCGAACACCACCATGCCCCGGGTGACGCCCAGCTTGCTCATCACCTGAGCCAGAGGCTCCACCAGCGCCTCGTCGTAGACGCCCATCAGTTCCCGGTTGGCCCCGGCGGGGTTGGACAGGGGGCCCAGAATATTGAACACCGTGCGGATGCCCAGCTCTTTGCGCACCGGGGCCACATATTTCATGGAAATGTGGTAGTTCTGGGCAAACAGAAAGCAAAAATTCTGCCGTCTCAGCAGTTCGGCACTCTGTTCCGGTGACAGGGCTATGTTGACCCCCAGGGCCTCCAATACATCGGCCGCGCCGCTTTTGGAGGAGGCCGCCCGGTTGCCGTGCTTGGCCACGGGGACGCCTCCGGCGGCGATGACAAAGGCGGAGGTCGTGGAGATGTTAAAGGAATTGGCCCCGTCTCCGCCGGTGCCCACGATCTCCAGGGCGTCCACGTCGTGGAGCAGGCGCACGCAGTGGGCGCGCATCCCGGCGGCGCAGGCGGTGATCTCGTCGATGGTCTCCCCCTTGATGGCCAGGGCGGTCAGGAAGGAGGCCATCTGAATCTGGCTGGCCTGGCCGCTCATAATCTCATCCATAACGGCGGCGGCGGTCTCGTAGGAAAGGTCCTGTTTGGCGGCGAGCTGGATGATGGCTTCTTTAATCATGGGTTATCCCTCCAAAAAATGTTTTAAAATGACGGCGCCCTGGGGCGTCAGAATGGATTCCGGGTGGAACTGCAGGCCGTAGACGGGAAACTTCCGGTGCCGGACCGCCATGACCTCCCCGTCCTCGGTACGGGCGGTGACCTGGAGGCAGGCCGGCAAGGTCTCCTCCACCGCGGCCAGGGAGTGGTAGCGGGCGGCGGGGATGGTCTCTGGCAGGTCCGTGAAGAGAGGACAGGTCCGGTCCAGTAGGATTCGGGACTGCTTGCCGTGCATAAGCTGCGCGGCGTAGGATACCGTGCCGCCAAAGGCCTCGCAGATGGCCTGATGGCCCAGGCAGACCCCCAGGATAGGCATCTCCCCCGCCAGCGCCGCGACCGCCCGCTCACAGATCCCCGCGTCCGCCGGGCGGCCGGGGCCGGGCGACAGGATCAAATGGTCGGGAGCAAGCGTGCGGATCTCCTCCACCGTCCGCTCGTCGTTGCGGATCACCTGGATGTCCGGCCGGATGCCGCCGATGAGCTGACAGAGGTTGTAGGAAAAACTGTCGTAATTGTCGATGAGCAGGATCATAGGTCTCTCTCCTCCCGGGCCAGCTCCAGGGCCTTCACCACGGCCCTGGCCTTGTTGATGCACTCCTGGTACTCCCTCTCCGGCACCGAGTCGGCCACGATGCCCGCTCCGGACCGGATGAACACCTTGCCGTTCTTGCGGAAGGCCAACCGGATGGCAATGCAGGTATCCAGATTACCGGTGAAATCCAGATATCCGACGGCTCCGCCATAGACTCCCCGCTTATTGTTCTCCAGCCTATTGATGATCTCCATGGCTCGCAGCTTGGGGGCGCCGGAGAGCGTTCCGGCGGGCAGGATGGCATCCACCGCGTCCACGGCGTCCCGGTCCGCCCGGAGCTGCCCCCGTACGGTGGAGCCGATGTGCATCACATGGGAGAAGCGCTGGATGGACAGGTACTTCTCCACCGCTACCGAGCCGAAGGCGCTGATTTTACCGATGTCGTTACGGCCCAAGTCCACCAGCATGTTGTGCTCCGCCAGCTCCTTTTCATCGCAGAGCAGCTCCGCCTCCAGAGCTTTGTCCTCCTCCGGTGTTTTTCCCCGCGGCCGGGTGCCCGCCAGGGGGAACGTTTGGAGCACCCCGTCCTCCAGCTTCACCAGGGTCTCGGGAGAGGCCCCGGCCAGCTCAATGTCGTCGCTGGTAAAGTAGAACATGTAGGGGGAGGGATTGGTGGTGCGCAGAATGCGGTAGGTATCCAGCAGGGAGCCCTCGAAGCCCGCCTCCAGGCGGTTGGAAAGGACCACCTGAAAGATATCCCCCTCCCGGATATGCCGCTTGGCCGTCTCCACCATGGCGCAGTAAGCATCCTGGTCGAAGAGCGGCCGGATGGGGGTCGTCATGCGCCCGGGCTGGCGGGGGATCGGCCTGCCCCGGCGGAGAAGCTGGACCATCCGCTCCAGTTGGGCGCAGGCAGCCGGATAGGAGCGGTCCAGGTCCTCCGCATCGGCATTGGCGATGAGCACCAGCTCCTGCCGGAAGTGGTCAAAGACCACCAGCTTTTCAAAGAGCATCAGATCCATGTCGTGGAAGCCCTCCTGGTCGTCGGCGTCCAGCTTCAGGGTGGGCTCGGCGTACTTGATGTAGTCGTAGGAAAAATAGCCCACCAGACCGCCGGTGAAGGGCGGCAGTCCCGGGACTCTTGGGCTCCTGTGCTCTGCCAGGAGCCGGCGTAGGACCCGGCCGGGATGGGCGGTCCCCTCCTCCCCGTTCCGGCTGCCCCTCAGCCGCAGCACCCCGTCGGTACAGGTGACCTCCAGCGTGGGTTCGTACCCCAGAAAGGAGTAGCGCCCCCAGCCCTCGCGGTCCGCGGCGGACTCCAGCAGAAAGCAGTGCCCGCTCTGTGCCCGCAGGACACGCAGGGCCTGGATCGGGGTGATAAAATCGGACAAGAGCACCCGGCTGACGGGGATTTTCCGGTAGGCTCCGGAGGCAGCGATGGCTCCGGCCTCCTTTAGGGACGGGTAATACATAAGCATGACCTCCTGCCGGGACGGGCCATAGGCAGAAAAAAACGCCCGTCCCTGACAAATTCTGTCAAGGACGAGCGTATGAATACACTCGCGGTGCCACCTTGATTCACGGCAAAAATGCCGTGCGCTTTGCGGGATACCAACATATCCCCGGCAACTGACGTATGCCCCCACGTCGCGAAATACTGGGTCGTTCGACCGTTCCTCGCGCCCTCCGTGATCCATTTGCCTGCCTGCGTTCTGCCCGGCTCTCAGCCGCCCGGACTCTCTGTGAGGGCACAACAGACGTTATCTCCACATCATCGGTTTCGTCTATGAAATTGCAAATATGATACCCCCGCGCCGCCCGGCTGTCAAGTCTTTTTTCCGCGCAAAACCACCCGCGCCCGGGGGAAAAGAAAAATTTGTAAGCCGCCCTTGACAACGCCATACTTGAGTGTTATTATACCTATAAACCAATCGAACATATAGGAATTAAAATGAGGGGAGTGTGAGGGGATGCGCCTCCAGTTTCAAACGCTGCTGAGGAGCAATTTCCGCTGTGGGCGAATGTTGTACTCCCGGGCTGACTCTATGGCCGGGCGCGGCAGCGCGCCCAGCGCCTGACTCCTTCCACGGGGCAGGTCGTGCCATATCCGGTCCGGGAGCGTTTACCGCGACCCGGATTATTCTTTTCCGGGCCCAAAAATAAAACAGAAAAAGAGGGATTTGCCATGAGCCGCTATCATTTTGAGACCCTTCAGCTCCATGTGGGACAGGAGCAGCCCGACCCCGCCACCGACGCCCGGGCGGTGCCCATCTATCAGACCACCTCCTACGTATTCCGCAACTCCGCCCACGCCGCCGCCCGCTTCGGCCTGGCCGACGCCGGTAACATCTACGGCCGCCTCACCAACTCCACCCAGGAGGTACTGGAAAAGCGCCTGGCCGCCCTGGAGGGCGGCGTGGCGGCCCTGGCCACCGCCTCCGGAGCGGCGGCCATCACCTACACCATTCAGGCCCTGGCCCAGGCCGGAGACCACATCGTGGCCCAAAAGACCATCTACGGCGGCAGTTACAATCTGCTGGCCCACACCCTGCCCCAGTTCGGCGTAACGACTACCTTTGTGGACGCCCACGATCTGGCGGCGTTGGAGGCCGCCATCCGTCCCAATACCAAGGCCGTCTATCTGGAGACCCTGGGCAACCCCAACAGCGATGTCCCCGACATCGACGCCATCGCAGCGCTCGCCCACCGGCACGGCCTGCCTCTGGTCATCGACAACACCTTCGGCACCCCCTATCTCATCCGGCCCATTGAGCACGGCGCCGACGTGGTAGTCCACTCCGCCACCAAGTTCATCGGCGGTCACGGCACCACCCTGGGCGGCGTTATCGTGGATTCCGGCCGGTTCGACTGGAAGGCATCCGACAAATACGCCCCCATCGCCGCGCCCAATCCCAGCTATCACGGCGTCAGCTTTGTGGATGCCGCCGGACCCGCCGCCTTTGTGACCTACATCCGGGCCATCCTCCTGCGGGACACCGGCGCCTCCATCTCCCCCTTCAACGCCTTTCTGCTGCTTCAAGGCGTGGAGACCCTCTCCCTGCGCCTGGAGCGCCACGCCGAGAACACGAGGAAGGTGGTGGCCTATCTGGCCCAGCACCCCCAGGTGGAGCGTGTGAACCATCCCTCTCTGCCGGACCACCCTGACCACGCACTGTACGAGCGGTATTTTCCCAACGGGGGCGCGTCCATCTTCACCTTTGAGATCCGGGGCGGCCAGGCTGAGGCTCACCGGTTCATCGACAGCCTGAAGATTTTCTCCCTGCTGGCCAATGTGGCCGACGTGAAGAGTCTGGTCATCCACCCCGCCACCACCACCCACTCCCAGCTCAGTCCCGAAGAGCTGGCGGATCAGGGCATCCGCCCCAACACCATCCGTCTGTCCATAGGCACCGAACACATCGACGACATCCTCGCCGACTTGGATCAGGCCTTCGCCGCGGTGCGATAAGGGCGAGAGCGTACCGCGGCCTTTTGAGGTGCTGTCCTCCGCGGAAAAAACCCAGATCCCCTCTTGACAATGGTTTGTGGGGGGCCTACGTTTCCTATAAACACACTTGAAAGGTTGGTATTTATGAACCACTATCGTCCGGGGTCCCGATGTTGCCTGTGCCGCCGCACCCGCATAGCGGAAAGGGGAAACACAATGAAAACATGGATTTGGAGGAATCGACTATGAGTCATATCTATACATCGGCCGACCAGTTGATCGGCAGGACCCCCCTGCTGGAGCTGGCCCATCTGGAGCAGAACGAAGCCCTGGAGGCCCGCATCCTGGGCAAGCTGGAATACTTCAACCCCGCCGGTTCGGTCAAGGACCGGATCGCCAAGGCCATGATCGACGAGGCGGAAGCCAAGGGGCAGCTTAAGCCCGGCTCCGTCATCATCGAGCCCACTTCCGGCAACACCGGCATCGGCTTGGCCTCTGTGGCGGCGGCCCGGGGCTACCGCATCCTCATCGTCATGCCGGAGACCATGAGCGTGGAGCGCCGCCAGTTGATGAAGGCCTACGGCGCGGAGCTGGTGCTCACCGACGGGGCCAAGGGCATGAAGGGCGCTATCGCCAAGGCCGAAGAGCTGGCTGGGGAGATCCCCGGCAGTTTTATTCCGGGCCAGTTCCGCAATCCGGCCAACCCCGCCACCCACACCGCCACTACCGGCCCGGAGATCTGGGAGGACACCGACGGCAAGGTGGATATCTTCGTGGCGGGCGTGGGCACCGGCGGCACCGTCACTGGGGGAGGCTGGTACCTAAAATCCCGGAACCCGGCGATCCGGGTCGTGGCGGTGGAGCCCGCCTCCTCCCCGGTCTTGAGTAAGGGCACGGCAGGCGCCCACAAGATTCAGGGCATCGGCGCGGGCTTCGTGCCGGACGTGCTGGACACGACGGTCTATGACGAGATCATCCCCGTGGAAAACGAGGACGCCTTTGCCACCGGGCGAAAAATCGGCCGGTCCGAGGGCGTGCTGGTGGGCATCTCCTCCGGTGCCGCCGTGTGGGCGGCCATTCAACTGGCCAAGCGGCCGGAAAACAAGGGAAAAACCATCGTCGCCCTCCTCCCGGACACTGGGGACCGTTATCTGTCCACCCCCCTTTTCGCGGACTGAAGGTTCCAGCGAGCCTCCGGCTCCGCAGCCGTGTAAGCAGGCCCGAAGCGCACCGGCATGGATAAAAAGAAGAGGCCCGGCTTTCGATCCAATCCTTCGAAAGCCGGGCCTTTTTTCCTTTCGCATCCTTTGTCAGAAGCAGGGCGGGATGCGGCGAAGCTTGGGCGAACACGGACGGAGCCAGCCTGCATAGAATGGACTGTGGCACAGCCACGCCTCTATTTTATGATGCATGCGATGCAAAAGGAGCGCTTATGAAACGATATTACGCTTCCGATTGGGAGCAGCGTCGTGAAAACGACGCAGCCGCATATCTGAGCAGCAGCGGGTGCTGTCCGCGGGGCCCCTTCTGCTGCTGCCCGCCCCCTTGTCCGCCTCTGATCGGTCCGACCGGGCCCACCGGACCGCAGGGCATCCCGGGGCCTGATGGCGCCACCGGCCCCACCGGTCCACAGGGCATTCCGGGGCCTGTCGGTGCGACAGGCGCCACGGGTGCCACCGGTCCTACCGGCCCCACCGGCGCGACGGGCGCCACCGGCCCCACCGGCCCCACCGGTAGGACCGGGTCCTACCGGCCCCACCGGTGCGACAGGCGCCACGGGCGCCACCGGTCCTACCGGCCCCACTGGCCCCACCGGCGCGACGGGCGCCACGGGCGCCACTGCTCCGTCAATATATGCACAACAAGGAAAATGCCGTAACCATGCGGCTTTCCGCTATCTTAAAGACAATTAAACAGCCCCTATGATTACACCTAAAACGCCGTAGCAAGGTTGGACAAGCCTTGATATGGCGTTTTTAAGTGGGTAGGGATATGCCGCCGCAGCTTGAAATAAGTTGTGGCGTTTTTTTATGCCCGCAGGAAAGGAGGCGCAGCCGGAATGTATTTCACAAAGGGTAAGCAGCGGGCGTTTGAACTGCTCATGCAGCAGAAGCCGGGATTTGACCGTTATCAATCCGGCTGTGCCGGAGATGATGAAGATTGCGGCACTTGCCGTTTCTACCGCCCCGGGTGGAAGTATGAGTTTTGCGTTTTCAAAGAGTGTCCCTACTGTCCCGGCAAGAGGACGCGGAAAACGCCCCCAGCATGGACAAATAGACGGGTAAAAACCCTTGTGTTATGCGGCTTTGCAGACGCGAAAACGGCAGAGGGCATATTGCAATACCAAAACCGCCGAAAACGGCTTTCTAATATTCCACGCAGACCAAGAGAGGAAGTGATGAAACATGGCAGTTTTCAGAGTGGAACGCAATACGGGATATACCGTTATGAGCAACCACCACTTGCGAAACAAGGAACTCACCTTAAAGGCAAAGGGCTTGCTTTCGCAAATGTTGTCCTTGCCGGAGGATTGGGACTATACCCTTGCGGGCTTATCCCATATCAACCGGGAGAAGATCGACGCAATCCGCGAAGCGGTAAAAGAACTTGAAAAAGCCGGGTATATCGTCCGCAGCCGGGAGCGCGACGAGAAAGGACGCTTGCGGGGCGCGGATTACGTCATATATGAGCAGCCACAGCCGCGAGAGCCGGAAGCAGCTACCAGCGACGAACAGCCTACCAGCGGCGAACAGCCGCCTATATTGGATTTACCTACATTGGAAAATCCAACATTGGATAATCCAACGTTGGAAAAACCTACGCAGGAAAAGCCTACGTTGGAAAATCCAACGCAATTAAATAAAGATATATCAAGTAATGAACAATCAATTACTGATTTATCAAGTACCCATTCCATTCCTTTCCATTCCCCAAACCCCTTGCCCTTTGCACAGGGCGAAGCGGCTACGCCGCCGGAAAGGAAAAGAACGGAAGCGAAAAGCAATAGCGCAGTAGAGATTTACAGGGAGATTATCAAGGACAATATCGAATACGACCATCTCATTCAAAACTGCAACATCGACGCAGACCGCCTAAATGAGATTGTTGACCTTATGCTGGAAACCGTCTGCACAGCCCGAAAGACAATCCGTATCGCCGGGGACGACTACCCCGCCGAACTGGTGAAATCCAAGTTTATGAAGCTGAACAGCAGCCATATTGAGTTTATTTTGGATTGCATGAAGGAAAACACAACCAAGGTGCGCAACATCAAGCAGTATCTAAAAGCGGTGCTGTTCAACGCGCCGAGTACCATTGACAGCTACTATACCGCCCTTGTCAATCACGACTTATACGGCGGCGAATGAGCATAGCCGCAGTTTACCGGGAAAGGAGTTGATACCTTGCAGGAAGAAGTAACCCAAAAAACGATTGCCCTATACGTCAAAGTGGGAAAAGGCGCGGCGCGGCTTACCGAGCAGGCGTTGCAGAAAGCAATCCAAAAGTTTTTGGAGCAGAAAAGCAAGCCCGCGCATGGGAAACAGACCATGCGGCAGCTTATGAAGCAGAACGCGGGCGTTTCCAACATCGAGATCACCGACGCGAATATCAAAGCCTTTGAAAGTACGGCGAAGAAATACAACATAGATTTTTCGCTGAAAAAGGTTAAGGGCGAACAGACCCGTTACCTTGTGTTTTTCAAAGGCCGGGACGCGGACGTTATGACCGCAGCGTTTCAAGAGTTTTCCGCAAAGAAGCTGAACCGGGATAAAAAGCCCTCTATCCGCAAAGCCCTTGCCGCTGCAAAGGACAAAGCAAAGCAGCTTAACGCCGCCCGCGACAAGGTAAAGAAAATGGACAGGGGGCGCGAGATATGAAGCAGATAAACTACAAAAAGCTGGTACTTCCGAATATCCCCTATGTGTTCTTTGTCTATCTCTTTGATAAAGTCGGACAGGCGGTGCGCCTTGCCCCCGGCGCGGATATTTCCGAAAAGATACTGAATATCACACAGGGATTTTCCGAAGCGTTTTCAAACGCCTTGCCGAGCGTCTACCCGCTGGATTTGCTTGTTGGCATTGTCGGCGCGGTGATTATCCGCTTGATTGTCTATGTCAAAGGGAAAAACGCGAAGAAATACCGCAAGGGCGCGGAGTACGGCAGCGCACGTTGGGGCAACGCCGAAGATATTAAGCCCTACATAGACCCGGAGTTTCAAAACAACATCATTTTGACGCAGACGGAACGGCTTACCATGAACAGCCGCCCGAAACAGCCGAAGTACGCGAGAAATAAAAATGTCGTCGTGATCGGCGGCAGCGGCAGCGGAAAAACAAGGTTTTTCGTCAAGCCTAATTTAATGCAGCTTCATTCCTCTTACGTCTTGACAGACCCGAAAGGCACCGTCCTAATCGAGTGCGGGAAGCTGCTGCAACGGGCGGGCTACCGCATTAAGGTACTGAATACGATTAACTTCAAAAAATCCATGCACTACAACCCCTTTGTGTATATCCGCAGCGAGAAAGATATTTTGAAGCTGGTAAACACGCTGATAGCGAATACCAAAGGTGAGGGCGAAAAAAGCGCGGAGGATTTTTGGGTAAAGGCAGAACGGCTTTTGTATTGTGCGTTGGTGGGATATATCTGGTACGAAGCCCCCGCAGAGGAAATGAACTTTATTACCCTGTTGGAACTTATCAACGCCAGTGAAGCACGCGAGGACGACGAGGAATATCAAAGCCCCGTCGATCTGCTCTTTGCCGACTTGGAGGAACGCGACCCCGACCATTTCGCGGTGAAGCAGTACCGAAAATATAAATTAGCGGCGGGCAAGACAGCAAAATCAATCCTCATTTCTTGCGGTGCGCGGCTTGCCCCCTTTGATATAAAGGAACTCCGCGATCTCATGTCCTACGACGAATTAGAACTTGATACGTTAGGCGACAGAAAGACCGCGCTTTTTCTCATAATGAGCGATACGGACAGCACATTTAATTTTGTTATCGCTATGCTGCAATCGCAGCTTTTCAATTTGCTTTGCGACAAGGCCGATGATGAATACGGCGGCAAACTGCCCGTCCATGTGCGGTGTCTGCTGGACGAGTTTGCCAACATCGGCCAAATCCCGCAGTTTGAAAAACTCATTGCTACAATCCGCAGCCGGGAAATCTCGGCTTCTATCATTCTGCAATCGCAGAGCCAGCTAAAAGCCATTTACAAGGACGCGGCAGAAATCATACTGGACAATGCCGACAGCACCTTGTTTTTGGGAGGGCGCGGGAAAAATGCAAAGGATATTTCGGAAAACTTGGGACGGGAAACAATCGACAGTTTCAACACTTCCGAAAATCGCGGCACGCAGGTTTCTCATGGCCTCAATTATCAAAAATTGGGAAAGGAGTTGATGACACAGGACGAAATCGCAGTTATGGACGGAGGAAAATGTATTTTGCAGTTGCGCGGTGTGCGTCCCTTTTTCAGCGACAAATACGATATAACGCAGCACCCGAACTACAAATACCTTTCCGACTTCGACAAGAAAAACGCTTTCGACGTTGAACGGTATATGTCTACCCGTCCGGCAATCGTAAAGCCGGACGAACCCTTTGACATATACGAAATAGATTTGTCCGACGAGGACGCAGCCGCCGAAACGTAACGGCGGCATTTTTATTTCCAACAACATTTTTTGAGCCGTTTTAGCGGCAGAAAGCGAGGTTTCTATGGAGTTTTTCAACAGCGCAGTTGACGTATTGCAGACTTTGGTAATCGCGCTTGGCGCAGGACTTGGCATTTGGGGCGGCATTAACCTCATGGAGGGCTACGGCAACGACAACCCAGGTGCAAAAAAGCCAGGGCATGAAGCAGTTGATGGCGGGCGGCGGCGTTGCCCTCATTGGACTTACCCTTGTCCCGCTGCTCTCCGGCCTGTTCGGATAATGCCACAAACTAACACTACCCACCGCGCCCTCTCGGAAACGGGAGGGCGCGGGAAAGGAGGGATTAGCTTTTGATATGGCAGATGATTGAAGATTGGTTCCGGGGCATATTGACAGACGGGATTTTATCAAACCTTTCCGGGCTGTTTGACAGCGTAAACACAGAGGTTGGCGAAATCGCGTCGCAAGTCGGCACGACCCCCGCCGGGTGGAACGCGGGCATATTCAATATGATACGCAGCCTTTCGGAAAACGTCATTGTGCCGATTGCGGGCGTTATCATTACCTTTGTCATGTGCTACGAACTAATCCAGCTTGTGATTGAGAAAAACAATCTGCACGATCTCGACACTTGGATTTTCTTCAAGTGGATTTTCAAAACCTTTGTCGCGGTGCTGCTGGTAACAAATACTTGGAACATCGTCATGGGTGTTTTCGATATTACGCAAAGCGTCGTCAACGACAGCGCGGGCGTTATCATATCCGACACAAGCATAGATATTGCAACCGTTATCACCGATATAGAAACAAAGCTGGAAGCTATGAGTGTCGGCGGGCTTTTGGGGCTATGGTTTCAATCCCTTTTTGTAGGGCTTACCATGAAAGCCCTCTCTATCTGCATTATGCTGGTTGTGTACGGGCGCATGATTGAAATATACCTTGTAACGAGTATCGCCCCTATCCCCGTTGCGACAATGGTAAATCACGAATGGGGCGGCATGGGGCAGAACTATTTGAAATCCTTGCTTGCCCTCGGTTTCCAAGCGTTTTTAATCCTTGTGTGCGTCGGCATTTACGCGGTTTTGATACAGACAATCGCAGCAACCGACGACATTTCCGGCGCGATCTGGTCTTGCATGGGCTATACCGTCCTCTTGTGCTTCACGCTTTTCAAGACGGGAAGCCTTGCAAAGAGCGTCTTTTCGGCGCATTAAGGGGGTGTGCTATGGTTTGAAAATCGGTTTAATCGACGTGGATAGCCATAATTTCCCCAACCTCTGCTTGATGAAGCTGTCCGCGTATCACAAAGCAAGGGGGCATAAAGTGGAATGGTGGAACGCAAAGGGGCGGTACGACCTTGTGTATAAAAGCCGCGTCTTTACCGACACCTACTCCAAAGACACGATAACCGTTACCAACGCGGAACAGGTTATTTTAGGCGGTACGGGCTACGATACGAAAAACCGCTTGCCGCCGGAGGTGGAACACAGCTACCCGGATTATGCAATCTACCCGCAGTTTTTCGGGATTGCCTACGGCTTTTTGAGCCGGGGCTGTCCGAGGAATTGCGGTTTTTGCATTGTCAGCGGCAAGGAGGGGCGCAAAAGCGTCAAGGTTGCGGATTTATCCGAGTTTTGGAAATGGCAGCCGGAAATCAAGCTAATGGACGCTAATCTGCTTGCCTGTCCCGACCATGAAAAACTCATTGAGCAGCTTATACAGAGCCGCGCATGGGTGGATTTTTCGCAAGGGCTGGATATTCGACTTATCAACAAGGACAATATCAGTTTGTTAAACCGCGTGAGGACAAAGGTGGTACACTTCGCATGGGACAACCCCAACGAGGACTTGACCGGGCATTTCCAGCGATTTTTGGACTTGACCGCCATTAAGAGCAGCCGCCAGCGGCGCGTGTATGTGCTTACCAACTACGGCAGCACCCATGAGCAGGATTTATACCGCGTGAACACCTTGCGGGCTATGGGCTTTGACCCTTATGTGATGATTTACGAGCGTCCAACCGCCCCGCCCGTTACCCGCCATTTGCAGCGGTGGGTAAACAACAAGCGGCTTTTCTATGCTGTTCCCCGTTTTGAAGATTATATTCCGAGCCGAAAGGAGATTTGAAATGGCGTATGTAACCGTCCCAAAGGATTTAACGAAAATCAAGAGCAAGGTAATGTTTAACCTTACCAAACGGCAGCTAATTTGTTTCGGCGCGGCGGTGGCTATCGGCTTACCGCTATTCTTTTTGACAAAGGACAGCGCGGGAACGACAACGGCGGCTTTGTGCATGGTGCTTGCCATGCTGCCTATGTTCCTACTCGCCATGTATGAGAAGAACGGGCAACCGCTGGAAGTGATTATACGGCAATTTGTGGAAGTGAAGTTTCTTCGCCCCAAAGAGCGACCTTATCAGACCAACAATTTTTATGCCGCCCTTGCGCGGCAGGAGCGATTAGATAAGGAGGTACGGGCGATTGTCAAAGGAAAAAGGAAAGACCCAAAACGAAAAGCGTAAACTTACGCGGCAGGAAAAGAAACAGATCGACGCGCTTATCCGGCAGGCAAAGGGCGACGGGAAGCCCCATACGGCGCAGGATAGCATACCGTTTGAGCGAATGTATAAGGACGGGATTTGCCGCCTTGCAAACGGGCGGTATTCCAAGTGCATTGAGTTTGAGGACATCAACTATCAGCTTGCGCAGCCGGACGATAAGACCGCCATTTTTGAAGCCCTTTGCGATATGTATAACTCGTTTGACGCTTCCATTGGCGTGCAGCTTTCCTTAATCAGCCGCCATGCGAACAAGGAGGATTTCAAGAGCAGTATCACGATTGCCCCGCAGAATGACGACTTTGACAGTATCAGAGCCGAATATACCGAAATGCTGCAAACGCAGCTTGAACGGGGCAACAACGGGCTTATCAAGACAAAGTTTCTCACCTTTACCATTGAAGCAAAGGATATTAAATCGGCGCGGGCGCGGCTTGCCCGTATCGAAACGGACACCCTCAACCATTTTAAGGTGATGGGCGCGGCGGCGCGGGTGCTGGACGGGAAGCAGCGTCTTGAAGTGCTGCATGGGCTGTTCCACCCGGACGGGGAACGCTTCAACTTTGCATGGGAATGGCTACCCGCAAGCGGCCTATCCGTCAAGGATTTTATCGCCCCGTCCTCTTTCCGCTTTGGCGACGGGCGTATGTTCCAAATGGGCGGCAAGTTTGGCGCGGTTTCCTTTTTGCAGATTGCCGCGCCGGAACTTTCAGACCGTATGCTTGCCGACTTTATGGAAGCGGAAAACGGGATTGTCGTCAATCTGCACATTCAGAGTATCGACCACAACGAAGCGATCAAGACCATTAAGCGCAAGATAACCGACCTTGACCGTATGAAAATCGAGGAACAGAAAAAGGCAATCCGCAGCGGCTACGACATGGATATAATCCCGTCCGACCTTGCCACCTATGGCGGCGAAGCGAAAAACCTTTTGCGGGATTTGCAGAGCCGGAACGAGCGAATGTTTTTACTTACCTTGCTTGTGCTGAATATCGCGGACACCAAGCAGAAATTGGATAACGACGTATTTCAGGCCGCAAGTATCGCGCAGAAATATAACTGTATGCTCACCCGCCTTGACTACCGGCAGGAACAGGGGCTTATGTCCTCTATCCCGTTGGGGGAAAACTTAATCCATATCCAGCGGGGCTTGACGACTTCCAGCACCGCTATTTTCGTCCCCTTTACGGTACAAGAGCTGTTCCAAAGCGGCGAAGCGTTGTATTACGGCTTAAACGCCCTTTCCAACAACATGATTTTGTGCGACAGGAAACGGCTGAAAAACCCTAACGGCTTGATACTCGGCACACCGGGAAGCGGAAAGAGTTTTTCGGCAAAGCGCGAGATCACCAATGCTTTCCTTATCACGCAGGACGACATAATCATTTGCGACCCCGAAGCCGAATATTACCCCCTTGTGGAACGGCTGAAAGGACAGGTTATCAAGGTTTCGCAGAACAGCACACAGTACATCAACCCGATGGATATTAACCTCAATTACAGCGAGGGCGACACGCCCATAGCCTTAAAGAGCGATTTTATCCTTTCCTTTTGCGAACTCATTATGGGCGGCAAAAACGGGCTGGAAGCCGTTGAAAAGACCTTGATTGACCGCGCTGTTATCAGCGTGTACCGCAGCTACCTTGCAGACCCGAAGCCGGAAAATATGCCGGTTTTGGGCGACCTCTACAATGAGATTAGGAAGCAGCCGGAAAAGGAAGCGCAGCGTATCGCGTCGGCATTGGAACTGTATGTAAACGGCAGCTTGAACCTGTTTAACCACCGCACAAACGTTGACATTCACAACCGCCTTGTCTGCTTTGACATTAAGGAACTCGGTACCCAGCTTAAAAAAGTCGGTATGCTCATTATCCAAGACCAGGTGTGGAACCGCGTAACGCTCAACCGCAGCGAGGGCAAGGCGACGCGGTACTACATCGACGAGTTTCATTTGCTCTTGAAGGAGGAACAGACCGCCGCCTATTCCGTCGAGATTTGGAAGCGTTTTCGGAAATGGGGCGGTATTCCGACAGGTATCACGCAGAACGTCAAAGACCTTTTGACGAGTAGAGAAGTTTCAAACGTTTTTGAAAACAGCGATTTTGTGTATATGCTCAACCAAGCGCAGGGCGACCGGGAAATCCTTGCAAAGCAGCTTAACATTTCGCAGCAGCAAATGACCTATGTAACCCATTCCGACGCAGGCGAGGGGCTTATTTTCTACGGCAACGTGATTTTGCCCTTTATTGACCGTTTCCCGCAGGACACAGAACTCTATCGCGTGATGACGACGAAGTTATCCGAGATCTCAGATAATTTGGTTTATTAAAGAACTATTGTTATTCGAGAAGAATTGAAACCCCGTTGTGACATGGGGTTTCTCAGCATTCTTCTCGAATAACGAAATATCATCACCGCAAGAACTCAGGGATGGAGTCCTTTGTCGGCGGCAATGTTGCTTCATTGGGTTTGTTTTTGGAAAACCATTTTTCATTCCATTCCTCCATTGAACGATCTACGGTCTGCTGTGAAATTTCTACATAAATCTGCGTTGTTTGTATCGACGCATGACCAAGTATATTTTTAACAATAGCTACGGGCACACCGGCTTCAATCAAATGTGTGGCTGTTGTATGCCGCATAACATGGGGTGTATACGGCCCATTGCAGAATTTATCCGGATGTGCGGCTTTAGCTTTTGTAATATATTTTGTAAAAATTTCCTCAACAGCCGGAACCGACAAGTACTCATTCCTCTGGCTGAAAAAGACGTGTCGATTTGGTTGGTTACTTATTTTTCTGTAGTTAATGTATTGGTTCAACAGTCGAGTAGCATCAGCGGTTATTTTTACCCGCCTTGTTTTCTCACCCTTGCCAGTAAGAGTAAGAATTGCATTTCCTTTTTCATCATGTGTAATGTTTTTTACTGTCAGATCACATATTTCCTGCGCTCTTGCTCCACTGGAATACATTACAGATAGCAGAACCAAATCACGCAATCCAAGTATTTCTGTGGTATCTGGAAGGCTCAGGAGGATTGCTATTTCTTCACGGGTAAAGGAGCTGCGTTGCTTTCCCTTCACTCTACGGAAGGATTTCTTAGCAATCCGTGCCAAACTGCTGTGGAAAATATATCCTGCTTCAAAATTTCTGTTCTGAGCATATTCCGCAAAAGAGGCCAATGCGCCCATTCGCTGCTTTGCTGTAGTTCGGCCATTCTTCCGGACCGATATTAACCAGTCAAAAAAGTTAGTGAGCAGATCGAAATTCAGCATTTCAAATGTAACGTGCCCTGTCTCTATATCTGTCTCCTCATTCAGATACTGGAATAGCAGCCGGAATGCACATTTATAAGATGAAATGGTATTTGGGCTGGCATTCATGGAGATGGGAAGGTATTCTGTGAAAAACTTTCCGAGGAGACTCAGAAATTCAAATTCGGCATTACTCCTCCGCATATGGCACCTCCACGAACGGAATCAATCCATCTGTAAATACTTCAAAGGCATCCAACGATTCAGGAACCTGCACACCAGAAAAACGCATATATTTATCGGTGTCGATAAGACATTCATGCCCAAGATATGTTGGCAAAAGCAGGTCATTCAAATCAACGGGATGTCCAGCGGCTTCAAGTTGCTGCATCGACTTTAGAACAAACAAATGGCGGAAGCAGTGAATACACGCACTACGCTCGTTTTTAGGCTTGTTTCTTTGGTCAATATTGGCAAGTCGGAGAATTTCAGAAAACCATGTATCCATTTGCCGTGAGGTAAAATGGTGTTCGGGTTTTCTGCCCGGAAACAGATATGCGTCAGGCTTATCCATGATTCCCAGAGCAAGACAATACTGTTCCAAGATCTCCATCAATGATTCATGGGCAGGAATCAAGCGCTCCTTTGAGAATTTTGTTTTACGCAGAAATATTGTACCAGCCTTAAAATCCACATCTTTTCTCTGTAATGCCATAGTCTCGCCCAATCTTGTTCCGCATCCATAAAGAATGCGAATGGCCATTGGTACTTTCAGATGCAGAAAATCACTGCATTCATTGGGACGCTTTGGCATAAGATTATCGGCGTAGTGCATGATTTACAGAAGCTCTTCATCCGAGTAAATGTACGGAATATAGTCGGATTTCACTTTGGGAAGCTGCGGCAGAAAAGAACTGTGACCCAGAGTGTTCAAATATTTTGCGAACCCTCTGGCGACTGCTACTTTCTCCTTTACTGTTTTGCTTTTTCCTGTGAGTGTTAAGATCCACGAATCAAGGATATCTTCGCTTAATTCCTTACCGCAAAAGTCATGCGTAAGAAGGTGCTGGTCCAGTAACCGTAATACACTCTTTTCGTGCGAAACAGTACTTTCGGATACGCTCATTTTTCTGAGTTCCAGAAAAGATACCATTTCCTGGGCAAGAGAACTGTTAAACACGGTCTTCACCTGCCTTCCACGAAAGTAATTGCGCAAAAGATCCGCTTGGCTCCGGTACAGGGAGAGGGCAAAGCCGCATGCTTTCAACATCAATTTTGGCGTAGTGCTTAAGGGCGTGTTTTGTACCATGCCCCAAAACCCTTCGGACAACCTCTGTTGAAACCCTGTCGTTAATCATGTTGCTCGCAATGGAAGATCTGAAAGCACGGCTTCCATGCCTCCTGTCTGCAACCGCAACGTCAGATTTACCGAATAAATCCCAAACCATTGTATTTATCGCAAAGCTATCAATCGGTTTATATGGAATCATTAGGGTAATGAATATCTGCGAACAGCCAGGAACATGGGGCCTAACATTTTGGATATAATCTTGTAATGCAGCTTTTACCTCTGGAAACAATTCACTTTCCCATGGATCACCTGTTTTCTGCTGCGTAAAATGGATTCTGTTGTTTTGGAAATCTATATTTTCAAAAGACAGTGCAGCTATATCACAGGCCCGAATTCCATATCGGGATAGCAGCAGGATGATTGCAAAATTTCTAATTCCCGAGGGAGAATTTCGGTCTACCGAATCCTCGACAACAGAAATTTCTTCTGGTGAATACACTGTTGGATGCGGTGTATGGCTCCTCCTGTGGAGGATGAGCTTTGAATAATCCTGTGCCAAGAACCTAGATTCAAAGAGGAACCTTAAAAAGGGACCGATGCGATCCCAGTATCGGGAAAACCCCAGTTTTAGGAAAGCGGACTGTATTAGCTCTCCGCTGGCATCCTCAATTTTTGTGCATCCAAGTTCAGCCAGATTCTGCATGAATTTTCCGCAAATCCACTGCCGATAATGAATTGTTGTCTCTTTATTCCCATTTTTGCGGCAATGATCAATATACGCATTTAGGGAATCGCTGAGACCATCCGGGATATTCATGGGAGATGTTCGTTCTCCCCATAGGGCAGTTCTCCCATCTAACCCCTGATACAGACGATTCAGTTTGCGTACAATGACTTTTGCTCTGGTAACGCGGGAAGCACATACTTGAAGATCCTGCTCGCAATATCGAACAAAGCAATCCCCAATTTCTGGGGTATAGTTTTCCAACGAATGTGCAGCCATGAAATCTGCAAAAGCACTCAGGATGAACTCCATGTCTCTGACTGTGCTTTTGCTGTAAGATTCTGTGTCCAGCAACAAACGCAAATGAGCTGACAAATCGTAAAAATTATGCTGTTTTTCCATTAAAAAACCTCCTGTAAATTTGGCGTTGGGTCGACACAACACCAGTATACAGGAGTTTTTTCATTACACATTGTTATTCAAGAAGAATGCAAAAAACTGTTGATTCTGAAAGGGGGTATTCAACTCTTTGAATAACGTAACTCATTTAATAAACCAAGCCCGGCGAGGTGTCGGCATGAGGATAGAAACGGATAAAATCTATTGCGGCGACAGCTTGCAGGTGCTTCAAACCTTGCCGGAAAACTGTATTGACTGTTGCGTAACGTCCCCGCCCTACTACGGCTTGCGGGACTACGGCGCAGACGGGCAGATCGGGCGGGAAGCAACGCCGGAGGAATACGTTTCCCGCATTACGGCGGTTTTCCATGAGGTAAAGCGGGTGCTTACGCCGGAGGGCACTTGTTGGCTGAATATCGCGGACACTTATTGCGGCACAGGCAGCAAGGCCGGCCACCAAGACCCGAAATACCCCAAAGGCAGGAACGGGCAGCAAGTGGCGGTAAACCACCGCGCCCCCGGCTGCAAGCCCAAAGACCTAATCGGTGTTCCGTGGCTTGTAGCCCTTGCCTTGCGGGGCGACGGTTGGTATTTGCGCAGTTCTATCATCTGGTACAAAACAAACCCCATGCCGGAAAGCTGTAAAGACCGTCCGACCCGCTGCTATGAGTATGTGTTTCTACTCACCAAATCGAAGAAATATTACTACGATTGGCAAGCAGTAGCCGAGCCGATAGCCCCCGCAACGGCGGGGCGGCTGAAAAGCGGCGTTGGCAAAGGCAACAAATACAGCGTTACTGTTCCGGGGCAGAACCAGCCGCAGAAAATCAACCGCCCCCGCGAAAAGGGCGCATACGCCGACGAGATGATTTCCCCCGTCCGCAGCCGCCGCAACGTTTGGCAGATCAACAACGTTGCCTATCGCGGCGGGCATTTCGCGGCATACCCGCCCAAACTTGCGGAAACGTGCATTTTGGCGGGCTGTCCCGTGGGCGGGATTGTCCTTGACCCCTTTTTAGGCAGCGGCACCACCGCAGCGGCGGCAAAGCACCTTTCCCGCCGCTATATCGGCATTGAGTTAAACCCCGAATACTGCACCCTTGCAAAACAGCGGATTGGAGGTGATGAAGATTGAACAAGGAACTGAAAGCCCCGGACAAGGTAACGCAGAAAATGACCCGCGACGGGGCGGTTGCGGAAAACCTTACGACGGGCGAAACAACGAGTATCAGCGAAAGGCCGCAGGAGGAAAACTATTCCCAAGCCCCTACCGCAGCGGCAGAAAAGGCTGTTGACCGTATCGGCGCAGAGGTTGAACGGCAAGCGGCAAAGGGCGCAGAGAAAAAAGCCCTTGACGCGGCGCAGCTAAAGACCCATACTTCCCGCTTGCAGTTTTCCGAAGCGGAACGGGCAACGCCGGAATTGCAGAAAGCTATCCGTAAATCCGAGAAAGCGGCAGACCGTTTAGACGCGGCGCGGGCGGCTATCCCCAAGCAGACCAAAATCAAGAAAGAGCGCGTTTTTGACGAAGCGAAAGGCAAGGCAAAGACGCGCCTTTCCTTTGAAAAGACCGATAAGCCCCCAAACGGCAAGTTGCGTCATAACCCCTTATCCCGTCCGGCGCAGGAGTTAAACAGCACCGTACATGGGAAAATCTACGAGGTAGAGAAAGAAAACGTCGGTGTGGAAAGCGGGCACCGGGTAGAACTTGCGGGCGAGAAAGCGGGCGGCATGGCGGCGCGGACGGTAAAACGCGGCATACGCAGCCACAAGCTGAAACCCTACCGGGCAGCGGCGGCAGCCGAGAGAAAGGCGGTAAAGGCAAACGCCGATTTCCTCTATCAAAAGGCGCTGCACGATAACCCCGCCCTTGCGCACTCCAACCCGATTTCCCGTTTTTGGCAAAAGCAACGCATTAAAAAGCAGTATGCAAAGGCGTTGAAAACAGGCGGCAAGGTGAAAAAGACCGCCGAAGCCACCGCAAAGGCGGCGAAGAAAACGGCGCAGGAAACCAAACGGGCGACGTTCTTTGTCGTCCGGCATTGGAAAGGCTGTTTGATTGTGGGCGGGATTGCCTTTATCGTGCTGCTGCTTTTCGGCGGCTTGTCCTCTTGCTCTCTGTTCGGCGGCAACAGCGGCAGCGGCTTGATTGCGTCGTCCTATCTCTCCGAGGACGCGGATATTACAGGCGCAGAAAGCGCGTATGCCGCTATGGAAGCAGAGTTACAAGATATGCTGGACAACATCGAGCGCGAATACCCCGGCTACGACGAATACCGGGTGAACGCGGACGAGATCGAGCATGACCCTTATGTGCTAATCTCTATCCTCTCCGCTTGGCATGAGGGCGTGTTTACTCTCGATGAAGCGCAAAGCACCCTTGAAATGCTCTTTGATAAACAGTATATCTTGACGGTTACGGAGGAAGTCGAGGTACGCTACCGCACCGAAACGCGGACGGACAGCGAGGGCAACGAGTACGACGTTGAAGTACCCTATAACTATTACATTCTTCATGTGGATTTGGAAAACTTCAACCTTTCCCATGTCCCCGTTTACATTATGGGCGAGGAACAGCTATCCATGTACGCTATGTATATGTCGTCGCTTGGAAACCGACCCGACCTTTTCCCGCAATCCGGCTATATCTCAAAATACTATGAACACCCGCCAGCAGATTATGAAATCCCGCCCGCCTATCTGGAAGATGAACAGTTTGCGCGGCTCATTGAGGAAGCGGAAAAGTACGTCGGCTTTCCCTATGTGTGGGGCGGCAGCAGCCCGGAAACCTCTTTTGATTGCAGCGGTTTTGTTAGCTATGTGCTGACGAACAGCGGCTTATACAATACGGGCAGACTTGGGGCGCAGGGGCTTTACAACATTTCAACCCGCGTTTCCAACCCGCAGCCGGGGGATTTGGTTTTCTTTACGGGTACATACGACACGCCGGGGGTATCTCATGTGGGTATCTATGTTGGCGAGGACGGGGACGGAAGCCCCGTCATGCTGCATTGTGGCGACCCGATACAATACGCAAAACTTGATACAAGCTATTGGCAATCCCATTTTTACGCCTATGGGCGGCTACATTACAACTGACTTTGAAAGGAGTTTATTTTATGGCAAATACGAAACTTGACCGTATCGAAAGGGATATTGAGAAAACGAGGGCGAAAATCCTTGAACAGCAAAAGAAGCTGAAAGACCTTGAAGCGCAGAAAACCGAGGAAGAAAACGCGCAGATCGTGCAAATGGTAAAGGCGGTACACCTTGACGGGACGCAGCTTGCCGCGTTCCTTTCCGCTTACGCCAGCGGCGAAATCACCTTGCCGCAGCCGGAAGCGGCCTACCCTACCGAACAGGAGGACAGCGACGATGAAGAATAAAAATCTAATCCGAACGTTTACCGTACTGCTTGCCGCGCTGGTTGTCATGTGCGGCTTTTCTGTTACCGCATACGCGGGCGGCGGCGATGAAAGCGACTTGCCGCCTACCCCCGTAACCGAGGAAACGCCCGCGCCGGAAACCGAGCCGGAGGAAACGACGGGCGGCTATGAGCCGCAGCCCCTTACCCCTGACGGGAATATGTCCCTTGTGGACGATATTTCGGGGGAAGCGTCCGGCGACAAGCAGTTTATCACCGTCGTTACCAAAAGCGGCAACTATTTTTACATCATCATTGACCGCGCCGAGGACGGGGAAAACACCGTCCATTTCCTTAACCAGGTGGACGAAGCGGATTTAACCGCCCTTATGGAGGACGGGCAGACCGAAGCCCCCGTTTGTAGCTGCACCGAAAAATGTATTGCCGGAAGCGTCAACACCGATTGCCCGGTTTGCAGCGTCAACATGGGCGAGTGCGCAGGTGTGGAAGCCGAGCCGGAGCCGGAAGAAACCGAGCAGCCGCAGGAGGAAGAAAAAGGCGGCGGCATGGGTATTCTGCTTGTCGTGCTGCTTGTTGCCGCAGCGGGCGGCGGCGCGTTCTACTACTTTAAGATTTTGAAGCCCAAAAAGGACGCGGCAAAAGGCGGCAGCAGCCTTGACGACCTTGATTTTGACGAGGACGACGAGGAAACGGAAGAAGTCGAAACCGAACAGACCGAGCAGGAGGACGAACATCTATGAAACTTGTAATTGCAGAAAAACCGAGCGTCGGGGCGGCGATTGCCGCCGTACTTGGCGCGGCTGAAAAGCGCAGCGGATATTTTGAGGGCAGCGGCTACCTTGTGTCGTGGTGTATCGGGCATTTGATTAGCCTTGCGGACGCGGCCACCTACAACGAGCAGTACCGAAAATGGAAGTATGACGATCTCCCCATTGTCCCGCAGGAGTGGCAGTTTGTTATTGCCAGCGGCAAGGAGCAGCAGTTTTCCATTCTCAAAGACCTTATGCACCGCAGCGACGTTACCGAGATTGTCAACGCTTGCGACAGCGGGCGCGAGGGGGAACTCATTTTCCGCTTTGTCTATGAACAGGCAAATTGCAAAAAGCCCTTTTCCCGCCTTTGGATTAGCAGCATGGAGGAAAGCGCAATCCGCGAGGGCTTTTCAAACCTCAAAGACGGGCGCGGCTATGATAACCTCTATCAATCCGCGCTTTGCAGAGCAAAGGCCGATTGGCTCATTGGCATTAACGCGACCCGCCTTTTCTCTATCCTCTATCACAAAACGCTGAATGTCGGCAGAGTGCAAACGCCCACCCTTGCTATGCTGGTAAACCGCGACTATGCGATTAGCAGCTTTAAGAAAGAGAAATATCATGTCGTCCGGCTGGACGTTGGCGGCGTTGCCGCCCTTTCACAGCGGCAGGACGACGAAGCAGCGGCGCGGCAGATGAAAGCGGCTTGCGAGAAATCGCAGGCCGTTTGTACTTCCCTCAAAAAAGAGAAAAAGACCGCAGCCCCGCCGAAATTATTTGACCTTACTTCCTTGCAACGGGAAGCAAACCGCCTGTATGGGTTTACGGCGAAACAGACCCTTGACTATGCGCAAGCCCTCTATGAAAAGCGGCTTTTGACCTATCCCCGCACCGACAGCAAATATATCACTTCCGATATGGAGGGCAGCACAAAGGAACTCATTACCGGGCTTTGTTCTCTGCTTCCCTTTATGCAGGGCGTGAAGCTGCAAGCCGACCTTACAGGGATTTGCGACAACAGCAAAGTAACCGACCATCACGCCATTTTGCCGACAGCGGAGTTTTTGAAAAACGGTTTTGCGCCCCTTGCCGAGAGCGAGAAAAAGCTAATGACCCTTGTATGCGCGAAACTGCTTTGCGCCGTTGCCGCGCCCTATAAGTATGAAGCAGTTACGGCGGTTTTCACTTGCGGCGGCTATGCCTTTACCGCAAAGGGCAAAACGACGCTTTGCGAGGGTTGGCGCGAGATTGAAAGGCTATCCCGCGCCGCGTCCGGGGAACAGGACGAGGACGCAGAGCCGGAAGCGGTTTTGCCCCCTCTTACCGAGGGACAGACCTTTGACAATCCGACAGCGGAGATCTCCGAGCGTTACACGCAGCCCCCAAAGGCATTTACCGAAGATACGTTGCTTTCGGCTATGGAGAGCGCGGGCAAGGAGGAAACGCCGGAGGACGCGGAGCGCAAGGGATTAGGCACCACCGCGACGCGGGCGGGTATCATTGAAAAACTCATTTCAGCGGGCTTTGCCGAGCGCAAGGGCAAGAAGCTAATCCCCACAAAGGACGGGTATAACCTTGTCGCCATTCTGCCCGAAAGCCTTACGTCCCCGCAGCTTACGGCAGAATGGGAAACGCGCCTTACCGGGATTGCAAAGGGCAGCGACAGCCCGGACGATTTCATGCGCGGGATTGAGGAAATGACAGCGGGGCTTGTCAAAACCTATTCCGCGATTTCCGAGGATAAAGCGAAGCTGTTTACCCCGCAGCGGGAAGCAATCGGCACTTGTCCCCGTTGCGGCGCGACGGTTTACGAAGGCAAGAAAAACTTTTATTGTTCCGACAGGGCTTGCAGCTTTGTGATGTGGAAGAATGACCGCTTTTTTGAGCAGCGCAAAAAGGCTTTCACGAAGGCGATTGCCGCCGCCCTTTTGAAAGACGGAAAGGTAAAAATCAAGGGTATGTACTCCACCAAGACAGGAAAGACCTTTGACGGCGTTGTGCTGCTTGCCGACACAGGCGGCAAGTATGTAAACTTCCGCGTCGAGCAGAACCGAAAATGATTAGGCTTGATGAAAAGCAATACCGCGCCGTAAAGAAAATGACCCGCGCCGCTTGTGCAAACAACGATTGCGGGAATTGTCTGCTGCTGGACGACGGGGAAACTTGCGTTTGTGTGCAGAGTATCAGCTATTCGCTGCTATGCCGTTATTTCCGCGAAGCGGTATTACCCGCCGACAGGCAGCTATGCGAACAGATCACCCGCAGCGGGGAAACCGATTTGAAGCGTTGCGCGGTATGCGGCAGCACGTTTGCAGCGGGCAGCAACCGGGCGAAATACTGCCCCGATTGCGCGGTAAAGATACGCCGCAGACAGAAAGCCCAAAGCGAGAGAAACAGGCGTTTGCGGAGTAAAACAACTACATAGCAAGCACAGCAAACGAGTACCCGTTTGCGAGAAATCCCCGCATTTCTCTTTGAGATTTGCGGGGATTTTGCTTGTTGGGATAGTCCCAAACCCTTAAAAACCGAGAAAGGACGTGATGAAATAATATGCCGTATTCCTCATACGACCATGACAAATTAGAAGCCGCCGAAACCATGCGGATAGACCGCCGGATATATTTTGAAGCAAAGGACGGGGATATTGCCCCCTATACTTCCTTGCCGATTGCGCAGTTACTTTCCATGCGCGAGGAAAGCGCGGCAGCGGAACAGGCGGTTTTTGACGACCTTGCAAGACGCGCCGCTGCATGGGAAGAACAGGCGGGAAAAACGCTTTTGCTCGACAAAGCACTTGAATATGTGAGAACGCCGCACGTCCAGCACACCGCTAACGAGTGGCGGGAAAACGAGTATAACCGCCATACCCGCAGCAACCGGGTCTATCAGATGAATTACTACATTTACGAGAATACCCGATACGACCGGGAAAAGCAGCAAAGCGTCCCGTATTCCTATTCCCTTACATGGGGCGTTTACACCAACAGCCCGAACAGGAACGGGCAAGCGAAGATCGCCGGACAGGACAGAAAAGTTTTCCCCGATAAGGCGGCTATGGAAAAGTATCTGAATGGGCGTATCAAAGCATACGACCGCCTGTTTACGGAAATCTCCCCGCCTATCCCGCAGGAGTACGCCGAGTATTTCAAAGTAAACGGGCAGCTCATGCCGGACTACACCATAGAGGGCGAGGAACCCCCGCAGCAGCAACAGGCGGCAGCTATCCCCGAAGCTACCGTACAGGAAAAGGAGCGTGAACACATGGACGGACAGTTTTCAATTATGATAGGCAACCGCAGCCGCTTTGAAGCGGGCGACCCCAGCGGCTATTGGCTGGATATGCCCGCCACAAAGGAGCAGTTACATGAAGCTATGCAGAGCGTCGGTATTACCGCCGACAACCCGCAGGATTTTTCCATTCGCGGCTATTCCGACGACCCGGAAAAACATATTGCCTTGCCTTATGAAATGGTATGCGCCGCCGACGTGGACGAACTCAATTTTCTTGCGGCGCGGCTGGAACAGCTTGACCCCGCCGAGGTTGGCAAGCTGAACGCAGCTTTGCAGCAGAAAAACGGGCTTGCAAATATCGGACAGGTGATCGACTTCACCTACAACGTGGATTTTTACGTCCATATCCCCGAAGTACATACCCACCGCGATTTAGGCGACTACTACTTAAATCAATCCGGCATGGTACAAATGCCCGAAGAATG
This sequence comes from Intestinimonas massiliensis (ex Afouda et al. 2020), assembly GCF_001244995.1. NCBI lineage: Bacteria > Bacillati > Bacillota > Clostridia > Eubacteriales > Intestinimonas > Intestinimonas massiliensis (ex Afouda et al. 2020). The sequence continues at coordinate 1,462,686 of NZ_LN869529.1, forward strand.
GAAAGGCGGCATTGACCTTACTACTTTCGGCAGGAACGCCGCCGCACAGGAAAAGGGCGCGTTTACCGAATACGGCTATATTGTGGAAAGCGGCGACGAGTGGGAACGGCAGTTTGAGGGGCGCGAAGTGCCGGAAGAATACAAGATTATGAGTTACCCGCAGCCGGAGCGCGGCGAACAGGACAAAGCCTTTATGGACGCAGCCGAAACGCAGCAAGCAGCCGGACAGACCGACGAGCCGCAGCAGCCCCGCCCCGTCGTCCCCATTATCCTTACTTCTGAAAAGCCCGGCGACAAGGTAAAGGAAATCACCGCCCGTTTGGAACAGGGCGTACAGGCGATTTTTGACAGCGACCGCTACAAAGAGTTTCTAACCGCTATGTCAAAGTTCCATGATTACAGTCTGAACAATACGATTTTGATTGCCATGCAAGGCGGCAATTTGGTAATGGGCTTCCGTCAATGGGAAAAGGAGTTTGACCGCCATGTAAAGAAAGGCGAGAAAGGCATTAAAATCTTTGCCCCCGCCCCCTACAAGGTGAAAAAGCTGGTTGACAAAATCGACCCCGAAACGAGAAAGCCCATGCTTGACCGCGAGGGAAAAGCGATTAAGGAAGAAAAGGAAATCACCGTTCCCGCCTTTAAGGTTATAACCGTCTTTGATATTTCACAGACCGAGGGCAAGGAGTTTCCCGACCTTTCCGTTAAACCGCTGCTTGCCGATGTGGAGCAGTACGAGGACTTTTTCGCAGCCCTTGAAAAAGCGTCCCCCGTCCCGATTGCCTTTGAACAGATTACAAACGGCGCAAATGGGTATTTCAGTCTAACCGACAAGCGTATTGCAATCAAAGAGGGCGTGAGCGAATTACAGGCGGTAAAGACCGCCATTCACGAAATCGCCCATGCGAAGCTGCACGACGTAGACTTGAACGCCCCGCCGGAGCAGCAAAACCGCGTTGACCGCCATACCCGCGAGGTAGAAGCGGAAAGCGTCGCTTACACCGTCTGCCAGCACTTTGGCCTTGATACTTCCGATTACTCTTTCGGCTATGTGGCGGGTTGGAGCAGCGGCAAGGAAATGACCGAGTTAAAAGCGTCCCTTGAAACGATACAGGCCACCGCAAAGGAACTCATTACCGAGATTGAGGGGCATTTTACCGAGTTGCAGCAGCAGCGGCAAGCCGAGCAGGAACAGGGCGACACCTTTTCCATTTTTCAGTTAAAGCGCGGGGACGAAACAAGGGACTTGCGCTTTGAGCCTTACGACCGTCTGCAAGCGACGGGGCATACCGTTGACCGGGCAAATTATGAACTCGTCTATACCGCGCCGCTTACAAAAGATATGACGCTGGGCGGCATTTGGGAAAAGTTTAATATCGACCACCCCGCCGATTTCAAGGGGCATAGCCTTTCCGTTTCGGACATTGTCGTGCTTCATCAGAACGGCGAGGACACCGCCCACTATGTAGACAGTATCGGTTTTCAGCAAGTGCCGGAGTTTTTGCAGGAGCAGCAGACCCCCATATTTGACAAGCTGCCACCCGAACAGCAGCAAGCCCTATCCGACACCGTAAAAGACACCTTGCAAATACTGGTTGACGCAGACAAGCGGATTTATGGCGACGTTACGGGTAAGACCCTTGAAGCAATCGCGGCGCAAGGGTATTCCTATAAGGACGGGCAGCTTGAAAAGCAGCAGCCGGAAGCGACCCCCGAAAGCCTTATGACGGGTGAAACCGTCAGAACGCCGAGGGGCAATTTTCATATTACCGATATGAGCCGGGAGCAGATCGAAGCGGCGGGCTTTGGTTTTCACCATGCGTCGGAGGATGGGAAGTATCTCATTATGGGGAACAGCACACAGGCATTTGCCATAGCCGCCGAGCAGCCGCAGCGGGATAATCCCTTAAAGCACGTCGAGGACACCATAGAGCAGAACGACAACAATTTTGACGGGCTTATCAATAACACGCCGCAAGCCCCCACCGTCGCAGATTTGGAGCAGCGGGCAAAGGCGGGGGAAGCGATTTCCGTTACCGACCTTGCGAAAGCGGTAAAGGCCGAGAAACGGGAGCAGCCGCAGAAAAAGCCCTCTATTCTGAAAAAGCTGGACGAGTATAAGAAACAGGCGGCGCAGCAGCCGAAAGATAAGCAGAAAGAACATAAAAAGGATTTGGAGGTTTGATAGCATGAATATCCGCTTTACCATAGAGGAAGAAAACATAATTGCGATTTACGCCGAGGACAGCCGGGAAAGGACGATTGATAATATCAACTCTGCCATGCCCTATATGGACGAGGATATACGCCAGCTTGCCGCCGCAGCGGTGAGCAAGCTGCAAGCCATGACGGACAGCGAGTTTTCCGAACGGGAGTTTATCTTGACCGACGAGGAATAGACCATAGAAAACAGGGGCGCGGTTGCCGATTTCCGGCGCCGCGCCCCTGTTCTTTTTTTGTCCTTGCGTCGACAATTAGAAAGCCGATTTTGCGGGTTTGAATATACTTTATCGTCTACGCCGTTTCCCCGCGCTGGAAGCCGCAGAAACACAGGCGTTTTCAGCCCTTAATGTTCCACTTGCAGCCCCGTTATTCGTCCGTTTCGTCTTTCTTCTTTTCCGCGTCCACAACGCCCTCAATCATGCCCGTTACAACGGCGTTTAATTGCGCCGCGTTTTGGGAAGTGATAACGGGCTTGCCCGTTTCCGCTTCAAGGGCTTGTTTTGCAATCCCGGCGACATTCCCGCCGCGACGGGCAACCTCTATGTTTTCTTCAAAGGTTTCCGGCTTGGACGCTTGGGAAATATCTTTTGTAGAGGTTTCCGCGAGCATATTTAAGATGATTTCCGTTGTACTCATGTTATCCCGCAGATTTTCTTTTTTTAAGCCTTTCAGCTTTTTGTATTGCCGCGTCGTCATTCCCGACCATGCGCGGGTGATCTCGTCGGTGAGTATCGCATATTCAACGCCCTTTTTCACGCCCCGGTCTTGCCATTCGTCGGTTAATTCTTTCCGCACTTGGATTGCCTGTAACCGCTGGTTAATCCATTCGCGGGTATATCCCTTTTTCAAGTAAGTTTCAAGGGCGCGGTCAATGGCCTGTTCCGGGTCTATGGTTTCTTCTATCCGTTCCCGCCCGACTTCTGCAAGCCACAGCTTAAACGGCTCTGCTTTCGGTGAGGGGATAGACTGAATGATACGCAAAAGCTGTTCCGTTGTCGCAACGTCGGTCAAATAGCGTTTCCCGTCCTTGTGCGATTTCAATTTCAGTTGGTTACAAGATGTAACCGACTGATTTCCCTCGTCTTTCAGCCGCTTTTTTAAGACTTTCCAATAGTTATTTGGATTTGGGCTGTCGGTCAAAACCGCGACAACATCAACGACGGAAAAATACCATTCTTCCTTTTCCTCGTCCCATGCCGTTCTGATTGCTTTGTTTTCAAAAAGCTGCAATTTGTCGTTATCCATTTGCGGTACTCCTTTCCGGGCAATTCTATTTTATAATAAAATTATGACTTTTTCTACTGTAACCTCTTATCGCTCCTGCTCCCGCGCCTTGCTTTGGGACGGGTAAAGAATACTATCCACGTTCTTTTTGACAATACCGTACTCCTGCATTTGCTTTTTCGCTTGGCGGTAATCCTCATACAATTTGCTTTTCCTGTCGTTTAGGCCGCTGTACTCCTTGCGCAGCGCGGCGAGATCGGGCAGCTTCTTTATCTGCATTTCCTTTAATGCCTTTGCCGCAGCTTCAAACAGGATAATTTCGCTTTCATGCCCCCGCAGATACTTTTCCTTGTCCCGCGACTTCTTGTATTCCTCGTAAATCGGTTTCAACTGTCGGTATGTGGTGGTGTGCTTGATAATCAGCGACAAATCGGACATACGCTGCTCTACTTCCTTAACCGCCTTTGCCGCCGTGTCATGGGCGGTCATAATATCCGCGATTTTGCTTTCAAGGTCGCTGTAATACTCAATCTTGTTTTCGGTCAAGAAGTTCATGCTTTTTGCGGCCTGTTTCAGATTATGGATTTTCGCCCACCGTTCATAGCCCGCCGACTGTTGGGCTTTAATGCTGTTTTCAATATCGACGACAAGCCGGATTTTCCTATCTTCCCGCAGCGGTTTTGACTTGGCGATATATACGCCCTTGATACGCTCCTTTATCGCTTCTTCCGTATAGGCCGCGCCCAGCGTCTTTGCGCGGGTAAACCGTTCCTGTCCGGCGGCGCGGAAAGAAATATATTTGCCCTGTTTGATTTCATACCCCATTTCCTGCAAACGGCGCAGCAGTTCGTCAAAATCTTTCACTTGGGGAATGAGGGTGTCTATTGCCGTTTTCAATTTGGCTTTGTAGCTTGTACCTTGCTTTTCGGCGGTATATTCCGCATAGCTTTTTCCCTTGTCCTGTCCCGGCACGACGACGGATAGCCCATGCTCTTTACATATCCTGTCGCTGGTGCGCCGGATAAAGTGATAGCTTTGCTTGTTGGAATGGTACTTTTTGTAGTCAACGAAGCTGACCGCATTAAAAATCAGATGATTGTGCAAGTGGTTTTTATCGACATGGGTTGTCAAAACAAACTCATACTTGCCGCCTAAAATCTCTTTGGCAAGTTCCATGCCGATTTTGTGCGCTTCTTCCGGCGTGGTTTCGCCCACCGCAAAGGATTGTATCAAGTGCCGCCCTAAATGGGTGCCGCGATCTCCGGCAGCTTCCCGCGTCCATGCAAACTCTATATCGGCGGTTTCCAGCCCGCAGCCGAAAGAGGACGCAAGCAGCTTCCCGTCTGTCTTTTCGGGATTTAAGATATAGTCTATCGCAGCCTTTAAGGTTGATTTAATAGGGTGCGTCTTTGTAACCGCCATATCTCGTCCACCGCCTTTTTAATGTCCTCTATATCCTGCCTGTAAACCGTCCCCGTCGCATTGGCGCGTTTGGCAATCTGGTTGATGTTCCGGCTCATCGCTTGCAGTTCCCGGATATATGCTTTTGTGTCGCTTCGGTCAATGACAAGGATATATCCGTCTATCGCCATTTTGCGGAGGTATGCGCCGTATTGCCGGATTGGTAGCTGCTTCATTTTCTCGTCAATCAACCGCTTTTCTTCTTCCGTAACGTAAAACTTCATCTGTATGTTTCTCTTTCGGTTTTCCATTCTCGCGCCGCCTTTCGGTATAAGGGTTTGGGACTATCCCAACAAGCATTTTTCGCAAACGGGTACTCGTTTGCTGTGCTTGCTATCTACTCCATACCCCTACCGAAAGGCGGTATTTGTTGCGCGTCCCCTTGATTTTAGGCGCAAAAAAAGATTGCAGCCGCCATGCGCTGCAATCCTGTATTTCCCGTATAAAAGAGGTTAGCCCTCTGTCTTTTCAACTTCCGTAATTTCCTTTGCCGTTGCGGTTACAATCCGTATGCCTTTATCGCTCATACCGTCCAGCAGCGCGTCAAGCTGTCGCCGGTTGGTGGATTTTTCCGCGTCGCTGTTCGGGAAGAAAAATTGATCTACCGAAATATGATACCGGGTTACAAGGTCATAAAACACCTGTAAACTTGGCTGTTGTCCCTTGTTTTCGATATTCGCAAGGTAGCGCGGGGAAATATATAACTCGTCGCTTACCTTTTTCCGGCTCTCGCCGTATTCTTTTCTCGCGGCTTTTATGGCTGCCCCGAAAGCCTTAAAATCGTATAACGGTACAGGTCTTTTCGCCATTTTCATTCACCCTACTACATTCTACTGTTCACCTTTCTTCTTGGATATGCCTATATAATTCCTATAATTAGCTTAAATAATTCTTTTTATTTACGCCCTGTCTATTGTTATTGTTCGTTTGACCGTATATAATATATAGTGATATGTCAAAGAAAGAAAGGGCGGTTGCACAATGAAATATATGTCATGTGCGGAAGCAGGGGCAAAATGGGGCATTTCCGAAAGGCGGGTACAGAAACTTTGTGAGAGCAACCGCATACCCGGAGCGGTGAAGTTTAGCCGCGTTTGGTTGATACCAAAAGACGCGGAAAAGCCCGTTGACGGGAGAAGAAAATAAAACCTTTATTTATTTTTGAAAAACGTCTTTCTTATAGTGTAAGATTTTCGATTAAATCCATAGTACATAGATGAAAGGAGGGTGATACTTTGTTGGAAGATAGCAAAATCATTGAATTGTTCTTTGCGCGCGTGGAACAGGCAATCGTTGAGCTATCGGCAAAATATGGAACAGTTTGCAGCAGGATTGCAAGGAATATTTTGAAAAATGATCTTGACGCAGAGGAATGTGTCAATGATACATATCTTGCAGCGTGGAATACCATCCCCCCCGAAAAGCCTAACCCGCTACGAACATATATTTTCCGCATTGTCCGAAATATCTCTATTGCAAAATACCATGCAAATACTTCAATTAAACGCAACAGTTATTATGATGTAGCATTGGAAGAATTAGATAACTGCATTTCTTCCTCTGTAACCGTAGAGCAGGAAATTGCTGCAAATGAATTGTCAAAACAGATAGATTGCTTTCTTGATACTTTAGATAGAGAGAGCCGAGTGATGTTTGTGCGCCGCTATTGGTATTCGGATAGCATATCGGATATTGCGGGAATGTTCCATATTAGCAACAATAATGTATCTGTCCGCCTTTCTCGAATACGGGATAAGCTGAAAAATCATCTAAAGAAAGAGGGTTATGATATATGAATAAAAAGATCATATCGTATGCTATTGGCAATATTAGCAATCGGCACATTGAAGAAGCTGCCGATTTTCAAGTAAGGAAGAAAGAGCCCGTTTGGATAAAATGGGGCTGTATAGCAGCGTGCCTTGCAGTTGTGCTTTTCGCTACTTTTTCTATTCTCCCAAATTATTTAAGTCAGCAAGGTTTTACACCGCAGAATAATCCGAATGGAGTTATTGATCATAATCCACCAATAATTACAAACCCGGATGATCAGTCGGACAATACCGAGCAAGTCATAAATCTTAACATCAATGAAATTGCCGCTCCTAACGCCGTAAGTAGCAACATTGCTCTTGCGGCAGACGATTATACTGCAATGTCTTATGAAGAACTGCTCACATATTTTGATACATCTCTCCCGATTACAGAAACGCTCCCCTACCTTACACTCCAGAGCAAAAATTTTGGCATTTTCAAGTCAGAAGATCGTGATATTTATTACGATGGAAATTCTGTTGTGTTCCGAAATTCCGATGGGACGCAGAGCATCAATATTGTCCTTTCAAAAGTATTTAAGCACACTTCTGATGTTTTTGATTTAAGCGAGGACGAACTCAAGTTTACAGATATCAATGGTAGAGAATTGGCTGTTTTCCATTACAAAAATGAAAACGGAGCAGAATGTTATTACGTTGAATTCTTGCAAGATGATGTTGCTTTCGTAATCAGTTCGGAAAATATATCTGCGGAGGATTACGCGAAATGCCTGCAAGCATTAGTCAATAAAACACAGCAAAACAGTAACTCTGTCCACACTATTACAGGTGAAATCATTGCAATCGACCCATACGCAAATCATATAGGAATTCGTTTGGACGAGGATAAGGCCCTGAAATATAGCCGCGGGTACGGGATTGATCTACCAGACGGACAATCTGCTGATGGATATTCGCTTGGTGACCGTGTAGAGATAACATATACGGGAGAACCGGCAACAGTTCTAACGATATGGGCAGAGCAACTTGTTGATATCACATTGCTTCCATAAAGGCAAAAAGATATAACAAAGGGCAATTATCACAGAGCCAGACGCATAGACGCAGAGCCAAACAGCATAAATAGGCAGCGACTTTGCAAAGGCAAGGTTGCTGCTTTGTTTATTTGAAATCATCATAAAGAGTTTACATAAAACTATGTCAGTAGCATTGACTTTTTCACACGACTGTGGTAGTATATTTTTATACACTACTACTGTCGTGTGAATGAGGTGATATGTTATGGATAATAAACTTTTCGATTCTGAATTAAAAGTAATGTCTGTCCTATGGCGTGAGGGAGAATGTACGGCAAAGCATATTTCCGATGTTTTGAAAAAAGAAGTCGGCTGGAATATGAATACAACCTACACCCTAATCAAAAGGTGCATTAACAAAGGCGCAATAGAGCGGTCAGAACCTAACTTTATGTGCCGCCCCTTAATTTCAAAAGAAGCGGTACAAAAAAGGGAAACAAACGAACTGATTGATAAAATATTCGACGGGTCAGCCGATAAATTGTTTGCTGCTTTGTTGGGGAAAAAAACTTTATCTTCCAAACAGATCGAAAAATTGAAACAAATAGTTGACGAATTAGAGTGAGGTGATTGATATGAGCTTACTGCAAATGAGTTTCACCGGCTCTATATTCATTACGTTGATTTTCCTTTTGCGCCTTTTGACTGTAAACAGACTTCCAAAAAGCACTTTTTTAGTATTATGGGGGATAGCCGTAATAAGGCTGTTAATACCTTTTTCTATTCCCTCGGCTTTTAGCGTGTATTCTCTGTTAAATAGAAATGCTGCTCTCCAAGGTGCGCTTAACGAAAGTCCTATTGCGCGTCTGTTGCCGCTTTCAAATAGTACTCACTTAACGCTCGGAAGTAAGGTTACGCCGCAAGACATGGGGGCATTATCCGTTGAACATATAATATATTTTATCGGTGCTACTCTCTGTTTGCTGATATTTGCAACAGCATATTTTTGCTGTATAAAAAAGTTGCGTCATTCGCGCCCGATCAGAAACAGTTATATTTCAGAGTGGGTTAAAACTCATAAGATAAAAAGGAAAATCCGTTTTGAACAATGCGACAATATTTCTTCTCCCCTAACATACGGTATTTTTTCGCCTATAATCCTATTGCCTAAAAACACCGATTTTGATAACCGCCAAGAATTGAATTACATACTGCTGCATGAATACTTGCACATTCGGCGTTTTGACTGTTTGCTTAAAATAGTTGCTGTTGTTACCGTTTGTATTCATTGGTTTAATCCGCTGGTATGGCTTATGTATTTCTTCTTAAATCGGGATATGGAACTTTCTTGCGACGAATTTGTTGTTAGAAAAAATGGGAAAACCGCAAGAGCCAGCTATGCCCGTTTACTAATAGCTATGGAAGAAAGACGTAGCGTACCTTTGGCTATGTTTAGCGAGTTCTCGATCAATGTGTCAGAAGAAAGAATTACAGCTATTATGAAAACAAAACCTTTTACCATAGTAAGCATGGTTACTGCTTCCATTTTAATCCTTACTTTATGTGCAGGCTTTATGACTTCTGCTTATGGAGTAAAGATTGATGTAGGGCAACCGCAAACAGCCAATGTATCTGTCCCAAATGTTGATGTTTCGTCTATAAACGAGAAAGCAGTAGCCACAGCCACCGAATGGGCATGGCCCACAACCAGCAATGAAATATCAACAGTATTTGGTTATCAATCATCTTCGGGAAAAATGAGCGATCATATCAATATCAAAGGAGAGAAAGGTGATGAAATATTTGCTGCTGTTGAAGGGCAAGTAATTGAAAGTGGAATGGATAGGGAGTATGGAAATTACGTTGTCATAGAAAGCGATAACAATATAAAAATTATTTACGGACACTTGGAGAATGTTTCAATAACTGTAAACGATACGGTTAAAACAGGAGAAAGGATAGGGACAATCGGACGATCTGGAACGGCAACAGGGTACTGCTTATCGTTTGCGGTATTTGTAAACAATGTAGCTGTTGACCCTATGAGTTATTATGAATAGCCTTGACCGCAGCAAGTGGATTATATGTCCGGTGTGCGGGAACAAAACCCGCGATAAAATACGAGCAGATACAGTTATGGAACACTACCCCTTATTTTGTCCGAAATGCAAACATGAAACCCTAATAAATGTCCAAAAAATGAATATCACTATTGTGAAAGAGCCAGACGCATAGACGCAGAGCCAATAACCCGATAGGGGTTGTTGGCTCTGTTTATATATATCTTTATTCACCCTATGTTAATACAATTTTTTGGAGGTATCATTATGAAAAAAATTTATGCGTTCATAAGCTTGCTGCTTACTTCCGGTATGATTATGCTAATGCTTAGTGCCTGCACACAAAATAATCCTAATTCTCAGTTTTCCAACAATTCTCAAGTTTCCGCTGATCTGCCCAATGGTTATATTCTGCATGAGATGATTTTTCCCGAAAGTGATGCTGAAAAAACTGATTACAATAAGGATATTTTTGAAATAACACCATTTAAGATTCAGGTTGCATTCCCTGAAAAATGGTCTATAGGTGAATTTGACTCTCAGAAAAATACTTATCTATATAGTGGTACTTGGGCTCGTGTTGGCATTTATGACGAAGATAATAAATGTATTGGTGCTGTTGGTTACAACATCTTTGAAATCGACGAAGAAGCAGAAGATGAACTAATGGCCGTTTATAATCAAATTGCACTTGGAAATGACTATCGATTTGATGTTAAAAACACATACACTGTTGTTAAAGAGTCGGACACAAGCGAAACCGCAACTACTGACATATATTACTCTCCGGTGTTTTCTACTACGCCTGACTCGGAGGGAGTTTCTAAAACAAATTATGGCATTCTCTCGTATAATAGCGATAAACTTGTTTATGTAGCCTTTGAATTTGATAGTGCTGTTGTTTCTGATGATACAATTACCTGTATAGCTAATAGTGTTGAATTTCTTGACTAAACTGTACTGTAGTTATGCAAATTGTAAGCTTAAAAATTCAAATTGACTCTATCCTGATTTTGTCTCAATGCCATTATCTAATACAAAATAAACATAGGCATTAAAGCTAAAAGTAAATTTATGATAAATTGGGGTGATGCAAATACAGTTATCTCATCACCCCATTTTCTATTGGAGGGTTTTATGAAACGAAAAATGATTGTATTGATAACAATGATTCTTTGTTACACGCTTATGCTTACATCTTGCCAACCGACTCCGAGCAACACCATAAACTCTGAAAGCGCTCAATCTGCTGTTCCCTTAAATCCACAGTTGACCCCAAAGGACGAACAGAATAGTGTCAATAGTAACGATTTGTCTGCTAATCTCAAACTGGTGCATAGTGCTGATGGCAAAATGGTAGAGGAAACTTTGACTACAACAAATGGCGAAGAAATTATTTTGAATGCTACTGTTACCACTAAAAATGTTGAGAATGTCCAGCAATATCAGTATGTCTCATTACCAATTACAGATAATTTTAGAAAATCGCTGTTCACATCAGTTTTAGGGGATAAAGCCGCAGACGCAGAGTATGACGCAAGAAATGACGTATGGGAACTTCGACTATCAAACAAAGTAGGAGATTATTATTTGTATGAAACAGGCTATTTTCTTGCTGGTGAAAGTGTAGCGGAACAGACTACATTTTCGTTGGAATACCGCTATGTCGATTTATACCCAATTGACGATAATATCTTATCCTCAATTGAACAATCACCTATGACGCTTTCCGCTGATGAAGCAGTTTCTATGTGCAATAAAATTATGGACCAGATAGCAAACGGAACCGAATATCAAGTTGATTATATTTTTGCCTATGGGACAAATGGGCGACACCCTTACTATAAAATTGTTTATAAACAAGAGATTGACAACACAACCATTACTGCATTTAACGATATATATTTTTTGGTGGACGATAGCGGAGTACAAAAGGTTTTTGGCTGTCTTTATGAAGTCGGAAATACAATCCTCACAGACCCTATTATTTCTGTTGACAAAGCAGTTGAGTCCTTAAAGGATAGTATTTTTCAAATCTCTTTCCAAGAGTTTGACAATAGCACTCTAACTGTAAATGAGATTACATTGGAATACATCGTTGTCAATGCTGATGATGGGAAAGCGTATATAAGACCAGCATGGCGTTTTATTGTGGGAGAAAACGAAGAACAGCAAAATCGGTATCGAGATCGCATTATAGCTATCGACGCAGTAACAGGGGATTTAATTCAAGGTAGACGGGGGAATAACTTTTGAAAACTTCATTGTCCATACGATTACACGCAGCGATATTTTCTCCTGCTATGCTGATAAGCGTTCTGTTGGGGTTAATCCTGCTTCTCAAGTTCCACATCACTCATTATATTTGGTATTACATAGAATACGGTGCAATCAATTTTTCTGATATAGGGACAACATTTCTGAATGAAATATTCGTAACTGACGCAACAAGCGGTTTCGGGCTGTTTGCACCGATTTTAGCAGTACTTCCCGCTACCACCTTATTTTGTGATGATTACAACAGCGGATATATCAAACCTATTTTAAGCCGTATTGAGAAGAAACGCTATATCAAAGAAACGGTTTTATGCTCTACGATTGCGGGCGGCTTGGCAGTTTTCGTTCCAACCTTTTTGACGGATTTTCTTATGGTGATATGCTTTAAGCCTAACACATTGGAAAACAATTTGGGGTATCAAACATTTTTAGATGAAGGGATTTTTGCAAATATTCAATTTATATGGGGCGGATTACTTGTTGTGTTCCTGCTACTTTTGCTTTCATTTTTATTTGGGGCGGTATGGTCAAATATCGGGTTATGTATTTCTGCCTTTATCCCCAATAAATATGTCGCATTGGCAACCCCATTTGCCCTATATTTTTCCCTACATCTCATTTTATATAAAACGGGCAGCCTATTACTTTTAAGCCCTGTAAATATGCTAACGGCATTTGCCGATTTTCTCCCCTGTTTACCATACCCCTTTATTTATCAAGGGATATTATTAGCCGCCGCGATTTGCGTATTTTGGTGGGGCGTAAAGAGGAGGTTAAAAGATGTTTAGGGTTTGCAGTCATCAGTTGAAAATCTCGCTATGTTCCCCGCGAATATATATCGCTGTTTTTGCTGGAATTGTCATACAGATTGTGAGTTTAATATCTTTTTTGGACTTTTCCAAAACGATAGGAAAACCGCTTTGCGTTTTTGAAAGCATTACTTATTCTAATTGCGATCTGTACGCGCCCGTAGCATTATTTCTTGCAGTTTTGGTGTTGGTATCAGATATACCGTTTACCTCAGAGAGTGAAACATATACGCTGTTAAGAATATCAAGGAAAAAATGGATTGCGGGAAAAATCTTATACTTGGTATGTATTTGCGCGATTTATTATTTGATTGTTTATGCGGCGGGAGCATTGTTTATAGCGGAAAACGCGTATGGGGGCAATCTTTGGAGTGAACCGCTATATATCATTGCAAACGATACAACGTCTGCTCTATCCCTATCGAGCAATGTCTATTTTCCCTATGCGTATATCCTTAATAACCTATCCCCGTACTTTTCCGCTGTTCTTATCTATATTTTGAGCGTTTCTTATGCAACGCTTATGAGTTTGCTGGTATTTTGGCTTAATTTGAAAATATCACGAATGTTAAGCTATGCAGCCGTTATGTTGGTGCATATTGTCAGCTATACACTAACGGCATTATCCGTAACACCGAGCCGGATCAATCTTTCGCTTTTTAGCAATAGCCTACTCATGTTTCATAATATCGGGGCTGGGTCAGATGAACGATATAACTCTATACCACAAACAGTCATTATTTATGGCGTAATCATAGGGCTGCTTGTGCTTATGATTTTACACGCAATAAAGCGGTATGATTTCAGAATTACAGTCGGGGGTAAGCAATGAACAGAAAAATCATCGAGAGAACACTTACTCCTACAATATGTACTTTTTATCTTCTTATGTGTTGCTTATTAACGGCGACTGCCGAGGGGAAAACGGTTATTGATATTTGGGGCGGCTTTGTTCCGTCCGGCGGCTTGTTGTCAAATGTTATAGGAATTGTGCGTTGGAATATTTGTGTTATGCCGCCTATTATGATATGTAATCTGTTTATGATTGCGGGAACAGGCAAATTAAGCACTTTTACAGTAATAAGAGAAATAAGCCTTGAAAAATGGTTTTTCAAGCGATATATCGCAATGGTTATTTCAACGCTTGCCTATATAGCGATGGCAATGATATTAACCACATTTTTAGGATTTAACAATAGTTTGCAGCTTCATCAAATTATCGGCTTTGCATTGACCTTTTCCGCGCATATTTTACTGCTAATTTCCGCTTCTGTTGCCACACTTCTTATTTTTAGATCGGCAAAAGCGGTGTTGATACTGTATCTTATCATAGAGGGAATTATGGTGATTATAGGTACTACTTTTCCTGTAACAAGCAAATACCTCATTCCCTATTGGGGAATGGCAATCGAAGATCAAACCATGACAGTTGTTTGGAAAACAGTTCTATCGCTTTTGATAACTGCTTTAAGCGTATTGATTACAATAGTTTTTTTGAAAAAACACAATCCAGCGGAAACCCCGAAGAATACATAGGAGGTGTGATAATGGAAAACATTATTTGCGTAGAGAATGTGAATAAATCATATAAGGGAAATCAAGTTCTTCAAGATATAAATATATCATTTGAAATGGGAAAAATACATGGAATTATTGGAAGAAACGGCTCGGGTAAAACTGTATTGATAAAGACAATATGCGGTTTTGTTCACCCGGATACCGGGCGGGTGCTGGTTGACGGGAAGATTATAGGGAAAGATATTGATTTTCCTAAAAATATTGGAGCGATTATCGAAGCACCGGGCTTTCTCCCTAATGCAAGCGCGTATAAAAATCTTGAATACTTAGCGTCATTACGCAGAGTGATCGGAAAAGAGGAAATCCGAAAAGCAATAGAAATTGTGGGGCTGAACCCCGATGATAAAAAACACGTTGGGAAATACTCTCTTGGTATGAAACAGCGATTGGGATTGGCACAAGCTATTATGGAAAACCCGGATATTTTGATTTTAGACGAACCTATGAATGGGCTTGATAAAGAAGGAGTTTCCGAGATAAGGGAATTGCTGTTAGATTTCAAAAGTAAAGGTAAGACCATTATCATTGTTTCTCATAATTCGGAAGATATAAATATGTTATGTGATACTGTTCACGAAATGGATAAAGGTAGATTAGTTGAATAGTTAAGAGCCAGACGCATAGACGCAGAGCCGATAACCCGCAAGCCTTTTTTGGGCGCGGATTATCGGCTTTTGCATTTTATGGTGGCTATCAATAAAGAGCCGCCGTTACAGATATACGACGACTTTATGAAAAACGCTGCGGTATCAAGGAGGTATCGCCGTGTTACTTTTCTTACGACATAATTCGACTATCTTTTACATACGAAAAAAAGCCTTTATCCGCCAGCGGGATATTTCAGCTATGAGTATGAACTGTCAATACATCTAAATACTTCTTACATTTCCTTTGCGCTCGTCCGCGTCTTGCGGACGGGCGCATTTTGCTTATTTCAATTTATTTTTGAAAGGAGCAACAAAGAGCCATCTCCCGAACGGGTACGGAGCGAAAGGGGCAGAGAGGACAAGCCTTTACTCCCGTCCTCTACTCCACGCGGGAAGGAGGTGAACTCTATGGAGCTATCTTCTTCCGACAAGGAAAGAATACAACATCAGTACGACGCATTAGCAAAGAAAACTTTGGTAGGCGAAGCGAAAAGCTACCGCCGCACTCTTGCCAGACGCGCAGCCCGCGAAGTAACTTTTTCGGATTTGAGCGAAAGCGAACTCGCGCAGCTTTTCACGACGGACGAATACGAAAGCGATTATTTCCGTTTTCAAGTGTCCGGCTTTGATGTACTCGTCAAAAATGAACTGCTTGCCGAAGCCCTTAACGCTTTGCCCGAAAGGAAACGCGATATTGTTCTCTTGTCCTACTTCTTGGATATGAGCGACGCGGAAATTGGCGAACTGCTGAATGTTGTACGCACGACGGTTTTCCGGCATAGGAAATCCGCGCTTGCGAAGATCAAACAGTATTTGGAGGGAAAAGCAGATGATGAACACCGTTAGGAAATCTGAAAATCTGTTGCCGTTCCCTGTCATTTCCGCAGCGGCAAACGGCGACACAAACGCCATGTGCGCGATCTTGAAGCATTACGAGGGTTACATAGCGAAACTTTGTACCCGAACGCTGAAAGACGACGCGGGCAATACTTACTCCTATGTGGACGAAGAAATGCGTAACAGGCTGCAAGTGCGCCTTATTACCCGCACTCTTGCGTTTCATGTAGGCTAACTCTTTAAGCCCATGCGGGGAGCGTGTACCCCTTTCCACGCTTCCCGTTATGGGCTGTTTGTCGTTCCGTAAAAGCATATCGGAAACGGTATGCTTTTACAGGCTGACAAAGCCTTATTGTTCCTTGTCAAAGAAAGCCCGCAAGACAACGGCGGCGCAGTATAACAGGCAAACGAATACATACCGCTTATATCGAGCCGAACAGCGGGTACGCCATGACCGCTTTTCACACAGGGAAAGCCGAGCGAGAAATACCGCGCTGCAAAACAGGTTTAGCAGCTTGTGGGCGACGACATATAGGCGGGACGAAACGCCTTTATAGCCATAGTCCGAGCGTTAAGAGCGTCGCAGGCATTGGGTAAAGCTGCCTTAAATGAGCAGGGGTGAAACTCCCGCGGTGCTGCCGCTGACAGCCGTTCGTTTCTGCCTTATTTCTCATATCGTACAAGCCGGAGCGCATATTCTGTATTATGTCGCTATACCGGGAGGGAAAGAAGATGATTAACAAGGTACAGCTTCAACAAATGAGAAGCGTTGATATAACACAGGTAGACCGCAGCACTTTGGTTGACATTCGTAATATCCATATCGACAGTTCTTTGCCAGCAGCAAAGAAAATGCAAAGTTACTTTGAGCAGATCGTAAATCCTTACTGTTTTCTTTGCGACGACACACCCGTAAAAATACGGTTTGTAGCAGAGGATAAAACATTGAAACAATCATTGTGCGACTACTTTTTAAGTCTGAAATGACTTGCCTACTTTCCCTGCCCCAAAGGGTAAAGACCTTGTGATTATGGGGCTAAAATGGTATAATAGACCCGTAATTATAGGGGGAAAGGAGGTATTATGCCCCGCATACGCAAAGACAAAACGGCACGCAGTTACGCAGAGCCGTTTTGGAAAATCGGGCTATACATTCGACTATCCAAAGAGGACGATAACGAGGACGAAAGCGAGAGTGTTATCAATCAAGAAAAGATACTCCGCGACTTTGTAGACAGCTATTTTGAGCCGGGTACTTTTGTCATTGTAGACGTGTTTGCCGACGACGGATTGACAGGCACAGACACAGCGCGACCAAACTTCAAACGGCTTGAGGGCTGTATTGTCCGCAAAGAAGTAAACTGCATGATTATCAAATCCCTTGCACGCGGTTTCCGCAACCTTGCCGACCAGCAGAAGTTTTTGGAGGAGTTCATACCGATTAACGGCGCAAGGTTTATTTGCACAGGCACGCCATTCATTGATACCTACGCTAACCCCCATTCAGCAAGCGGACTTGAAGTACCTATAAGGGGAATGTTCAATGAACAGTTTGCCGCCACCACTTCCGAAGAAATCCGCAAAACTTTCAAGATGAAACGGGAGCGCGGCGAGTTCATCGGTGCATTTGCCACCTATGGTTATAAAAAAGACCCGAACGACAAAAACAGCCTATTGGTAGATGAAGAAGCAGCGGAAGTTGTGAAAAGCATATATCATTGGTTTGTCAATGAGGGGTACAGCAAAATGGGGATTGCAAAAAGGCTTAATCAAATGGGAGAGCCTAACCCCGAAGCCTACAAAAAGAAAAAAGGATTGAAGTACAACAATCCTAATTCCGGCAAAAATGACGGGCTATGGTCTGCCAGCACGATTGCAAGGATATTGCAGAACGAAATCTATACGGGCGTAATGGTACAGGGCAGAAACCGCGTTATCAGCTACAAAGTCCATAAGCAGATCAGCGTCCCGGAAGATGAATGGTTTGTCGTCCCCAACACACACGAACCGATCATTGACAGAGAAACATTTGAGAAAGCGCAAGCCCTACATAAGCGCGACACAAGAACGGCACCGGGCAAGCAGGAAGTCTATTTAATGTCCGGCTTTGTCCGTTGCGCAGACTGTCAAAAAGCCATGCGGCGAAAAACCGCCCGCAATATCGCCTACTATTCTTGCCGCAGCTATACAGACAAAAAGATTTGCAGCAAACATTCTATCCGGCAGGATAAATTGGAAAATGCGGTTTTGGCAGCTTTGCAAATGCAAATTGCCCTTGTAGATCAGCTTGCAGAAGAAATTGAACGTATCAACAACGCGCCTGTAATCAACAGGGAAAACAAACGGTTATCCTATTCATTGAAACAGGCAGAAAAGCAACTAAAACAGTACAATGACGCTTCCGACAGCTTGTACCTCGATTGGAAAAGCGGCGAAATCACAAAAGAAGAATACCGCCGCTTGAAAGGCAAGATTGCAGAACAGATACAGCAGCTTGAAGCGAATATCTCTTATCTGAAAGAGGAAATGCAAATCATGGCTGACGGTATCGGAGCCGACGACCCGTATCTAACCGCCTTTCTGAAATATAAAAACATTCAGAGCCTAAACCGAGGAATTGTAGTTGAACTTATCAAAGCGGTTTGGGTGCATGAGAACGGGGAAATAACGGTTGACTTCAATTTTGCCGACGAGTACCAGCGAATTATTGATTACATCGAGAATAACCACAACATAATTACGGTGATTGAGAGCAAGGCGATATGACGGGCTTTCTACTCACCGCAAAGCAAAAGCTAATGTTGTGCATAAATAAACGGCTCTACCGGTCCTACCGGCCCCACCGGCGCGACGGGCGCCACGGGCGCCACCGGTCCTACCGGCCCCACCGGCGCGGCGACGGGTGCTGCGGGCGCTACCGGTCCTGCCGGCCCCACTGGCCCGATTGGCCCCATCGGACCCACCGGCCCCACCGGCACCTGTGTCTGCCCCTGCCGTTCTACAGGTGAAATGGTCCTGAACGGGGGAATGGAGCAGTTCACAGGCAGTGTACCCACCAATTGGAACACCAACGATGCGCAAAGGATATCCAGGGTGACCGCTCAGGGCCGGGTCCACACCGGCAGTTCTGCCGTCAATCTGACGAACGGCGGTGAACTGTGGCAAGACATCCGAATCACCGGTGGCTGCTATTTTGACTTCTCCTTCTTTGCCCGTGGAGAGGGAGCACAGGTCGCCATAGAGGCCACTGTCACCTTTATGAACGCACAAGGAGACAGCCAGAGCGGGCTGACCATCTCCATCCACAGCCAGAATCTGACCAACGACAACCGGGAGTTTGCCTATTACCGCGGGATCACGGGCCAGGCGCCCGCCGGAGCCACGATGGCGCGGGTGCGCTTCGCGGTCACTGCGGAAGGCGGGCAGTCTGCCGATCTGGACGACGTGTCCTTCTCGACGGATTAAAGCCGCAGCCGAAAGCCGGCTTGGGAGCGCTGCCTCAGAGGAGCAGCGCTCCCCTTTTTAACAGGAGGAATGTATGGGGAACTATTCTGTCTGCGTCTATGCGATCTGCAAAAACGAGGAATCGTTTGTAGATCGCTGGATGGATTCCATGTCAGAGGCGGACCGGGTCGTGGTGCTGGACACGGGCTCGTCCGATGCGACCGTGGAAAAGCTGCGGAACCGGGGCGCCGAGGTAACGGTGGAAGTGATTTCCCCCTGGCGCTTCGACACCGCGCGCAATCGCTCCTTGGAGCTGGTACCGGAGGATGCGGACATCTGTGTATGCACCGATCTGGATGAAGTGTTCCAGCCCGGCTGGCGGGAGCGTCTGGAGGATGCCTGGACGCCCGGCGCGGGGCAGGCCACGTACCGCTATACCTGGTCTTTCAACCCCGACGGCTCGGAAGGCGTGGTGTTCTGGTACGAGAAGATACACGTCCGACACGGGTATCGCTGGGTCCACCCGGTCCACGAGGTGCTCGTCTGGGTGGGAGAAGGAGCGCCCGGACCTATGGTAACGGCCGAGGGGGTGCAGCTTGACCATCACCCGGACCCCTCCAAATCCAGAGGGCAGTACCTGCCGCTGCTGGAGCTGTCCGTGGCGGAGGACCCGGAGGACGACCGGAACGTCCACTATCTGGGCCGGGAGTACCTCTACCATGGGCGCTGGGAGGACTGCATCTCCACCCTGCAGCGCCACCTGGCCATGCCCAAAGCGGTTTGGCGGGACGAGCGGGCGGCCTCCATGCGGTATATGGCCAAGGCCTACCTTCAGTTGGGGGAGCCAGGCCCGGCCCGGGGCTGGTATCTTCGGGCGGTGGCCGAGGCGCCCCACCTGCGTGAGCCCTACATCGACTTGGCGCTGCTGCTGTATGAACAGGAGGCGTGGGACGGGGTCCTCTATTTCACCGGCTGCGCTCTGTCCATCACCCACCGCCCCCGGACCTATATCTGTGAAGCCGCCCCGTGGGGCAGTCTGCCCTACGATCTGCGCGCCGTCGCCTTTTATCACACCGGTCGCTTTTCGCAGGCTCTGGAGGCAGCACAGGCGGCGCTTGCCCTGGAACCGGAAAATGAGCGCCTGCGAGGAAATGTGGATTTACTCAACCGCATGATCCCATCGGATCAGACTTGATACGAACAAGTGCGGGCTGGCGCATGTTTGACAAAGGTATGTTCCAAAATCGGTTCTCTACTGCTGAAGGGCAATGTGCTCTGGTGTGTGATATTCCGATGCTCCGGATGCCAAACCATTGGGGCGCTACCGGTCACTTGAGGCGGCAGCAGACCCCGGCGCCGCACAGCGGAGCCCAAACAGTATAGATGCTGACCCTTTCAGGTCCGCAACCAAAACGAAACCGAAACTAAACCGAAGCCCGGCGCAGCGGGTTCGGTTTGGAAAGGAGGAGCAGCGGCATAAGCACGCTTTGACTTTTAAAAAAGTCGGAGCAAGCGATATGTAGCTTGCTCCGACGTGGTGACCCGTCGGAGATTCGAACTCCGGACACCCTGCTTAAAAGGCAGGTGCTCTGCCGACTGAGCTAACGGGTCACATATCTATATCACCACGCACTTTCTCCCGTCTCCGGTAAAAATGCGTGCCGTTTTTGGCTGGGATGGCTGGACTCGAACCAGCGAATGCGGGAGTCAAAGTCCCGTGCCTTACCACTTGGCTACACCCCATCAGGCTGGTTCCAAAGCAACGGGCCGGAGCGGACGCTCCGGCCCTTCTGCCTTGAGATTTATGGGGTGGGTGACGGGACTCGAACCCGCGACACTCGGAACCACAATCCGATGCTCTACCAACTGAACTACACCCACCATAGGCTTGCGGAGACGGTGCAAATGGCACGCCTGAAGGGACTCGAACCCCTGACCCACTGCTTAGAAGGCAGTTGCTCTATCCACCTGAGCTACAGGCGCGTATGGAGCGGGTGATGGGAATCGAACCCACGCGACCAGCTTGGAAGGCTGGGATTCTACCATTGAACTACACCCGCATGGGAGCGGCACTCCAAGGAATGTCAGCCATAGTATATTAGCATAAATCCTGCCGGCTTGTCAATCCTTTTTTCACCATACGTGCTTTTTTTCATCGCAGCGCAGCGTCGCAGTAGGCACAGCAATCCACGCCGCTGTTTTCCTTCACCAGAGGCGGCAGGTACAACTCGGTCTGGGTGATGCACCGGGGATTGGAGCACACCGGCCGGGTACCGATCTCCACCGGGTCCGGCGTCAGACGTTCCTGATTGGCCAGGTCGGTCAACAGGGCCATGCGGGCGAACATGCCGTAGCGGGCCTGCTCAAAGTAGACTGCCCGGGGGTCGTCGTCCACATCCACCGTGATCTCATCCACCCGGGGCAGTGGGTGCATCACCAGCAGGTCCTTTTTGGCCCGGTCCAGCTTCCGCCGGGTCAGGATGTAGATTCCCTTGTTGCGCTCGTATTCCAGCGGGTCCACGAAGCGCTCCCGCTGGATGCGGGTCATATACAGCACATCCAGCGAGGGGATGACCGACTCCAGGCCGGTGACCTCGGTGAACCGCATGCCGTTCTCCCGCATAAAGGCGCGCATATACTCGGGCACCGCCAGCTCCCGGGGGGAGATCAGAAAAAACTTGATGCCGTCGAACTTGGCCATGGCCTTGATGAGGGAGTGTACGGTCCGGCCGTTCTTCAGGTCGCCGCACAGGCCCACGGACAGCCCGTCCACCCCGCCCCGAAGACGGGTGATGGTGGTCAGGTCGGCGGTGGTCTGGGTCGGGTGCATGTGGCCTCCGTCGCCGGCGTTGACGACCGGGACGTGGGAGTAGAGGGAAGCCGCCTTGGCTGCGCCCTCCTTTGGATTGCGCATGACCACCACGTCGGCATAGCCAGACACCATTTTGATGGTGTCCTTCAGGGTCTCGCCCTTGGCCACGGAGGAAGAGTTGGGGTCGGCAAAGCCGAACACCGTGCCACCCACCCGCAGCATGGCGGTCTGGAAGGAAAAGTTGGTCCGGGTGGAGGGCTCATAGAATAAGCTGGCCATCACCTTTCCCCGGCATGCGTCCAAAAAATCAGCGGGGTGGTCCATGATATCGCTGCACCGACGGTACAACGTCTCCCACTCCGCTCGTGACAAATCTCCAAAATCGATGAGATGCCGCATTTCTTCCCTGTCCCCTTTTGAATTTTCCTTATTTTATCACAAGCCCCACCCCCAGACAAGAGGCAACCCGACAAATTTCCGCCCGCAGACGGGCTGTAATCGTCACTTTCGACCGATAGCGGCCTGCCAAAAAATACACCGCATGATTTGGTCCGCCCCGCCCATGCTAAGGGATACAGCATGGAATGGGGGAATCGCTTTTGATGGCGGCATGGTTCTGGTATTTTGTCCTCTACAGCTTTCTGGGCTTCCTGGTGGAGGTGGTCTTCGCGCGAATCACCCATAATCCCAAAAGGGATCGAAAATGCCTCTATTTCCTGCCGCTCTGCCCGGTGTACGGGCTGGGCGTGCTTTTGATGCTGGCCCTGCCCGCCGCCCGTTCCAATTCCTGGCTGCTGTTTCTGTGGGCCGCCCTGTCCGCCACCGGAGCGGAGTACCTCATGGACCTCTTCTATGACAGGGTGCTGGGGGTCTCCTTCTGGGATTATTCCCATCTTCCTCTGAACCTCCACGGCAGGGTCTGTCTGCTTTTCTCCTTTTTCTGGGGCATTTTGGGCCTGATCGCCGTCCGGCTGGTCCACCCTCTCGCGGCGGAGCTGGTCTCCCGCATCCCGCAGGCGGTCACCCTCCCCGCCGCCCTGTTCCTGGCGCTGGACATCGGCTTTTCCGTCTTTGTGCTCCGCCGGGACGGCACCACGGACGCGCTGATGTGGTACCGCCGTCTGCCCGCCCGCGGCGCCCGGCACTCTCTCCCGGAAAAGTAAGGGCCGGACGGAGCTTTCCCGTCCGGCTCTCCTCACAGATTGCGCAGCTCCCGCAGGGTCTCGTTGATGACCATCTTGGGTAAGTACACCTGGGCAAAGCCGATGAGCTGGTTCAGCGTCAGGCCCCTGGCTGCAGGCACCATGGGGTGGTTGAGAAATTTTCCAAACCGCTTTTGAAAGACTGCGCGGGAGGCCGGATCGTCCAGCAATTCCCCCACCAAGATCTGATTGTTCCGCAAATCCACATTGATCACCTCTCTTCCATTCTATGCGCGCCGGGCCAGTCCCTTGCACGCGGGAGGAATCCGTGGTAAAATGTTTTACTCTATATATTTCGGTCGAAAGGATACCTACTTATGAAACAACGGAAATGGGATGATCCCAACTACAAGTCACTGCGGCAGGAGATCAAGGAGAAAAAGGGCGTCGCCACCCTGTACTTTATCCTGCGGGCCATGGTCCTTGTAGTGATGGTCGCGCAGTTCCTGAACGGCAACTTTGAAAACTTTTTCCTCTGTATTCTGACCCTCATTCTCTTTCTGGTGCCCACCTTTCTTGAGCGTAAGATACATATTGATCTGCCGGACACCCTGGAGGTCATCATCCTCCTGTTTATTTTTGCTGCTGAGATTCTGGGGGAGATTCAGGCCTACTACATCACCTTTCCCTACTGGGATACCATGCTGCACACCCTGAATGGCTTCCTTTGTGCCGCCATCGGCTTCGCCCTGGTGGATATTCTGAACCGCAGTGAGCGCTTCTCCATTGAGCTGTCTCCCCTGTTTCTGGCCCTCGTGGCCTTCTGTTTCTCCATGACCATCGGTGTACTGTGGGAGTTCTTTGAGTGTACCATGGACCAGTTCTTCCTGTTGGATATGCAGAAGGACACCGTGGTGCACACCATCTCCTCGGTCATGCTGGACCCGGCGGGCGGCAACCATCCCACGGCTATCAAAGGCATCACCGACGTCATCGTCGTCACAGCGGACGGCGCTGAGACCTCTCTGGGCCTGGGCGGTTACCTGGACATCGGTATCCTGGACACGATGAAGGACCTGTTCGTCAATTTTATTGGCGCGGTAGTCTTTTCCATCATTGGCTATCTCTACGTCAAGTCCCGGGGCGAGGGCCGATTTGCCCGCCGCTTTATTCCCCAGGTGGTCCAGGAGGAATGTTCTCCCAAGGAGGGTTTGTCTGAATAAGGCCCCAACCGGTGTGCATACTAGTTCTGTACCACACAAAGGAGGTCAAATTCAAATGAATCAGAATCGACATGCCAATCCCAGCATCGCCTGCACCGTGTCCACCTGCGCCTTCCACTGCAAGGACCAGAACCACTGCTCTCTGAACGAGATCAAGGTGGGCTGCTGCGATCCCAAGGTCACCGACTGCACCTCCACCGAGTGCGCTTCCTTCCAATTGGGCTCTTGTGACCACTGCCGCTAAATCGGCAATCGTCCCGGAGGGACAGCCTCTGCGGCATCCCCGAAGCCGGAACCGGCTGTCCCTCACGACTCCCGTGCCTCGAAGCCCGTCTCAACACATAAAAAACCTGCCGCGGAACAAAAATTCCGCGGCAGGTTTTTATACAATACTCAAATACCCAGAATCGGGGTAAGAATACCGCCCAGCAAGCCCACGACTAAGCAGGCGATAACCAGTTCCAGAACAGCCCATTTAATAATGCCGCCCAGTAGCTTAGAATCCTGGCCAATCAGGCCCACGGCCGCAGCCGCGGTGGCAATGCACTGAGGAGATAGAATTTTGCCTATACCAGCACCGGTGGAGTTTGCCGCCGCCAGCCAGAACTCGGATACACCTATTTGCTGCGCCGCAGCGGTCTGCAAACTGCCTAAGAGCACCTCGGTGCTGGTGCCACTGCCAGTGATGAAAGCTCCCAACGCAGCAATGATGGGGGCCACAAAGGGATAAAAGCTACCAGTGATAGAGACAAAGAAAGTGGCCATATCGTTGATCATACCGCAGTAGGTCATAATTTTTGCCACGGCCAGCACCGACATAATGGTCACAATGGTCTTGGACATCTGTTTGACGGTGGCGACCAGCGTCTCCCACATGACCTTAGCGCTGGCCTTCTGGACAACACCGCCGATAATGGCCGCCACAAAAATCCAAATGCCGGGGGTGTTAATCCAGCTGAAGGATGCTTTGCCCGCATTAGCCGAGGTGCTGATCTTGACAGAGGTGGAGAAGCCCGCCAAGGCGCTGTTGATAGGGCTTACCAACTTAGAAGTAATCAACAACAGGATGAAGATGAGAATGAAGGGAAGCCAAGAGGCCAAGGCCTTCCGGCCATCAATCTTCCCATGGACACCCTCAGCGCGCATATTGTACTCAGCGGGCACCTCCGCGTTTTTGCGGCTCCGGGCCATAAGAATGGTGCAACCTAGGCTGACCACGCAACCCACGATAACAGCCAGTTCTGGACCGGTGAACTTGGCGACAATAAGCTGCGGGAGCACAAAAGAGGCACCGGAGACCAAGGTAATGCCAACCACGCCCTTAAGGGCCTTAACTCCGCCGCCGCCAACAATAACCATCAGGAAAGGCACCAGAATCATGAAGGGAATCATTTGCACCACAGTGGTAAAAGCAAGAGGTAGGGCGTCAAGCCCGGTCACATTTGCCAGAGTAACGGTAGGAATACCCACCGAACCAAAAGCGGTTGGGAATGCGTTAGCCAGCATGCACACCAAGCAAGCCGCTATCGGATTCATGCCCATTCCCGCCAACATGCTGGCAGGAATGGCGATGGCCGTTCCAAAACCGGCCATTCCCTCCATAAAGCCGCCGAAGCACCAGCCGATGAGAAGCACGAGCACACGCTTATCGGCGGAGACACCGGTGAGCATCTGCTTGATAACATCCATGGCCCCAGTTTTCAGGGATAGATTGTAGGTAAAGATAGCCGCGATAATGACCAAAATAATGGGCCAAAGAGCAGATGCGAAGCCCTCCAGCGCGGAGGTGGCGCAGTCTATAACCGGCATTTTCCACAGAAACAGGGATTCTAGAATCGTAATAATAAGCGCTCCCACGCAGGCCTTGTGGCCCGCCATCTTGAGCCCTGTCAGTGCCACAATCAGCCATATGATGGGGAGCAGCGCCAAAATCCCCCTGAATATAATTTCTCCCACGAGATGTTCCTCCTCTTCTTTCCTTCATCGGGATGAGCAAACCGCAAAATTTTAAGTAGCAATATGCAATATATGGGATAATCGCCGATCTTATTATATCGCATCACTATATTTGCGAAACAAAATTTTGCTCATCTCTTTTCCCACAGCAGTATTGACGCTACCAATTTTTAATTTTACGGCCTCCTTTCTACTTGTCCTGCTTTCTACCATTGGTTCCACCAATTTATGTAGTATTTTATTCTTTTTTCATCATATTGTCCAGCACAAATTAGGTGCAAATCTCATTTTTCAATAAATCGCCAAAAATTAGTGTTTCAAATTGTAAGGAATGGAGAAATCTATAAAATGATTCAAAAATTCTTGCATCTGCTCCATATTGTGTTAAACTTATAAAGTAAAAATAGGTGGGACCAATCAGAACAGATGTCTCGTTCTGCCGGCAGAGCGATTCAAATTTTTTAAAGGAGGAATACCATGCAAATCGCGTACGGAACCAGCGGGATACCTTGGGTGCGGAGCCTGGAGGGCGTGGAGGTTCTGGAGTCCGGGATCGGCGAGCTGAAGGCGACGAAGAGCGAGGACGAGCTGGTGCTGGAGGCCATGGCCAAGCCCATCGACTCTCCCAAGCTGTCCGAGCTGGCCAAGGGCAAAAAGACCTGCACCATCATCATCAGCGACCATACCCGTCCGGTGCCCAGCAAGCACATCATCCCCTTCATGCTCGCCGAGCTGCGGCAGGGCAGCCCCGAGATCGACATCACCCTGCTGGTGGCCACCGGCTTCCACCGCCCCACCAGCAAGGACGAGCTCATCCAAAAGCTGGGCGAAAAGATCGTGGCGGAGGAGAAGATCGTCATCCATGACAGCCAGGACCCGGCCAGCAACGTGGAGATCGGCGTGCTGCCCTCCGGGGCCCGGCTGGTCATCGACAAGGTGGCGGCCGAGACCGAGCTGCTGGTCAGCGAGGGCTTTATCGAGCCCCACTTCTTCGCCGGCTTCTCCGGCGGCCGCAAGAGCGTGCTGCCCGGCGTGTGCGATCAGGTGACGGTGCTGGGCAACCACTGCGCCAAGTTCATCGCCTCCGACTGCGCCCGCACCGGCGTGCTGAAGGGCAACCCCCTGCACATCGACATGGTGGACGCCGCCCGGCAGGCCAAGCTGGCCTACATCGTCAACGTCATCATCGACGAGGACAAGAAGGTAGTCGCCGCCTTTGCCGGCAACTACGTCAAGGCCCATGAGACTGGCTGTGCGTTCCTGAAGGGCTACTGCCGGGTGAAGCCCCAGAAGCGGGGCGACGTGGTCATCACCTCCAACGGCGGCGCGCCCCTGGATCAGAACATGTACCAGAGCGTCAAGGGCCTGACCGCCGCCGAGTCCGCCGCCGCTCCCGGCGCCGTGCTCATCATCTGCTCCCGCTGCAACGACGGCACCGGCGGCGAGGGCTTCTACCGGGCTCTGAAGGACTGTGAATCCCCGGAGAAGCTCCAGGAGGAGACCCTCAAGATCCCCATGGAGCAGACCAACCCCG
The DNA here is from genome assembly GCF_001244995.1 of Intestinimonas massiliensis (ex Afouda et al. 2020). Classification (NCBI taxonomy): domain Bacteria; kingdom Bacillati; phylum Bacillota; class Clostridia; order Eubacteriales; genus Intestinimonas; species Intestinimonas massiliensis (ex Afouda et al. 2020). The sequence continues at coordinate 1,490,701 of NZ_LN869529.1, forward strand.
ACCAGTGGGAGTACCAGATCCTGGTGCGCATGATGTGCAAGCACCATATCATCTTCGTCTCCGACCCCTCCGCCAGGCAGTTTGTGGAGGACATGAAGCTGGAGTACGCCCCCGACCTGGAGACTGCTCTGGACCGGGCCTACGCCCTCAAGGGCAAGGACGCCCACACCGTGGTCATCCCCAACGGCATCTCCGTCATCGTGGAGGAGTAAAGACGCCGACCGTTGAAAAATACGTTAGGAGGAATCCATATGGCAACCTACAATCCAGTCACCCCTGAAATCATCGAAGAGCTGAAGAAGATCTCCGGCGACCGCGTCGTCGTGGGCGCGGACGTCAACCCCGACTACTCCCGCGACGAGATGCCCATCTACGGCACCAAGATGCCCGACGTCTCCATTGATGTGCTGAGCACCGAAGAGGTCTCCGCCATCATGAAGGTCTGCTATGACAACAACATCCCCGTGACCTGCCGCGGCGCTGGCACCGGCCTGGTGGGCGCCTGCACCCCCATCGCCGGCGGTGTGGTGCTGTGCACCATGCGCATGAAGCAGATCCTGGAATATGATACCGACAACTTTGTCGTCCGGGTCCAGCCCGGCGTGCTGCTCAACGACCTGGCCGAGGACGCCCTGAAGCAGGGCCTGCTGTATCCCCCCGATCCCGGTGAGAAGTTTGCCACGCTGGGCGGCAACGTCTCCACCAACGCCGGCGGCCTGCGGGCCGTCAAGTACGGCGCCACCCGCGACTATGTCCGGGCCATGACCGTGGTCCTGCCCACCGGCGAGATCGTCAAGATGGGCGCCACCGTCTCCAAGACCTCCTCCGGCTACTCCCTGCTCAACCTCATCATCGGCTCCGAGGGCACCCTCGGCATCATCACCGAGCTGACCCTCAAGCTCATCCCCGCCCCCAAGCAGACCGTCAGCCTCATCTGCCCCTTCGAGGACCTGGCCACCTGCATCTCCACCGTGCCCCTGTTCAAGAAGGCCCACATGGACCCCCAGGCTCTGGAGTTCTTTGAGCGAGAGATCCTCATCTCCTCCGAGGAGTATCTGGGCAAGGCCGTGTTCCCCCGCAACATCGGCGGGCAGGACGTGGGCGCCTATCTGCTGGTGACCTTCGACGCCAACACCCAGGACGCCATCGACGCCCTGGTGGAGCAGGCCGCCGAGCTGGTGGTCGAGGCCGGCGCCATGGACGTCCTGGTGGCCGACACCCCCGCCAAGATGAAGGACGCCTGGGCCGCCCGCTCCTCCTTCCTGGAGGGCATCGAGGAGCAGACCAAGCTGCTGGACGAGTGCGACGTGGTCGTCCCCGTCTCCAAGATCGCCGACTTCGTGCTCTACATCAAGGAGATCGACAAGGAGTTCGACTTTGAGGTCAAGATGTTCGGCCACGCCGGCGACGGCAACCTGCACGTTTACACCTGCTCCGTGGACATGGAGATGGACGCCTTCGTCAAGCAGGTGGACCAGTTCATGCGCAAGCTCTACGCCAAGACCACCGAGCTGGGCGGCCAGATCTCCGGCGAGCACGGCATCGGCATGGGCAAGGTGGAGTACCTGGCCGAGTCTGTGGGGCCCGTCAATATGCGCCTCATGGAGGAGATCAAGAAGGTCTTCGATCCCAAGATGATCCTCAACCCCGGAAAGGTCTGCTACACCCTCTGATTGCTCCTATTAATAACCGCCCCCGGGCTTTAAGCCCGGGGGCGGTTTTCTTATTCTTGGGATGGCGGCCGTTCCATGCTGCGGATAAAATCGGCCACTGCCCGCAACTCCGGCTCGCTCATGCGCTCTACCCGCTGGAGCACCTCGGCCTGAAGGCCGTGCACAGGCCGCCCCCCGCCCTCCTCCCCCTGGAGGACCCAGTCCGCCGGGTAGCCGTAGACACGCTCGATCAGCCGGGCCAGGGTCTCGGAAATGGCCGTTTTCCGTCCGCTGGTGAGCAGATAGACATAGTTTGCGCTGATACCAAGGCTCTGGGCAAACTCCACCTGCTTGACCCCGCTCTCCCGAATGATCTGCCGGATACGCCCGGCAAGGCCGGATTCCCTTCCCCCGTCTGGGTTATATTTTCCCCTGGACATAGGCGTCCTTCGCCTCCTCCATCATCTGGATATACACCATGAGTTCCTTGCGGCTGGTGACGTTCAGCTTCATATAAATGCGGCGGTTGTGGGTCTTGATGGTATTGATGGACAGGCACAGAATCTCCGCGATCTCCCGCGCCGTGTGGCCCCGCATGTACAGGTCAAAGACCGCCCGCTCCGCCGCGGAGAGCGTGTCGATGTTCTTCACGAACTCCTGGTACAGGGCGGACTGACCCGGCAGCGGGTCCGGCGCTTCATCCTGCGTGGAAAGGAATTCGATTAGGTCGTCAATCTCCGGGATATGGGTCTTGGCGCCCTGGCCGCCCGCTTTGATTTGCCGGAAGGCCGCCATCACCGGCCGGACATATCGGTGACTGATAAAGGCGGCCACCGCCATGCTGCACAGCAGCAGGATGCCCAATCCCACCATCAGGCTCCAATTCCGGCCCGCCAGCTTCTCCGCCAGAGCATGCTCCGGCATCAGCAGGGCCAGGACCCACTCCTCCCCCTCATAGGCCGAGTCCGAGGGGTAGAGCACGACCTCCCGGTGCAGCCCTACATAGGGTGCGGCGTCCGCCTGACGGTATGTGTTGACCGCATGGGAATCCGGCTGGACCTCCAGCGGCTCTTCCGTCATATCGGTGGGATAGACGGCATAGCTCCCGGCGAACAGAGCGCCCTCTGCCGCCAGCCGTCCCTGCTCCAACGGCGCCAGCATACAGAACAGATACTCATACTGGCTGTTGTCCGGCGCGTAGGACAGCTTGAAGAGCATTTGGCTCACCTCAAAGCCGCACACCCCCATCACCGTCCCGTCAGAGGCCCGCAGGGGCACGGACAGCAGCATGACCCGCTCGCCGCTGCCGGGCAGGGAGGTGCTGCGGCTCCAGTGGTACAGCCGTGAGATGGGCAAATCCCGGCATTCCTCCGCCCGCTCCATCGGCACGGTGTAGTACTCCCCATCCGATACGTCGAATTCCATCCTCCACTGGGGCAGCGTATAGAGCCCCCGCTCCCGGGCCACCGCCATGGGGCCCACCATGTAGCGCAGGTTGGCCGCCGTATTGCTGACGATATTGGGCTCCATATTTTTCAGGTAGAGGCCCGCCCGGGAGTGCTCCGCCCCCTCCAGCTCCGGATTTACAGTGGCGTCCAGGATCAAAAACACCCCGCTGCTGCGGGCCTTCTCCAGCGCCCCGGACAGCCGGGCGAGCTCCTCCCCCAGCAGCTCCTCCAGCAGCGCCGTGTCCTCCCCCAGCCCGGCGGGTACGGCTCCGCGCTCCGCCAGGTGCCACTCCAGGCTCTGGGAGAGCTCTCCGGCCAGGGTCACTCCCTGCACTGAGATGTCTCCAAAGCTCCGGTACACATTCTGCGCCCGGTAGGACAGCTCATTTTCCAGCAGCTCCCGGGTAGCCTGCATGCCGCTGTGGAAGGTCCCCGTCAGAAAGAGGATGAGCAGAAACCCCATCAGGATGGCGTTGAGAAAGAGCAGCAGCATACCGAACAGGCGCAGGCGCATGGAGAGGCCGTCCCGGCCCGCCCGCCGAACGGCATGGATATAGAGCTTTCCGGTTTCCAGCAGGCCGCGTCCGGCCATACCCATCCCCTCCCCTGCGCTTTCGTCCATGCCTACCGGCCGGTGAAGGCCTCAAACCGCCCCTGCACCGCCGCTTCATAGGCCGCATCTGGCTCCGTGGTCTCCAAAAGCGCGCAATATTCCTCCCTAGCCGCGCCCCCGGCAGTCAAAAAGTCCGCTTCATAGCTTCTGCGCAGGGCGTTGAAGGAGTCAAACACCGGCGGGATGTAGAATTCGTACTCGCTGTAGACCTGTACCGCCGTACGCAGCAGCTTCTGAATGTTGACGTTCTCATTGGTGGCGATTTCCTGGTCCATGCTGTTTTCAAAGGCGGCCTTCGTCACCGGGAGATAGCCCGTGGAGGCCACAAAGCGCATGTTCTGCTCCGGCTGGGTGAACCACTTGAGGAACAGCACCGCGGCCTGCTCCTTCTCCGGGGTGGACCGGGCCACCACCAGGCCATTGCCCCGCTGGATAGCGATTTTCTTCCCGCCTTCAAAGGTGGGGAAGGGCAGCACGGTGTACTCCACCTGCTCAGTGGTGTTGTCCGGGTAGGTGATCTGATCCCCATAAAAGAGGATGCCCGCGGTAGAACCGGTGGAGCAGACGATCTCCCCGGTTTTGGACAGATCGGAGGAGTAGCCGTCGTAGATGGCATAGCCTCCCCGGACCGCCGGCTCAAACACGGCCTGCCACACCCGCCGGTAGGCCGGGTGGTCCAGTGCCAGGCTCTCTCCCTCCAGAAGGGAGGCCCCCATCTGCTCCATGCCCACCTGAGCCAGGTTGAACAGGGAGTCCGCTGTATAAAAATGCTTGCCGTCCCCCGCCGTATCGGGGGTCAGCCCGTCGGTCCACTGGTAGTATTCCATGCTGGCCGCCGCAATACCCTCAAAGGTGGACAGACTGTCCAGCGTGACGCCGACGGCCTGGGAAAAGCGGTCGAACAGAGTCTGATTGACAAAGAGCACCTCGGTAGACTTGGCGAAGGGAAAGACATAGAGCCGCCCGTCGTCCAGCCGCCCCTCCTCCACGAAGCGGGGCAGATAGGCGTCCAGCTCCTCCTGGGTAAACGGTCCATCCAGCGGCGCCAGCAGCTCCTTTGCCCGCAGAATGGAGGCCGTGGCGGGGTAACAGGTGGTAATATCCGGCATCTCGGGCGCGCCGGGGTCCCCGGCGGCGATCATGGTCAGCTTCTCCTGGACGGAGGCCGAGCCGGAGATCGAGGTGACGCTGAGTATGACGCCGTTTTCCTTGCCCACCGTACCATTGAACTCGTCCACCAGGGCGTCCATGGTGGCCTGCATCTGTCCGCCGAAATTGTGCCACAGGGTCAGAGTCACAGGATGTTTGGGGTCCAATCCGGACGGCTCACTGCATCCGGATAATAGGGTAACCATGATCAAGGCGACGCAAAAAATCCCTCCAAAACGTTTCATACAACCGCTCCTTTTCCCTTCTTCCCCTGGTTTTGTAAAAATCACCCCAAAAATCACCCCTATTCGGGCTTGACCGTCACCCCAGGGATGATGACTCAGGTGAATGCGACCGATATACTGAACGCCAGAGGCGAGAGTTTTTGCTCTCCTCTTCTGGTTTTTATTTTACCTTTATGCTCTAGCCAAATCAATCTTAATTTGTGGAAGGAGAGGATCACATGGAGAGCAGGGAACAGCTTCTCCAGGAAATCACGCAGGAGATCAAAGGCATGGACCGGGAGTCCCTCCGGCATCTCAGCGCATTTCTTACCGGATTGGAGGCCGTCCGAAAGGAGGAGAGCGGCCATGACCAGGCCTGATTCCCCCGCCTTCCATGCTCCCCATCGGCTCCTGTGCCGCGGCAGAGGCTGGCAGGTGGTTTTCTCCTGCGGTCTCTGCGGCAAGGAGTACGCCGTCCTTGTTCCGCAGGCAGGCCAGCCGGAACAGGCCCTGGCGCTGGCCGCCGCTGAGGCAAAGCTCCACTTCAACTGGTGCCGGCACTGCGGCGTCTGGGTCTGCGACGAGCACTTTAACGAAAATCGCGGCCTGTGCACCCGGTGCGCGCCCCGCATCTGCGCCGCCTGCGGCGCTGGGGTCCCCGCCGGAGACCAATTTTGTACCGTCTGCGGCGCCGTCCAGTTTGAGCCCAGCCGCCGTCCCTGAACCATCGAAAGAAAAAGCTGGTCCTTTTCTCCTGTGTATGCGCCACCGCCTCGGCGACCGGAAAAGACACCGTGACCCTTTACATCCAAGGTGCGGTAAAGCTATACCCAGGACCAGCGTAAGGAACCACATAGGCTGGCTGTTCGGCGACGGCGGTATGGGCGTGGCCATCCTCATCTGGCTGGCGGGCACCGGCCTGGCCAATTCTTTGTGGACAGCTCCCTGGGCTATAGCGACGAGTGCTGCTTGGTCTGCTGTTCAGGCTCCTGCACGAGAGCCCTCTGGTGCCCTTCCTTCCAGAAGGGTCAGCAGGAAAACCCCAGCCCGCCTGCGCAGAGGCGGCCACGGCGGACAAGACCTTTTGTCCCTCCTGCGGCGCGCCGCTTCCAGAGCAGACGGCGGCGGCCTGGACAGCCTGCTGGACCAGATCAACCGCGGCTGAGGCCCAAACGACGGCAAACTCTACCTGAGCCTGTCCTACTGTGACGGCACCCTCACCATGGACCACACCACCGAGCTGCGGATCTCTCCGGGATTCTCGGCGGATAGCCGCCGGCTCCACACCCCGTTTCAAAAACAGGGCGGCTCCTCTCAGGGGCGTCCTGTTTTCGCTCTTTCTCTCCTACTATCCGGAGGATGGGGAGTCGATCCGATGTTCAACCCCAGGGAGCGCATCCTGCTGACCGCCCTGCGGCTGTTTGTCCAGGACGGCTACGAAGCCGTGTCTGGACGCAAACGGCTCCTTGCGCAGAAACACCAGCTCGTCCGGCGTCGAATGTTCGGCGTCGTAGGCATAGCCCAGGCCGTCAAAGTCCCTCACGTCTACCGCCTTTGTGACTTGGCGCTCGGTCAGCCAGCGCACCATCTGCCCCCGCGCCATTTTGCACAGGGTGCCCCTCTCGACGATCTTCCCCTTACTCCGCTCCCCAAACACGCAGGTGACCACCCGCACCGTCCGGGGCAGATAGGGCGTCACCGCCCTGCTGTACTCCCGGGAGGCCAGGTTCAGGATCAGGTCCGTCTCGGCCGCCAGCTCGTCGGCCAGCCTGCCGCCCCAGAAATCGTACAAGTCCCGGCTCCCGTCCACGGACAGCTTTGCCTGCATCTCCAGCCGATAGGGCACCACCCCGTCGAGGGGACGCAGCACTCCATAGAAGCCGGACAGGATACGCAAGTGCTCCTGCAGGAAGGCGTACTCCCCGCGCTCGAACACCCCTGGGGCCATATACCGGTATTGGATTCCTTCATAGGCCAAAACGGCCGGCGTCAGGCCGCGCTCCAGGTCCATTCCCCGCAGCCGTTCCGCGTTGAGCCGCGCCAGGGAATCGCTGCACCGCCAGAGGGCCTGCAGCTCCTCCGCCGTCAGCCGCTGCAGCGCCTGCTTCACCCGCTCCGCCTTGTCCCGGAATCGGGGCAGTCCAACAGCGGCCAGGCCGTCCGGGTCTGTCCGCATCTTCTTCGCCGGTGAGATGATCATCCGCATAGGCTTCTCCTCTGTCATGTTTCTCGGCGTCCGCTGCCGGGTCCGATTATACCTCAGCGGGCAGGCCGGTTAGCGGTTGTCATTGCTATCTGCCGACTGCATTGGGCGATAGAGGTTCCAGGCTTGACCATTCCAAATCATGTCTGGTCCCCAGCACAGGATCGGGAGATCCACCTCTAAGCCCTGACAACTGAACTCGGTCACCACGTGGCGAAAGCGACAGCAGGATTTTGGGCTTTCGGGTGGATCATTATACCACGCAGCAATGTCCATGTTGCGCATACTGGTGGCTTCATAGCTATTATCCACGCCATAGCGTCTCATCAGCGTGGACTCTGCTTTAGAAGAGACTAGCAGTCCATAGCGCTTCGATGATTGCCCCATATAGCGAGTCGTACAATACGCCTTTGCTGCATCTAAATCCTGCGTCACGAGCATCGTATAGCCCGCAGACTGCAAGGAGGTGGCAAGCGATTTTGCCTGGTCAATCTCACCTGAAATCAAATGGTTCATAAAGGTGCTGGCGTCTTGGGCCAAGTGGTTGCGTAAGGACACGTTGAGATCCAATTGGTTGCGCGCGTGAAGGCGACGCATCGTCCGCAGCGGTTCAAAGGAGGCGGTCAGTTTTGAAGGTGCAACAATTTCCCATGCTCGTTGTGCACGGGAAATGGCGCTCACCCACTGGTCTACGCCGGCGGATTCCCCCTTGTAGATTTCTTTCCCTTCCCCGATGAGCACAAGAAGGACACACCACGGGAGCCGTGTCTCTGCCAGTTGGAGCATTAATTCTGCCTCGGAGCATTGGCGACCAGGGTTCCGCTGGGCCATGCGCTCCTGCGTCCAAGCCCGCTGCCCCTCATCAAAGACAATGATGCTCTGGTGAAAATCCTTGGCCCGATAGCGGACAAATTCATCGATCTGTTTATGGAGGTCCTTGACAAATACATTGCTCCCCAAAGCAGCAGAGAGGACTTTCACCAAGGGGCCGTTGCCCGACAGATACACAGAGTGCACTTGCTCTGCTGCCTGGAGGGATTCATAAACATATTGTAAACCCAAGTAAGTTTTCCCTGCGCCAGGCACACCCGTGACAAAGGCGAGCATATACTTGCCCTTTTCTTGCGCATAGGTAGCAATACCGGTAAGGCACTGTAATGCTTGTGGAATGCCTGCACTGTCTGCGCTGCGGATATGCGGGAGTGCCTCCTTGCGCATAATCATCTGAGCGGCCTCCACGATGGTGGGAAGGGGCTCATAGCGGGAGGACATCCAGGCAGTCGCATCACAAGCGGTTGTGCCCGCTTGCAACGTGTCGAGCAGGGCTTCCTGCAGCCGATCCCCAGAGCTCACAAGGACAGAACCTCTTAACTCTATTGTATGGTTTATGCGGGTAACCACCAGTAAGGAAGTGACTTTGCGGTTTCTGGATTCAAAGTGATATTCCTGGATATCCCGGGCATAGGCAGCCGTCTGGTCCACATCGGCCCGGAGCACACGGTATTTCATTTTGAACTCCAAAATCACGACCTGTTCTTGGCTGAGGAGGATCACATCTGGGCGACGGCCCGCTTCATAAGGCAGCTCGTATTCGAAGATCAGGATGAGCTCTGGATGTTGCGCTTGAATGGCCGGTAGCGTATGTAGGAGCACATCATAGCAGTCTGCCCAGGCAGCAATCTGCTCTTCGTGGAGAGGGCGCCCCGACTCCCGAGCCTTCATTTGGGCCAGCCATTCTTCTTTTCTAACACTGAGGAAGGTGCCCAGTGAGGAGGCAAAGCTACAACGGGGATGGGCCAGCAGCATAAGAACAACCTCCCACAAACAGTTTTATCCAATCGCTGAGCGTAGCTTTTGAACGTCCTCAGGGTCATTGACAATGTGCATCTTTTTGTGACAGTTGGGGCAGAGCGCGGCTGTATTGTCAGTGGTATCTGCCCCGCCCTGAGAGAGCCACTCAATATGGTGGCTTTCCAGGTAAGGACGCCCCTTTTGATCCCAAAATGGTGCTGGCTGGCCACAGAGCTGACAGATCCCCTTGGCCCGACGCTTGGCATACTCTGCAACAAAGGGGTCCCGTACGTAGACAGAGGAAGTCACATCCCGTTGGGCAGCCTTCTGTTTTTCAGTGCCGTTTACGTGGCGAGCAAGGTGCAGCACTTCAAAGAGGTACACTTCGACTCCGTTGTGATCTGATTCGGCCAGAGTGCGATTTTGACTGGTCAACGTCTGATCTCCAGTCTTGCCCATTCCAGTATAGTGAAGGGTATCGCCATACCACTTATCGTCATAGAGAGACTTTGTATGGTCCGAGATGATAATGAGGGTATTGGTGCGCTTGGAGCGGTGCATACCACCCATATTACCGCACTGAAATGCGGTACAGATTTCTGGGTGAGTCACTGTGTCGCCCACTGCAAATGGCGGTCGGAAGCTCATCGCAATACCTCCAAAAGTTTTTGAGAGACCAGATAGTCGGCCGGAAGCTGGTCGTGGTCTAACAACTTCGAAAGTGGGACCCACTCCATCTGATCATGGACGGTCAACTGGATTTCCCCTTCATATTGGTTGATCCGATAGGCATGTAGGCGAATGGTTTTGGAGCTCATTTCAAAGGCGCTCTCCGCCATCTTCTCACCAATTTCCGCGTCAATGCAGAGTTCTTCCTTTAGCTCGCGGTGCAGACACTGTTCACCAGTCTCGCCGGGCTCTATTTTTCCACCGGGATATTCCCAACCGCCAGCCGCATTCTGACCCGGAGCACGGCGCATAAGCAAAACATGGTGGTCTTTCACAAGGATACCAGCAGTTACTTCCATGATAATCCCTTTCTATGGAAGGATAATATTGTATTTTTATTGTACCAGATTTGGGTGTGTTTTCAATGGCTATCCCAAATTCTGAATCGCCCCCATCGATGAGCACGGTACTATGTTATAGCTGAAAAGAGAACTGCAAAAGGACACTTCTTCTTTTCAGAGGAACTGTCCTTTTGAGGGCAGGTAAGCAGCCTACCTACGCGGTATTCATTTTTGTCGCTAATTTAACACCCTCTACGGTATAACGGTTTCGTGCCCGATTTTTTCGGGTTGGAAAAGGATAAAAAATCCACCTGATAAACCTCCAAATCCTTGAAATTATGGGGCTTTTCCGGTTTGTCGTTTTAATACCGTAAGGGCATACCTGCGCAAGCCTTCTGCTGCAAAGCGGAGAAGTATCAATGAAGCAGCTTTCAAACCGGCTGAGGCACAGCATCTTCTCAACAACGGCAGACATCTATCCGCTTAAAAAGGAAAGAGCCTGCAATGGTACTCCCATTGCAGGCTCTTGGCGGAGGAGGTGGGAGTCGAACCCACGCGCCGGGAACACCGACCTGCCGCTTTTCGAGAGCGGTCCCTTCACCACTTGGGTACTCCTCCAAGCTATCTTCAACACCTGCCCTCTAGATGAACAAAGTGTAGAAATGCTGTTGTAAAAAATACGGGCAAGCCAGAAAACCAGTAAAATCAAGGGTTTTCGGGCCCAAACGGTCTACAGTCCACTTTGATTTCCATCAGTCCCGTTATGACCACTTCGATGCCGCTCCCTCTTGAGCCGCCAGTTAAAATCGTCAGCTCATATAAAATACCGTATTTCTTTCCGTTTGTCAATGCCGTCCCTTGCAGTTCCATGGCTTTTCCGCTATAATACCGTTGATAATCAAATGAGGAGAGGCCGAACATGAAAGCTCCGCGCATCCTGCTCTCCGGCTCCGACGGCAGCCGTATCAACTATGAAAATGCCATCCGCCGCGCGGGCGGCATTCCCTGCTCCTTCTACTGTCCCCCAGTCAGCACCGACTACGACGGGCTCCTGCTCTGCGGTGGCGAGGACGTGGACCCGTCCTATTTTCATCAGGAAAATCGCGGCTCCCGCGACATGGACCTGCGCCGCGACCAGGCGGAGTTTCCCCTCGTAGCCGCCTGGCTGGCGGCAGAGAAACCCATTTTCGGCATCTGCCGCGGCCATCAGGTCCTCAACATCGCGCTGGGCGGAACGCTGGTCCAGGACATTGGCCCGGAGCCGGCTCTCTTTCACACCCACGACTCCCATTGCGCCGGAGACAAGGTCCACCCCGTCCGGGCTGCGGCGGGCTCTGTTTTGCATCGCTTCTACGGCCCCATCTTTCCCGTGAACAGCTCCCACCATCAGGTCGTGGACCGGCTGGGGACGGGCCTGCGGGCCACAGCCTGGTCGGAATCCGGCCTGGTGGAGGGCATGGAACATGACACGCTGCCCCTGCTCTGCGTCCAATTCCACCCCGAGCGCATGTCGTATGACCGGCGTCGCCCGGACACGGCGGACGGCTCTTTCCTGTTCGAGCACTTTATTCAGCAATGCCGCGGAGGCTGTACCGGGTGGTAAGCCCAGTACCGCCGGAAGCACCACGCGGAAATATAGAACGGAGGCACCTACCACATATGGATGAACTGAAAAAACGAATCCAAAAGGACGCCGCCATCGGTGAGGGCGACATCGTCCGGGTGGACATGTTTCTCAATCACTGCATGGACATGGAGCTGCTCCAGTCCGCCGGCAAGGCGCTGGCCAAGCGCTTTCAAGGCGAAAAGGTCACCAAGGTGCTGACAGTGGAGGCTTCCGGCATCGCTATGGCCTGCTTTACCGCGCTGACGCTCGGCGTCCCCGCCGTCTACGCCAAGAAGTTTCAGACCGGATACATCGACCCGGACGTCTACACCGCCGAGGTCCACTCCTTTTCTCTGGAAAAATCCTACACCATGCGGGTCTCCCGCCGGTATCTGAGCGAGGACGACCGGGTCCTGCTGATAGACGACATCCTCTCCAGCGGCCAGGCCATGCTGGGACTGCTGGAGATCGTCTCCAAAGCCGGGGCGGAACCCGCCGGTGTGGGTGTCGCCATCGAAAAGGCCACCCGGGACGGCGGACAGGTCCTGCGGCGCATGGGTCTGCGGGTGGAGGCCCTGGCTACCATCCAGCGCATTGAGGATGGCCACATCGTCCTGGCGGAGGATTGAACCGCATGGAACAAGCGAAGGGACCGGCACGCCCGGTCCCTTCGCTTGTTATGACGGGAGCTCCTCCAGCAGCAGGACGGGCCGACCGCCCCGCTCCGACAGGGTGACGGTATACCGGAGCTCGTGCTCAAAGGACAGGGAAAACGTCCCCTGAGCCAGCACGGCCCGCTCCCCCTCGTCCCAGACGCGCAGCGACACCACCCCGCCCTCGTCCGGGTCCATCCGGAAGCCCAGGGAGTCCCCCCGCCCGATGGGGGAGCCGTCCGCGTAGCAGCCGCCCCCGCTATACCCCGGCCCGGCCAGCTCCACCAGTCCCACCGATGCGGCGCTGTCGTTGACGAAAATCAGATTGTCGGCGTTCCGGGCACAGCCGGCCAGGAAAAACAGCAGCAGGGCGGGCAAAAGCAGCCGCTTCACGGCTTTTCCTCCTCTCCGGATACATATTCCAAAATGTCGCCGGGCTGGCAGTCCAGAGCCCGGCAGATGGCCTCCAGGGTGGTAAAGCGCACCGCCTTGGCATGATTGTTCTTCAGGATGGACAGGTTGGCCAGGGTGATGTCCACCCGCTGGGCCAGCTCGTTGAGGCTCATCTTCCGCCTGGCCATCATCACATCCAAATTGACCATGATCGGCATCGTTCCGCCCTCCTATATGGTCAGGTCATTTTCCGCCTTCAGCTCCGCCGCCTGGCGGAAAAGAGCGGACATGACCATGCACAGCAGTCCCGCCATCAGAAAGATGGGCACGAACAGCGCGTTGTATGTGAGCAGAGGCATCAGGCTGCGATAAAAACACAGGCCCCACACCGTCCGGCCCAGGGCGGCGGCCGAGATGAGGAAGCAGCATACCGCCGCCCGCCGCATATTGGCCGCATTTTCAAAGGTGAAAGTGTTCCCGGCCAGGATGGTGTCCAGCACCCGGCGGGCCTGCCACAGGATGACGGCGGTGCAGACGCCGCAGAAAAAAAGGAATCCGTATAGTACCCAGTCATAGATTCCGCACTCTGCCACAAGAAACAGAAAATCCGGATAGTAAGAGAGCCAGAAAGCTACGGGATGGCGCAACAAATCCATCAACACCCCCGGCTCACCTCGGGACACCACCAAAGTCGGCAATTGGAACAGTGCTAGGATGTTGCAGATAAACGTAATCGTGACTAGGACCTTTAATACGCTGGCCAGCTTTTGTACTCCGGTCTTTTCCATGGGAATCCCTCCCTTGTTCTGGGGTCAGCATAGCACACTCTATATTGAATGTCAATTATTTTTTATTGTTTTTCAATAAATGGCGGCCTACCGACAGCCCCGGCGCAGAACGCCGGGGCTGTTTCTTCAAATCTGGACGGCGCCCAGGATCTCCCCGATGGGGCCGGAGACCACCAGATCGGCCTGCCAGTCCATGGAGGTCGCCCCCTTGTTGATGAGGGTCAGCTTATTCCCCCGGTAATCGTTCACCAGCCCGGCGGCCGGATAGACCACCAGCGAGGTGCCGCCGATGATGAGCATGTCGGCTTTGCGGATGTAGTCCAGCGCCCTCCGCATCACCGTCCCGTCCAGCGCCTCCTCATAGAGCACCACATCGGGCTTGATGACCCCGCCGCAGGCACAGCGGGGCACCCCCTCCGCCTCAGCCACCGCCTCCACCGGATAGAACCGGCCGCACGCCTGGCAGTAATTCCGGTGGACGGAGCCGTGGAGCTCCAGCACCTCCCGGCTCCCGGCCATCTGGTGGAGACCGTCGATGTTCTGGGTGATGACCGCCCGGAGCTTGCCCGCCTGCTCCAGCTCGGCCAGCTTCCGATGGGCCATGTTGGGCTTGGCCCACAGGGCCAGCAGCTTTTTTCGGTAAAAATCAAAAAATTCTTCGGTGTGGGACGCATAAAAGCTGTGGCTCAGCATGGTCTCAGGCGGATACTGGAACTGCTGATGGTACAGCCCGTCCACGCTGCGGAAATCGGGGATGCCGCTTTCGGTGGATACGCCGGCCCCGCCGAAAAAGACGATGTTGTCGCTCGCGCTGATCCATTCCTGCAAGGTTTCCTGTTCCTTTGTCATGGGTCCTCCTCCTTCTCTGGTCTGGAGATTGACGGCTGATCTGCTGTTCTTTATTTTACCCTCTTTTTTCCAAAAACACAAGAGGGCATCCGGACCCCTTTGCCGCCCACGCTGATTATTTGACGGATTTCATGCAGAAACTTTTTGCCTTTTTGGCCGAAATGTAAAATTTACGTCAAGTGCTTTACATAGGATTTACGCGGCGAAAAAAGGCGTATATAATCTATACTGGTTTTATAGGGACCTAAAATTGAATCCTGCAAATTTCGGCCGCTCAACTTTGACAACTTGTCAGATTTGGAGGAAACTTGTGAACGCAACTGATGTGATCACCCTGATAGGTGCAATCGCGACCTTCCTGTTCGGCATGTCCACCATGACCGACGGTCTGGAGAAGCTCTCCAGCGGTCGGTTGGAGGGTATTCTGGAACGACTGACCAGCAACGTGTTCAAGGGAGTCCTGCTTGGCGCTCTGGTCACGGGTCTGATTCAGAGCTCCGCCGCCACCACCGTAATGTGCGTGGGCTTCGTCAATGCCGGCATCATGAAGCTGCCCCAGACTGTGGGAATTATCATGGGCGCCAACATCGGCACCACGGTCACCGCGCAGCTCCTCCGGCTGGGCGACATTTCGTCCGACAACGTCTTTTTGGCCCTGCTCAAGCCCTCGATCCTGGGCCCTCTGCTGGCAGCGGTGGGCATCGTGCTCTTCATGTTCCTCAAGGGGAGCAGCCGCAGGCAGATCGTGGGCCAGATCCTGCTGGGGCTGGGCCTTCTGTTCATCGGCATGAAGACCATGGAAAACGCCGTCTCCGGCCTCCAGGAGCTCCCCGCCTTCCGCGAGCTGTTCGTCGCCTTTTCCAATCCCCTGCTGGGTATTCTGGTAGGCGCCGCCGTCACCGCCCTGATCCAGAGCTCCTCCGCCTCCATGGGCATCCTGCAGGCGGTCAGCTCCACCGGCGTGGTTTCCTTCCATATTGCTATCCCCCTTATTATGGGCCAGAACATCGGCACCTGTATCACCGCCCTTCTCTCCGCCATCGGCGCCAGCAAAAATGCCAAGCGGACGGCCATGGTTCATCTCCTGTTCAATATCATCGGCACACTGTTCTTCCTCGTGGTGCTGTATGCAGGCAACGCCCTGTTCCACTTCCCCTTCTGGGGCGACGTCATGAACCGCGGCTCCATCGCCAACCTGCACCTGGGCTTCAACGTAGCCTGTACCCTTCTGCTGCTCCCCTTCAACCGGGTGTTGGTGAAGATCGTGGAGACGCTGGTCCCCGGCGATACCGGGACCATCGACATCAACCCCCTGGACGAGCGTTTCCTCTCCTCCCCCGCCGTGGCTCTGGAGCACGCTCGCGCCGCCGTCATCAATATGGGTACCATGGCCCGGGACAACTACCGTCTGGCCGTGGAGCTGCTCTCCGACTATGACGACAAAAAGCTGGAGCGGCTCCATGAGACCGAGTCCGCCATCGACAAGCTGGAGAACATGCTGGACAGCTATCTGGTCAAGCTCACCGACCGCGCCCTCACCCAGTCGGAGAGCAATCTGGTGTCCGAGCTGCTCCACACCCTCACCAACTTTGAGCGGATCGGCGATTACTCGGTCAATCTGTCCGAGTCGGCCACCGCCCTCCACAGCCGGGACATCGCCTTTTCCCCCGTGGCCAGCCGCGAGCTGCGGTACCTCACCGACGCCGTGGGCAAAGCCGTGGACACCACGCTGGCCTGCTACGCCGGCCGGGATCACGCCCTTTCCATGCAGGTGGAGCCGTTGGAAGAGGTGGTGGATCTGATGGAGGACACCTTGAAAAACCGGCACATTGAGCGGCTGAAATCCGGCGCCTGCACCATCGAGCTGGGCACGCAGTTTCTGGAGCTGCTCATCAATCTGGAGCGCATTTCTGACCACTGCTCCAATGTGGCCATGCTGATCCTCCGCTCCACCACCCCCGCCAAGGAAAACCTACCTGACAACCACACCTACCTCAAGTATCTCCACTCCGGCGCCTCAGCCGAGTTTGAAAAGCTCTTCGCCCAGTATCAGGAGCAGTATTACGCCCCCATTCGCAAGGAGGCGTGAAGACACACAAAAAAGCGGCGCCCGGCAGTAGCCGGGCGCCGCTTTTTTCCCAATCACATGAGCTTGACGGTGAAGTAGACTGCCAGTACGAAGATCCAAGCCACCAGTGCGAACATCAGGTAGTAGGCCGCCGCAGCGCCCAGGATCAAAGCCGCCGCCAGGGCCGCCGCCACCACGGCACAACTGACATAGAACAGGGCGTAATTGGCACCGTGGCCCAGGACCCGGATACGCTTTTCCCCGCGCTTGAGCATTCCCTCCGCCTGCTGGAGCCGCCGGGCCAGCAGCACCGCCGCCACCAGTATCACCGCCACCACGGCGAAATAGCCATAGACCACCACTGCGTGGCCGCCGCCCGCCTTGCGGAAGAGCCAAAGCCCGACCAGGCCCAGTGCCGATAAAACGGTGATGGCAAAAAATTCCCGCTGGTAGAGGTAATACACCAGCGCCAGCACCGCCACGGCCGGGACCAGGGTACACATGAGCTGGATGCCGGCCCCCTTGAATCGGAACGCCGCCAGGCATCCCAGAGCCAGAGCTCCGAAAACGCCGGTCAGCAGCCCGGGGATCAGGCCGCTCCGCTTCTTTTTCAACCCTGTATACAGCCAGACCGCGCAGACCACCGTCAGCACCGCCAGCGCTGCAATCATCACGGGCAGGGCCTTATGGATGTTGCTCATGAGCGTGATGCCGCTGACGTTATAATTGATATAATAGCGGTTAAGCAGCAGCAGCAGGAGTTCAACGACCACTGCCCCGCCAAACCAGATCAGGGTCCGGTTCAGGACGACATCCTCCTTCTGGTTCCGCGCCGCTTGCTTCTGTTTATCCATGGGTTCATCTCCTAGTCGCTTTCGTCCGGCGCATACCGCACCAGTCTAACAGGCAGTATTTTATCAGAATTTGCCCTGTTTTGCAACTAGAAAATACTTACCGCTCCCGGCGCCAGTTCCTTCCTGTCATCGGAGCTTTTCAAGCGCGCCGCTTCGTGATACAATAAAAAAGTCTATGATCCCGGCTTTACCGGGGTCAAATTGTGGATTTTGATGTGAGGCATACCGATGAAACACGCTGGAACTCCCCCCGCGGCTATCCGTGTCCGCCCCACCCCCTGGGACGGCCTTGTGGCGCTGGCCGTGGCGGCCTTCGCGCTTCTCCTGCTCTATCTTTTTCGTCCGGCCCCTGGAAACTTTTTGACCGCCACAGTCGTCTTAAATAACGAGGTCATCGCCCAATACCCCCTCTCTTCCCTGTCCGAACCCGTCACCCTGTACCTGGAGGAGCTGGACTATCCCCTCACGATTCAGGCGGAGCGGGGCCGCATCCGGATCTCAGAGAGCTCTTGCCCCGGCGAGGACTGCGTCCACACCGGCTGGGTGTCGGTTTCCGGCGGGCAGATCGTCTGCCTGCCCAACCGCCTCATCATCTCCGTCACCGGCTCGGAGGCCCCGGCCGTGGACGGCGTGACCGGTTAGGAGGGCCCGTGATGTATCCTGCTTCCGCCCTTTCCACGCGCCGCCTCACCCGCTGCGCGGTCCTGACCGCCCTGGCCCTGGCCCTGTCGGTAACCGAGGGGCTCTTCCCCCTCACCGTGCTGGTGCCCCTGCCCGGCCTGCGGCTGGGTCTGGCCAATCTGGTCACCATCTACGCCCTGTGCACCATGTCCGGCCGGGAGGCCCTGCTCATCTTGGTGGCCCGGTGCCTGCTGGGCGCGCTGGTGGGCGGTAATCTCTCCGCCCTGGCCTTCTCCCTGGGCGGCGGGCTGCTGGCCTTTGGGGTCATGTGGCTGCTGGTCCGCTGCCGCCGTCTGTCCCTCTTCGGCGTCTGCATTGCCGGCGCCGCCGCCCACAACACCGGCCAGGTCCTGGCCGCCATGGCCGTGCTGGCCTCTCCCGCCCTGCTGGTCTACCTGGCTCCCCTACTGCTGGCCTCCCTGGTCACCGGAGCCGTCACCGGCGCGGCCTCCATTCTGCTGGTCCGAAGGGTCCCGCCCCCCGACGGAAAACCTTAATCTTTTTGTCATTTCTTTGTGATGCATGTTACCGCCCGTTTCCTGTAAGATAACAGGGACAGAGATCGAACGCTAGGAGGAACCCCGCCCATGTGCATGAGAACAAACCTGAAACGACTGTTGGCCCTGACACTGACCCTGACGCTGTTCACACCGCTGGCCGCCTGCAAGAAAGCCCCGCCCGCCGGCAGCGGTACACCGGACACCCCGCCCGTCTCCGCAACCCCGGAGCCCACCGCCTCCGCCGAATCTTCCCCAACCCCCGCCGCGGACCCCTACGACGCCGTCAGGACCTACTGGTCTGAGGACCAGCTCACACAGTCCTGGGGCCCGGACCAGGTGGTGGAGCACCTGTTCTTCCACCCCATCATCGCCTATCCCCAGTACGCCTTCCATGAGAGCCCTCTGCCCGAATCCCAGCGCATCGGTCTGGACGACTGGATGGTGACGGTAGACGAGTACAACAAGATTTTGCAGAGCGTCTATGACAAGGGCTATATTCTGGTGGCCATGGAGGACGTCTGGAGCGAGGTCACCGACGAGAGCGGTACCCATATGGTCCGCAACACGCTCCGGCTCCCCGAGGGGAAAAAACCTCTGATCATCTCCTTTGACGACGTGAACTACTATGAGTATATGCTGGAGGGGGGCTTTACCTCCAAGCTGGTGGTGGGGGACGACGGCCAGATCTGGGCCGAGTGCACCGACCCCTACACCAAGGAGACCTTCCTCACTCAGGACCTGGACGCCACCACCATCCTGGACCAGTTTATCCTGGAGCACCCCGACTTCTCCCTCAACGGAGCCAAGGCCATCTTCTCTCTCACCGGCTACCAGGGCATCCTGGGCTATCGGACCCAGAACGACCGGGACATCAAGGCCGACGACCCGCGCCGGGCGGAGTTTGAGGCCTACCGCCAGAGTGAGATCGACGCGGTGATGCCGGTGATCCAGCGTCTGAAGGAGACCGGCTGGACCTTCGGCAGCCACACCTGGGGGCATATCAACCTGTCCGCCAAGTCCATGGAGGTGGTCAAGACCGACACCGAGCGCTGGGCCGAGGAGGTGGGCAGCCTGGTGGGCCCCACCAGCATCCTGTTCTATCCCCACGGGGCGCGGCCCGACGGGGACAACGACGTAACCCAGACCGGCCCCATGTTCCAGTACCTCCAGAGCATGGGCTTCCGGGTCTTCGCTTCGGTGGGTGTCGAGTCCTACTCCAAGATCAAGACGGACATCTCCGCCGTCATCTGCGACCGGCTTCACCCCGACGGCAAGACCCTACGCAGCGGCCGGGAGCGGGAGCGGTATCTCCAGTTCTACGACGCCAAGGACATCATCGACCTGGGTGTGCGCCCCGACCTGGGGGTCACCTGGTAAACCTGTGATGCGAAAAGGGCCCGCGCTCCATTGCGAGCGCGGGCCCTTCGTGGTTCCTGTGCAGTTTACTTGCCTACGATCTCGGCGGTATCCATGGCGATCATGAGCTCCTCGTCGGTGGGGATGAGCAGCACCTTCACCTTGGAGTCGGCGGCGGAGACCACCGCCTCGTGGCCGCGGGTGTTGTTGGCCTCGGCGTCCATCTTCACGCCCATGAACTCCAGGCCGGAGGCGATGGCCATCCGGGTGACGGCGTCGTTCTCGCCCACGCCGGCGGTGAACACGATGGCGTCCACCCCGCCCATGGCGGCGGCGTAAGCGCCCACCAGCTTCTTCACGCTGTACTGGAAGGAGTCCAGGGCGAGCTGGGCGCGGTCGTTGCCGGCCTTGGCGGCCTCCTCCAGGTCGCGGAAGTCGGAGGATACGCCGGAGATGCCCAGCACGCCGGACTTCTTGTTCAGCACGTTCAGCATCTCCTTGATGTCCATGCCGTACTTGTTCATCAGGTACTCCAGAATGCCGGCGTCCAGGTCGCCGGAGCGGGTGCCCATCGGCACGCCGGCCAGGGGGGTGAAGCCCATGGAGGTATCCACGCTCCTGCCGCCGTCGATGGCGCTGACGGAAGAGCCGTTGCCCAGGTGGCAGGTGATGATCTTCAGCTCCTCAATGGGCTTGCCCAGCAGGGCGGCGGCCCGGGCGGAGACATAGCGGTGCGAGGTGCCGTGGAAGCCGTAGCGGCGGACCTTGTCCTTCTCATAATACTCGTAGGGCAGGGCATAAATATAGCTCCTGGCGGGCATCGTCTGAT
Source organism: Intestinimonas massiliensis (ex Afouda et al. 2020) (assembly GCF_001244995.1). Taxonomy (NCBI): domain Bacteria; kingdom Bacillati; phylum Bacillota; class Clostridia; order Eubacteriales; genus Intestinimonas; species Intestinimonas massiliensis (ex Afouda et al. 2020). The sequence goes on from NZ_LN869529.1 coordinate 1,511,368, forward strand.
GGAAGGCGGTGTCGAACACGGCCACCATGGGAGTGGAGGGCATAACGGCCTGGCAGGCCTTGATGCCGGTGATGTTGGCGGGATTGTGCAGGGGGGCCAGAGGGATGCACTCCTCCAGAGCGGCCATCACGTCGGCGTCGATCCGGGCGGAGGCGGCAAACTTCTCGCCGCCGTGGACCACCCGGTGGCCCACCGCGTCGATCTCGGACATACTCCGGATCACGCCGTGCTCGGCGGAGGTCAGGGCGTCCAGCACGGACTGGATGGCCTCGGCGTGGGTGGGCATGGCAATCTCAAACTCCAGCTTCAGGTCCTTGGCGGGGACCTTGTGGGTCAGGCGGCCGTCGATGCCGATGCGCTCACACAGGCCCTTGGCCAGCACCGTCCGGGTGTCGGTGTCCATGAGCTGGTACTTCAGAGAGGAACTGCCCGCATTGATGACGAGGACTTTCATGTTACTATCCGCTCCTTAATTTGTATAGTTTGGGCTTCGGCCCTTGCAGAATCGTTCCGGTTCCGCTAAAATTGCAAGTATATTCTAGACCATTCCGCTGGAAAGAACAACCCACTTTTTCGATGAAATTCAAAAAAATCTACACTTTTGGGGGCTGACATGAACATCTCCGGCATTATTGCTGAATACAATCCCTTCCATTCCGGCCATGCCCGGCAGATTGCTGAGACCCGCCGGCTGCTGGGTGAGGACGCCGCCGTGGTCTGCGCCATGAGCGGAAACTGGGTCCAGCGGGCCGACTGCGCCATCGCTGACAAGTGGACCCGGGCGGCCGTGGCCCTAAAGGGCGGCGCCGACCTGGTGCTGGAGCTGCCCACCCCCTGGGCGATCTCCTCCGCGGAGCGCTTCGCCCGGGGTGCGGTGGAGGTCCTCTCCGCCGCCGGAGTGGTGAGCCATCTCTCGTTCGGCAGCGAGTCCGGCTCGCTGGAGGAGCTTCGGGCCGCCGCCGTCTGTCTGGACTCCCAAGCCTACCCCTCCGCCCTGCGCCGCGCCCTCGACCAGGGGCTCCCCTTCCCCGCCGCCCGGCAGGAGGCCGTCCGCGCCCTCATCGGCCCGGCGGCCGACGTTCTCTCCGCCCCCAACAACAACCTGGCGGTGGAATACCTGCGGGCCCTGCCCGGCTCCATGGAGGCCGTCGCCATCCCCCGGACCGGGGCGGGCCACGATCAAGCTCCGGCGGCGGGCTTTGCCTCGGCAAGCTGGCTGCGGGGCCGGCTCCGCGCCGGGTACCCCGATGCCGCCGCCCCCTATCTCACCGGCCCCTGGACCTGGGAGACCGCCGACCTGGTCCGCTGTGAGCGGGCCATCCTGGCCCGACTCCGCTCCATGACTCTGGAACAGGCCGAGGCTCTGCCCGACAGCGGCGACGGCCTGGCCGCCCGGCTGCTGGCGGCCGGAAAGGCCGCCACCACCCTGGAGGAGGTCTACGCCCTGACCAAGACCCGCCGGTACACCCACGCCCGGGTCCGGCGGCTGGTGCTCTGGGCCTTTCTGGGCCTCACCGCCGCCGACCGCCCGGAGCATGTCCCCTATCTGCGGGTGCTGGGCTTCAACGACCGCGGCCGGGCGGTGCTGCGGGAGATGTGGAAACATGCCCGGCTGCCCATCCTCACCAAGCCCGCCCACGTCCGCACCCTCTCCCCCGCCGCCCGGCGGCTTTTCGAGCTGGAGGACCGCTGCACCGACCTCTACGGCCTGTGCCTGCCCACAGCGGCTCCCGGCGGCCGCGAGTGGACGACAAATCCCGCCATTTTGCCCGTCAAATGAACTATGCATCTTCCTTTGCTGCATCGGATGCGGCATTCTTCCGCCATATGAGAAAAATTCTGCAAGTTTCCATTTTTTTGTTGCATTTTTACCCAGATAGGCGTATAATACCCCCAACAATTTTCCGTGGGGGGCGGAATCGGCCGCACCCAGTGCAGCAGCGCACAGGATTTTATATTTTAAGGTGGGCGTGTCCACGGAAACGCGCCGCCAGGCAAAGGGGTTTGGCAAGATGACATTTACCAACAGCTATCTGCAGGAAGTGTACGCGGACGTAGTCCGCAAGGACCCGGATCAGAAAGAATTCCTCCAGGCCGTCCGGGAGGTGCTGGAGTCCCTCCAGCCTGTGGTGGAGCAGCGCCCCGAGCTGGTCAAGTCCGGCGTCATCCAGCGCATCGTGGAGCCGGAGCGCAGCCTGCTCTTCCGCATCTCGTGGGTGGACGACAAGGGCAACGTGCAGGTGAACCGTGGCTATCGCGTCCAGTTTTCCACGGCCATCGGCCCTTCCAAGGGCGGCCTGCGCTTCCATCCCAGCGTCAACCTGAGCGTCATCAAGTTCCTGGGCTTTGAGCAGATCTTCAAGAACAGCCTCACCGGCCTGCCCATGGGCGGCGGCAAGGGCGGCTCCGACTTCGACCCCAAGGGCAAGAGCAGCAACGAGGTCATGCGTTTCTGCCAGTCCTTCATGACCGAGCTCCAGCGCCACATCGGCCCCGACACCGACGTGCCTGCCGGCGACATCGGCGTGGGCGCCCGGGAGATCGGCTATCTGTTCGGCCAGTATAAGCGCATCCGCAACGAGTTCAACGGCGTCCTCACCGGCAAGGGCATCAGCTACGGCGGCTCCCTGGCCCGGACCGAGGCCACCGGCTACGGCCTGTGCTACTTCACCGAGGAGATGCTCAAGGCCAACGGAAAGTCCTTCCAGGGCCAGAGCGTGGTGATCTCCGGCTCCGGCAACGTGGCCATCTACGCCAACCAGAAGGCCACCCAGTTGGGCGCCAAGGTCATCGCCATGAGCGATTCCAACGGTTATATTGTGGACCAGAACGGCATCGACTATAAGGTCATGCAGGAGATCAAGGAGGTCAAGCGGGACCGTATCAAGACCTATCTGGACTATGTGCCCACCGCCCAGTACGTGGAGGGCTGCTCCGGCATCTGGAGCGTACCCTGTGACATCGCTCTGCCCTGCGCCACGCAGAACGAGCTGGACGGCGTAGCCGCCCAGCAGCTTGTGAAGAACGGCTGTTTTGCCGTGGCCGAGGGCGCCAATATGCCCTCCACCCCCGAGGCCATTGAGATCTTCCAGATCAACGACGTGCTGTTTGGGCCCGCCAAGGCGGCCAACGCCGGCGGCGTGGCCACCTCCGGTCTGGAGATGAGTCAGAATTCCATGCGTCTGTCCTGGTCCTTCGAGGAAGTGGACCAGAAGCTCCACGGCATTATGACTAACATCTACCACAACGCCGCCAAGGCCGCCGAGGAATACGGCATGCCCGGCAACCTGGTGGCCGGCGCCAATATCGCCGGCTTCATGAAGGTCGCCGACGCCATGATCTGGCAGGGTGTCAGCTACTAAACAGCCTGTCGGTGACCGGGGCCCCATCGCGGATGGGGCGGCGCGCAGCGCCGTCAAGCGTCCTGCACAGCAGGACCTTGGCGCAGGGCGAATTCATTTCGCCCGAGCAGGTCAGACCGGGTCCCCAAAGTGCCTATGCGCTTTGGGCCATGCCGACGCCATGATCTGGCAGGGCGTCAGCTACTAAACAGCCCGTCGGCGACCGGGGCCCCATCGCGGATGGGGCGGCGCGCAGCGCCGTCAAGCGTCCTGCACAGCAGGACCTTGGCGCAGGGCGAATTCATTTCGCCCGAGCAGGTCAGACCGGGTCCCCAAAGTGCCTATGCGCTTGGGGCCATGCCGACGCTATGATCTGGCAGGGCGTCAGCTACTAAACAGCCCGTCATGCCTGCTCCGTCCGGGTCGCAGCGGCCGGGAATTTCAACTGAATCTATATCTAATGGGTCTCCAGGCCGCTGCCGCGGCCTGGAGACCCATCTCGTTCTGCCGCCAAGGCAAAACTTTTCGGCGTTTTTGCCCTTGCATTCCATTCGGGAATGGTCTAGAATGAGTCCCTCAACAAAGGGGGTAATCGCATGGATTCCTATCTGTTCCTGGTCCAGCTTTCGGCCATCCTCCTGTGCACAAAGCTGCTGGGCATCCTCACCAAACGGGTGTCCCTACCGCAGGTGGTAGGCGCCCTGATCGCCGGTCTTCTCCTTGGCCCCGCCTGCTTTGGCCTCATTCCCGACACCGCCTTCCTCGACGAGGTGGCGGAGCTGGGCGTGATCACTCTGATGTTCACCGCCGGGATGGAAACCGACCTGGACGGCCTGAAGCGTGCTGGAAAAGCCGCCTTTATCATTGCCCTCATCGGCGTTCTCCTCCCCTTGGTGATGGGGTTTGCCGCGGCCGCACTCTTTAATCGCGGTGAGTTCCTTCAGAATCTGTTCATCGGCGTGGTCCTGACCGCTACCTCGGTCAGCATCACGGTCGAAACCCTGAAGGAACTGGGCAAGCTCTCCACCCGTTCGGGCAATGCCATCCTGGGCGCGGCCCTGATTGACGACGTGCTGGGCATCGTGGCCCTCACCATTGTCACCTCCCTGTCCGGCAAAGGGGGCGGCCTGGGCCTGGTGCTTCTGAAAATCGCGCTCTTTTTTGCCCTGAGCGTTCTGGTGGGCTTTGTGCTCCACCGTCTGATCAGTCTCTGGTTCTCCCGCTGGAACCGCGACAAACGCCGGTTCCTGATCGTGGCTTTTGCCTTGTGCCTCCTCTATGCCTATCTGTCCGAGGTCTATTTCGGCGTGGCCGATATCACCGGGGCCTACATTATGGGGATCATCTTTGCTAACACGCCCAGAGTCACCTATCTACAGGACCGCTTCGACACGCTGTCCTGTATGCTGCTCTCCCCTGTCTTCTTCGCCAGCATCGGCTTGAAGGTGGCGCTGCCCGAGATGAGCGCTTCCATCGTCCTCTTCGCCCTACTTCTGGTCCTGGTGGCCCTGGTGAGCAAGGTGGTGGGCTGCGGCCTGGGCGCCCGGCTGTGCGGATACTCCACCAAGGATTCCCTCCAGGTGGGCGTCGGCATGATTTCCCGGGGCGAGGTGGCTCTGATCGTGGCAAACAAAGGCATCTCCTCGGGACTGATGAAGGAGGACTTCTTCGGCCCGGTGGTACTGGTCGTCATCGCCACCACCGTCATCACGCCCATTCTTCTGAAGCTCGTCTACCGGGGCAGCAAAAACGACTACTCCGACCTGGAGGAGAGCGCGCTGCTCGACCGCTACGAGGACGCCTCGTCCTATGATAAGGCCTCGCAGATGCTGCTGGAGGACCACGTCAACCTGCTTCCTCCAAAGGAGAAAAAGTAATCCAAAGGCACGGGAGCCGCCGCAAGGCGGCTCCCACTCCTTTTTTATCCGGACGGACTGTTCCCCCGCCCATTTTTCTGGTATACTACCTCTCAGGTGATAACATGATACGAATCAGCAATCTTCCCCTCCCCGTGGACGGGGACCTGGAGCAGCTCCGACGCAAGGCTGCCCGGCTGCTGGGACTCCGCCCGGCTCTGGTCCGGGACCTGACCCTGACCCGCCAGTCCATCGACGCCCGGAAAAAAACCGACGTCCACTACGTCTGCACCGTGGAGCTGTCTGCCGACCACGAGGAGGACCTGGTGCGCCGTGCCAACCGCAAAAACATCGCCCTGTTTCAGCGGCAGCCCTATGTCTTTCCCGCCGCCGCCCGGACCTCCCCCCTGCCTCCAGTGGTGGTGGGCATGGGCCCGGCGGGCCTGTTCGCCGCCCTGTTCCTGGCCCGGGCGGGGCTGGCCCCCATCGTATTGGAGCGGGGCCGCCCGGTGGAACAGCGCGCCGCCGATGTAGCCGCCTTCTGGTCCTCCGGGGTGCTGGACCCGCTCTCCAACGTCCAATTCGGGGAGGGTGGCGCAGGCACCTTTTCCGACGGCAAGCTGACCACGGGCACCCACGACGGCCGCATCTCCGCCGTGCTGGAGGCCCTGGTGGAGCACGGCGCGCCGGAGGACATCCTCTGGTCCCACAAGCCCCACATCGGCACCGACGTGCTCCGCCAGGTGGTGAAGCGCATCCGGGCCGAGCTGCTGGCCCGGGGCTGCGACGTCCGGTTCGAGCACCGGCTCACCGGCCTGCGGCAAAAGGACGGCCGGCTGACCGGTCTCACCGTGGCCGCCCCCGGGGGGCCCTACGACCTGGAGGCCGACGCCCTGGTGCTGGCCCCCGGCCACTCCGCCCGGGACACCTTCCGGATGCTCTTCGAGGCCGGGGTCCCCATGGAGCAGAAGCCCTTTGCCATCGGCGTGCGCATCGAGCACCGGCAATCCGACGTCAGTCTGGCCCAGTTCGGCCCCGCCTGGGAAAAGCTGCCCCCGGCGGACTACAAGCTGGCCTGCCACCTGCCCAACGGCCGCTCGGCCTTCACCTTCTGCGTCTGCCCCGGCGGCGAGGTGGTGGCCGCCGCCTCCGAACCCGGACGGCTGGTGACCAACGGCATGAGCGGACGGGCCCGGGACGGGGAAAACAGCAACGGCGGGCTGCTGGTGGGGGTGGCCCCGGCCGACTTCGGCAGCCCCCATCCGCTGGCGGGCATGGAGTTTCAGGCAGTTTGGGAGGAACGGGCCTTCGCCCTGGGCGGCGGCGGGTTCTACGCCCCCGCCGCATGTGTGGGCTCATTCCTGGCAGGGACGGCTCCCACCCTCTCCCCTTCCGTTAATCCCACCTACCGCCCTGGGGTCGTCCCGGCGGACCTGTCCCGCTGCCTGCCCGGCTTCGTCACCGATACCCTCCGGGGTGCGCTCCCCCTGCTGGGGAAAAAGCTCCGGGGCTTCGACGCCCCCAGCGCCCTCCTCACCGGGGTGGAGACCCGCTCCTCCTCCCCGGTGCGCATCCTCCGGGGCGAGGACCTCCAATCCCCCCTCCGGGGCCTTTACCCCTGCGGCGAGGGCGGCGGCTGGGCCGGCGGCATCGTCAGCGCGGCCGTGGACGGCATCCGGGTGGCCGAACAGATCGCCGCCGGTTCACGCCTCCCCCCGGACCCATTGACAAGCCCGCCCCATTCGGGTTAAGATGAGGTCAGAATGGCCCAGGCCCGCGCCGCGCCTGGGCCGCTGCAGGCAGGAGGCAGACGCGATGCTGGACCTGAACCACATGGAGCAATACCGGGAAAACAACCGCCTGGAGGCCAAGCTGGCCACCGGCGGGCTGCCCCACAGTCTCTGGGAGACCTACTCCGCCTTTGCCAACAGTTACGGCGGGGTCATCCTGCTGGGCGTGGAGGAGCTGCCCGACCACTCTCTTCGGGTCCATGGGCTGCTGGAGCCCCACGAGATGGCCGACGAGCTCTGGTCCATGCTCAGTGACCCCAAGGTGGTCAGCGCCAATATCCTCCGCCGTGACCAGATCTGGGTGGCGGGCACCGACTATGGCTCGGTGGTGGTCGTGGAGGTCCCACCGGCAGAGCGGGACCAGCTTCCCGTCTATCTGGGCGGCGACCCCTTCACCGGCTCCTATCGCCGGGCCTGGGACGGCGACTACCACTGCACCCGGGCCGAGGTGGTGGCCATGCTGGGCGCCAAAGAGCACTGAGAGACGAACATCCGCCCGGAGCTGCCTGTGCAGCTCCGGGCGGATGTGTTTTGTCCTCCTTACAGGTTGGCGTCCAGCACCTGGGTGTAGGCCCCGGCGGGCATGACGCCTACCTTGCGGCCAATCTCCTTACCGTCCTTAAAAAAGACCACGGTGGGGATGCTCATGACTCCATAGCGGGCGGCCAGACCCTGGTTCTGGTCCACATCCACCTTGGCCACCACGGCCTTGCCGTTGTACTTGCCGCCCAGATCCTCGATGACGGGGGCCAGCATCTTGCAGGGGCCGCACCAGGTGGCCCAGAAGTCCACCATGGCCAGAGGGGCGGAGGTAATCTTGGCGTCGAATTCAGACTCGTTGAGATGTAAGACAGACATAATTTTTTCTCCTTTTCTTCGTTAATTGGAATTGGTTTTGTCGGTGTGAAGTGCGTCCACATATTCGGCGGCCTTTTGGCCGGCCACCAGCCCTTCCCCCGCCGCCTTGGACAGTTGGAGGGGCTCCCCCGTACAGTCGCCGCAGGCGAAAATGCCCGGCAAGTTGGTCTGCATATCCCGGTCCACCGCCACATACCCCCCCTCCAGGGTCAGGCCGGGCAGCAGATCGGTGGGCGCCACGGCGTGGCGCAGAAGGAACACCCCGTCGCAGGGAATCTCCCGTCCGTCGGCTTGCAGGGCGGCGACGGCGCTGCCGCCGGTGATCTCCATCCGGGCGGCCTTTACATAGGGGATGGCGGGGTCCAGCCCCGCCGGGGGCCGCGGGGATACGTAGGTCACACGACAACCCAGGCCGTGGAGGAAATTGGCCTCTTCCGGCGCGTCGGGGGCCAGGCCCACCACCGCCACCGGGCGGTTTCGGTAGAGCATTCCGTCGCAGGTGGCGCAGTAGCTCACCCCCCGTCCCAGAAATTCCGCCTCGCCGGGATATTTCCGGCCGCGGGAGACCCCGGTGGCTAGAATCACCGCCCGGGCCTCCTCCATGTCGCTGCCGATGCCGATATAGTTTGTGCCTTCCATCGGCATGATATTCAAGGCCCGTCCGGCCCGGAACACCGTCCCCATGGCCTCGGCGTGGCTGTGGTAGGCCTCCAGCAGCTCCGGGCCCGTCCGGCCCGGCATCCCCAGGTAGTTGTCCACCCACTCCGCCTTATACAGAGGGCTCTCCCGGTAATCATTGGTGACCACCAGCACGGATTTGTTCCGCGCCCTGGCGTTGACGGCGGCGCTCAGCCCTGCCGGGCCGCCTCCGATGACGGCAATGTCGTACAATTATAGTCCTCCCTTTCATCGCCGAACAGGGCCGCCACCAGGTTGGCGGCATCCGGGTCGGACACCTCGTAGTACATCTCGTTGCCCGACCGCTCGCACCGGACCACCCCCGCCGCCTTCAGGCGCATCAGATGCTGGGAGATGGTGGACTGGGACTGCCCCGTGCCCGCCTCCATGCAGCGGACGTTGTGGCATCCCCCCACCAGCAGGCCCCGAACGATCTGCAGCCGCAGAGGATGGGCCAGTGCCTTGAGCAGTTCGCTTTTCGCTTCGTACAATTCCCGGCTCTCTTCCATGCCCCACGCTCCCTTCCCTTGTTCTAATATTATTATATTCTAATATTCAGTTTTGTCAATACTCTTTGCAAAAAAATTTTGGGACGCCGGGGACCTCCGGAAAGGTCCCGGGACTTTTCCGGAGGGCTTCGGGCTACTTTCCCAGCTTTTCCAGCGTATCCTGGCGCAGCGCATCCCGCAGAGCCCGCAGCCAGGGAAATTCGGCGGCGTTTTCGGCGCCATAGTCCAGTTGAAGCTGGCGCTCCAGCGGCGTCCAGGTATCCAGGGGGGCCTCGTTGTGCTGGAGCACGGCCTCCAGCTTGTCCAGGGCCTTATAGACCCTGGATTCGGGAGTCTCGAACGCATCCATCTCGGCAAAGAGGGCGGTCAGCTCTCCCCGGAGCGGCTCCGGCAGCGGCGCGAGCATCCCGGCCACGGCCTCGGTCTCGGCCGCTTCGTCGGCGCCGGTCTTTTCAAAGGAGGGAATGTCCCCGGTGACTGCCTCTCCAAAGTCGTGGATAAGGCACATACGCAGCACCTTGTCCATATCCACCCCGGGCAGCTCGTCCCGCAGCAGCAGGGCCATCACCGCCAGCCGCCAGGTGTGGGCCGCCACCGTCTCGTGCCGCCCGGTGGAGGTCCAGGAGTGGCGGGTATTGCACTTGAGCCGTTCCAGTATGTGCAGAAAATCCAGAAATACACGCTGTGTCATGTTCACTGCTCCTTGTACGCACAGGGGCCGCGGTCAGCGGCCCCTGTGCTTCTGCTTTTTCTTCTCCTGGCGGAGCTGGAACTTCCGCTTCTCCTCCGCCTCGTCCCTGGCGCGCCGCGCCGCCTTTCGCTCCCGGCCGCCCTGCTCCCGCTGGAGCCGGAGGGCCTGCTGGGCCTTGGTGCCCACGCCCCGGTTTTCCAGGGCGGAGGCCGCCGTCCGCTGCCGCCGTTTGGGGTTTCCCCCGTCGGTCCGCATCCGGGCCGCCACGGCCGGGCTGAACACCAGCCCCCGCCAGCAGGACAGCAGGAGCTCGTACATCTGGCCGTCGGTGGGCTCTCCGCCCAGAGTCAGCTTGCAGGCCGACAGCCGGCCGTTCTCCTCCCGCTCCAGAACGCAGACCCAGAAGGGGTCCTCAAAAAAGACGGTCACCCGCGCTTGCGCCTGTTCCATATGCAGTTGTCCTCCCATAACAGAAACTCACGGAGAACGGACGACCCTGGGAGGGAAGGTTACTGACGGCGCGGCGGGCGGGACGGTCCCCCTGCGCCGCGGCCGGACTACCAACCGGCCTGTGTTTTGATCTCCGCCCCTTTATTCTACGGCGGGTTTCTTCTCCGGTCAAGGGATTTCGCATTGCTTTCCGGTCCGGCTTCTGTTATAGTAGTATTGGCCAAAATTGGTAGTACAAATCGGGAAGGGAGTGTACAATTTCATGAATACCAGGACAGTCGTGCTCAACGGAGCCAAGATGAACTATGACGGCAAGCTGGACTTTTCCATCCTCTCCGATGCGGTGACGGTCTACGACGACACGGCCCAGGACCAGGTGCTGGAGCGGGTGGCGGGCTGCGGCATCGTGGTGACCAAGGAGATGCCCGTGGGGGCGGAGCTCCTCGCCCGATTCCCCGACTCCGTCTATCTGCTGTGCGAGGCGGGCACTGGCTACAACAACATCGACCTGGCCGCCGCCCGGGCCAGGGGCATCACCGTGTGCAACATCCCGGCCTATTCCACCCAGCGGGTGGCCCACACCGCCGTCATGCTGCTGCTCAACCTGGCCTCGTCCATGCGCCGGCAGCTCGACATGCTCTCCAGGGGAGATCGGAGCAACTTCACCGGCCACCTCCAGTGCCCCCATGCAGAGGTCAACGGCAAGACCCTGGGCGTCATCGGCGCGGGCCACATCGGCAAGGAGGTCATCCGGGTGGCCCGGGCCCTGGACATGGAGGTCCTGGCCTACAGCCGCACCCCCAAGGACGACGGAGTGTGCTATGTGGGGCTGGACGAGCTGCTCTCCCGCAGCGATTTCGTCTCCCTCCACTGCCCCCTCAGCGACCAGACCCGCCACCTCATCAACGCCGATACCCTGGCCAAAATGAAGCCCACCGCCTGCCTCATCAACACCTCCCGGGGCGCTCTGGTGGATGAGCCCGCCCTCATCGCCGCCCTGCAAAACGGCGTCATCGCCGGAGCCGGCCTGGACGTGCAGGAGACCGAGCCTCCCGCCGCCGACAATCCCCTCTATGACATGGATAATGTCATCCTGACCCCCCACATGGGCTGGAAGGGTCTGGAGACCCGTCAGCGCCTGGTGGCTCTGCTGGCCGGGAACATCCGGAGCTATCTGGAGGGCCGGCCCATCCATGTGGTGAGCTGACGAGCGAAAAACCTCACTCTTTCGAAGAAAGCATTGCATTTTCCTATGGCAGAGGTTAAAATAGGAAGGCTATGAAGCAATTACGAAGGAGTGAAACGACATGCCAGAAGAACGGAACCCCACCATGACCCAGAACTTCATCCATGACTTCATCGACGAGGATATCGCCCAGGGTGGTCAGTTCCAAGGTATGACCGTCCACACCCGGTTTCCGCCCGAGCCCAACGGCTACCTCCACATCGGCCACGCCAAGGCCATTTTCGTGGATTTCGGCACCGCCGAGAAGTATCACGGACTGTGCAATCTCCGCATGGACGACACCAACCCTACCAAGGAGGACGTGGAATATGTGGAGGCCATCCAGGAGGACATCCACTGGCTGGGCTATGACTGGGGCGACCGGTTCTATTTTGCCTCCGATTACTTTGACCAGATGTATGCCTACGCCGTAGAACTCATCAAGAAGGGCCTGGCCTACGTCTGCGAGCTGACTCCCGAGGAATTCAAGACCCACCGGGGCGACGTGGGCACCCCCGCCACCTCCCCCTGGCGGGACCGGAGCGTGGAGGAGTCCCTGGACCTGTTCGCCCGGATGAAGGCCGGGGAGTTCCCCAACGGCAGGTACACCCTGCGGGCCAAGATCGACCTGGCCTCCGGCAACTTCAACATGCGGGACCCGGTCCTCTACCGCATCAACCACATGCACCACCACCGGCAGGGGAACAAGTGGTGCATCTACCCCATGTACGACTTCGCCCACCCCATTGAGGACGCCCTGGAGGGCATCACCCACTCCCTGTGCTCCCTGGAGTTCGAGGATCACCGGCCCCTCTACGACTGGGTTATCGCCAACTGCCCGGTGCCCTCCAAGCCCCGGCAGATCGAGTTTGCCCGGCTGGGCATCAACTACACCGTCATGTCCAAGCGCAAGCTGCGCCAGCTCGTGGAGGAGGGCAAGGTCTCCGGCTGGGACGACCCCCGGATGCCCACCCTGTGCGGTCTGCGCCGTCGGGGCTATACCCCCCGGTCCATCCGGAACTTCTCCGAGCGCAACGGCGTGAGCAAGGCCGCCTCCACCGTGGAGTTCGCCTTTTTGGAGCACTGCCTGCGGGAGGATCTGAACGAGACCGCCCAGCGGGTGATGGCGGTGCTGCGGCCCATCCGGCTCACCGTCACCAACTACCCCGAGGGGCACAGCGAGACCTTCCAGGTGGAAAACAACCCCAGCCGCCCCGAGGATGGCACCCGGGCCGTCACTTTCTCCCGCCACCTGTATATCGAGGCGGAGGACTTTCTGGAGACCCCGGTACCCAAATATAAGCGTCTCTATCCCGGCGGCCCCGAGTGCCGCCTGAAGGGGGCCTATCTGGTCCATTGCACCGGCTGCGTCAAGGACGAGGCAGGCAACATCGTCGAGGTCCTGTGCGAGTACGACCCCGACAGCCGCGGCGGAGACCCCGCCGACGGCCGCAAGGTGAAGGGGGCCACCATCCACTGGGTGGACGCCGCCACCGCACTGGACGCCGAGGTGCGGCTTTACGACAACCTATTTTCCGACGCCGACCCCGACGGCGGGGACAAAAACTTCCTGGACTGCCTGAATCCCGGCTCTCTGGAGGTGCTCTCCGGCGCCAAGGTGGAGGCCGGCCTGAAAGACGCCGCCGCTCCCGCCTCCTTCCAGTTCCTGCGCCAGGGCTACTTCTGCGTGGACAACAAGGACTCCCGGCCCGGACACCTGGTCTTCAACCGCTCGGTCAGCCTAAAGGACTCTTTCAAATTCTGAGTACGACCGGCGGCGGGGCCATGGCTCCGCCGTCGGCCTTTCAGTTCAATCAACAGACAGAAGGGAATCGGATATGAAGTATCTCTTTCGCAACGACTACTCCTTCGGGGCGCATCCCAAGGTACTCACCGCCCTGGCAGAGACCAGCATGGAGGGCAACACGGGCTACGGAGAGGACGGCTACTGCAAGCGCTGCGCCGACCTGATCCGCGGCCTGTGCAACTGCCCCCAGGCCGACGTGCAATTCCTCATCGGAGGTACCCAGACCAACTTCACCGCCATCGCCGCCTTCTTGCGGCCCTGGGAGGGGGTCATCGCCGCCGACTCCTCCCACATCAACGGCCATGAGGTGGGCGCGGTGGAGGCCACCGGCCACAAGATCCTCCCCGTCCCCACCGGACCGGACGGCAAGATTACGCCAGAGCAGATCGCCCCTATCCTGGAGCGGCACAAGGACCCCCACCTGGTCAAGCCCCGGCTGGTGGAAATCGCCGACGCCACCGAGAGCGGCATGGTATACACCAAGGCGGAGCTCACCGCCCTGTCCCAATTCTGCCGGGAACACGACCTGCTTCTCTTCCTGGACGGCGCCCGGCTGGGCTCCGCCCTGGCCTCTCCGGCCAGCGACCTGACCCTGCCCGACCTGGCCGAGCTCACCGACGCCTTCTACATCGGCGGCACCAAGAACGGCGCTCTCATGGGCGAGGCGCTGGTTATCGCCAATCCCGCTCTCCAGCCCGACTTCTTCCGCATCAAAAAGCGGCTGGGCGCAGTGCTGGCCAAGGGCTGGCTGCTGGGCGTCCAGTTTGAGGCTCTGCTGCAGGACGGCCTCTATTTCGAGATGGCCCGCCACGCCAACGCCATGGCCGCCCGGCTCCAGACCGGCCTGAAGGCCCTGGGCTGGACCTTGATGGTGGACTCCCCCACCAACCAGATCTTCCCCGTCATTCCTAACACGCGCAAATCCGCGCTGGACCAGCTCTGCGCCTATGAGGATTGGTGCCCCGGCCCCACGCCCGACACCACCGTCATCCGTTTCGTCACCTGCTTTGCCACCACGGCCGAGGACGTGGACGGCTTTCTGGCCGCGGCGGCCAAATTCTGAACAGACAGGGAGGACCCCATATGAACGCCCTCTGCCGCCTGAGAGAATCGCTCCCCGACATCGTCTACCGCATCGCGCAGATCCTGGAGATCATCGTCAGCATCATTGTCGCCCTGGCCATCATCCTGTCCTTCTACACCGTCCTTGTGGAGCTGGATCTGATGGTCAACGACCCCGCCGTGGGGCTCCACGACTTCCTGGGCACCGCCTTCAACGTGGTCATCGGCATCGAGTTTTTGAAAATGCTCTGCCGCCACAGCGTGGGCTCGGTGGTGGAGGTGCTCCTCTTCGCCCTGGCCCGCGGACTGGTGGTGGATCACGGCACGCCGGTGTCCAATCTCATCACCGTAGGCACCATCGCCCTATTGTTCGTGGTCCGCAAATTCCTTTTCATCCCTGGCCTGGACGACAAGCACCACCATGAACACCGCCATGGGCACCAGAACGGCTGTCCGACCCAGGAGCCCGCAGGCGCGGGCCGGCACTGAGCATATGGAAAACGGCGCACCGCTATGCGGTGCGCCGTCTGTTTTTCTTCAGAACAGGTCTTTGATCTTCAGCACGATGCCGACCACCACGATGGCCACGACCGCCACCACCAGTGGGAACCACCAGAACTGGTCCAAAGGCAGGTTGGCCACGTTCATGCCGTAAAAGCCGAAAATGATGTTGGGCAGAGTCAGCAGGATGGTCAGAGAGGTCAGCACTTTCATGATGACATTCAGATTGTTGGAAATCACCGACGCAAATGCGTCCATCATGCCGGAGATGATGGAGGAGTAGATGTTGGCCATCTCGATGGCCTGCCGCACCTCGATCAGCACGTCCTCCAGCAGGTCGTGGTCCTCCTCGTAGAGGGTGATGATGCGCCCCCGGAGGATCTTCTCCAGCGTGACCTCGTTGGCCTTCAGCGACGTATTGAAATAGACCAGGGATTTTTCCAGGTCCAGAAGCTGGATGAGCTCCTTGTTCCGCTGGGATTTATAGAGCTGCCGCTCCATGTAGTTATAGATCTTGTCAATCTGCTTCAGGTACTGAAGGAAGCGCTTGGCCACCCACAGCAGCAGATAGAGGATAAAGCTGGTTTTCTTCTGGGTCTCGGCGTTTTTCACCAGCCCGTCCTGAAAGTCCCGGATGATGGAGGACTCCTTCAGGCAGACCGTGATGATGCACTTCTCCGCCACGATGATGCCCAGGGGCAGAGTGGAATACACCACCGCCTCGCCCTGCTCCACGGAGGGCAGGTCGATGATGATGAGGGTCTGGCCGTCCTCGGTATCAATCCGGGAGGTCTCCTCCTCGTCCAGGGCGGCCCGGAGAAAGCCCGGGTCGATGCCCAGCAGGGCGGTCACGGTATTCATCTCGTCCTCGGTGGGGTAGGTCAGGTTCACCCAGCAGCCGTCCTCCACCTTGTCCAGCTTGGTCATTTTTCCGTCAATGGTCTTGTGGATGCTTAACAATGGTCATCACGCCTTTCCCGGCGCGTCACCGTGGCTGAATACACTCCACCCCTGTGAGACGCGCCGCTTCGTTATAGTATCTTCGACTTCCAGGGTCGCTACTCACGACAGGTCTCACTCCTTTTTCCGTTCAAATCGCCAGAAGCCATGTTTCATTATAAATCGCCCTTGTCCCATTTGCAAGCAAAAAAACACCTGCGGAATCCTTCCGCAGGTGTTTTTATAATCGTAGGTTCAGCGGTCCTTGTTGAAGATCTTGAAAATGTCCACGAAGGGGTCGTCCTCCTGGTCCGGCTCCTTGTCGGGCAGGGGCTCCAGGCTGGGACGCTTACCCGACGGCGCCGCAGCCGCACCGGCCGCCGCCGCCCGCTCCCCCGCCTTGGTAAAGGGGTTGGCGTTCATGCCGGCGCCCACGTTTTCTTCAAAGCCGGTGGCGATGACGGTCACGCGGATCTCGTCCTCCAGCTCGTCGTCGAAGGCGGCGCCGAAGATGATGAGCGCGTCGGGATGGGCGGCCTGCTGGACCAGGTTGGCCGCCGTCTCCACTTCCTCCAGACCGATGTCCATGGAGCCGGTGACATTGACCAGCACGCCCTTGGCGCCATTGATGGAGGTCTCCAGCAGGGGGCTGGAGATGGCCATCTTGGCGGCCTCCTCGGCCTTGTTCTTGCCGGCAGCCCGGCCCACGCCCATGTGGGCCATCCCCGCATTCTTCATGACGGCGGTGACGTCGGCAAAGTCCAGGTTGATGAAGCCGGTGTTCTTGATGAGGTCGGAGATGGACTGGACCGCCTGGCGCAGCACGTCGTCGGCGATCTCAAAGGCATTGGCAAAGGTGATCTTCTGGTCGGTGGCAAACTTCAGCCGCTCGTTGGGGATGATGACCAGGGAGTCCACCCGGGTGCGCAGGTCCTCGATGCCCCGCTCGGCCTGCTCCATACGGCGGCGGCCCTCGAAGTTGAAGGGCTTGGTCACCACGCCCACGGTGAGGATGCCCAGCTCCTTGGCGATGTCGGCCACGATGGGGGCCGCGCCGGTGCCGGTGCCGCCGCCCATACCGGCGGTGATGAAGACCATGTCGGTCTCCTCCAGCATCTTGGAGATCTGGTTGCGGCTCTCCTCGGCGGACTTGCGGCCCACCTCGGGGTCGCTGCCCGCGCCCTGGCCCTGGGTGAGCTTCTCACCGATCTGTATCTTGTAGGTCGCGGCGGAATTTTTCAGCGCCTGCTTGTCCGTATTCACGGCGATAAAGTCCACGCCCTTCATGCCGGAGCGCACCATGCGGTTGACTACATTGCTGCCGCCGCCGCCCACGCCGATCACCTTGATCGTAACGACGGTATCAGGCCCGGTGTCCAATCCAAAAGCCATGCCTGTTCCTCCTATGTAAATATGTCAAAAAACACGGTAAAATCGACTGATTGTGCCGGAAACACCGGCTCAAGCTCAATATCTTGTTATATTGTATCTCTCTTTTCGCCGCAGGTCAAGAGCTACCCGGATATTTCCAAAACTTTTGTGTGCCTTGGGCCTCAGCTATTCCGGGTCGAAGTACCACCTCTCTCCAATATCGCGGGTCAGGTCCAGGGTGCCCCGCTCGTTGTCCTGGATGCTCTCCATGGCCCGCTCCAGTCCCTCCAGCTTGGCTTCCACCTTCTCGTCTACCAGAGGCAGCTTGACGGTAATGCGCCCGTCGTAGAGGAAGGTGAGCCGGGCGGCGGCGGTCAGGTCGATGGCGCCCACCCGGCCCAGCATGGCCCGGTTCTCCATGGCGGTCAGAAGCCGGGTGAGGCTGGACAGCTTGGTCTGCTCCTCCTCCGCCACGGCCAGCTTGGTACCCGCCGTGGGCAGCAGGGCGGTGATGCCGGTGACCTTGGCCAGATCCGGCCGGACG
Organism: Intestinimonas massiliensis (ex Afouda et al. 2020); assembly: GCF_001244995.1. Lineage (NCBI taxonomy): Bacteria > Bacillati > Bacillota > Clostridia > Eubacteriales > Intestinimonas > Intestinimonas massiliensis (ex Afouda et al. 2020). The sequence continues at coordinate 1,528,990 of NZ_LN869529.1, forward strand.
GTGGGGGCGCTCACCTGCTCCAGCAGCTTGCCCCGGGCGTCGATGATCCACCAGCCCTCCCCGCCCTGGACCAGAGCGGCGGGAGCGCATTCGGTGACTGAGATGAGCAGGGTGTCCGGCAGGCTCGGGCGCAGGTTGACGTTGCTGACATAGGGGAGCTGGGTCAGGATACGTTTGACGATCTGGTTCCTGGGCAGCAGGAGGAGATTGTCCCCCTGCTGCACTCCGGTCACGTCGATGATCTCCTGGGCGGTATACTTGCTCTCCCCCGAAACCGCCACGTCGTTGACCCGGAAGAATACGATGCAGCCGGCCACGATGGCCGCCAGAATGAGCACCAGGGACAGGGCTTTATAGAGGAAGCCGAAGCGTCCCCTCCTCCGCCTTGTTCGCTTGCTGCTTCTCCTCGCCGCCATGACTGCCTCCGCATCGTCTCTTTGGTTTCTGCCTCAATATAGCATACAAAGGTGAGAAAATCGTTAAAAATTCCTTACAAAAGGTTCATACGGCTCAGGGAACCCGGACAATATCCGCTCCCAGGCCCCGGAGCGTATCCTCCAGACCGTAGTAGCCCCGATCCATGTGGTGCAGGCCGGTGATCTCGCTGCGGCCCTCCGCCCCCAGGGCGGCCACCACCAGGGCGGCCCCACCCCGCAGGTCGGCGGCCTGGAGCGCAGCGCCATGGAGCCGCTCCACGCCGCACACCACCGCCACCTTGCCCTCCACCCGGATATCCGCCCCCATGCGGGAGAGCTCATCCACATGGCGGTAGCGGCTTTCAAACATGTTTTCCACAAAGACCGTGGTACCTGTTCCCCGGCACAGCGCCGCCATGACGGGCGGCTGGGCGTCGGTGGGAAAGCCGGGATAGGGGGCCGTCCGGATGGGCCGCACGCCCCGCAGGGGCGCCTCCCGGCAGATGTGGATGGAATCGCTGCCGCTGCGGATTCGGCACCCCGCCTCGGTGAGCACGGCGGTGACGGTGGAGAGCTGCCGGTAGTCGGTGCCCAGGAGCTCGGCCTCTCCCCCCGCGGCGGCCACGGCGGTCAGCAGCGTGGCGGCCACGATCCGGTCGGGCATGACCGTGTGCTCTCCGCCGTGGAGGGGCTTTTTCCCCCGCACGGTGATGACAGAGGTGCCCGCTCCCCGGACGTCCGCCCCCAGCGCCCGCAGGAAGGCCTGCAGATCCACGATCTCCGGCTCCCGGGCGGCGTTGCAGATGACGGTGACGCCCTCCGCCCCGCAGGCGCACAGCATGGCGTTTTCCGTGGCCCCCACGCTGGGGATGGAAAAGGTGATCTCGCAGCCCGCCAGGCCGCCGGCCGCGGAGCAGTGGAGCTCGCCCCCCTGCTCCCGCACCTGGGCCCCCAGGGACCGGATGGCCGCCAGATGGAGGTCGATGGGCCTGGGGCCCAGCTCACACCCGCCGGGGAAGGACATGATCGCCTCCCCCAGCCTGGCCAGGATGGCCCCCAGGAAGATGACGGACGAGCGCATCTCCCGCATCAGGGCGTCGGGCACGTCCCGGCCGGTGAGGGCGGAGGCGTCCACCGTCACCGTGTCTCCCGCCCGCTCCACCCGGCACCCCAGGTGCTCCAGGATGGCAATGGAGGCCCGCACGTCGGAGAGATCGGGGCAGTTATGTACCACGCTCTCTCCCGGGCATAGAATGGTCGCCGCCAGGATGGGCAGCACGCTGTTTTTCGCTCCGTGGACCCGCGCGGTCCCCTGGAGCCGGTTTCCGCCTTCCACCAGATAAGCACTCATATGGACCGTCCTCCGCATTCATGGTTTCAGGCCATACTATGCGGAGGCTCCGGGATGTGACAGCCCCGGCGGGCTATTGGACGAGCCGGATCAGGGTCTGATAGATCTCCTCCGCCGCGTCGGTGACCGACAGTGCCGACAGGGCCCTGGACATGGCGGTGAGTCGGTCCCGGTCCTCCAGCAGCCCGGATGCCGCCCGGTAGAGGCTCCTGCCGTCGCACTCCGGCTCCAGCAGCACCACCGCAGCCCCGTGGCGCTCCAGCACCCGGGCATTCTTCTCCTGGTGGTTATTGGTCACGTTGGGGGAGGGCACCAGGATGGCCGGCTTGGCGATGGTGGTCAGCTCCGAGATGGTGGAGGCCCCCGCCCGACAGATCACCAGGTCGGCGGCAGCCATCACCAGGGGCATGTCGTAGATATACTCCCGCACCTCCACCCCGGCGCGGCCGTCCAGCTCGATGCCCCGGCCCTTCAGCTCGCCGGTGAGCCAGGCGTAGTTCCGCCCCGCCCCGTGGATGTGGTGGAAGGGCCGGCCGTCGGCGCACTCGGCCTGGATGAAGTCGGCGGTATAGCGGTTCATCACCTCGGCCCCCAGGCTGCCCCAGTAGGACAGCAGCACCGGCCGCTCGTCGGTGATCCCCAGGGCCCGCCGGGCCTCCTTCCGGGTGTGGTCGAAAAAGTCCCGGCGCACCGGGGTGCCGGTGACCACCACCCGTTCCGGGTGGGGATAGTATCCGCGGGAGTCCTCAAAGCCCACCAGCACCCGGTCCACCACACGGGACAGCAGCTTGGTGGTCAGGCCGGGCACGGCGTTGGACTCGTGAACGGCGGTGGGGATGCCCCGCCGGGCCGCCTCCCGCACCACGGGGTAGGAGGCGTAGCCCCCGGTGCCCACCACCAGGTCGGGCTGGAAATCCCGGATGATCTCCGCCGCCTGACGCCGGGATCTGGGCATGGTCACCACCGTGATGAGGTTATGCTTGATGTCCTTCCAGCGGAAGGCCCGGTGGATGGTGTTGACATACACGGTCCGGAGCTGGTAGCCCTCCTTGGGCACCAGATCCCGCTCCATGCCGTTGTAGGCGCCGGCGAAGAGGATGTTGCAGCCGGGGTGATGGAGCTGAAACAGACGGGCCAGCGCGATGGCCGGATTGATGTGTCCGGCCGTGCCGCCGCAGGTAAAGAGAATGTTCAAGCCAGTGCCCTCCTATCCGGCCTTTGGGGCCGGAATCTGTCGTGATACGCTCAATATGACGCCCATTTCCAGTAGCTGGATCATCAGGGCCGTACCGCCGTAGCTGAAAAAGGGCATGGAGATACCGGTGACCGGGAACAGATTGGTCACCACGCCGATGTTCAAAAAGGTCTGCACCGCCACCTGGGTGGTGATCCCCACGATGAGCAGGGCGCCGAAGCGGTCCCGGGCGTGGATGGCCAGCCAGTAGCCCCGCAGGATCAGCAGGGCGAACAGGCACAGGATCAGCACCGCTCCCACGAAGCCCAGCTCCTCACAGGCGATGGAGAAGATAAAGTCGTTTTCCGGCTCGGGGATGTAGAGGAACTTCTGGCGGCTGTTGCCCAGCCCCAGCCCCAGCAGGCCGCCGGAGCCGATGGCGTACAGAGACTGGATGGTCTGGAAGCCCTTGCCCAGCGGGTCGCTCCAGGGGTCCTGCCAGATGTGGATGCGGGAGGCCATGTAGTCGGTGTTGAAGATGATGAAGGTCAGGGCGGCCACGGCAAAGCTGCCGCCGGCCACGAACCACCCCAGATGGATGCCGGCGGCAAAGAGGATGGACGCGCCGATGGCCAGAATCAGGATCATGCCCGACATGTGGGGCTGGAGGGCCAGCAGACCCAGGATGGCCAGCAGCACCCCCATATAGGGCGCCAGTTCCAGTAGGCCGATGCGGTCCATCAGGCGGAGAAAGCGGCCCTTGGGGGTATGGTGGTTGAATTTTCGCTTTTTTTCCGTGTTCCGCTTGGCCAGGCGCGCCGAAAAATAGAGGATGACGCCCAGCTTCGCCACCTCCGAGGGCTGGAACTGGGGCAGACCAGGCAGCTTGATCCAGCGGTTGGCACCGCCGGCGGTGACCCCGATGTGGGGCACCTTCACCAGAATCAGCAGCACGAAGGCGGCGGCCAGCACGAAGATGGACATCCATCGGAAATTCTGGTAGTTGAGCTTGGAGGTCAGGTACATGACGACCACCCCCGCCGCGGCAAAGATGGCCTGCCGCTTGACGTACCAGGTGGGGTCGTGGTGGGTCACCGCCTCGTTGTAATAGGCCGAGGCGTAGGAGGCGGAGAACACCATGATGAGGCCGATGCCGGTAAGCAGCAGCACCAGCATCAGGAAGGGCAGGTCCAAAGGCCCCCGGGCCAACTGCTCTTCCACCGTCAGGTCGCGCTTGGGTTTGGTCGCCATGGGGCCACCTGCCTTTCCTCAGCAGAGTCCAAAAGTGACTACAGGGATACGTAGCGGTCCATGACTCCCAGGAAGGCCAGGACGCAGAACACGAGGGAGACGGCGGCAAAGACCGCCACCACCTTTTTTTCGCTCCAGCCCCCCATCTCGAAGTGGTGGTGCAGGGGGGCCATGCGGAAGATACGCTTGCCGTGGGTGGCTTTGAAGTAGACCACCTGGATGATATCGGAGAGGGTCTCGGCAATATAGACGACGCCCACCAGGACGAGGATCAGCGGCATGTCAAAGGCAAAGGCCAGGCCGCACACCGCGCCCCCCAGGAACAGGGAGCCGGTGTCCCCCATAAACACCTTGGCGGGGTAATGGTTGTAGAGCAGGAAGGCCGCCAGACCGCCGAACAGCGCCCCGGCGAACACGCCGATGTCCTGGTACTGGCTGCCCCACCAGGCCGACACGGCGGCGAAGAAGGCGGCCACCGGCAGGGTGACGCTGGAGGACAGGCCGTCCACTCCGTCGGTGATGTTGACGGCGTTGACGGTGCCCACCATGACGAAGGCGGCAAAGACCATATAGACCACCCAGGGCAGCTCCACCACCAGGTTGACAAAGGGGAGGTACAGGTGGGGGGCCAGGTAGCCGTAGTGCCGCAGCAGCACCGTGAAGGCGATGGCGGCGGCGAGCTGGAGCAGGAACTTGGGCCCGGCGGTCAGGCCGGTGTTCTCCTTTTTCTTCACCTTCTCGTAGTCGTCCAGGTAGCCGATGACCCCGAACACCAGCGCGAAGCAGAAAACGAACAGAGCCCGGAAGTCCCCCCGGGCCATGTCGGTCCAGCCGATGAGCAGGAGGGTGCACAGGATGCCCAGGATGAACATGAGCCCGCCCATGGTAGGGGTGCCCTGCTTGGACATGTGCCAGGTGGGGCCGTCCTCCTTGATGGACTGGCCGGCCTTCATCCGGCGGAGTACAGGAATCAAAATCTTTCCGGCAATGGCCGATACCACGAAGGACACCAGCGCCGCGATCAATAGTCTCATTTTTTCAACCTCCCGGTAAAATTCCCAAACGGGGATTATACCACAAAGCCCTCCATATCAAAAGCCCAACGTGTCACTTACCGGGACTTTTCACTTGGAAAAGTACGCCGCCACCTCTTCCCGCTCGTCCAGGTGCCACTGTACCCCGTCGATCTCCTGATAGGTCTCGTGTCCCTTGCCCGCCAGCACCACCACGTCGCCGGGCCCGGCCTGGGCCAGGGCCAGGCGGATGGCCGCGCGGCGGTCGGGCTCCACCAGAGGCGGAGCCGCGGCCTCGCCCATGCCCGCCAGAACGTCGCGGAGGATGGCCTCCGGCTCCTCGGTGCGGGGGTTATCCGAGGTGACCACGCACAGATCGGCCAGGCTGCCCGCCACCGCCCCCATCAGGGGCCGCTTGGTCCGGTCCCGGTCGCCGCCGCAGCCGAACAGGCAGATGACCCGGTGGTCGGTCAGGTCCCGGACGGTGGTGAGAATGTTCTCCAGGGCGTCGGGGGTGTGGGCGTAGTCGATGATGACGGTGTAGGCCGCCGGGACGGGGACTACCTCAATGCGGCCCTTCACCCCTCGGGCCGTCCGCAGGGCGGCAATGACGTCGGGCAGCTCCGCCCCCAGGTTGAGGGCGCAGGCCACTACGCCCAGGGCGTTGTAGATGGTGAATCCGCCCGGAATGGGGAGAAACACCCGACCGATGGCCCCCTTGGCCACCGCCTCAAATTCCACATGGCTGGGGAATAGCCGGATATTCTTGGCCACCAGGTCGGCCTCGTCCTTCCGCTCGGAGTAGGTAAACACCGGGCAGGGCGCGGTCCGGGCGTAATACCGCCCGGCCTCGTCGTCCAGGTTGAGGACGGCCAGGTCGGACTGCTCGAACAGCCGCCCCTTGGCCGCCCGGTAGGCCTCCATGGTCCCGTGAAAATCCAGGTGGTCCTGGGTCAGGTTGGTGAAGATTCCGGCGGCAAAGCGGATGCCCCGGACCCGGTGAAGCACCAGGGCGTGGGAGGAGACCTCCATCACCACATGGGTACAGCCCGCGTCGGCCATCTGCCGCAGCAGCGCCTGGAGCTCGTAGGACTCGGGGGTGGTCCGGTGGGCGGGGAGGATTTCCTCTCCGATCATGTTCTGGTTGGTGCCGATGAGACCTACCTTGGCCTTCAGGGCCCCCTCCAGCGCCGCCTTCAGCAGATAGGTGGTGGTGGTCTTGCCGTTGGTGCCGGTCACCCCTACGCAGGTCATGGCCTCCGCCGGGCGGCCGAACCAGTTGGCCGACACGTCGGCCAGGGCGGCCCGGGTGTCCCCGGCCACCAGCCACGGGCCGTCGAAGTCGGGGGCACGCTGGCACAAAACGGCGGCGGCCCCCTTCTCCAGGGCCTCCCGGATATAGCGGTGTCCGTCGGTCTTATAGCCGGACAGCGCCGCGAAAAGGGCTCCCGGCTTGAGGTCCCGGGTGTCATAGCTGATCCCGGTGATTTCCACGTCCCCGGCCGCCCGGCACTCTGTGAGCGCCACGCCGGACAGCAGCTCCTGCAGATTCAATCCGCTTTCACCTCCTGGGGAGAATCACCGTATACCGGTGTTGTTGGCATAGTCCTGGATATCGGTGTCGATGAACTGGACGTCCACCACGGTGCCCGGGTCCACCATGGCCCCCGCTGTGATGGACTGCCCCACCGCCACGGTGGAGGAGGAGGAATAGCTGCCGCCGCTGCCCGAGGGCCGCAGGTACAGCCCCACCTTGGCAAAGGCGGTCTGGGCGCTCTCCAAAGTCTTGCCCGACACGTCGGGCACCGGTACTTGGTCGGTGGGCTTTTCCGCTCCCAGGTAGAGGACCACCTGGCTGCTGCCGGGGATGGAGGCCCCCTGGGCGGGGATCTGGTCGGTGACCACGCCGCCCTCGCCCACCGTCCGCCACTGAAGTCCCTTCTGCTTGAGCAGGTCCTGGGCGTCGTTGAGGGAGAGCTCGGTGACCTTGGGCACCACCACATCGGCCAGTTCATCGGCCTTGTACTGCTTCTCCACCCCCAGGTAATCCAGAATGTCGGCGATGAGCTCTCCGGCCATGGGGGCGGCCATGTTGCCGCCGCTGATGTAATAGCCCCCGGCGGTCAGGTTGGAGCCGGGAACGGCGGGCTTGGGGTGATCGTAGCCCAGCAGGACCACGATCTGCGGGTTCTCCGCCGGTGCCACCCCCAGAAAAGAGACGATCAGCCGGCCGGTGGTTTTACTCTGGTTGGTCTCGGAGGTGCCGGTCTTGCCGCCGATGCTGTAGCCCGCCTGATAGGCGTTCTTGCCGGTGCCTCCGTCCATGACCACGCTGCCCAGGATAGAGCGCACCTGGGCGGAGGTCGCCTCGCTGATGACCTGCCGCACCTGGGTGGGCTGGGCGGACTGAATTACGTTGCCGTCGGAGTCGGTGATGGACTGGACCACATAGGGCTGCATCAGGCGGCCGCCGTTGACAGCGGCGCAGGCGGCGGTGATCATCTGGATGGGGGTGATCTGGAACCGCTGGCCGAAGGAGGCGGTGGCCAGGGAGGCGATGCCCTGCTCGCTGACGAACTCCTCCTCGTCCCAGAACTGGCTCTGCCCCTCGCCCTGCAGGTCGATGCCGGTGCGCTCCATCAGGCCGTAGTTCTCCAGGTACTCCCAGAACTTTTCCGCCCCCAGCCGCTGGCCGATCTCGATAAAAGCCGGGTTGCAGGAGTTCATCACTGCCTGGCGCAGGGTCTGATCTCCGTGGCCCTCCCGCTTGGAGCACCGGATGGGCCAGTTGGCCACCTGCTTCACGCCGGAGCAGTAGAAGTGGTCGGACTCGCTGACCACCCCCTCCTCCAGGGCAGCGGAGAGGACCAGGGTCTTGAAGGTGGAGCCGGGCTCATAGGTGTCGTTGAGGGCCTTGTTGCGCCACTGGGAATACTGCGCGTCCTGAAGGGCTTTGGCATAGGCCTCGTCGTTGGAGCTGGGGTCGTTCCTCACCGACTCCACGTAGCTGGACAGCACTGAGTCGGTGATCTCCCGTGGGCTGTTCAGATCGTAGTCGGGGCTGGAGGCCATCGCCAGCACCGCGCCGGTGTTGGGGTCCATGACGATGCAGAAGGCCCCCTCCTGCACATCGTATTTGGCAATGCCCTCGTCCATGACCCGCTGGGCGTAGCTCTGGATGGTGTTGTCGATGGTCAGGTGCAGGTCGCCGCCGGCGATGGCGTCGATGTAGTTTTCATAGCTGGAGAGCATCTCGGTGCCGGCGGCGTTTTTGGCGGTGACCACCCGGCCGGCCTTTCCGGCCAGATAGCTCTCGTACTGGGCCTCCACGCCGTAGGCGCCCTTGTTGTTGTCGTTGACGTTGACCCAGCCCACCACATGAGCGGCCAGATCGGAGGAGGGGTAGTAGCGCTTGGTGTCCGGCTCCACATACACGCCGGGGTAGAGCTGATAGTCGCTGATGAACTGCCGGACCTGGGTGGTGATGTCGTCCTCCACCCGCCACTTGACCACCTCATACTGGACCGCGGTGTTCTCCATGCGCTTGAGGATCTTTTCCTCCTCCACCCCCAGGATCTGGGACAGCCCCTGAGCGATGAATTCGGCGTAATTGCCGCTCTGGGCGGCAATTTCGGCGTCGGTGGGGACGCAGCCCTTTTTCTCCTTCTCCTCCTGGGTAAGTCCGGCGCCCTTTTCCAGCTTGGCCACCGCCCGCTCGGCCGCCGCCTTCTCTCCCTCCACGATGTCCTTGGGAGAGATGACGATGTTGTGAACGTCGGCGGAGACGGCCAGCCGGTTGCCTTTGGCGTCGTAAATGGTGCCCCGGGGCGCGGTCACCAGCAGGTCCCGGGTCTGCTGGTCGATAGCCTGCTCCTCCAGCTTGTCGTGCTGGCTGATTTGCACGTCCCACAACTTCCAGAACAGCGGGATAAAGACAACCACCCCGAAGATCACCATCAGGAAAATGGTGCGGCCCAGGATGGTCCGGTTGGCCCGGCGGTCACCGGACCGGGATTCTGTTTTGCGCGTTCTCTCTGCCATGCCGGTCTCCTTGTCAAATCGCCGTGCGGGCGCTTTCCGAAAGAGGAGGGCGTAAGAAAATACACCATTTTCTTACGCCCCGCTTTATCTCTCTCGCTATTAGGACTTGATGAACGATATGTGCCGACTCACTGGAAATATGCCTGGAATCCGCTCAAAATCTCCTTGGTCTTGTCCCAAAGACCGCTTTTTTCGGTCTCGCCCTCGGCCCGGTAGCGGACCACGGTGTCGGGCTCGGACATATCCAGCATCACGATCTGCCCGCTCTGGGGCTTGGTCATGGAGCCGTCCGCCGTTACCTGGGCCTCAATGGCCGACAAATCGAAGGCCAGATCGTACCGGGCCATCAGCTTGGACTCTTCGGTCTTCAGGCTGTCCAGCTCGCTGCGCAGGCTCACCACCTGGTCGGACACCACGGTGAGCCGGACATAGCTCATCAGCACCAGGGCGGCGAACACACCCACGGCCAGAAAGCCCACCACGGCGAAGATCGAAACCCTGCCCTGCTCCCGGACCTGTACCTTGGGGCGGGCGGCGGCGCGCTGCCGGGGGCGTACCTTTGGCTGCGGGCGGAGGACCTCCGCCCCTCCCCGCTCCGCGGGGCGGCGGGCAGGCTGGGCATAGGCCGGATCATAGGCCACGTTGCCATAGGACTGATATCGGGTTTTTCTTCCGGCCGCAGCTACCGCCATGGGTCGTCAGCTCCTCGCGTTCACAATTTCTCCGCCAAGCGCAGCTTGGCGCTGCGGGCTCTCGGGTTTTCGTTTAATTCCGCTTCCCCGGACAGGATGGGCTTGCGGTTCACCAGCCTCACCTGGGGCGTTTTGCCGCAGACGCACACGGGAAAGTCCGGCGGGCAGGTACAGCCCCTGGCGAAAGCTGCCAGTGCGTTTTTCACGATGCGGTCCTCCAGGGAGTGGAAGGAGATGACCGCCAGCCGTCCCCCTGGGGACAGCCGGGGCACCGCTGCCTGGAGCATCCGGTCCACCGCCGCCAGCTCGTCATTGACCGCGATCCGGATGGCCTGAAAGCTGCGCTTGGCCGGGTGCTGCTTCTCCCGCAGGGCCTGGGCGGGCATGGCGCCGCGGATGACCTCCACCAGCTCCAGCGTGGTGCCGATGGGCTTGTCCGCCCGCCGGCGGGCGATGGCCGCCGCAATCTGGGGGGCGTAGCGCTCCTCCCCGTACTGCCAGAGGATACGCTTGAGCTCCTCCTGGGGCCACTCGTTGACCACCATGGCGGCGGTCAGGGCCTCGGAGCGGTCCATGCGCATGTCCAGCGGGGCGTCGTGCATATAGGAAAAGCCCCGCTCCGGGTCGTCCAGTTGGGGGGAGGACACGCCCAGGTCGAAGAGCATCCCGTCAAAGGGCCCCAGTCCCCTGCCGTCCAGCAGCTCCGCCAGGTCCCCGAAGTTGCCGTGAATCAGCTCCACCTTGTCCAAGCAGCCGGCCAGCCGGTCCTGAGCGGCGTCCAGCGCCGCCTGGTCCCGGTCGATGCACACCAGACGTCCGGTGTCCAGCCGCCTTGCGATCTCCCGGGAATGGCCCGCCCGGCCCAGGGTCCCGTCCAGATAGAGACCGCCGGGGCGGATGCGCAGCCCCTCGATGCACTCGTCCAGCAGGACGGGGCGGTGAGAATAGGCCTGTCCTTGTTCCATATTACAGCTCCAAAGAGTCCATCAGCGCCGCCATCTTCTCGGGCGTCATCTCTTCCTCCTCGGCGTTCCAGCGCTCGGCGCTCCAGATTTCCGCCCGGTCGTGGACGCCGATGATGACCACGTCCTTGCCCAGATCGGCGTATTTGCGCAGCCGCTGGGGCAGAACGATGCGCCCCTGGCTGTCGGGCACACACTTGACGGCGTTGGCGAAGAGAGAGCGCATGGCCTTGGATTTGCTCACCGGCAGGGAAGCGAATTTCTCCGTAAACCGGTCCCAGCTCTCCTGGGGATAGACGGCCAGACAGGTGTCCACGCCCATGGCCAGATAGAAGGAGGCGCCCAGCTCCTCCCGGAGCTTGGCGGGGATGAACAGCCGGCCTTTGGCGTCGATGCTGTGCTCATAGGTGCCAGTGACGCTCCCCACGCCGGTTCACTCCCTCCACTTTACCCCATTTAGGCTCTGTTTTACTCCACTTCACTCCACCAGTATGTCCAGTATAAAGGGTTTGTCACAAAATTGCAAGAGTTTGTACCAGCTTTTTTCACCAAAAATACGGAATTTTTCGAGGAAAATCAGCCCTTTTCGGTACAAAAACAAATGTTCTATATTCTTTGGATTACAACCGGTTACACGGTGATTTTTTGCAGTTTTATACTAAAAACACACGTTATTGTATGACCAAATCTTTCCTTCCCCAGATATGGTGCCTGTGCAGGCCGTTTTTGCCGGCGGCTGGAATTATCCATTGTAAAGCCCCGGCAAATCCCGTATAATGGTCTCCGCAGGACTTTCCCCCGCACCAAACCGCATCTGATTGGAGGCGCATCCCATGACCGGACGTTCCAGCGGCATTCTTCTTCCTATCTTTTCTCTCCCCGGCGGCTGCGGCGTGGGCTCCCTGGGAGGGGGCGCCCGAACCTTTGTAGACTTTCTTGCCGCAGCGGGACAGCGCTGGTGGCAGATTCTCCCCCTGGTGCCGCCGGGCAGCGGCAACTCCCCCTATATGTCCCCCTCCGCCTTTGCAGGCAACCCCTGGTTTCTGGACCTGGAGGACCTGGCCCGGGACGGCCTGCTCACCCCGGACGAGCTCCGGGAGGCCCGATATCCTGATCTGGACCGGGTGGACTATCGGTGGCTGGCCGAAACCCGCCTCCCCCTGCTGCGCCGGGCTTGGAAGCGAGGAAGGACGGCCTGCCGGACGGAGCAGGACGCCTTTCTGCGGGCGCAGGCCGGCTGGCTGCCCGACCACGCTCTGTTCACCGCCCTGCACGCCCACCTGGGCGCTCTGCCTCTGGACCGGTGGCCAGAGCCTCTCCGCCGCCGGGACCCGGAGGCGTTGGAGCCGTACCGAGCCCGGCTGGCCGACGAGATCGACTTCCAGGTGTTTTTGCAGTATCAGTTCTTCCGCCAGTGGACCGCCCTGCGGGCCTACGCCAGGGCCAGAGGAGTCTCCATCCTGGGCGACCTGCCCATCTACGTCTCAGCCGACAGCGCGGAGGTGTGGGCCCAGCCCCGACTCTTCCAGCTCGACGAGGCGCTCCGCCCCAAGGCGGCGGCCGGCGTGCCCCCCGACGCCTTCTCCGACGTGGGCCAGCACTGGGGCAACCCCCTCTATGACTGGGCCGGACACAGGCAGGCGCTCTTTACCTGGTGGGTGCGCCGGATGGAACACGCCGCGCTGCTCTACGACGCGGTGCGCATCGACCACTTCCGGGGCTTCCACACCTACTGGTCCATCCCCATGGGGGCCTCCACCGCCCTGGAGGGCCGCTGGGAGCCCGGTCCCGGCCAGGACCTGGTGGACCACCTGCGCCGGGAGGTCCCCGGCCTGGACCTGATCGCGGAGGACCTGGGGGATCTGGACGAAGCCGCCCGGGACTTTATCGCGGGCTCCGGCCTGCCTGGTATGAAGATCCTGATCTACGCCTTCGACCCCGTGGGCGAGAGCGCCTATCTGCCCCACAATTGCCCGACGGACGCGGTGGTCTACACCGGCACCCATGACACCCCCACCTTCGTCCAGTGGCTGTTTCAGGAGGCCAGCCCGGCGGAACGGGCTTTTGCCTCCGATTACCTGCGGCTCCGGGCCGACGAGGGCTTCGGCTGGGGGGCCGTCTGCGGCGCCTGGGCCGCCCCGTCCCGGCTGGCCATCGCCCCCCTGCAGGACGTGCTGGGCCTGGGGGCGGACGCACGGATCAACACCCCCGGCACCACCGGCCCCCACAACTGGTCCTGGCGGGTCCGTCAGGACGCCCTCAACTCCGACGTGTCCGGCCGGCTGAAACACATCACCCGTACCTACCGCAGAGGCTAAAAGGAGGAATCCGCTCATGTCCCAATGTATCGACGCCAAGGGCCAGCGCTGCCCTGTGCCCGTGGTCCTGGCCAAAAAGGCCATCGCCGCCGGGGAGACCAGCTTCACCATTGAGGTGGACGACCCCGCCGCCGTGGAAAATCTGTCCCGGCTGGCCGACCACCAGGGCTTCACCGTCGCCGTCCGCGGCCTTCCCGGCGGCGGCCATGCCCTGAATTTCACCCGCGCTTCGGGTGTGAGCGCGCCCACCGCCTGCCAGCGGGAGGCCGACGCACCCCTGCCCGGCCGGGGCTACGCCGTCTTTGTGGGCCGGGACATCATCGGCTCCGGCGACCGGGAGCTGGGCGCCAACCTGATGCGCATGTTTTTCTACACCCTGGCGGAGGGGGACGCGCTGCCCGAGAGCGTGCTTTTCATGAACGACGGGGTCAAGCTGCCCACCCTGGACGACCAGGTAGCCGCCCACGTCCAAACGCTCACCGACCGCGGGGTGGAGGTACTGGTCTGCGGCACCTGCCTCAGCTTCTACGGCCTGACCGACCGGCTCCAGGCGGGTACGGTGAGCAACATGTTCGACATCGTGTCCCGGATGCAGGCCGCCGCCAAGGTCATCACCCTGTGATGGAGCCGGACTACTGTCTGATCTCCTTCGCCTCCACCCATGCCGCTATCCGGGCCCGGCAGGCCCTGACCGGGGTCTGCCCGGCGGTGGTCATGCCGGTGCTGCGGGAGATCTCGCTGGGCTGCGGTATGGCCCTCCGCCTTCACCCGGCCCATCTTTCCGCCGCCCGGACCGCCCTGGCGGAGAGCGGACTCCCCCGGGAGACCTACGCCTTTTACCGGGTGACCGGCTCGGGCAAAACTCTGGGGGCCGAGCCACTGGAATAAGCGCAAAAAAGACGCGGGACCCCGCACGGGGTCCCGCGTGTGTATTTTCCGTTACTGCTCCGCCTCGGCGTCATAGACCGCGCGGCCCTGCGCCGCCGCAGCCCCGCCCGCCGCACCGGCGGCGGCCCGGAATCGGGCCCGGGAGCGCTTGATCTCCTCGTGGGCCTCGCTCACCGCCTCTTCCGTCCGGCGCAGAGCGTCCTCGCAGTACTCGTTGGCCGCCCGGCGCAGCTCCCGGCTGCGCTCCTCGGCCACCTTGACGATCCCGTTGGCCTTCTGCCTGGCCTGGGCCATCAGCTCATCCTCGTCCAGAAGCTGCTTGGCCCTGTCCTCTGCCTGCTTGCGGATCAGATCGGCCTCCCGCTTGGCGGAGGCGATATAGTCCGCCCGCGCCGCCAGCAGCTTCTTGGCCTCGCCAAACTCCATGGGGAACTGCGCCTTGATATCGTCCAGCAGGTCCAGGGCCCGGTCCCGCTCGATGATGCACTTCTCACTGCTCAGGGGTACGCTTTTGGCCTCGTCGATCATGGCAAAGAGCATATCCACCAGTTCTTCCACACCGGTCGCCATCTAATTTTCCCTCCTGCTGTCGTCCATTTTCTTTTTTACGTCCTCGATGATCTCCCGGGGCAGGAAATCGGACAGGTCCGCCCCATAACGCACCATCTCCTTCACCACCGTGGAGCTGAGATAGGTGTACTTCTCGTTGGAGGGCAGGAACATCGTGTCAATGTTGGGATTGAGCTTGCGGTTGACCACTGCCATCTGCACCTCAGCCTCGAAGTCGGAGAAGGCCCGCAGGCCCTTGACGATCACCCGGGCCCGGCGCTGCCGGGCATACTCCGCCAGCAACAGGGCGGAGGCATCCACCTCCACGTTGGGGAGCTGCTTCACCACCCGCCGGATGAGCTCCACCCGCTCTTCGGGCGAGAACAGCCCCTTTTTCTGGGAGTTCACCATGACGCAGACGATGAGCTTGTCGAAGCAGCGGGCCGCCCGTTTGATGATGTTCAAGTGGCCCAGAGTCAGAGGGTCAAAGCTGCCGGGATAAATGGCGATCTTCATGGACACACGCCCCCTATGGGTTTTGAACTGGTCCGGAGACCGTCACACCGTGCGCCGGCACGTGGTCAGCTTGATCTTGCCGTAGCGGTATTCCCGCCCCACCGCATAGGGGGCCGGCAGCTCCGGCAGGACCGTTTCCTGCGCACTTTCGCAGACTATTATACCATTTTCCGACACAATGTCAATCGCGGCAATGGTTTCCAGCGCCTTTTCCAGAAAACCGCTGGCGTAGGGAGGGTCCAGAAAGACCAGGTCGAACTTCTCCCGGCAGCCGGTGAGGAAGGCCAGATAGTCCCCCTGGACCACCCGGGCCCGGCCGGCAAAGCCGCAGTGGGCCAGGTTCTCCCGGATGAGGGCGGCGGCGTCCTTGCGCACGTCCACAAAGACGGCGGACTCCGCCCCCCGGGACAGCGCCTCGATGCCGAGCTGGCCCGTGCCGGCGAACAGGTCCAGTACCTTTCGCCCCTCGATGTCGAACTGGACGATGTTGAACATGGACTCCTTCACCTTGTCGGTGGTGGGCCGGGTGTCCATGCCGGACAGCTCCTTCAGCCGCCGGCCCCGGGCCTCTCCTGTGATGACGCGCATAGGTGCAGTCTCCTTTTCCTCAAATTTAGTCCGCCTTCCAGGCATACGCGGCCGCCGTGGCCTCCGGCACATTCCGATAGTCCCACTGATGGTCGGTCTCCCGCAGATAGGCGCTGGTCACGTTGAAATAGCGGTGATGTCTGCCGTTCCTGGCCGCACCGGTGGGGTCGTCCCAGGTCACGTCCACGCAGTACCACTCCCCGTCCAGCTTCACCATGTTCCAGGCGTGGTCCTCCCGGGAGCCGAAGGCCGCTCCGACCACGGTGATACACTCCACCCCGGACAGGTCCATCAAAAGCTGGAAGGTGCTGGAGTAGCCCAGACAGTTGCCGTAGCCCCCCACCAGCATCCCCCAGGGGTCCCGGTAGCCGGTGCGGCCACTGTGGTTGGGATTGTCATACACCGTGCGGTCATAGCTTCCCCACTCCACCAGCCAGTCATGTACCGCCAGTTCCATTTCATATGCGCTCATTCCCTCGGTGAGGACCTCGCCCAGCACCTCCCGGCACCGCTCCAGGATCTCCCGATCCTTGTCGCTCAGGCCGCTGTCGTCTCCGCTCTCCCACGCCCTTTGAATGGCGCTGGTGTCATAGAGCTCCATCACGGAGGCATTGGGCTGGACGTAGGGTACGAAGCCGCTGACGTCCAGGTCCGGGTTGAGCACCCCGGCGGGGGTGGGCTCCGGGTCAGGCGACGGAGAGGGTGGGCTTGCCGGCTCCGGCAGGGTCCGCGTGGGTTCCGGCGGCTCCGACGGACTCGGGGCAGGGTCCGGCGTCTGCGTATGTACGGGGGCAAAGACCGGCTCCCCGGCCAGAGCGGCCTCAAAGGCGGACCGGGCCGCGTCCATGTCCTCGCAGACCAGCAGGGCGGCAAAGCGCCCGACGGTCAGGACGGCGGCCTTGTCCAGCCGCTCGGCCTCCTCCGGGGCGTAGCCGAAAAAGTCCCCCTGGCGGCTCTGGCGGTAGACTTCCAGCCTCTCTCCCGCCGCCTGGGCGGCGTCTTCGTCGGGCAGCAGCACCACCGTGATCTCCCGGGCGTCCACGCCGGAGGCGGCATACACCGCCCCCTCTTCCCAGTCCTCCAGCCCGCAGAAGTCGGCCAGGTGGTCGGACAGGCCGTCCCCCTCCAGGGCCTCCAGTCCCTCCCGGTCGGGCTGGCTGTTCCAGACGGCCTGTGCCGCCTGCGCCGCAGTCACATCGGCGGCAGGCGTAATCTCCGCCCCGCCGCCCCCGCCGCAGGCGGCCAAAATCAGGCACAGCATCAGCATGGGGAGCAGCATGCGCAATCGTTTCATGGTCATGGCTCCCCCTCCGGCCGGTTGAAAAAGTCATACACGGCTCTGGCCGTGTTCTTGGGCACCGCCTCCTCCAGCTCGGCCAGAGAGGCAGCCCTGACGTTCTTTACGCTCTTGAAGCGTTTGAGCAGCTCGGCCCGGCGCTTGTCGCCCACGCCGGGGATCTGGTCCAGCACCGAGCCCTGGACCCGGTTCTTCCGCTGGAGCCGGTTGAACTCGATGGCAAAGCGGTGGGTCTCCTCCTGGATACGGCCCACAAAGGAAAAAATGGCCTGATTCTGCTGGATGCCGATCTCCCGCCCCTCCGGCGTCACCAGGGCGCGGGTCCGGTGCCGGTCATCCTTCACCATGCCGAACACCGGGATATCCAGTCCGTGGGCCTCCAGCACCCGGACGGCCACCCTGGCGTGGTTCTCTCCGCCGTCAATGAAGAGCACGTCGGGCAGATTTCCGAACTTTTCGTCCCCGTCCAGATACCGCCGGAATCTCCTCGTGAGCACCTGCTCCATGGAGGCGTAGTCATCGGCGTGCTCCAGGTCCCGGAGCTTGAAATGGCGGTAGTCCCGCTTCAGGGGTCGGGCATGGACAAAGACGGTCATGGAGGCCACGATGTCGGCGTCGCCGGTGTTGGAGATGTCGTAGGCCTCGATGCGCTCAGGGCCCCGCTCCAGGGCCAGCATCCGTCCCAGGGCCTCCAGCAGCCTGGACTGCCGTTCCTCCCGACTGGTGGCTCGCTCCACCTCCTCCACGGCGTTCTTGTTGGCCAGGCGGATGAGGTCCATCTTGGCCCCACGCCGGGGGGTCATCAGGGCCATCCGCCGTCCGCAGGCCTCGGAGAGCATCCGGAGCACCGGCACCTCGTCCTCGATCTCGCAGGGCAGCAGGATCTGCCGGGGCAGGCTGCCCCGCCCGCCGTAGTACTGCTTCACCAGGGCGGAGACGGTGTCCTCCCGCTCCTCCTCCATGGGCGTGTCGATGAGCTCCATGTCCTTGGCCGCCAGGTCGCCGTCCACATAGTGCAGGACCACAAAGCAGCTTTTGGCCTCCCCCCGGTGGAAGCCCACCACGTCGGTGTCGGCCAGGCTGCCGGCCACCACCTTCTGCCGCTTGCCCAGCAGCTCGATGGACCGGATGCGGTCCCGCAGCTCGGCGGCCCGCTCAAACCGCAGCTCGGCGGCTGCGCGCTCCATTTCGGCCTGGAGGTCGTTCACCACCTCGTCGTACCTGCCCTCCAGCAGCCGGACGGCCTGGTCCATGGCCTCGCCGTACCGGCTCTGGTCCATCTCCCTGCGGCAGTAGCCGTCGCACTGGCCCATACGGTAGTAGAGACAGGGCCGCTCCTTGCCGATGTCACGGGGGAACCGCTTCTGACACTGGGGCAGGCGGAGGGCGGCCTTCAGAGCGTCGATGATGTCCTGGCTGGCCCCCCGGCTGCCATAGGGCCCGAAGTACCGGGCCCCGTCCTCCGCCGGGCGGTTGACCAGGGAAAAGCGGGGGTAGGGCTCGTGCACCGACAGGCGGATATAGGGGTAGCCCTTGTCGTCCTTCAAAAGGATGTTGTACTTGGGCTGATGCCGCTTGATGAGGGAGCACTCCAAAATAAGGGCCTCGAACTCCGAGTCGGCGATGATGACGTCGAAGTGGTCGATCTGGCTCACCATGGCCCGGGTCTTTTCCGTGTGGGAGGCCAGATTGGCAAAATACTGCGACACCCGATTTTTCAGAGCCTTGGCCTTGCCCACATAGATGACCTCGTTTTTGGCGTTCTGCATGATGTAGACGCCGGGCTTCAGCGGCAGGCCGTGGGCTTTTTCTTTCAGTTCGTCAAAGGTCAATGGGATTGCACCACCTTGGTCTCCGTTCGGTGTATCGCGGCCTGCCGCATGGGCGCAGCCAACCGCGCGTCGGCGCGTTCAAGCGTTTTGGGCCGTGCCCAAAACCTTGCCGCAGGGTGAATTCACTTCACCCGAGGATGTCAAATCCACGGGGCCCCGCAGGATGGCGCATCCTGTGGGGATAGGCCGTGGGCTTTTCTTTCCGTTCGTCAAAGGTCAATGGGATTGCACCACCTTTCTTCCGGCAGCATGGGGGAATACATCATCAGAGCGTGGTTTTCACATACGAATTCATCCCCCAGCAGAACGCCCTTCAGGTCCAAAACCCGGCGGTACAGGGCGTTATGGCGGGTATAGCCGCCCCAGTATTCCCCCTGGAAATAGTGTTCCTTCTCGTACACCTCATAGCGGAGGGTCTGCGGAGCGCTGCACCGCCACTCTCCCTCCAGATGGGTGTCCGTCACCCGCAGCATCAGCCGCCATGTGTCGGGGGTATCGTTGCGGATGGTCAGATCCAGATAGTTGTAAAAGCAGGTGGCCCCGCTGCCGAAGGGCTGGGTCCGGTCCGCGTCGGGAAAGACGTCATACCCGTGCCGGTGCCGTTCGGTGACCGTAAGCGGCGTGTGGAGGGTCATCCAATAGAGGAGGTTGGAGCACTGGCACAGGCCCCCGCCCACGCCGGGGACCACCCGGCCGTTTCGCAGAAGCATCCCCTCCACATAACCCTTTCGCCGCGTGGGATTGCCGATGCTCCGCCAATAGGAGAGCGTCTCCCCGGGCAGCAGAGTCATTCCATCCAGCCGGGCGGCGGCCAGGCGCAGGTTTCGCACCTTGTTCTCCTGCATCCACAGGTCCACGTCCCGGAGCCTCCGTACCAGGGGCGTGGCGTGGGCCATCCACAGGTGGGGACAGTCGGGGGCGGTCCTCCGCCGGGCATAGGCCGTCCCGCCCACATGCCACCAGACCCATCGTCGGGCGCGGAAATACCGGACTCCCAGCCACATGCGCAGTCTTCCCCGAAGCACCGGCTCCGGCGTTATCTCCCTCTTCATCACAGCCCCCTCCGCTTTTTCTCCAAAAACCGCTTCTGGTATTTCAAATTGGCCACCTCGGTCACCCGGCGGCTGGCGGAAAAGTTGCAGGCGCCCCCCACCACGCCCACGACGGCAGTGCCCTGGATGAACTTCACCACCAGCATGGCGTCAGCCAGGGCCCTGGAGGTCTCCCCCATCTGGGCGTCCAGGTCAAAGGGCGGCCGCTCCCCGTGGTCGATGGCCCGCCCGAATCCGTCGGCCCGGTCGCTGTAGTCCTTCCGCTCCGCCCCCCTGGTCAGGGCGGCGCACAGCAGGAGCAGAATGTAGTAGCGCTCCTCCCGGGTGTCGTAGGGGAAACCATAGCGCAGGGCAGTCTGATACACCGCACGGAGAAGCAGGGTCATCAGGATGGGGATATCGGGCAGCCCCATCCCCAGCAGGCCCAGGGCGCAGCCCTCCAGGGTGGCCGCAGCGGTGGCCGCCGCTCCGCCCCGGCTGCCGCTCTTATGGAAGGCTCGGACGTGCTCGGCGCTGGGGTCCTCCTTGAGGAAGTATTCCCGGATATACCGCTCCCCCCGAAGCTTTTTCTCCGGTATGGTCTTTTTCAGCAGGCCGGTCCCCTGCTGGAACAGCACCTGAAAGGCGGTGTAGAAGGCGGTATCCAGAGTCCCCCGCAGCTTTTCCGGAATTCTTTCCTCGATTTTGGCCATCAGGCTTCCGCCGGGTGCGTTCCGCGGAGCGCGCACCCGAAACAGCTTGGCCTCCCGGCGCCGGATGGCGTCCAACTGGCGGTTATACTGGTTGACATAGGGATTGATCGGCATGGCTCACCCCTCCCGAGGTGAAAAAAAGCGCCGCTCAACGCGGCGCTTTTTCTAGAGTTCGAAGGTCTTACTCCGAGAAGTTGGACGAGATGAGTTCGATGAGCGCCTCCACGGCCTCCTTCTCGTCGGGTCCGTCGGCGATGAGGTTGATTGCGGTGCCCTTCACGATGCCAAGAGAGAGGACACCCAACAGGCTTTTCGCATTTACTCTGCGCTCATCCTTTTCCACCCAGATGGAGCTCTTAAATTCATTGGCCTTCTGAATGAAGAACGTGGCGGGTCTGGCGTGGAGACCTACCTGATTGTTCACGACCGCCTCTTTGATATACATTGTGTTCTCCCCCTCAAACAAAAACATTGTTTGCACCTCTATAGCATACCAAATTTGTGTCAAACCGTCAATGACATTTTGCACAAATTCCCGCAAGGCCCTTTGCACTTTTCACAAACAAAACCATCGATATGACGATATCCCCTGTTTTTGCCCTGTTTCCATAACCTATTTCAGCTCCACCACCGTCACGCCGTCCTCGCCTTCGCCATAGCGGCCGGGCCGGAAGGTCTTGACGTAGCGGCTGCGCCTGAGGTGCTCCCGCACCGCCTTACGCACTGCACCGGTGCCCTTGCCGTGGATGACGGTGACCTGGGTCAGCTTGCCCATGACGGCGCTGTCCAGGAACTGGTCCAGCACCCCGATGGCCTCGTCGGTCATCATGCCCCGCAGGTCCACCTCCGGCGAGGCCCCCAGGGAGCGCAGCTTGTGCTCCGCCCGCTGGACGAACCGCTGGGCCTCCTTCTGGGTCTTTTGGGCCTCGCCCTCCACCACTCGCACCTCCGACTGCCTGGCGGTGATCTTCAGAATGCCCGCCTGGAGCTGGAGCCCTCCGTCCCTGTTCACCGACAGCACGGTGGCCCGGGTGCCCATCTTTACCAGCTCCACCGTGTCCCCGGCCGCAGCGGGCCGGGTGGGGGGCGGCGGGGGCAGGTCCTCCCGTCCGCCGCCGATGGCGTCTTCCGCCTCGTTGAGGCGGCGGCGCAGGCCGGCCCGGCGGTCGTTCTGCTCCTGCCAGCTCGCCTCCTTCTCCTGGCGGCGGCGCATATCGTTGAGCTCGGCAAAAACCTGATCGGCGGTGTCCCGGGCCTCCTGGATGATGGCGCGTGCCTCGGCCTGGGCCTTCTCCACCGCCTTGGCCTTCTCCTTCTCCAGCCGCTCTCGGTACTCCCGGGCGGTCCTGGCGGAGTCCTCCATCTCCCGGCGCAGCTTCCGGGCCGCATCCTTTTCCCGCTCCATCTCCTGGCGCTGGCGGTCGAGCTGGGTCAGCACATCCTCAAAACGGACGTTCTCCGCGTCGATGCGCTCGGCGGCCTTGTCGATGATCGCCTGGGGCAACCCCAGACGGCGGGAGATGGCAAAGGCGTTGGACTTGCCCGGCACGCCGATGAGCAGCTTATAGGTGGGGGCCAGGGTCTCCACGTCGAACTCGCAGGAGGCGTTCTCCACCCCCCTGGTGGTCATGGCGTAGACCTTCAGCTCGGCATAGTGGGTGGTAGCGGCCACCAGCGCCCCCCGCTCCCGGGCGGACTCGATGATGGCGGCGGCCAGGGCCGCGCCCTCCACCGGGTCGGTGCCCGCTCCCAGCTCGTCGAAGAGGATCAGGGTCCCCGGCCCGCACTGGCCCAGGATGCCCACGATATTCACCATGTGGGAGGAGAAGGTGGACAGGTTCTGTGCGATGGACTGCTCGTCCCCGATATCGGCCAGCACATGGTCAAAGACCATTACCCGGCTGTCGTCGGCCACCGGGATGTGGAGACCGCACTGGGCCATCAGCGTCAGAAGGCCGATGGTCTTGAGGGTCACGGTCTTGCCGCCGGTGTTGGGGCCGGTGATGACCAGCGTGTCGAAGCCATCCCCCAGCCGCAGGTCGTTGGCCACCGCCTTGGCCGGGTCCAGCAGGGGATGGCGTGCCTTTTTCAGCTCGATACCGCCCCGGCCCAGCCTGGGCTCGCTGGCATCCATCCGGGTGGACAGCTTGGCCCGGGCAAAGATCACATCCAGCATCACCAGCAGATCGTAGTCCTGGATGATATCCTCTTTATGCCCGGCGCAGTCGGCGGAGAGCTCCCGCAGGATGCGCTCGATCTCCTTTTCCTCCCGGGCCTGGAGCTCCCGCAGCTCGTTGTTGGTCTTGACCACCCCCATCGGCTCGATGAAAAAGGTCCCGCCGGAGCCGGACACGTCGTGGACCAGGCCGGGGACGTCGTTTTTGTGCTCCGCCTTCACCGGCACCACATACCGGCCGGAGCGCATGGTGATGATGGACTCCTGGAGGTACTTGGCCTGAGAAGAGGAGATCAGCTTTTGCAGGATGTCCCGCACCTTGGAGGCCGAGGCCCGGATATGCCGCCGAATGTCGGCCAGCTCCGGGCTGGCGGCGTCGGCGATCTCGTCCTCCCCCAGAATGGAGCCGGAAATCTTGTCCTCCAGGAAGCGGTTGGCGGTCAGGGAGACGAAAAGGTGGTCGATGCAGGTCTTCTGATTCCCCTCCCCGGTGGCGTAGTCCCGGGCGGACCGGGCGCAGCGCAGCAGGGCGGCGATGTCCAGCAGCTCCCGGGTGTTCAGCGCGCCCCCCATGTAGGCCCGCTGGAGGGCAGCGGCCACCGGCTTGACACCGGACAGCGACGGCGTGCCCCGCAGGACCAGCATACTCAGGGCCGCCGAGGTCTCGGCCAGTCGGCGCTGCACGTCGTCGGCGTCCGTGAGTGGCCGCAGGGCCCGGCAGCGCTCCTTGCCCTCCTCTGTCACCGCCTGGTCGGCCAGAAGGCCCAGCACGCGGGGCAGTTCCAGAGTCTGAATGGATTTTTCAAACAAATCGGTCATAGTTCCTGCTTTCCTTCCAAGCATCGTGGCAGTCGCCTGCAGGCTTCCACCCAATCGCATTGGATATACCTGATGGATTATATTTATCATAGCCTGTTTTTGCATCCGATGCAATACTTCATGCATCGTTTTCTCTCCGCAGATTGCACCTTCTGCCTTGGCCCACAGCAAAAGAGCGCTCCCGGAACAGCTCGTAAGCTGTTCCGGGAGCGCCCAGGTGCGGCGTTATTTTTTGGCCTTTTCTATGGTCAGACCGGGAATCTTGATCTTCTTCTCCGCCACGGAGAAAATGATGGTCATCACGCCAATGATCACCAGGTAAAAAATCGCCACAGTGGAGTAGGACTCAATGGTGTTGTAGAACCGAGAAATCATGATCTTGGCCTGGGTCATCAGCTCGGGCACGGCAATCAGATAACACACTGACGTATTTTTAATCATGGAGATGGCCTCGTTGGCCCAGGTGGGCAGGACGATACGGAAAACCTGCGGCATCAGGATCACGCGAATCGCCTTGAATTGGGACATCCCCAGGGCCCGTGCGGCCATCATCTGACCGGGGCCGATGGAGAGGATGGCTCCCCGGAAATATTCGATCTGATAGGCCGCCGAATTCAGCCCCATGGTCAGGCAGCCGGCCACCATGGGAGAGAGCACCAGGCCAAACTGGGGCAGACCGTAATAGACGATGAAGAGCTGCACCAATACGGGCGTGCCTCGCATCAGTTCCGAATAGGCCAGGCTGAAATTGCGCAGTATCTTACCGCCATAGACTCTGGCAAAGGCCAAGGGTATCCCCACCGCTAGGCCCAGGAGCAGGGAGATGGCCGACATCTCCAAGGTAATGAGGGCGCCCCGGCAGAATGCGGGAATGGCAATTTCCAGAAAGTTTACATTCATAATAACCCCTCCTCAGTCGAACTGGCTTTCAAACTTACCGAGGAATTGGCGGGCACGTTCGGTCTTGGGATGCTCGAAAAACTCGTCAGGCGTCCCCTCTTCCACGATCACGCCGCCCTCCAGAAAGACAATGCGGTTGGCCACACGGCGGGCAAAGTGCATCTCATGGGTCACGCAGACCATAGTCATGCCCTCCTGGGCCAGCTTCTGCATGACCTCCAGTACTTCGCCGATAAGCTCCGGGTCCAGGGCCGAGGTGGGCTCGTCGAAGAGCATGACCTCCGGGTCCATGGCCAGAGCACGGGCAATAGCCACCCGCTGCTTCTGGCCTCCGGAGAGCTGGCCGGGGTACAGATCCAGCTTGTCGCCTAAGCCTACCCGCTCCAGCTCAATCCGGGCCTTCTCCTGGGCCTCCGCCTTCTTCACGCCCAGCACCTTAGTCAGCCCCACCGCCACGTTGTCGATGGCCCGCAGGTGGGCGAACAGGTTAAACTCCTGAAACACCATACCCAGGTGCTCACGGGCGTGATTGATGTTGACCTTGGGGGCCGTCAGCTCCTGACCACTGACCCACACATGGCCTTCGGTCGGAACAGTAAGGAGGTTGATACAGCGCAGCAGCGTACTCTTGCCGGTGCCGCTGGGCCCCAGAAGGACGACTACCTCAGATTCGTTGACAGACAGATCAATCCCCTTCAGAACCTCACTTTGGCCATAGGACTTTTTAATGCCTTCCAGACGGATGATTTCTTTACCCATTTTACATGACCTCGCAGTTAAGAAATGTCGGGAATCGCCAGGCGTCTTTCCACTTTGCGCAGCGCAAAGTTGGTCAGGTAGGTGCAGGCGAAGTAGATGAGCGCAACGGCAATGTAGACCGCAAAGGGCTGTCGGCTCCGGGCAATTTCATACTGGGCCAGCCGCATAATCTCGACCACGCCGATGATATACACTAGGGACGACGCCTTGATCACGCCGGCGGCCTCATTGGCCCAGGAGGGCAGGGCCCGGCGCAGTGCCTGGGGCAGAATGATGTAAAAGACCGCCTTGAAATGGGACATTCCGATGGCGCGGGCGGCCATCATCTGGCCGTAATCCACCGACTCGATGGCGGAGCGGAAAATCTCCAGTTGATAAACGCAGCTTATGACCGCCAGAGAGAGCGTACCCGCCCAGTACGCAGAGATGTTGATTGAACCGGCGATGACGAAGTAGAGCAGCAGGAGCAGGATGGTCTGGGGGATGGCACGGAACACCGCACTGAAGATCGTCATAAGCACCTGGACGGCCCGCCCGCCGTATACCCGCAGGAAGGCCAGCAGCAAACCGCCCACTGCTCCAATCACGAGGGCCAGGGAGGAGACCGAGAGGGTCACCGAGATACCGCCTAAAAGATAGGGGATCAGATATGTAAATAATCTGTTGAATGTCAGTTCCATAAAGACCTCTTCCCATGGGTCCGGGTAAACACGAAACAAATCCCCGCACACATGCGCTGCGCGGTCAATTCAGCCGGGACATGCGCGCCTGTGCGCGCCGATTCGTTCCGTCTCTCCCTGGTTTTTGAGGGCCGCAGCGGGCGGAAATGCCCGCTGCGGCGATGGATTTTGGTTGGTTGCCGATATGGCGTTACTCAGTCCACTTCCCACTTCAGGGCCAGCTCGTCCAGGAAGCCCTCTTCACGCAGGTCGTCCAGGATACCGTCCAGCTCGCCGAGCAGCTCGGGCTGATTCTTGGGGACGGCGATGTTCTCGCCGGTGCCAAAGAAGGAGCACTCGTAGATAATCTTGACGTTATACATGCCCTCAAAGACCTTGGCCTGGTTCTTATCGCCGGCCACCAGGTCGATACGGCCGGCCTCCAGGTCCAGAATCATGTTTTCAGGGGCTTCATAGCGGGAAACCTGGGAATCCTTCATCTTTCCGGCGTCCACCAGACCGGTAATGTACTGGTCGGGCAGGGTGCCGCTCTGCACGCCCACGTTGTAGGCGGCGATGTCCTCCATATTGGCGATGGAGATATCGGAATCCTTTTGAGCAATGTATACGTTCATCTGCTGATGATACATCTGGGTGAAATCGACCTTCTCCTTGCGCTCTTCCTTCGCGCCCATGGAGGCGATGGCCACATTGACCTTACCGGTCTGGACAGCGGCCACCAAAGCGTCGAAGGCCATATCCTCGATCTGGACCTCGACCCCCATGCGGGAGGCAATTTCATTGATTAGGTCCATGTCATAGCCCACGTAGTTGCCGTCGGCATCAATGGACTCCCAGGGGGCGTTGGTGGCGCTGGTGCCGACCACCATCACGCCGGAGCTCTTGATCTGGTCCAGCAGGCTGGCGGTACCGGTCTCGGCGGGGGCGCTCTCCGCGGGTGCGCTGGCGCTGGGGCTGGGGCTCTGGGACGTGCTGTTGCTGCAGCCGCTCATCATGCCGAGCATACCCACGATGACGGAAGCGCAGAGGAGCAAGGACAGTGTCTTTTTGGCTTTCATGATGTTTCCTCCTGTTTTAATTGATTTTTCTCTTTTATAGCGAATAGCGACAGGGCTATTTACTATTCAAGTCCCGACGCAGAGCATATTGTTGTGGCCGTGCGGGTCGCCGATTGGACTAGTAAAAATCACATGGAAGGCAGCCTCCGCCGCGCCCACCAGGCTGGCCCGGCTACCCAAAACCGTGAGTTCCACCTTCAGTTGGCGATAGATCAGCTCAGGGAGACGCTGGCGCAAAATCTTCTTTATGGGCTCCAGCACGATATCCCCCATCTCGGAGAGCAGCCCGCCGATAACGACGACCTTTGGGTTATAGATATAGACCACGTTAAACAGCCCCAGAGCCAGCACGGCGGCCGCCTCCCGGGCCAGCCGGACGGCAAATGCGTCGCCCGAGTTGGCCGCGGCCACGATGTCCTCCACCGTCACCTTGTCGGCACAGTCCCCCGTCAGCTTGCGCAGCAGAAAATTGTCCTGCGCGCCCCAGCTCTCCTGGGCACGCCGGATCAGCATCTGGCCGCCGCAGGATTCCTCCAGATTCCGCAGGAAAGGGTTCCCCTCGCCGGTAAAATTAATGGTGTTTCCGATCTCACCCGCCATGCCCCAGCCGCCTCGGAACAGCTCCCGGTGGGAGATCACCCCGGCGCAGATGCCCCAGGAGGTAGTAACATAGACCAGATCGTCCACCGAATCGTCGTAAACCGTTTTCCACTCGCCCAGAGCTGCCAGCCTGGCATTGATATCCAGCCCCACCGGCACGGAGTAGCGGTCGGTCAGGAGCTGCCGCAGGGGAATATTCTCCCACCCGAAGGTGGTGGAGGACAAAATGGTACCGGTGTTGCTGTCGATCAGTCCCCGGACGCCGCAGTAGATCAGCATAAGGCGTTCCTTGGCGTGTAGAAAGGCAACGCAGTTGTCAATGGCCTCGTATAAACCATCCAAATAGGCGCGTCCATGGATGGGAGCCACGTACTGAAAGATCATCTCACCGCAGAAGTTGAATACCCCGGCATTGGCCTTGGTTTTGCTGAAATCCACGCCGATGACGTATCCCGCCAAGGGGTTGACCCGGATGGTGATGGGCTTCCGGCCGCCGCTGGAGTCGCCGTAACCCGTCTCCAAAACAAAGCCGTCTTCAATGAGCTGTTTGACGATCCGTGAGACCGCCGAAAGGCTCAGCCCAGTCATTCCGGCCAGTTCAGTCCGGGAAATGCTCTTCTGCTCATGGATAATCTTCAAAACATGGATGCGGTTCGCATCACTCAGCGTTCTGAGGTCGATTCCGCCCTTGGACATACGGCACCTCCTGCAAGCTTTCTTTCTTGTTATTAGAAAGCAAGTAAGTTATAATTATACTACCATCTCTCCACAGCGATGTAAAGTTACAATCGTTTAATAATTTAGCCAAATAAGACAAATATATTTTGTTTTAATCTACAAATTTATTTAGTTTTTAGAGTGTTTAGGAAAAATTGACTGAGACGCCCTTTACAAACTAACGGGTGTATGCTATATTAAAAGTCACTTTCAACCATCTTTCAATAAAGTTTTTTCTATAGCAGCAGTAGGTTTGCGGGGAAAGACGGGCTGAAATGAAAAATTGAGGTGTGCTTTTATGGTAAAAACGATCCCCGACAGCGATTATTTTGAGAGGATACATCGTCTTCAGGCCAAGATGGCCGAGCGGGACCTAGACGCGGTCCTCTGCTATGCCGATACCGGCGTGTATGAAAACGTCTTCTACCTGAGTAAATACTGGCCGCTGTTTGAGGTGGGCGGCGTTTTGGTGGGCCGTACCGGCACGCCACTGGTGCTGATCGGCGGCGAGGCCCCCGAGTTTGGCGGCCAGACTCCCTTTGGCATGGACGCCGTCCGCGGCTGCTCCGCCTTCGGCCACACCAGCGGGCCGGTGCGCGACTGGATCGGCGTGACATATCACAGCCTGAGTGAGCTGTTTGGCGAGGTCACCGGCGGCAAGGGTGTCAAACGTCTGGGCCTGGCTGATTACAACATCACCCCGCACCCCCTCTATGAGCAGATCTGTGCCGCCGTTCAGCCCAGCGGCGAGGTCATCGACTGCGGCGACCTGCTCATCGACCTGCGCATGAACAAGTCCGCCTATGAGCAGGAAATGGTGCGCGAAGCCTGTCTCCTCTCCCAGAAGGCCTTCAACGACGCTCTGGGCAAAATCCATCCCGACATGACCGAGTACGAGCTGGAAGGTGTGCTGGCCGCCGAGCTGTATAAGAACGGCGGTGAGGGGCCCTCTTTCCCTATCCTGTGCTACTCCGGCTACCGCAGCCGCAGCGGCATCGGCCGCAGCACCCACAACAAGCTGGGCCGCGACACCCTCATCAACATTGACATCGGCTGCCACTATGCAGGATACGCCTCTGCCTACGGCCGCCCCATCCTTTTCGGCAAGATGCCCGACTCCATGAAAAAGGAGATTGACTTCATGCTGGACCTCCATGAGCGGCTTATCTGCGAGTGGGTCAAACCCGGTATGACCTCCGAGGCCGTCTATCAAAAGTATTACGACTGGTTCGTGGACCACGGCTATGGACCTCCTCCGGCCAGTGCCTCCCATGGCATCGGCGTCTTCGAGGGGGAGCCCCCCACGTTCCGCTTCAACAACCCCACCGAGCTGAAGCCCGGCATGACCATTGCAGGCGACCACTTCTTCCGCTCCAAGGAGTACGGGTTTCGATTCGAGGACTGCTACCGGATCACCGAGACCGGCACCGAGCTGTTCACCCGGGACAACTGGCGCTGCATCGAGCTCTAATCCCAAACTATCATCCCTCTTTTCTGGGAATGGCCGCTGTGTACTTGCACGGCGGCCATTTTCCAAATCTCCCGCAAGGAGTTGAGACGGCCCCATGTCCACAATCACACCGTCCTATTCGCTTATGCAGGGAGCGGAATGGGCGATCGACGGCTGCCTGTACTGTTACAGCAGCGTATTCCTGCTCTCCTGTGGTCTAAACAACACCCTCATCGGAGTCCTACTGGGAATTGCTGCCGGGCTCAGCTTTTGGGGACAGATCTTTTTTGGTGAACTGTTGAACCGCAGGGGCCGCAGGGCACTCAGGGGTTTTTTATTGCTGGGCGCCGGGGTCCTGCTGGCGGACAATCTGATTCTGCTGGCGGGCATCCCCAGGGGGGGCGCCGTCCCCCTGTTTCTAATCAACTGCCTGCTGCTGCAGCTCTTCCCGGCCTTTCTCAACTCCGCGGCCATGTGCGAGATCCAGTTTGGCGTACCGGTCAACTTTGGCGTCGGACGGGGCACCGGCTCTCTGGGCTACGCCCTCTGCTCGGTAATCGTGGGGCGCCTACTGCTGCGGTTCGGCACCTCCGCCATGTTCTGCGTCGGAGCGGCGCTCTCCGCGGCGCTGCTGGTCGGTATCCTCTGGTTCTTTGCCTCGGCCGACGCCTACCGCGCCCAGCGGCCGGGCTTCCTTCCTCCCCCATTGCCTCCAGAGGGAAAGACGCCCGTCCGGCGGGGATTCGACGTCTCGTTTCTGCGGACCTACCGGCGCTATACCCTGCTGCTGGGCGGGTGTGTGCTTCTGATGATGGGACACACTTATATGTCCAACTTTATCTATCAGATTGTGGCCTTCAAAGGTGGAAATGAGGAGGCCACTGGCGTGGCCTCCGCCATCGCCGCCTGCGCGGAGGTGCCGGTGCTGTTTCTTTTCGGGCGGGTCATCGGAAAGCTGCGCTGCGACCAGTGGCTGAAGCTGTCCTGCGTCCTTCTGACTGCAAAAATGCTCCTGGCCTATTTTTCTGGAAATCTGTTTCTGCTTCAGTCCACCGAGCTGCTCCAGTTAGGATATGCCCTATTCGTCGTGAGCAGCGTGTACTACACCGGTGCCGTCATTCCGCACCGAGATGCTATCAGCGGCCAGGCCTATCTCAACGCGGCTTCCACCTTGGGCGTGCTGCTCTCCCTGCTGACCGGCGGCATACTGCTGGACTGCTTTGGCGTACCCGCCCTGCTGCTGACGGGAGCCGGAGCCCTGGCCGCCGGCACTGTCATCCTGTTCTGCTCTGCAGAGCCCGCGCCGCCGCAGACATGCTGAAAGGGGAACATACTATGCTGTATATCGGAATCGACTTAGGCACTTCTGCAGTCAAGCTGCTGCTGATGGAGCAGAGCGGACGCGTGCTGCGGACCGTACAGCGGAGGTACCCTCTCTCGTTTCCCCGGAACGGCTGGTCAGAGCAGTCGCCGGAGGACTGGTGGTCCCAGACCTGTGCAGGGACCCGAGCCCTTCTGGAAGGGTTCGACCCCGCCGCGGTGGACGGCATCAGCTTCGGCGGGCAGATGCACGGTCTGGTCCTCCTGGACTGGGAGGATCAGGTAATCCGGCCGGCCATTCTCTGGAATGATGGTCGGGCCGTCCAGGAGACCGCCTGGCTCAACCGGGAAATAGGGGAGGACCGGCTTTCCGCCCTGACCGGCAACATCGCCTTTGCCGGTTTTACCGCCCCCAAGCTCCTGTGGGTCCGCGCACACGAGCGGGAGCGTTTTTCCAGAATTGATAAGATCATGCTACCCAAAGACTTTTTGGCCTATCGCATGACGGGCGTGCACAGTACAGACTATTCCGACGCGGCCGGCACGCTCCTGCTGGATACCGCCCATAAGCAGTGGTCGGCCGAAATGTTGCGGATCTGCGGGATTCGTGCAGAGCAGCTTCCGGTGCTCCGGGAAAGCTGGCAGGTCACCGGCACCCTGCGGCCGGAGGCGGCCCGGGCACTGGGACTGCCGGAATCTGTGCGGGTGTGCGCCGGGGCGGGAGACAACGCCGCGGCCGCCGTTGGCACTGGCACCCTGACTGACGGGAGCTGCAATCTCTCCCTGGGCACATCGGGCACCCTTTTTATCACCTGCGATCAGTTCCGTCTGCCCCAAAATCACGCCCTGCACGCCTTTGCCCATGCCACCGGCGGCTATCACCTGATGGGCTGCATGCTCAGTGCCGCCGCCTGCAACCAGTGGTGGATGGAGAACATCCTGAAAAGCGGCGACTTCAGCGGCGAACAGGCGCACGTTTCCCAGCTAGGCAACAATCCCGTACTGTTTGCTCCTTACCTGATGGGGGAGCGCACCCCCCACAACGATACGGCGGTCCGGGGCGCCTTTGTGGGGCTCTCCCTGGACACCTCCCGGGGGCAGATGACCCAAGCGGTGCTGGAGGGCGTGGCCTTTGCGTTTCGGGACGCGCTGGAGATCGCCAGATCCGTGGGAGCGGAGGTCCGGCGGGCCACTGTCTGCGGCGGAGGCGCCAAGAGTCCGGTGTGGCGTCACATCCTGGCAAATGTACTGAACATTCCTATGGATTACATTCAGACCGAGGGTCCGGCCATGGGAGCGGCCATGCTGGCGGTCAAGGGCTGCGGCGCCTGCGGCAGTCTGGAGGAGCTGGCGGCCAGGACGCTTCAGGTCACGGACACAGCCTTTCCGGATGCTGAGATTGTACGTCGGTATGAGGCACGCTATCCAGTATTTCGGGCCCTCTACCCGACCCTGCGCACCCTGACTTAGAATCCTTTTTTCAAAATACACCTGCGGCGGCCCAGGACCTGAGAGATGTCATAGGTGAAGGAGAAGCCCGATGTCTGGGGGAAGGCGTCGGAGCCCCGCGCCGGATCGATGCGCTCCGCCGCGTCAATGGCAGTGCCGCTCACGGCCTGTTCCATCAAGTGATAGAGCTCTCCGGCCGTAATCGTGACGGATACCACCTGACCATCTACGGCAAAGACCTGGTAGACATCGGCCAGGGTGATGGTGCCGCCGGGCAGGCTGTTTCCCAGATGTCCCCCGCAGGCGATGGCCACGTCGGTCTGCCCCGCCTGTCGGAAGGCACCCGCTGTCAGAGCCCCCCAGGGCCGTCTCCGTGACCCTGGCCCCATAGGACTGGGCAATAGCCCGGGGCGTCATGGCTCCCTCGCTGACGGCGACCACGACCCCAGCGTCTGCACCCTCGTATACCACCGCCTCCGCCGGTGCAGCCAAAAGGCCGGTCAGCGCCAGCAGGACCGGCGGTCCGCCCGCCCACTTACGCCCCATAGATCTCATGGATAAAGTGGCAGGCCGTCAGATGGTCCGGGCCGCACTCCACCAGTGTCGGCTGTTCGCAGGCGCATCTCTCTTTCGCATAGGGGCAGCGGGCCAAAAAACGGCAGCCCGACTCCGGGTCCACCGGCGAGGTAACCTCCCCCTTCAGTAGAATGTGCCGCCGTTCCCGGTGGAGGCCGGGAACAGGGATGGCCGAGATGAGTCCCCGGGTATAGGGATGCATGGGACGACAAAAGAGCTCCTTGGCTGGAGCCTTTTCCACCATCTGCCCCTTACACATTACCAGGATATCATCGGAGATATGACGGACCACGGACAGATCGTGGGTGATGAACATATAGGCGAGCCCCTTGTCACGCTGCAATTCTTTCAGCAGATTCAGAACCTAGGCCTGGATGGATACGTCCAGGGCGGAGATCGGCTCGTCACATACCACGAAATCCGGGTCCAGCGCAAGTGCACGGGCGATGCCGATCCGTTGGCGGCGCCCGTCATCTAGTTCATGGGGGTAGGCGCAGGCCATGTGGGCCGAGATGCCCACAGTGTCCATCAATTCCTTGACCCGGCGCTCCTCCTCGTCGTGGGTCCGGCAAACTCTGAATATCCGCAGGAGTTCTGCAATCAGCTCCGCCATACATAGGCAGGGGTCCAGCGAGGAGAAGGGGTCCTAAAAGATCATCTGCATCTGGCGGCGCAGTTGCTTGCGTCGGCGCCCCCGGGCGCGGGTAATATCCTCCCCTTTGAAGCAGATCTGCCCTCCGCCGCAGGCGGTCAGCGTGAGCGCCGCCACCAAAATGAGCGCGGGCAAGTAAAATGTAAAGATTTTGTGCTTTTTTGCAAAAAGGCGGTGCGGATACGCAGGCGTATCCGCACCGCTCGACCACATGTTTCACTCTGCGTCGTCACAGCAGTTCACACCGCAGGGACAGCACCGCCTGCCCGCCCACCAGTACCTTGGGGCCCGACGGGGTCTCCAGCAGCCGGGTCCGGATCTCCGAGGGTTTCCCCATGGACTCCCCCTGGAAAAAGCGGCTCTCCGCCCCGGCCTCCACCAGCCCCAGGCGGTACAGATAGTAGGTCAGCGCCCCGTTGGAGGTGCCGGTGGCCGCCTCCTCCGGGATGGCGTAACGGGGGGCGAAGTTCCGGCACAGGGCCACCGCCCGGGTCCCCGGCGTCCGGCAGAACATGTGGACCCCCACCACGTCCAGCTCCTCCGACAGGCGCTTCACCTCGGCCTCATCCTGGATGGCCGCCGCCAAAGTCTCCCCGCTGTCCACCGGCAGCAGGACGTCGGCCAGCCCGGTGCTCACCACCTGCACCGGCAGATCAACAGGACGACACTCCTCCGGCAGGCCATAGGCCCGGTACACCGCCGCCGCCTCCCGGTCGGTGAGGGCCCGCAGCACCCGGGGCGGGGCCATGTCCATCCACACGGCCTCCTCCTCCACCTGGATGGCCAGCGCCCCCGCCCGCGTCAGGGCGGTACAGCCCCCGACCGGCAGGCCGTCCGCCTCCCGCAGCACCGTGAAGGCGGCGATGGTGGCATGGCCGCACAGGTCCACCTCCCCCTCCGGCGTGAAGTAGCGCAGCCGGAACCGGTCCGGACCCAGCCGCTTTACGAACGCCGTCTCCGAGTGCCGGAGCTCGGCGGCCAGGGCCTGCATGAAACCCGGCTCCGGGAAGTCCTCCCCCGCCGGGAGCAGCGCCACCCCCGCCTGGTTCCCGGCAAACCGCCGCTTTGCAAAGGCATCCACTATAAAAAGCCGCATACTGCCTCCTTTTCCGGTCTACAGGGTCTTGTAGAAATCCAGGGTGCGAAATCCCCGGTCGAGCTGAGCCAGCAGAAAGCCCTCACAGGCCGCAGCCATCCGGGACAGGCTCTCCGGCGGGAGGGCAAAGGAAAACAGCCTTTTGGGGTCGCCGTACACCACATGGCGCATGGCGGCCAGGGCAGCGGTATCCAAAACCCGCGCGGGCCCGCCGCCGCTGCCGCAGTGTCCGCAGCGCAGCACCCCTTCCGCCAGATCCAGAGCGGGCTGCTCCGGCTCGGGCAGGCCGCAGACGGCGCAGGCGTCCAGCAGCGGCTCGTAGCCTGCCAGGCACAGCAGCTTGAGCTCAAAGGCCGCCTTTACCAGCGGCAGGGGCTTCTTCAGCTTGTCCAGGGCATACATGGAGTTGAGGATGAGGGACAAAAGCCCGGCGTCCGGCCTGCCCTCCTCGGCCACCAGCTCGGTGACCTCGGCAAAATAGGAGCACAGAGCCAGCTTCTCCACGTCCTGCCGGACGCCCCAGAAGAGCTCCAGCGCTTCCGCCTCGTTGAGGGTAAAATAATCCCGGTACTCGAACAGCGTCATATCCGACCAGACCAAAAGCTGGGCTGAGGCCGCCAGCGGGCT